>JAFSCR010000013.1 GCA_017436645.1 Clostridia bacterium | reverse complement strand
GCTGTTGACGGAATGAACGCAGTAACGAGCACATCATATCTCTATGTTAATTTTGCGGACAATCCGAGCAGTTATTATCACTATGTAAAAATAGCCATTGTTGATAATGGATTTTATGTGTGTTACTGTTCATCAAGCTCACACCCAAAAACAAATTACAATGGCTACAAATACCATTACATTTGGGCGTAATAGCGAGGAGGTGAAACTATGGCTCTTATAAGACTTGCAGAAAAAGATATAGTCAATGCAATGAAAGATGGAGGTACAGTCCTTATCTCTCAACTTGAAGAAATTGCAGAAGGAGAAGAAAAACTATCTGTACGCAGAATAACAATCAGCACCCTCATAGATATACTTAAAAGGTTTGGAGTGGACGAAAGCCACTTTGACGAATTTCAGTACAATTCAAACACAGGGTATTTGCACATTCTGCTTAACGGAGAGGATGTTATTGAGCCTTGCTATATCGGAAGATTTGCAGAGGTTGACGAAAACGGAATTATCCCGGAAGGCTCATTGCCGTATTTTAACAAAAGCCACACGCTTTTTGCGGATGGTGCTCCGCTTTATGGTACACGCTTTGTAGATGTGGACGAAAACGGAGAAATTATAATACACGCAGATGGCTCGGGAGATTATCTTATCACTGCCCTTGAAGATGGAACAGTAAAAGCGGTCAGGGTAAAGCCGCAGATAGCGGATGACCTTGACACAGATAGCGATACGGTTGTTCTTTCTGCAAGACAAGGAAAGCTCCTCGGCTCCTGGATAGGAACTATCGCAAATCTTTTAACAACTGCAAAGACAAATATTGTTGATGCAGTAAATGAACTGTTTAACAGTTTGAAAAACCACAAAGAAAATTTGAGCAATCCTCACTCTGTAACAAGAGCACAAATAGGACTTGGCAATGTTACCAATGATAAACAAGCTACAAAGACGGAGTTTGATGCTCATACCGGGAACAAGTTAAATCCTCACGAGGTTACAAAGACACAGGTCGGTTTAGGCAATGTGGATAATACCGCAGATGCAAACAAAGATGTTCGTTCTGCAACAAAGCTTAAAACTCCGCGAAAAATAAACGGAGTAAACTTTGACGGAACAGCCGACATCACGATTGAGGATGATACCAAAATACCTCTTTCACAGAAAGGCGTTGCGGGCGGTGTGGCAGAGCTCAACGAAAGCGGGCTTGTTCCATCCGCACAGTTGCCCTCATATGTTGACGATACAATCGAGGGCACTTTGGCAACATTCCCGGAGATAGGAGAAAGCGGAAAGATTTATGTAGATACATCAACAAATCTTACTTATCGGTGGAGCGGAAGTCAGTATGTGGAAATCTCAAAGAGTCTTGGACTTGGCGAAACTGCATCTACTGCTTACGCCGGAAACAAAGGTAAAAAGAACGCACAGGATATTGAAACCTTAAAAGGACAAATGACGGATGCTGAAAATGATATCGGTACTTTGCAGAGAGATAAAGCCTCTTTGGAATTCGTAAACGAGGAGCTCAGCAAAAAGGCAGACCTTGTCGACGGTATTGTTCCTGATGCACAGTTACCTGTTGCGGTAGTGAGAGTTGATGGAAAGGTATTATATCCGACTTGCTTTGTGGATGTTACAGATGACGGAGATGCAATTCTTCGTGAAGATGGTAGCGGAGATTATCTGCTGCACATCCCTGCAGATGGTGTTCCCCGACTTAAATATATCGGCAAAGCCATCACGGATGAAATTACAGGTGTAAGATATAGTTTGTCTGTATCAAACGGAGAAACTATCTTAAAACAAATAATTTAATTTAGGAGGTAACAGACAATGAAACAGCGTTACGCAAAACTTGACGAACACGGCAGAGTGCAGTTTGGAGTATTCGAGTCGGACGAGGATGCTTTGAACGCGGGCTTTCTTCCTTATGAGGAGACAGAAAAGCCGAGCACTCCTGAGGGAGAAATCCCTCACAATTACACTCGTACTTACGAGGAACAGAGTGGAAAGATTGTTCTTGTTTGGAAAGCATATCCGAACTATGAGGCAATCGCAGAGCTTAAAAAGTTACTCGCAAGCACAGATTACAAGGTAATCAAATGTCAGGAAATTTCCTTAATCGGCGGCGAGATGCCTTATGATGTTGAGGCTCTCCACGCAGAGAGACAGGAAATAAGAAATGAAATCAACAGATTGGAGGCGTGTGAATAATGGATATTAAGTTAATGACACAGGCAGACGGTAACAGTTTGAGCAATCTTGTGTTACCACCGAACAATGAGATTATCGTGGATGACCTTGGTAGACCATCCGTAATGGTAAAGATTCCGAAATTTACCTATGCAGATGTAGGCTTGTCAGGCTCGGGTGTTCATCCCGCTTTTATGGTCAATGGTCAGGAAGTACCATACATTTATATTTCCAAGTATCAGAATATTGTCGAGGATGGCAGAGCGTACTCGCTCCCATACCAAAGACCAAAGCACACAATCAATTTTGACCAGGCGAAAGCCGCTTGTGAGGCAAAAGGCGAAGGATGGCATCTTATGACAAATGCCGAGTGGGCGGCAATCGCTCTTTGGTGTAAAAAGAATGACTGTATGCCGTATGGTAACAACAATTATTCTTACGGAGATTATTACAACACATCCGAAAAGGGTGCACCAATGCCCGAAAGAGTATATTATAACCCTGATAACCCGGACGACGGATGGGATGATATTCCTTACACGGCAACAGGCTCCGGTCCTAAGTCGTGGTTCCATAACAACGATTTCTCCGGCATTGCTGACCTTAACGGAAATGTGTACGAATGGGTTGGCGGCGTAAGAGTTAAGAACGGAGAGCTCCAAGTTATTCAGGACAACAACTCGGCCATGGGCGTTGACGAGAGTGCAGAAAGTACGCTTTGGAAAGCAATCAATCAGTCGGGTGCATATGTTGCTCCCGGAACAAGTGGCACTATCAAATATGGCTCTGCAGGAATTACCACTTCCGGCACATTCAAGGAGGCAACTGCTGCAAGTGGCGTAACAATTCCCCCACTTGTAAAAGCTCTTGCATTATTCCCGAATGATGCTGCTGATACATACAGAGATGATTACTACTATGTATCAACATCAGGCGAATGCCTGTTCTACCGCGGTGGCAACTACGTCGACAACGGCGGCGCGGGCGTGTTCTACTGCATCGGCAGCAGCCCTCGTTCCTACGCGGGCGGCGACCTCGGTTTCCGTTCCGCTTTTGTCAAACTGTAATCTGCGGAACTGTGTTCTGTTGAGAGTCGCGATAGCGGCTCTCATTCCTTTTTCTCCGCGTAAGCGGAGACGCGATTTTTGAATTTTGAAAAATAACGCATTCCGTTATTTTTTCACAAATCGACCACAACACTCCGTATTAGGTGTATAATGTTCTCGTCGATTTTGTAAATAAGGGTGTGTGAGATGGCAGAAGAATTAAGAATATTGCAGAAAGTTTTTGATATGATGCAATACGGCTATCAGGCACTACAACAATTTCCAAAGTCGGAGAAATTTGCTCTCGTTACCGACATTAAGCATAGTATGGATATTCTGCTTAAAAGGTGTATTGAGGCACAGAAAAAATATTATAAAAAGACTACACTACAAGATATGGATGTTGAGATAGCAACATTAAAGGCTTATCTTCGACTATCATTCACACTCGGATTTTTGCCTCTGAAAAAATATGAGGTATGGTCGGGAATGGTGGTTGAGATTGGAAAGATGCTCGGTGGATGGTTAAAGTCCGTCAATAACCAACACTCCACTTGACATAGGGAATAAACTGTAAAACTTGGCGGCCTGTTCTACCGCGGTGGCAACTACAACGACAACGACAACGCGGGCGTGTTCTACTACAACGGCAACAACCCTCGTTCCAACGCGAACGACAACCTCGGTTTCCGTTCCGCTCTACCTTGTGGCCAGATATTGTAAGCTCAAGGGCTTACTTTCAGTGCAGAGGAGTAAAGGAGTTTATTTCCTCGGTTATAGATTACAGCCGAAAAATGTCAGCTACATATACTGATGTTCCGGCTCTTTGAGTACGGCATCCGTAAAGTGTGGCCTTTGAGGAGATGGTGGAATGGAAAAGCACTCGCATATTTTTGAAAGGTTTGCAACATTTGAAAATTTGTATGACGGATACTTGCTCGCTCGCAGAAATAAGCGATATTCGGGCGGTGTGCTACAATATTCCGCCAACCTTGAGGAATACATCATAAACGATTTGAACAGGCTCTTGTGGAAAACATATGAAACAGGAACGCCTTTCGAGTTTATGGAATACTTCCCGAAAAAGAGAATTATTTATTCTATGCCTTTCTCCGATAGAGTTGTAAATGCTGCTGCTTACAAAGTGTTGTGGCCGATATATTCAAAATCTTTTTATGAGCATAGTTACGGTAGTGTACCTGAAAAGGGTGCGTTGAGAGCCGTAAAAAAATTACAGGAGTGGATGCAGATTACCGAAAGGAAACCTCAACAGTGGTATATAGGGAAAATGGATATAACAAAATTCTTTTTCCGCTTGCCTGTGGAGGTACAGCTCCGGGAACTCGGCAGACCGCTTGATGACAATGATATGATGTGGTTTTTAGAAACCGCTATCAAATGTGATGGCAGACCTTTCGGACTGCCTTTGCGTTGTACTGATGTAACGACGGCTGAACGCGTATCAGGAATTGGAATGCAGACAGGCTCGCTTATATCACAACTCACTGCTAATGTTGTGTTGACACCTGTTGACCATTACATAAAGCGTGAGATTAGAGTGCCATACTATATGCGATATATGGATGATATGATTTTCTTGACTCCCTCAAAATCGCAAGCGTGGGAAACTGTCGGCCAGGTAGATGATTACTTGCAAGAGAATTTCGGGCTACAACTCAACGAAAAGACTGCGGTTATACCCGTAGGCAATCCTGTTGAATTTGTCGGCAGAAAAGTTTATCCGGGACGAGTGGAACTGCGGAAAAGTACATCTCTGCAGTTGAAGAAACACATAGCGTATATTATGGAGCATTACTCCACAGGAGAACTGCCTCTTGATTATTGCAAAAATGTATTTCAAAGTTATCTCGGACTACTCAAACATTGCGATTGCGAATCTTTGAGAAATAAGATAATAAATGATTTTGTATTGGTAAGGCACACAGAAAATGAAAATCAAATAAACGCAACCTTGTAGGGTTGCATTTAGGAAAAGCAACCTCACAGGGTTGCTTTTTTGTTACGGAGGTGTGCTAAGTGCAAAGTATTCTTGTCGCTGCCTTAACAGGTGGCGTATTGGTAGCTATTATTGAGGGTGTAAGAGAATTCCTTTCCTGGCGTAGAAATCGCAAAGCAGAGCTTGACGACAGGGCAGAACAAAAAGCGGAGGACGAAAAGTGTAGAGAGGAAAAGAAAATAGAACAACGATTAGAGAGTATTGAGAAAAAGACCAATGCTCAAAGCGAGGCTCTTAAATTTATTCTCTATGACAGAATCCGCTATCTCGGTCAAGCGTACATTGCTGAAGGAGAAATAGATTTTGATGACCGCAGAATACTCAATAATATGCATAGCTCATATCACAATGGGCTAAATGGTAACGGAGACCTGGATGACCTTATGGCAGAAGTCCACCACTTACCATTAAAAACGAGGTGATTATTTTGTCAAAGCGAAAAGAAAAGAAATTAAAGGAATTTTCAAAAGTGATTTTGGCATTAGTAATATTCTCATATTTTATCGGGCTTTTGTTTGGTATGTATGTAATATTCAAAATACTCGATACCGGGAATGTGGCATACATCTCAACATCCCTCTGCGGATTGTTCAGTTACATTGCCGCTCCTGTTGCGGTGGCAATCGGGTTTTACAGTTACAAAGCAAAAGCAGAAAACATTGAAAAAATTAAAAAAAGTAATATAACGGCACCGCCTGATGAAACAGGCTGTAAAATGTCGTTAGATTAAGGAGGATTTGTTATGTTGAATGTAACACATTTCGGATTGTTCGCGACACTGTTTGCAGTGCTTGTAATTGTCGTAAACATCCTTACACAGATATTCAAAAGTTTCGCAAGCAAAAGCGAATTGCCTACAAGGGTATTCGTTGTGCTTATTTCTATTGTGCTGACGGTTGCAACCTTTTTAGCCGCGTGCCAGATATACTCAATCACTATTGTTTGGTACTTGATTGTAGCGGCTATTGTAACAGGTTTTGTCGTGGCATATTGTGCAATGTTTGGTTATGATAACTTATACGGAGAACTTAAAGAATTGATTAAAAAGTTGTTCAGCGGCTCTGAGTAAAGGAGGGCTACGGCTATGGATTTGAGAAAACTGATTCTTGTCAACAATGACTGCTACAAAGCCGGAAAGAAAATTGATGTCAAAGGAATTATGGTACACTCCACAGGAGCAAACAATCCTTGGCTGAAAAGATATGTCGGACCGGATGATGGTTTTCTTGGCGTGAACAAAAACGGAAATCATTGGAACACTGCAAGGCCCGGAGGAATACAAGTGTGCGTTCACGCTTTTATCGGAAAACTTGCAGATGGCAGCATTGCGACTTATCAAACATTACCCTGGAATCACAGGGGATGGCACGGAGGCGGCTCCTCAAACAATACACATATAGGATTTGAAATCTGCGAGGATGGACTTGCAGATGCAAATTATTTCAACGCGGTGTATAAAGAGGCCGTTGAGCTCTGTGCGTACCTTTGCAAAGAATTTAATCTTACCGAACAGAATATCATCTGTCATTCGGAGGGTTACAAAAAAGGAATTGCATCCAACCACGGAGATGTTATGCATTGGTTTCCGAAACACGGGAAGTCAATGGACACATTCAGGGCAGATGTAAAAAGATTATTGAGCAATGAGGAGGACGAACCTATGACTCTTGAAGAAAAACAAAAATTTAATATGCTTGTAGATACAGTTGAGGGCATACGCAAAAAAGTTGACGAACTTGCGACAAACTCAAATAAGATGGTCTATGCTTGTGTGGATGGCAATATGCCTGAATGGGCAAGGCCTACTATCACAAAGCTTTGCGAAAAAGGGTATCTTAGAGGAGACCAGGAAGGAAAGCTCAATCTTACAGACGATATGATTCGTATTATGGTTGTGCTTGACAGAGCCGGAGCATTCGACAAATAAATAAAAATATAAAAAAGCCTGTTGTGGATTTTTCTCCATAGCAGGCTTTTTTGTTTTTAGGGCTTAAAATGCCCTGTAATTCAATTTTAATACAAGGATAGGTGTTTACTTGGGTAAATATGCTAAACGCAGTTGCAACACCTTTTATTTGAGAATAAGAGGCATTTAATCAACTTGCTTGTGGTCTGTGGGTGCTTGACTCATTTCCATCAGTCCTGTGTAGTGCCAATATTCCAAAGGGAGAGGGTTTCCATTCATAGCGTAAATAGCCTCTTCCGCTCCGCAAACCTCGCACACATACACATCAGCCTGTCTGCTCAGGCAGTTGTGTGTAGGAACATCACGCATCCGCTGCTCCCCACAACGAGGGCAGAATTTCAAGTCTCCCTCCATTTGCATTTGCTTGAACTGTGCAAGTGCCTCCTTAATTCGTTCATCCGAGAAAACTTTATTCTTCATTCCGATACCTCCAAAGTTATAATTACCTTTTTTAATTTCCGCTATATCTGCATCCTGTGCCTTTTGATAATCGGGGTGCTTTGTTTCTTTTTCCTTACAGTTTAAGCAGATACATTCCTCATTGAACATTGACATTGTGCGGCCCTCTATAAGAGAGCCTCCACACCTGTCGCAATTTGTTTGTGAAAAGAACTTATCCATTTTGTGCCTCCTATTCTGTGGCGGTGTCGATATTGTCGACAACATCTTCTAAACTACTTACCGCATCTTCGAGAGCTGAAACGGCACTCTCTGCTTTTTCGTATTTTTCTCCACTCTGCATATTTTCAGAAAACCCTGTATCAAGATATTCCTGTTCTTCTTCGAGCAATTCTTCAAGCTCCGTTTTTATATCCTCGATTTTTTCCTTGATATCATATAATGCTTTTCTGCGTGTTTTATTCATTTTCGTTTCCTCCTTGATTGATATAAACTGTTAGTCCGTATGATGAGATTGATGGGTATTTCTCCGGGAACATCAACTCAATATTACACTCGTCATATTTGCCATCAATAAACCTTAACTCATTAACCTGGATTGTTTCGTGTGTTTCTGCATCCGTGAGCCATATTGTAGTGTGGCTCTGCGTTACCAATCTCAAATCTGCAAGTCTCAATTTTCCTCCACCACGCTTTCCTCAAAATCATATCTTGTTATACTTCCGTAGGTGTAGCCATCATCATTTTTGAAATAAATCGGAGCATCCTCGTCAAAGTCATCAAGCATATTCATCAGCTCGCCAACCGTCATTGTGTTTTTGCATTGGTCAGGACTGTACCCCGACCTCTTTGTATTAAGAAAAACTGCATTCATTTTATTCCTTCCTTAACCAATCTGTATTCCGAGATAGCCTGTTCCGTCTTGCCAGAACTTAAAATTCTTTTCGCCTGTGTTCTTATTCTGTTGTACTGCTGATGCGGTTGAATTTTCCACCGTCTTTGTTCCGAAAAACCATTCCGCCAATGACTTTGATGTGATAACTCCGTTTGTGTAATAAGTGATTTCCATTTTTTTAGTCCTCCTATTGATTTTTTATTTTGTTTGTGCTATAATAGGACTTACGAGAGGGGCGGTTGCTCCCGCCCTCTCAGCCTGAAAGTTACTTACTTTCGGTTTCTGCCTTGTGAGGTTTACTGTTCGGCTTGATTGTGATTGTAATTCTGTCTGCGATTTCAGGATTATCACTCAAGATTTTCAGTAGCTCTTGCAAGGCTTTTTTCTTTTGCTCGTCCAACTCTTATCACCTCCTCCTTACATATACTATTATAAAGGATTTCCTTTCATTTGTCAAGTGTTTTCTTGAATTTTTTTTAATTTTTTTGAAAATTTTTTATTTATGTTTGAAAAAATACACTTGACATTTGAAAGTTTTTCGTTTATAATGATGTTGAACACTTGAAAGGAGGTGCGGGGATGGATATATCAACAAAGATTAAACTTGCGGAGACATACGCAAACATCAGCGAGGCAGAATTAGCAAGGCGTATTGGTACATCATCACAGGCGTTCGGTCAGCGAATGAAAACAGGCAAATTCTCTTCCGAAGATTTAGAGAAAATCGCTAAGGCTCTCGGAGCGGAGTTTGAATGTAAATTTGTTTTCCCGGACGGAACTATTGTATAGTATAAAGAAAAAGCCCGAATGACACGAAATCATCCGGGCAAGGATATTAGAGGTGATTCAATCTTTATGTAGGGCAACGCCAACTCGCGTATTCACACGAACATCAGCGTTTGGTGTGCGTACAATTATGTCGGATAATTCGCAACCTAACGCCTCACATATAAGGTCAAGATGCTCTAAATTTACTCGCTCTGCAATTTCGTGGTATATCTCATTTATGGTGGATGGTCTTATACCTGTTGCACGAGCAAGGTCGGCTTGTGTCCATCTCCGTTCGCCAAGACGGGTGGATAACAAAATTCTAATCATAGCCTTTTTACTCCTTTACGATATATTCTAACAATTATTTTACTATTTGTCTGGAAATTGTTAGAAAATAACGGATTGCGTTATAGGAGTATAGACGAAAAAGACTATCTGCTTTGTAAATGTATCTCACATCTACATTACAGATAGTCTATTTTTTTACAAATTTGCAACCGCGACAAGAATACCGCTTAAAAAGTAAACTCTTGCCGAGTTCAAATTTGCATCACTTGGCGGAGAAGGTGGGATTCGAACCCACGGCCCTCGAGGGGTATCATGATTTCGAGTCATGTCCGTTATGACCACTTCGATACTTCTCCGTATTGAATGTGCGAAAAGGTTAAATCTTTTCTCGCCGGGATTTGAAAAAATCCTTCAGAAGCTCGGTGCAAGCGTCCTCCTCAATGCCGGAATATGTTTCGGGCGATGGAAGACTGGGTGCATCCAGCGGTTTATAGGCGCCGGAGTAAAGCCGACGGATTCTGGCTTCCCGAATGGCGGCCATGCACATGGGGCAAGGCTCTAAGGTGACATAAAGGTCGCAGGAAGAAAGACGCCAGTCTCCAAGCAGTTCTGCGGCACGGCGAATGGCGAGAATTTCCGCATGGGCCGTGGGGTCCGAAAGGTTTTCCTTTTCATTATGTGCACGGGCGATGATTTCACCATCCCGTACTACAACTGCCCCGACGGGGATTTCAGAAAAATTCGCTTTTCCCTTTCTTGCTTCGGCCAAGGCTTCTTGCATAAATTCGTTCATGATGCAGCTTGCTCCTTTGCTCTAACAACTAACAATAATATCATATTTTATCTGCTTCGTCAACTGTTTTTTAGATTTTTTGCAATTATTGACAAACACAAAATGCGGTATTATAATGATAGGAGCAAGGGGGCGAATAAAATGCAAAGTCATTTTGAAAAAACCGAATGCACATGCGGACGGAAACATATAAATCCCGTAGGTGAAGTCATTGCTGAGCGTGGTGCTATCCGCAAACTTCCTGAGGCTATCAGCCGTTTCGGCACCCGGGTGTTTCTTTTGGCAGACAAAAATACGTATAAGGCAGCAGGGGAGAGTGCGTGCGCGGCACTTTCTGCATCCCGGATTCCTTATAGTTCTTATATATTCAAAACTGACACGCTCGAGCCTGATGAAGCGGCAGTGGGGGCGGCAGTTATGCACTATGACCCCTCATGCGATATCATTTGTGCCGTCGGCTCCGGTGTTATAAACGATATTGGGAAAATTTTAAGTAAAATTACGGGGAAACCATATGTTGTGGTAGCAACGGCGCCTTCCATGGACGGTTATGCTTCGGAAACGTCCTCCATGGCGGTGGACGGCCTGAAGGTTTCCCTTCCCACACGGTGCGCTGACGTGATTATCGGCGATTTGGACGTACTTGCAAAAGCTCCGCTTCGTCTTTTGCAGGCAGGCCTCGGAGATATGCTGGCAAAATACATAAGCATTGCCGAGTGGCGCATTGCACACCGCATCACAGGGGAATATTACTGTGAAAGGGTGGCAGAACTGATAAGAAAAGCGGTTTCTCGCTGCGTGGAAAATGCGGAAGGCCTTTTAAAACGTGAACCGGAAGCGGTGAAGGCGGTGTTTGAAGGCCTGATTTTAGGCGGCGTGGCCATGGCATATGCCGGTGTTTCCCGTCCGGCATCGGGCGTGGAACACTATTTCTCTCATGTCTGGGATATGCGGGGCCTTGCAAAAGGAACCCCCGTAGCGCTTCATGGAACCCAGTGCGCTATAGGGACGCTTTTGGCGGCGAGGTTTTATGACGTTCTTCGTACAATTTCGCCTGACAGAGAAAAGGCGATTTCCTTCGTTTCCGCCTTCGATTACAAGACGCACGCCGAAAATCTCCGTGCCTTTTTGGGCAAGGGGGCGGAGGCAATGATACAGCTGGAGGAAAAGGAACAAAAATACAGTAAAACCGGCCATGCAAAACGTCTTTCCGTTATACTGGACGCCTGGGATGAAATTATAGAGATTATAAACAAGGAAATCCCGTCTTCTGATGAAATAGAGGGGATTCTCATGGCAATCGGCGCACCCCGAAGCCTTGAAGAAATCGGGCTGTCGTCGGCTATCATTCCGGAAACGTTCTCAGCATCCCGTGACATTCGGGACAAATATGTCCTTTCCCGTCTTGCATGGGATCTGGGCGTTATGGACGAGCTCCTTGAGAAGGGAGTCCGCAAATGAAAAAACAGATATTTTTAAAAGGCATTCAGGATGGCCTGCCCATTTGCTTCGGATATTTTTCCGTCGCCTTTGCCTTTGGTATTTTTGCTACGAAAAGTGGCCTTGCAATCATGGAAACGCTTCTCATTTCCATGACGAATGTAACCTCCGCAGGCCAGTTTGCGGCCGTTCCCGTAATTACATTGGGCGGCACAATTATAGAACTGATTCTCATACAGCTTGTTATTAATGCACGGTATGCACTCATGTCCCTTTCGCTTTCGCAAAAGCTGGGGCCTGATATTCGCATGCGTGACCGCTTTTTGATCGCGTTCATGAATACGGACGAGGTGTTTGCGGTGGCAAGCGCACAGGCGGGGCTTGTGGAAAGACGGTATATGTACGGCCTGATTCTTACGCCTTATCTCGGTTGGAGCCTGGGGACTCTGTTTGGCGCAGTGGCAGGGGACATTTTGCCCTCCATGCTCGTTTCGGCACTTTCGCTTGCCATTTACGGCATGTTTATTGCTATTGTGGTGCCGGGGGCAAAAAAAGAAAGAGCCACATTACTGTGTGTGCTCCTTGCAATCTCCCTCAGCTGTCTTTTTGCATACTTGCCTGCCTTAAAAAACATACCAAATGGGTTTGCTATTATTATTTGTGCCGTGGCGGCAAGCGCAGTTATGGCAAAAGTGGCGCCCATCCGCAGCGTAGAGGAGGTAGAACATGCCTAAAACACCTTTTTTCATATACCTTCTGGTCATGGCGGGGGTAACATATCTTGTCCGCATGGTGCCTCTGGTGCTTGTAAAGCGAAAAATTAAAAATCGTTTTGTTTTATCGTTTCTTTACTATATCCCTTATGCAGTACTGAGTGTTATGACGGTGCCTGCCATCTTCTCTGCGACGGATAATTCCATAAGCGCAGCGGTAGGCTTCATAGCGGCGCTGGTCGGTGCATTTTTTGAAAGAAGCCTTTTGTTTGTTGCGGCTTCGGCATGCAGTGCCGTCCTTTTAACGGAATGGATTCTTATGCTTTTTTAACGGATAACCATCCATGCCTCGATTAGTTTTTCAAGGGAACATGCGGCATTTGCGGGAGATGTGGACGGGAGACACGTTGCCGCCTTTCCTGTCACGGGAAAGGTATACCGCATATAATATTTTTCCGCCGTGCGGCCGTTTACATATATATTTTCAATGGGTGCACAATCTAAAATGACGGAAAGGTCGTTGGGGGAGACATTTCGTATCGTACTGTCAGCGCTGCCTTCAATGTCACAGCTTCCGATTACATCCCAAAGCGCAATCCCGTTTTCAAGAAGAAATGTTCGTTTTTCCATGGTTGTATGCGGAACGGGCGAAGAAAAAACGGCGGCAAGCACTTTCCAGAACCGATTTTGGGGATGCCCGTAAAAGAACATTTGTTCTCTTGATTTGACGGACGGAAAACTGCCGAGAATCAGAATACGGGATTTTTCATCATATAATGGCGGGAACGGGTGACGAATCATATCGTGACCTCCTTTATATTTTCTATTATAGCATATATAAAGAAAACATGGAATAATTTTTAAAGACAAAAATAAAAATGCGAAAAACTTGACAATGTGACCGCATTGTGGTACACTCTCTTAGGTGACAAAGTCGAAAAAATACGTTTGATGTCATAAAAAGAAGGACAGAAGGAGCGTTTTATGGAACAGTTTGTCAGAATTTTTAATTTATGTGTTTTTGCCGTGTTTACACTTTTGTACGGCTATCAGGTGATTTATACCATTGTAGGCTTTATTTATCGCAAGCCTGAAAGAATTACCGAGCCGCCTAAGGCGTTTCATAAGTTTGGCATAATTATTGCGGCCAGAAATGAGCGCACCGTTATCGGGCACCTTATTCAAAGCATCCAGAATCAGAATTATCCAAAAGATAAGCTGGATGTCATTGTTATCGCAGATAACTGCACCGATGATACGGCGGATATTTGCCGTGACCTTGGCGCCATCGTATACGAACGCCAGAACCAAGAACTCATCGGCAAAGGCTATGCTTTGGATTATCTGTTTAAAAGCATGATGGAAGACGGACGGTTTGATGATTATGAAGGGTACTGCGTTCTGGATGCAGACAACCTTCTCGATGAAAACTTTATCGCCGAAATGAATAAAATGTTTGATAGGGGCCATCGCATCTTAACAAGCTACCGTAACTCCAAAAACTATGGGGACAACTGGATTTCCGCAGGTTATGCCCTCTGGTTTATGCGTGAGGCACGTTACCTCAATAACCCCCGTATGCGAGTCGGCTCCAGCTGTGCTATTTCCGGTACCGGCTTCCTTGTTCACCATGACATTATTCAGAAAAACGGTGGCTGGAAACACCACCTTCTGACAGAAGATATTGAGTTTACCATTGACAGCGTTATCGGCGGCGAGCGCATCGGTTACTGTGAATATGCAGTGCTTTACGATGAACAGCCCACCACCATGAAGCAGTCCTGGAATCAGCGCCTGAGATGGGCAAAAGGCTTCTATCAGGTCGTTGCACATTACGGCGGCAAGCTCTGGAAGAGCATTTTTACAAGCCGCAGGAAAGCACTTCCTTGCTTCGATATGTTTATGTCGGTAGCACCGGCGTATCTGGCAACCCTCTTTACGATTTTAGTAAACTTTGTCATTTGGATTATGACATATATAAATTCTGCCCTTCCGGAAAGCATTCGCTATATGACGCTTTCATCCATCGGCAGCGCCCTTGCAAGCTTTTATTTTATGTTTATGCTGATGGGTACGCTGACACTGATTACCGAATGGGATAGAATTAAATGCCCCGTAGGGAAGAGAATCTGGTATCTCATTTTGTTCCCCGTATATCTCTTTACATACGTTCCGATTTCGGTTGTGGCACTCTTTAAGAAAGTTGTCTGGCGCCCCGTAGAACATACGGAAGCAAAGACGCTGGACGAAGTACGATAAAAAATACCCCCGAGAATACTCTCGGGGGATTTTTTTATCTCTCTGCAACACAAAACTTTTTATCTTCCATTTTAAGATGTACGTCGCAGAAGGAGAAGGCGGCGTTTTTGTGGGAGATGAAAAGAACGGTCTTTGTGTTAAGCTTTGCAATATTTCGAAGCATGGCTTCTTCCGTTTCTATATCCAGAGCGGACGTGCATTCGTCAAGGAGAAGGATGGGGGCGTCTGCACAAAGCGCACGGGCAACCGAGATTCGCTGAATCTGTCCTTCTGAAAGCCCGCCGCCACGCTCGCCGATTTCTGTATCAAACCCTTTGGGAAGGGATTTGATAAAGTCATAAATACAAGCGGCACGTGCGGCCTCATCCATTTGTGCATCGGAAACGGTGGGGTTTAAGAATTTAATGTTTTCCCGAATGGTGCCGGAAAAAAGCAGATTCCCCTGCGGCACATACGAGAAAAGGGGACGGCAAGTTTCGTCAATCATCACCTTGCCCGTTTCGGTTTCCAGATAAAGCTTTCCGCCCGTGGGGGAGAAAAGACCGAGAAGAAGACGGAAAAGCGTGCTTTTTCCTGCGCCGGACGAGCCTGTTATAGCTACCAAGCTGCCTTTCGGAAGGGAAAAAGTTGTGCCGGAAATGACAGGTGCATCCGAGTAGCCGAAGGAAAGATTTTCTGCACAAATGGCTTTTGTATTTTTGTAAACGGCAGTATCAATGGGAGAATCCGTCTTTTCATTTTCAAAGTTTTCCGGCTCCATAAGGCGTTCGGCAGAGCCCATGGCGGAATATAAAAGCGTTACAAGGCCCGAAGCACTTAAAAACGGAGATTGAATCTGCGAAACGATTTGCAAAAATGCCATGAGCGTTCCATAATCCATGGCGTCATTTAGAATAGAAAATGCGCCCCAGAAGAGTGTGCCGTAATAAAGGCAGGTAAAAATCAGTGAAACACCGGCCGAAGCAAAATTGCCCACAAGACTGCGGCGGAGCTTTATACGGTAAAGCTTTTGAAGGTGGCTGTTGAGCTTTTCCAAAACGCCGGCCCTTTTGGAAAGTGTTTTTACGACCACAATATTTTCCACACATTCCTGTGTAAAACTTCTCGAAATGCCTGCCGCTTCCTGTGCTGCCTTATGTATTCTCTTATAAAACGGACGAAAGAGAAGCGCAAAGCCCAGAATACAAATACCGAAGAGGACAGAAACGAGTGCATATTTTGCTGAAAAGGATGCCACAACGATAAGGCCGGCACAAAGCTTCGCAAAAATGGAAAGCGTTTGGGGGATAAGTGTTGTGATGCCGTTTACCACAACGTCAATATCCGAAGTAAAGCGGTTTAAGATTTCGCCCGAATGGAATTTGGATATATGGGCGTATTTTTTATGCAGTAACGTTTCAAAAAATTCCGTACGGATTTTCATTTCCAGTCTGCCGGAAAGCATGGCGGAAAGGTGTGTGCTGAGCATGGAAAGGGCAAGCTGCAATAAAATGACAAGAAGGAGAACGCCGCCCGAGAAGAAAAGATCCGCTTTTGCCGCTGCAATGGAGCCGCCGCCGGTTACGGCGTTAATGACACGCCTTGAGAGCAGTGCAGGAATAACGTATGCACTGGAGGTAATCATACCGGTTAAACCTAAAACGGAAAGAAGCAGGGCCTCCTTTTTTGCGTGTTTTAAAATCCACAAAAGTGAACTCTTGTTTTTCATAAGTGCACCTTCCTCGAAAAGTACTTTTTTAAATCATAACATAAATTCACAAAACTGTCAAACTAAAGGGGCGAAAACCGAACTTTTTGCTGTATACGGACTTTATATTAATATGAAGCGAAAATATTTCGTTAATTTCAGTTTTTCACTTGCATTTTCTCGGCTATTGTGGTATAGTGACCAAAAAGGAAGGAGTAATAAAAATGGAACATAAATTTGAAGGCAAATGGATTACAAGACCAGAGTTTTCTGGCATTGCTCCCGTCAATGTTTTTCACAGAATGGCGGATGACACCGGAAATAAAGAAAATGTTACGCCCCCAAACAGCCATATGCTGTTTCGCATAAAGTTTACGGCAGAAGGCACAAAGCCTGTGAAAATGTTTGTAACGGCTGACGATTATTATAAACTTTACATAAATGGTAAATTCGTAACGGAAGGACCTGCACCCGCATTTCCGTTCCATTATTACTATAATGAACTGGATATTTCTGAATTTGTGAAGGACGGTGAAAACACCGTAGCCTTCCATTGCTATTATCAGGGTCTTAACAACCGCCATTGGGTTTCCAATGATGACAGAAGCGGTCTTATCTTTGATATTGTAGAGGGCGAAAAAGTTCTTGCAAAAAGTGACGAATCTGTAAAATGCAAGATTCACTCCGGCTATAAGGAAATCGGTGTTACCGGTTATCGCCTTTATTTCCTCCAGAATTACGATTGCAGAAGCGCTGAAGTGGGATTTGAAAAGCCTGAATTTAACGATTCTGAATGGGAACAGGCAGCATTTTGCCTCCACGATGACCGCGTTCTCGTGCCCCAGCCCACACCCCAGCTTTCTATTTATGATGTAGAGCCGGTAAAGCTCGAAAAATTCGATGGCGGCTACAGGGTTGACTTTGGCAGAAACTATATTGGTTATGTGACGGCAAAGGCAAAGGGTAAGGACGGAGAAACTGTTTTAGTCCGTATCGGCCACGAGCTGAATGAGGACGGCTCTGTCCGCTATGAGCTGCGCGCCTCCGCTACTTATCAGGAGGAATGGGTGTTGTCCGGAAAAGAGGATGCCTACTCTCAGTATGACTATGTAAGCTTCCGCTATGCAGAATTCATATGCGAAGAAGGCACCGAAATTTATGATATTAAAGCACGGCTCCGCCACTATCCTTACAAAGAGAAAGCTGTATGTAAATATGACGATCCCGACCTGCAGAGAATCTGGCGCCTTGCGGCAGATAGCCTCCACTACGGCGTACAGGACATTATTCAGGACTGCATCGAAAGAGAAAAGGGACAGTATTTAGGTGACGGACTTTATACCTCCACCGCCTATGCCATTTTAACAGGCGACTATGCAATCTTTGAAAAGCTCATTGCGGATACCCTTCGCACCCACAGAATCCACCGCGGGCTTATGATTTGTGCACCTTGTTCTCTTATGCAGGAAAGCTCCGACTATGTTCTCCTCGTTCCCGAATTCATTTTAACCCATGCTTATCTTACGAAAAATACAGAATTTGCAAACACCTGGTATGACACCATTGCGGATTCCGTTCGCTACTTCACAGAATCCTTTGCCGGGGAAGACGGGCTTCTTCGTGATGTTGACCAGCAGTGCTTTGTGGATTGGCCCAAGCCTGCTCGTGACGGTTACGATTTTGAAATTAAAGGCTGCGGTGTTTCTCCCGGCCTTCATAACGTTGTTAATGCGTATTATATCGGTGCCATTAAGAGCCTGAATAAGCTTGCCGAACTGCTGGGCAGAGAGAAATTTATGGATGAGGCGCCCATCGTAAAATCCTTTATGGATATGTTCTATGATAAAGAACAGGGCTTCTTTATTGATGCAGAAGGCTCAAAGCACGTAAGTGTCCCCGGCAATATTCTTTCTCTCCGTTATGATTTCTGCCCCGATGAAGAAACACAGGAAAGAATCATTGATATGGTTATGAAGAAGGAAGCGCATAAGACAGCGTTCTACACTTCTTTCTCCGTTCTTTCCTCCTTCACACGCCTCGGCAGGGAAGAAGAAAAACTTGCCTATATTAAAAATGAGGGCAGATGGCTCCGGATGCTAAGAGAAGGTGCCACAACCACCTTTGAAGCATGGGGACTTGACCTTAAGTGGAATACATCTCTCTTCCACCTTATGTACTCCTTTGTACTTCTCTATCTTACTGACTGGGGTCAGGACGAATATGTAAAGGAAATTTCAAAATGAAAATTATTGACAAACTGAAAGCAAAAAATGAAGATATTTTCGGTCATCGCCAGCCTACCATCGTATGCCTTGGTGATAGCGTAACCCAGGGGTGCTTTGAACTTGAAAGCGGCACAAACCCCGTTTTTGACCCTATGAGCGGCTATGTGGAGAAAATGCGGGCAATTCTTCTTCGGCATTTTCCGGCATCTTCTCCGGCCATTATCAATGCAGGACGAAGCGGCGGAAGAGCGGATGGCGGGCTTGAACGCCTGGAAAGAGATGTTTTGAGCTTTCAGCCTGACCTTGTCACCGTCTGCTTTGGTTTAAACGATGCCACAAGAGGAAAGGATTATCTGCCCACCTATTCCGGCGCCCTGAAAGAAATATTTGACCGTGTCCAAGGCTATGGTGCAGAGCTTATCTTTATGACACCCAATCTTCGTGGCACCAATCCCGATATGACGGGAATGGACGAAACAACAAAGAAAGCTATTTCCAATATTGCCGAAAGCGAACGGCGCGGCGATTTGGAACTCTTTTTGGAAGAGGCAAAAAAACTTTGCAGGGAAAGAAACATTCCCGTTTGTGACTGTCATAAAAAATGGAAAGAAATGCGGGATGCGGGCGTGGATGTTCATACTCTCCTTTCCAATCAAATCAACCATCCCACAAGAGAAATGCACAATTTGTTTGCAGAGGAACTTGTAAAAACCATGTTCCGCTAAAAAGAGGACGGTATTATGAATTTGAAACCCATAGCCTTTTTGGTTGGCCTTTTGGCGGTGGCGTTATATCTTTTGTGTTATCAGCAAAAGAAACGAAAAAACATATTGTTTTTCAATGTAACGTCCAGAATACTCTATATTCTGCAATATTTGCTTTTAGGTGCTTTTGAGGGTGCGGCGCTGGATATTGCCGGCACCGTGGCAACGTTTTTTGCCCAAAAAAAGGATGTTTCCTTTGTGCAAAAGCACTTTAAAGCTTGTATTCTTGGCGTGAATATTCTGATTGTTCTTATGGGTGTACTTGTATATGAAAGCTTTTTAAGCATACTGCCGATTATAGCCGTTATGATGCATACAGGCTCTTTTTGGCTCAGTAGTGAAAAGCAAATTCGCATAATATGCCTTATGGGAACGCCCTTTTGGCTTATTTATAATTTTGCCTCCGGTGCTTATGGTTCGTGTATTGGCGATGTTTTGTCCATGGTTTCGATTGTTACCGCAATGGTGCGGTATGATTTCAAAAAAGAAAATGGAGAAGGATAGATATGGAACATAATTTTTCCGGCAAATGGATAACAATGCCTGCATTTCGCAATATTAAACCCGTGGAAGTTTGGCAAAGACAAGAAGGCGCCATTATTTTTGATAATGTAACACCCGGGGATAGCCATATGCTGTTTCGCACACGTTTTCAGGTGAAAGGAAGTGGAAGGGTCACCCTCTTCATCACAGCGGACGATTATTATAAGCTTTATATTGGCGGAAAATATGTAACGGAAGGTCCTTGCCCTGCCTTCCCGTTCCATTATTACTATAATGAAATTGATATTACGGATTATGTAAACGAAGGGGAGAACACCATCGCCCTCCACTGTTATTATCAGGGGCTGAATAACCGCCATTGGGTTTCCAATGATGACAGAAGCGGTCTCCTTTTCGATATTGTACAGGATGGCAAAGTTCTTGCAAAAAGCGATGAAACGGTAAAATGCGCCCTGCATACAGGCTTTACGCCTCTTAAAGTGGCAGGCTACCGCCTTCAGTATTTGGAAAGATATGATAGCCGCAGCCTTGAAGTGGGCTTTGAAAAGCCCGATTTTGATGATACAAAATGGGAAAATGCGGCAGGTCGCACCTATCTTGATTACACCCTATCACCCCAGCCCACCCGTCAGCTTTCCATTTCCTATATAAAGCCTCAGAAGGTTGAGAAGGTGGATGGGGGATACCGCGTGGATTACGGTGCTTGTTATGTGGGAAATTTGATGACCCGTGCCAAAGGCCCCGAAGGAGAAGTTATCACCTACCGTTGCGGTCACGAACTGAATGAGGACGGCTCCGTCCGCTACAAAATGCGTGCATCCACAACGTATGAGGAAGAATGGGTGCTTTCAGGGGGCGAGGATACCCTTTTGGAATACGATTATAAAACCTTCCGCCACGTAGATTATCTTTGCAGCAAAGATGTGGAAATTCTTGATTTCACCGCACAGGTTCGCCACTATCCCTATGAAGAAAAAGCGGTTTGCCAATATGAAGAGGAAAATCTGCAAAAAATATGGAAACTTGCTACTAATACATTGCATTATGGCGTGCAGGATATTATTCAGGACTGCTTTGAAAGAGAAAAGGGGCAGTATCTTTGTGACGGACTTATGGACTCTATGGCCCTTTCCGTGGTTACCAAAGATACGGCGATTTTTGAAAAGCTCATACGAGAAGCACTCAGAAGCGCTAAATTTCACCCCGGCCTTGTTATGATTTCTCCTTGCAGCCTGATTCAGGAAACAACGGACTATGTTCTGATGATTCCCGAATATCTTCTTATGCATATGTATATTACAAAGCGTACGGATTTTGCCGAAGAATGCTATGATAAGTTTGCCGCTGTGCTTGATTATTTTGAAGCATCTTTCGCAAAAGAAGATGGTCTTCTTTATGATGTGGACCAGTGGTGCGTGATTGATTGGCCGAAGGAATCCCGTGACGGTTATGATTTTGTAAGTAACAGCATAGGTCTTACGCCTGGCACCCATAACGTTTTGAATGCATATTATCTCGGCGCTTTAAAGGCAATGAACAGTATTGCAAAGAAAATCGGCATAAAGCCCTATAAAGATATAACGCCCATTTATAATTCCTATATGGAAAAGTTCTATGATAAGGCGCAGGGCTTCTTTACAGATACGGCGGAATCCCCCCATGTAAGCGCCCCCGGCAATGCGATTGCGCTTCGTTATGACCTTTGCCCCGATAAGGAAACGGAAGAAAGAATCGTTAAAATGCTGATGGAAAAAGACCCCGAGCTTACGAATTTCTATACGGCAATGTCCTCTCTTATCGGTTTCTTGCGCCTCGGTAAGGAAGAAGAACTGAAGAGCTATATCGGTCACGAAGGCAGATGGCTCCGCATGCTTCGTGAAGGTGCAACCACAACCTTTGAAGCATGGGGTAAAGAGCTTAAGTGGAACACATCCCTCTTCCACATGACGCACTCGTTCGTAGCCATGTTTTTAACGGACTGGGGTCAGAAAGAATTTTTCGAAAAAGAATGGCTTAAATAATCAGAAAACGGCTGCATTTTATGCGGCCCTTTTTTAGAAAAAGCGGATTTGACAATATTTAAAGCCGTTTTGCCCATAGCATTTTGTTTATAAGGATGTTATAATGCAGAAAACATAACGAAAATGCGTTTTTCGGGAGATGATAAAATGAAAATCATTGAAAAACTGAAGGCGAAAAATGATGACGTATTTCATCACAAAGCACCTGTCATCGCCATCTTTGGCGACAGCATGAGCGCAGGATGCTTTGAACTTTACACAAGACCCGATAACTGGGTGGAACCGAAAATGGACCCGTCTTCTGCCTATGATGTGCATATCCGCGAAATTCTCGTAAAGCTTTTCCCCCAGTCTTCTCCCGTGATTATCAATGCTTCAAGAAGTGGCGGCAGATGTAAAGGGGAGAAGGAGCGGCTTGAAAGAGACGTTTTAAGCTTTCACCCCGACCTTGTGGTTGTAGCCTTTGGTCTTAACGATGCCAACGGCAAGGAAGAAGAAATCGGTCTTTTTGACGATGCACTTTGCGAAGTGTTTGATAAAATTCACGCTACCGGTGCAGAAGTCATTTTCCTTACGCCGCAAGTAAGATGCGCCGAGCGCAGCCCCGAGGTTACTGACGTTGCTGTGCTCAAACATATTGACAGAATTTCGTCAGGGGAAAGAGAAGGCTGGCTTCTTCGGTATATGGACGTTGCCCGGGATGTTTGCAGGCGTAAAGGCGTTCCTGTTTGTGACTGCATTCGTCTTTGGGAAAGCTTTCGCGAGAGCGGCGTGGATGTAAATCTTTTAATGTCCAATAAAATTAACCATCCCACAAGAGAATGGCACTGGCAGTTTGCTTATGAACTTGTAAAAACCATGTTTTTGAATTAGTCAGGAGATAAAAATATGAAAATCATTGAAAAACTGAGACTGAAAGACGAAAATGTATTTTTTCACAGAGCGCCCGTCATTGCTGTTTTAGGTGACAGCATGAGCGCAGGCTGTTTTGAGGTTTATACAAAGCTTGACGGCAGTATGGGCGTTACCTTTGACCCCTCTTCTGCCTATGATGTAAAGCTTCGCGAAATTCTTGTAAAACTTTTCCCGAAGTCCGAGCCTGTTATTATCAATGCTTCCCGAAACGGTGAAAGGGCAGAAACTGCAAAAGAAAGAGTAGAACGGGATATATTAAGCTATAATCCTGACCTTACTATAGTGTGTCTCGGCCTCAATGATGCTACCCGTGGCGATGATTATGCGGATACGTTCAGCACGTCTCTTGCGGAAATTTTAGATAAAATCCAAGGCGCAGGTGCAGAAGTGATTTTTATGACGCCCCAGCTTCGCTGCATTGAAGAATTCCCTGATGTAAAGGATTCTGCTTCCCTTGCCGCCATCAAAAGAATTTCCCAAAGCGAACAAAATGGTGACCTTATAAAATATATGGATATTGCAAGAGAACTTTGCAAAGAAAGAAATATCCCCGTGTGTGACATTATGCGCATTTGGGAACAGTTTCGCCAAGGCGGGGTGGATATTAACCTTCTTCTTGCAAACCGCATCAATCACCCCATGCGCGAGTGGCATCTTCAATTTGCGTATGAACTTGTGAAAACAATGTTTTCTTAAAAAAGCGAGGTGCTTCGGCGCCTCGCTTTTCGTATAAAATGCAGGAAAAGGTATTGACTTTATTTTACACAATATGCTATAATTAGATAAATGCATAATACCAGTGCATAAGAAATTTGAGGAGGATTTATAAATGTTTTGTGAAAAATGCGGCAAAGAAAATCCGGCAGAAGCAAAGTTTTGTGAAGAATGCGGCGCAGTATTTGAACCCGTAGCAGCTGAAGAAGCACCGGCTCAAAGTGCACCCACCGAAAACCCCGTGCAGGGCGCTTTTGAAAACGTAAAAGCAGCAATCGGCGGCGCTGATGACAAGATTGTTAAAATCGGCATCGTTGCAGGTGCGGTCGCAGTTGTACTGATTCTGCTCGCCATTTTCGGTGCTTTCAAGCCGGCTTCCTTAAAGGCACTGCAGAAGTTTAACAAGGCAGGTCTTAGCGGCAATGCAAAGGCATATTATTCTGTTCTCTGGTCTCCGTATACGGAACAGTATAGCTGGGAAAAGGACGAAAAAGACGAAGCAATTGAAGAAATGAAGGAAGATCTTCAGGATGCTAAAACGGAACGTAAGGAAGACGGCACAAAGCTTACCTTCAAAAACTATAAGGTAACCAAAAAGTACAAGAAGAGCGAAGTTAATAAAATTACTGACTATGTAGAAGAACATTGGGATTACGATGTAGACGAATACAAGCTGCAGGCTGTACAGGTTGTAAAGTGTACACGTGTTGAAAAAGAAGACGGCGATACAGATAGCGATACGCAGGAAGCTGTTATGATTAAGGTTAAGGGAAAATGGTATGTGGACACCCGCCTTTCTTCTCTTGGTAAAAACGGTATCAAGAATTCTATTCTGAAAGCAGAAGACTAATTCTTTTTACGAAGGAGAAAACCAATGGCAGATTTTTTTGATAAAATGCTCGTTGGCATCAACAAGGGCGTAAACTCTGTAAGTGAAGGCTCAAAAAATATGATGGAAAAGGCAAAAATCAACACATCCATCAGCGATGCCGAAAAAGAGAAACTTAAAATTGCCGAACAGCTTGGCATTCAGGCATACGCCTTACAGCAAAGCGGTGTGGAACTGCCTGAAGCACTCATTCCGTTCTGTGAGCAGATTACAGCCAGGAATCAGATGATCGCAGATCTTAAGAAACGGCTGGCAGAGATTGATGCACCGAAGGAAACGGCGTCCATTCCCATGGCAACGGCAAATCCGGTTGGCAGCTATTGCCCGGACTGCGGTTCCCCGTGTAATACGGGCGCAAAGTTCTGCCCCAAATGCGGCAAAGCATTATAAAAAAACAGGGACTGTATGAAAATACGGTCCCTTTCTGTTTGCAACGTATGGAGTATGATTTGACAATTATTATTAGAAGTGTTATACTGTTTGCTGTATGTAATGAATACAGTATTTTTGGGAGGGATAAAGATGGTTTGTGAAAATTGCGGAAAACAAAATCCGGAGAATGCAGTATTTTGCGAAGCATGCGGTGCGACAATGACGGTGACGACGCAGGAAACACCGGGGAAAAAGCGTACAGGTCTTTTTATCGGTATCATTTCACTTGCCTTTGTAGCCATTGTGGTAGCAGCACTGTTTATTTTTGGTGCATTTAAGCCCGGCTCTGTAAAAGCGGCAGAAAAGTATTGGAGTGCTTATTTAAAATCAAATGCAAAGACGGCGTTTAATTTGTATTCTCCCTATTTTAAAGACTATGCGGAAGAAAATGACATGGAAGATGATGTGAAAGATTCCATAGAAGAAGAGATGGAAGAATTCAAGGAAGATGGCAAAAAATGCTCTGTAACGAGTTTTGAGCTGACAAAGAAGTACTCCCAAAAAGAAGTTAAGAAAATTGAGAAATATCTGGAAGAGACAAAATATGATTGCGACCCGGATGGCTATAAAATTCAGGAAATTCACGTTGTAGAATTTAAAAAGATTCAAAAAGAAGATGATGACAAGCGTGAATGGGATGACAATGCCCTAATGATTAAGATTAAGGGCAAGTGGTATATGGAGATCGAAATTGATAAAAACGACGTTCCCTACATTTTAGAGAATGTAGACTGATTTCCCGTAAAAAAGGGCTGTAAATTTTATTTACAGCCCCTTTTTTAAAACAGAGGGGACACAATCGTACCGCCGCCGGCAAGGAAATCATTTTTATATATGGCAACGGCCTGCCCCGGGGTTACGGCACGTTGCGGTTCTTCAAACAGGATTTGAGCGCCATTCTCCGCCGTGGTACACCGGGCAGGAACCAGCGGTGCCGCCGAACGGACTTTCACCAAAACGTCGCCTTCAATGTCTGAAAAAAGATTTAACTTTTCTGCAACGAGACCTTTAGAAAAGAGTGCCTCATTTGCACCGATAGAAACGGTGTTGTCGTCTGCATTTATGCTTGTCACGAACACCTTTCTGCCGAAGGCACCAAGGCCCTTTCGCTGACCCACCGTATAGCGGTGAATGCCTTGGTGGAAACCGACCGTGTAGCCGTTTTCATCCAGAATCTTGCCCTCTGTTTTTGGAATGGAGAAGGCACTTTCAAGATAAGCAATATAATCATTATCGGGAATAAAACAAATCTCCTGACTGTCCGCCTTTTTCGAAACGGCAAGGGCGGCATCTCCGGCAATGGAACGAACTTCCGCTTTCGTATATGCGCCGAGAGGGAGAAGAAGCCTTTCCAAAACGGAAGGCGGGACCTGACTTAAAAAATACGTCTGGTCCTTTTTTTCGTCCACACTGCGGCAGAATAAAAATTTCCCGTTATCTTCTTTGATTTTTGCATAATGCCCTGTGGCAATAAAAGGAATGCCGTGTGCATCAGCATACGCCATGAGTGCTGCAAACTTTATTTCCGTATTACACTTTACACAGGGATTTGGCGTTTTGCCCGCAAGATAAGCATCCTTGAAGGGACGCTGTACTTTTTCATGAAATTCCCGTCGCATATCCAAAACGGCATGGGGGATAGAAAGACTTTCTGCAAGTGCTGCTGCCTCCTCGGTGCCTTTTCCGTCACCGCAAAGATGTAGCGTAAGACCAAAAACGTCATATCCCGCATTTTTTAATAAAAGCACGGCGGCCGTACTGTCCACGCCGCCACTCATGCCAACAAGTACTTTTTTCATGGAAATTCTCCTTTGATAAAGCGTGATTTCCGGTGTGTTAAAACAAGTATACCATAAAACAAACATTTTGGAAAGCATAAAACAAATTTTTTCAAAAAAGGAATAGATTGGATGGCAGAGGGATAAAATCTGTGATAGGAAACACTTGACTTATACGGAGAAAAATGGTATACTATCGTAGAATTGATTTGTTCGGAAAATAATTATGGAGGATATATTGTGGCGAAAAAACAAAAACTTAAAATTATTCCGCTCGGAGGTGTCAATGAGATCGGAAAAAATGTGACCGTAATCGAGTATGGTGACGAAATTCTGGTAATCGACTGCGGTTTAACATTTCCGAGCGAAAGTATGCTCGGGATTGACCTTGTCATTCCCGACACGTCTTATCTTGCCCGGAATCGGGAAAAGGTTGTAGGCCTTCTCCTGACCCACGGCCATGAAGACCATATCGGGGCGGTACCGTATGCATTCAAAAATTTTAATGCACCTATATACGGCAGCCGTATGACGCTGGGTCTTGTAGAACAAAAGCTGAAGGAACACGGCATGGTTTCTGAGGTGGAGCTTTGTACCGTAAAGCCCGGGACGGTTAAAAAAATCGGCCAAAGCTTTAAGGTGGAGTTTATTAACGTAAACCACAGCATTGCCGGTGCACTTGCCCTTGCCATTCATACCCCTGTCGGTGTTTTGGTACACACGGGGGACTTTAAAATTGACTGCACCCCCATAAACGGTGAAATGATCAATCTCACCCGTTTTGGTGACCTTGGAAAAGCAGGCGTTTTGGCGCTTTTCTCAGACAGTACTAACGTAGAACGTGCAGGCTATACCATGAGTGAACGTACCGTTGGTGAACGGTTTGACGAGATTTTTGAAAAGTCCCGTGATAAGCGTATTATCGTTGCATCCTTTGCATCAAACGTGCATCGGATTCAGCAGATTATAAATTCCGCTGTCCGCAACAAGAGAAAAGTGGCGGTGAGCGGGCGCAGCATGCAGACCATTTGTGAAGTTGCGGCGGAGCTTGGTTATCTGCATATTCCGAAAGGAACAATTATTAACCTTGAGGATATTAACCGATATAAACCGCAACAGCTTGTTATTGTTACAACGGGCAGTCAGGGTGAACCGATGAGTGCACTGACAAGAATGGCGTTTTCGGATCATAAAAGCGTTGAAATCGGTCATGGTGACCTTGTCATTCTGTCTGCAAACCCCATTCCGGGGAATGAAAAGGCAGTTTCCAATGTAATCAACGAGCTTTTCAAAAAGGGCGCCGAGGTAATTTACGAATCTCTTGCCGAAGTACACGTTTCCGGCCACGCCTGCAGAGAAGAGCTGAAGGTGATTTTAGGACTTGTAAAGCCAAAGTACTTTATTCCCGTGCACGGGGAATACAGGCATCTTGTCCGCCATGCAAAGCTGGGCGAACAGATGGGCATAGACCCTGACAATATCTTTATTATGAGCATCGGCGAGGTGCTGGAAATGAACGGGGAAAGTGCCGGTGTTACGGGAAATGTAACGGCAGGTCAGGTGCTGGTTGACGGAATAGGTGTTGGTGACGTTGGCAATATTGTACTTCGTGACCGTAAGCATCTTGGGGAAGAAGGCCTGATTGTTGCGGTCGTAACACTTTCCCATGACAAAGAGATTCTGGCAGGGCCTGATATTATTTCCCGTGGGTTCGTGTACGTCCGTGAAAGTGAAGACCTCATGGAGGAAATGAAGGACATTGTGGCGGATGCCGTATATGCAGGACGAGCAAGCGGAAACGGTGACTGGAACACGATTAAAAGCAGCGTACGAAACAGCCTTAGCGATTATATTTTTGAAAAAACAAAACGTAAACCGATGATTTTACCGGTAATTACAGAAGTTTAAGGGGGACGTAAAATTATGAAAGCCGTAATGTACGGAGCAGGAAACATTGGACGAGGATTTATTGGATTACTTCTTTCTCAGTCAGGATACGAAGTATCTTTCGTTGACGTAAACGACACGGTAATTTGTGCCATGAATGATGCACATCGTTATCCGGTGGATATTCTTTTAGAGTCAGGCACAAAGGAAGAATGGGCAGAGAACATTTCTTGTGTTGATGGCAAAAATCCGGAAGCTGTAGCGGAAGCCATTGCAAATGCGGATGTTATGGCAACAGCCGTTGGCGTAAACATTTTAAAGTTTATTGCCGCACCTATTGCAGGCGGTCTTAAAAAGCGCTGGGCAGAAGGGAACATGACGCCCTTTAACATTATTATTTGCGAAAACCTTATCGGGGCAGATAAAGTGCTGCATGACCTGATTGCGGAAAATCTTTCCGACGGCGAAAAAGAAAATCTGGACGCAGTTGTCGGTTTTGTGGAAGCTTCCATTGGCCGAATGGTACCTGTGCAGACGCCCGAAATGCAGAAGGGAAATCCCCTTCGTGTGTGTGTGGAAGCTTATGACATTCTGCCCCTTGATAAAGCAGCTGTAAAAGGCGATTTTCCGCCCATTAAAAACGTCATCTGGTACACACCGTTTGAATTTTACATTGAACGAAAACTCTTCATTCATAACATGGGCCATGCTATGACGGCATATTTCGGCGATATTCTCGGCTGTGAATACATCTGGCAGGCTATTGAAAATCCCACGGTGGAACTTCTTGTTATCCGTGCTATGACGGCTTCCGCCATCGCCCTTGCAAAACGCCACGGCGGTGATACGGCTGACCTTTTTGCACACGTGCAGGATTTAATCCGCCGCTTTGCAAACCGTGGTCTTGGCGATACGGTAAAGCGTGTAGGTGGTGATATCCGCCGCAAGCTTTCAAAAGGTGACCGCCTTGTCGGTGCTCTCAATATGTGCCGTGCGGAGGGCGTAGACTCTATTTATATTGAAGCTGCTATTGCCGCTGCCCTCTTATTTAGCCATGATGATGTGCTGAAGGAAAAGAGCGCAGAGGAAATCCTTAAGGAATACAGTGAACTTTCTGATACGGGCCGTATCTTGGAGATTTACAAAAAGCTGAAAGACGGCATGAGCCTTGAGGCGCTTCTTTCCAACCTTAAACAGGAGGCGAAGAGATGACCCCAAGAATCAGAAAAATCATACTAACTGCAATCCGGATTCCGATTCTGGTAGCCATTGGATTTTCTGTTCTGTATCTCGCATTCAATTTGGAAGGTATTTATCGGATTGCCTTTATTGCTTTGCTTTTTATCATTGGAATGACAGTGCTTATATGGAGCGCAGTGTTTTCTTCTAAAATGGGCAAACGGGTTTCGGCGCTTCTGGATATTCTTTATAAAGAAGTCAATCCTGAAAAATTTATTGCCGAATCCGAAAAACTTTTGAAAGAAGTGAAAAACCGTCGCATTCGCAGTACGGTGGCGTTAAACCTTGCCGTCGGCTATGAAGCGGTTGGTAACTTTTCGGAAGCCATTCAAATTATGAAAACCATTGACGTGGATAAAGTGGATTTGGTTTCAAAAGCCATTTTCTTTTCGAACGCCACAGCCTTTTATGCACAAAATGGCTCTGCATTTGAAGCGGCAGAGGCATATACCTCGGGCAAACCCTATTTTGAAAAGGCAGAAAAGCATGTATCAAAGGCACACCTTCTTTTCTCCCGAGGCCTTTATTATTATGCAGAAGGCCGCTATGAGGATGCACGGGATTCTTTTGAAAAGGCGAGAGGCATGGGCTTTGATGACCGCCATTCCATGACAAGACTCCAGCTTTTTGAAGCACGTTCATGGGCAAAACTCGGAAACGAGAAGGAAGCTAAAGCACTGTACCGCAAAGTCGTGCAGAAAAACACATATCCGTATATTTTGTCCTGCGCCAAAGCGGAACTTGAAGAACTGGAAAAAAAGTAGAACCGCTTGACACGGCGCGCAAAAAATGATATAATACTTACAAGAAACCTTAAAGGAAGGGTTCGTCCCAACCTCGAAGGCGGAAATGATTCGAAACGACTTTAGCCGTTCCGCCTTTTTGCGGAACGGTTTTTTGTTAGGAGGAATTATGGAAACAAGAATTGCACACATAGGCATTATCGTAGAAAACTTAGATGCAACGGAGCAGATTAACCGCATTTTGCATGAGGCGGGAGAATATATCGTCGGCAGAATGGGTATTCCGTACAGGGAGAAAAAAGTATCCGTTATCAGCATTGTGATGGATGCGCCGGAGAAAATCACGGCGGCAATTTCGGGCAAACTCGGCATGCTGGAGGGCGTAGCGGTGAAAACCGTCTACGCAAAGGTATGATGGCAGAAAAAGCGGCCGCCCGTCTTGCTATGGAAGGCACCCTTTCCAAAGAAGAAATTATGCTTCTTCTGGAAACAGAAGCACAGGATGCGTACCTTATTTCGGAAGCGAGAAAAAAGGCGGACGAAGTTTTCGGGAAAACCATCTATCTTCGAGGTCTTATTGAAATCAGCAGTTATTGCAAAAATGACTGCCTGTACTGTGGCCTTCGAAAAAGTAATAAAAAAGCGGTGCGGTACCGCCTTTCGGAGGAGGATATTCTTTCTGCGGCGGAAGAAGGCTATAAAAACGGCCTTCGCACTTTCGTTTTGCAAGGTGGGGAGGACGGATATTTCACCGATGACCGCCTTGTGCCCGTAATTGAAACGCTGAAGGCCAAATACCCAGATGCGGCTGTTACCCTTTCCCTCGGCGAGCGGTCAAAAGCATCTTACAAGCGGCTTCGGGAGGCGGGGGCGGACCGATATCTTCTCCGCCACGAAACGGCAAATCCCACCCACTACGGAAAACTGCATCCTGATAAAATGCGCCTTTCGGACAGAATGGAATGCCTTGCAAATCTTAAGGAACTCGGTTATCAGGTGGGCGCAGGCTTTATGGTGGGCTCTCCATATCAGACTTTGGAGCATATTGCCGAGGACCTTCTCTTTTTAAAAGAATTCGAGCCACACATGATAGGCATAGGACCGTTCCTGCCGCAAAAGGACACGCCCCTTGGCACGTTTCCCTCGGGGAGCCTTTCCATGACGGTGAAACTCCTTGCCATCCTTCGCCTAATGCACCCCCGTGTACTCCTTCCCGCCACAACGGCGCTTGCCACCCTTTCAAAAGGCGGCAGGGAACAGGGCATTAGGGCAGGGGCAAATGTTGTTATGCCGAATCTTTCGCCGCCTAAAGTGCGAGGCAAATATGCCATTTATGATGAAAAAGCGTTTGAAACCATAGAAGAGGTAACAGAAAAAATAGAAGCCATAGGCTTTCAGATAAAAAATGTAAGAGGTGACTACAAATGAAATATGATGTAAAATCCATGAAGGCAGAAGAATTTATAAACCACGAGGAGATTGAAGCAACCTTAGAATATGCGGCGGCGCATAAAGATGATGCGGCACTTATCGATAAACTCATCGATAAAGCAGAAAAGGGCGGCGGTCTTGACCACAGAGAAGCGGCAGTTCTCCTGGAATGTACTTTGGAGGACAGAAATGCAAGAATGTTTAAGGTGGCAAATGAACTGAAACAGCGGCTTTACGGTAACCGCATTGTTATGTTTGCCCCTCTCTATTTATCCAATTACTGCGTAAACGGCTGTATTTATTGCCCCTATCATCACGGCAACTGCACCATTCCCCGTAAAAAGCTCACACAGGAGGAAATTCGCAAAGAAGTTATAGCGCTGCAGGACATGGGCCATAAGCGCCTTGCACTTGAATCGGGAGAAGACCCCGTCAATAATCCGCTTTCTTATATTCTCGAAAGTATTGACACGATTTACAGTATAAAACACAAAAACGGCGCTATACGCCGTGTAAATGTAAATATTGCCGCTACCACCGTGGAGAACTATAAGGCCCTTCACGATGCCAAAATCGGCACTTATATTCTGTTTCAGGAAACATATCATAAAGAGAACTACGAAAAGCTTCATCCGACGGGCCCCAAGAGTAACTATGCTTATCATACAGAGGCCATGGACAGAGCTATGATGGGCGGCATTGATGACGTTGGCATCGGTGTTTTGTTCGGGCTGAATCTCTACCGCTACGATTTTGTCGGCCTTCTTATGCATGCAGAGCATCTTGAGGCCGCCATGGGCGTAGGCCCCCACACCATCAGCGTGCCCCGCATCCGTCCTGCGGAAGGTGTGGACACAGATGAATTCTCCGATGCAGTAGCAGATGATATTTTTGAAAAAATCGTTGCCGTTATCCGCCTTGCTGTACCCTATACGGGCATGATTGTTTCCACAAGGGAATCCGCCAAAATGCGTGAAAGACTTTTAAAAATCGGCGTTTCCCAGCTTTCCGGCGGCTCCAGAACCAGCGTTGGCGGCTATACGGAAGAAGATAACGAATCCATTCAGTTTGAAATTGATGACAGACGCACGCTTGACGAAGTCGTCCATTGGCTTTTGAAATTAGGCTATATTCCGTCTTTCTGCACAGCATGTTACCGAGAAAACCGCACCGGTGACCGGTTTATGCAGCTTGTAAAAAGCGGCCAGATTGCAAACTGCTGTCAGCCCAATGCGCTCATGACCTTGCAAGAATATTTAGAGGATTATGCTTCCCCCGAAGCACGTAAAGTAGGCGAAAAGCTGATAGCGGCAGAACTTTTGAAAATCCCCAATGAAAAGGTACGGAAAATTGCGGAAGAAAATATTAAGAGAATGCATGCGGGCAGCCGTGACTTCCGCTTTTAAAGGAGAAATCAATGGATAAAACACCAAGAAGTGAAAGACTTCATATCGGCATTTTCGGAAAAAGAAATGCAGGAAAATCCTCGTTTATTAATGCCCTTACAGGGCAGGAAATTGCCATCGTTTCCGATACACTCGGCACTACAGCTGACCCTGTTTATAAAAACATGGAAATCCGCGGCGTCGGCCCGTGTGTGCTGATTGACACGGCCGGTTTTGACGATACGGGTGCCTTAGGGGCCCTTCGTGTTGAAAAGACCGAGAAAGTCCTCGAAAAGGTTGATGTTGCCGTCCTCGTATTCGCCGATTCTTTCGGGGAAGAAGAACTTTTGTGGGCGGAAAAATGCAAAGCACGGAAAATTCCCGTTCTGCCCGTTATGAACAAGACAGATTTGGGGAAAAACCTTGCAGAAAGTGAAAAGGCAGAAAAAGTATGCGGAAATGCCACCCTTTTCGTTAGTGCAAAAGAAGGCACAGGGTTTGATGCCGTAAAGGAAGCTTTGAAAAACTTTGGCGCAGAGGACAGAAGCATTACAGGCCGTGTGTGCAAATCAGGTGACCATGTAATGCTCGTTATGCCACAGGATGAATCTGCCCCCAAAGGACGGCTGATTCTGCCCCAGGTGCAAACCATTCGTGAACTTTTGGACCGTGGGTGTATTGCGACTTGCGTCACCCCCGAAACCATGGAAGCGGCACTTTCAAAATGTGCCGTACTCCCCGATTTAATTATTACGGATTCTCAGGCGTTTCGTGATGTTTACGCCAAAACGCCGAAGGGCGTGCGCCTTACTTCGTTTTCCGTGCTTTTAGCGGACGTGAAGGGCGACGCCAAAATCTTTTTGGAAGGCACAAACGCTATTGATACGTTAAAGGAAGGGGACAGGGTGCTCATTGCCGAGGCCTGTAGCCACGCTCCACAGACGGAGGATATAGGCAGAGTTAAAATCCCTGCGCTTTTACGGAAAAAGGTGGGCGAGGGACTTCTTATAGATGTAGTTGGCGGTGACGATTTCCCTGCCGATTTATCTCCCTATAGCCTTATTATCCATTGCGGCGCCTGTATGTTTAACCGCCGCCACGTCCTCTCCCGTATCGCGCAGGCGGAAAATAATCATGTTCCCATTACAAATTACGGCATGACCATTGCAAAGCTTACTGGGATTCTTGATAAAGTCATCATTCCCGGTGTTACAAAGTAGCACAAAGTTAAGCCTTTGGCGCATGAAAACTCTGCTGTCAATTTGTTTTTTTAGTTCAGACTTGACACGAGTAATGTAGAAGGATGTTGAAAAAGGGAAGAATGGGTGCTTAAGCAAGTGATTGACGGAAGGTACAGGCCGAAACAGAAAAGCTTATTTCTTATGACGTAGATTATATAACCAGCAATATATTGGAAGGCAGTACGTGTTATGGATGAACGGGATTTTATGGTATCAAGAGAATTGGGTAAACTGGATTTTAACAGACCAAAAGACGAAACTGAGCTCTATACGCATTGGTGCAGAATTGCATATGCCGCGTTTGAAAAATGGGACCACAAGGAACATGCACATTTATTCTGGGAATTGCATTTATGCCTAAATGGAAGTGTAACCATTCAAACAGATGATACAGAATGTGTGCTGACTGAGAATTCGTTTGTCTTTTTCTGCCCGAAAAGTAAACACACAATTCTTTTCGAAACAGAAGATTATTCGGAATTAGTATGGGGATTCGGCATTGAGGATAATCCTGAATTAAATGCGGTTCTTTGTAGGCAATACAAAAATACAAAGGTGTTTCGTACGGAAAAAGAAATGCTGGATTCTGTATCTTTAATTTTAGATAATATTGAAAAAGCAGAATTTGGATATTATCATATTATAAGAAATGAACTGTATCATATTTTTACGCTCTTGGCAAGAAGGGCCGGCGCTGAAAACAGCTCGATATATCATAAAGAAAAAAATGAGGGCACGCTTTTCAGAAAGTATATTTATGAAAACTTGTCCGGCGATATAAGCGCAGAGGATGCTGCGTTGTTTTTTGGTGTTAGCAAAAGAACAATTGAGCACGTGTTAAAAAAAGAATACAGAAAGACATTTTCCCAAATAAAGAGGGAAATGAAAGCGGAGCGCATCAGCGAACTTTTGCGGGAAACGGATTATACCATGGAACAAATTGCAGATGCGACAGGCTTTTCGGACCGTTACTCTATGGGAAAATTTTTCAAGAAGATTGAAGGGGAGACCCCCGGCGAATACCGAAGGGGTATAAGAAAATAATTGGACATTTTTTCGATGCGTTCTGACATTTATTGCACCAAGCGAACGGTGTTATAATATAGACAATGGTTGCAGAAGCATTTTAGAAAGCCCTTTAGGGTAACAGGAGATGTTCAATGAATTTAAAAGAAAAAATTAAAAATGGAAAAAGCATATGCGGAACGTTAGTTAATATTCCGGCTATCAGTATTGCGGAAATGATGGGATATTTTGAATACGACTACCTTTGGATTGATTTGGAACATTCCGCCATTACGCTCGACCAGTGCTACGCCATGCTTGTTGCTGCAAAGTCTGTTGGAAGGCAGGCAATCGTTCGTGTTCCGCAAAATGATCTTACATATACAAAAAAAGTTCTTGAAATGGGTCCTGACGGCATTATATTTCCTATGGTGCATAGCGCAAAAGAAGCGGAAGAATTATTGTCATATACTTTATATCCCCCTTATGGAAACAGAGGGTGCGGACCGCAACGCGCGGTAAGATACGGCGTTGATGACGAGATTGCTTACTTTAAATCAGGTCCTATGGATTTGTGCAGATTTTTGCAGATCGAATGCAAAACATTCGTAGATGAACTTGACCGGATTGCAGATAATCCTTACATTGATGGATTTATTTTAGGACTTGCCGATTTGTCCGGTTCTATAAATAAAATAGGCGATTTTTTTGGAGAAGAAAATCTTTCCCTTGCGAAAAAAGCAATTGAAATTGCAACAAAACATAATAAAATAGTTGGCTCTGCAACGCTGGCGACGGATGAAAAAACACTTTCGATGCTTCATAATATGGGTATAAAAATGATAACTTGCGGTGCAGATTTCAACTATATTGTAAATGGTGCAAAGAAAACGTTTGAAACAGTTAAGAAAGTAATTGGATAAAAGGAGGCAGCTAGATGTATTACGATATGGATATGGTGCAAATTAACGATGGCCTTACGGAAACGGCTGCCTGCGCAAGCTCTGTATGCTACGATAAAGCAAACGGTCTTGCGTTTGTCGCGTATCTTACGGGGCAGGCTAAGCGTTACGGCGAATCAAGCGGGAAACTTTGTCTGTCCGTTTTTTCGCCCTCACAGCCTGAAAATGCGAGACGGCGTGTTGTTGACGAGGGGGTGGGGCAGTCCCGCGGGCTGTTGCCTTGTTGCCATTATCTTATAGGAGATGCGAAAACCCGTATGGTTTTCACAACCACCCGTGGTGAACTTGCCACCTTTTACCGTGATTATGATTTTTTAAACGATACCATTTCGGAACGAAAAGAAATGTATTTCCGCACCGGGGAGGGGGACGTCCGTCTTGACGCCGCTTCCTATAAAGCGTATCTTGAAAAAAATTACGGCCTTCATGTAAAAGCTGATAAGGAACCGCTTATGAACAAGGCTTCTGTTTATAAGGGTGAAATATACACCGCCGTATCTTTCGACCACGAAGGGTATCCTATTCTCTGCAAAATAGAGGATAATGTTTTGGTTCCTTTTGCAATCTGTCCCCAGCCGCAGACCTATGAATTTCGCTACTTTATCAATGATGATGGTATATTTGGTATGTACCGTGTGCCACCGGATGACCACGGCACCGGACACGCAGCATTTACCGTTTCAAAAGACGGCGGCAAAACATGGGAAACAAAAATTTTTGAGGATGGGGTGCAGTCCCGCCCTGATATTATCGAATATTTCGGAAAACCGCTCATTGTATACAACTATAAAAGTGATAAATCCATTGAAAACTTCCCCAGAATGCATAATAATCGTAATGCTATCAAAATCATCTATGATGGAGAAGTGATATTTGAATTTTTTTCAAAATACGGCATTGTGGAATATGATTTTATAAATATTCGCGGCGACCTTTATATGTCCTTTTCAAACACACCCCAGGCACTTTCCACCGAAAATGGGGGCGCATGGGTGGAAAACGGACATCCCATTGAGCAGGGAAAAGAAGTGATTCAATGGGCAAAAATAGGATATTTGCTTGGAGAAAAATAAAACAGAACTACAAAGGATAAAAAAAGAGAACCTTCAGATAGAAGGTTCTCTTTGCTTTTGCTTTTTGCTTGTATGCAGAGATAAAAATCTGATAAAATTCAGCCTTTTTACGCTCTGTGCGTTTATATAAGGCGAAGAAAAAATAGTGCAGAATGGACAAACCGAACCCCAAAAGGGGAACCCGAAGCTGTACTCAGGTACAGCGAGAGGTGAGGTTTGTTCATAGTAAAAAGGCATAAAATAAGAAGAGAACCTTCAGATAGAAGGTTCTCTTTACTTTTGCTTTTTGCTTGTATGCAGAGACAAAATTCTAAAAATTTTCAGCCTTTTTACGTTCTGTGCATTTTTTCAAGCCGATAGATTATTTAAGGTTAGCTTCAAGCTTTGCAAGCTGGTCTGCAATACCCTTGGGCAGCTTGTCGCCAAACTGTGCAAAGTATTCCTTAATGCCGTCGATTTCGCCAGCCCATACTTCCTTGTCAACGCTGAGGAGTTCTTCGAGTGTTGCAGCGTCGATATCAAGACCGGTAAGGTCAAGGTCAGAAGCTTTCGGGAGGTAACCGATTGCAGTTTCGGTAGCATCAGCTTTGCCTTCGCAGCGGTCTAAAATCCAGTTCAGAACACGCATGTTGTCGCCAAAGCCGGGCCACATAAAGTGACCTTCTGCATCCTGACGGAACCAGTTTACGTGGAAAATGGAAGGAGCCTTGTCGCCAAGCTTTTCGCCCATTTCGAGCCAGTGTGCAAAGTAGTCAGCCATGTTGTAACCGCAGAAGGGCTTCATAGCCATGGGGTCACGACGAACAACACCAACCTGACCTGCAGCAGCAGCGGTTGTTTCAGATGCCATGGTAGCACCTACGAACACACCGTGTTCCCAATCTCTTGCCTGGTATACGAGGGGAGCAGTTTTTGCACGTCTGCCGCCGAATACGATAGCGGAAATCGGAACACCAGCAGGATTTTCGAATTCAGAAGAGATACAGGGGCAGTTCTTTGCAGGAGCGGTGAAGCGGGAGTTGGGATGTGCAAGCTTGTTGCCTTCTGCAGTATATTCCTTGCCGTTAACCTTGGCGCCCTTCCATTCGGTTGCATCTGCGGGAGGATTCTTGTCGAGACCTTCCCACCATACGGTGTTGTCTTCGTTGTTAATTGCAACGTTTGTGAAGATTGTGCCCTGACGGGTAGAAGCGAGAGCGTTGAAGTTGGTCTTTTCACTTGTGCCGGGAGCAACGCCGAAGAAGCCTGCTTCGGGGTTGATGGCATAGAGTCTGCCGTCTTCGCCGATTCGGAGCCATGCAATGTCGTCACCAACAGTCCAAACCTTGTAGCCCTTTTCCTTGAGGTATGCCGGGGGAATGAGCATTGCCAGGTTTGTCTTACCGCAAGCAGACGGGAATGCAGCTGCGATGTATTTAATTTCGCCCTTGGGATTTTCAAGGCCGAGGATGAGCATATGTTCAGCCATCCAGCCTTCCTGCTTACCGAGGTAGGAAGCAATACGGAGAGCGAAGCACTTTTTGCCGAGGAGAACGTTACCGCCGTAAGCGGAGTTAATGGACCAGATGGTTGCATCCTGGGGGAACTGAACGATGTAGCGTTCTTCAGGATTTACATCCTTCTTTGCGTGGAGGCACTTTACGAATTCAGGGCAATCGCCGAGGCAATCCATAACAGCCTTGCCAACACGGGTCATAATAGCCATGTTGAGAACAACATAGATACTGTCGGTAAGCTCGATACCGATTTTGGAGAAGGGAGAACCGATGGGGCCCATGGAGTAGGGAACTACATACATGGTGCGGCCCTTCATGGAGCCATTGTAGAGATTACGCAGTTTTGCGTACATTTCAGCGGGATCCATCCAGTTATTGGTGGGGCCTGCTTCTTCCTTTGTACGTGCACAGATGAAGGTTCTGTCTTCAACACGAGCAACGTCGTTTTCAGCTGTTCTGTGGTAGTAGCAGCCGGGAAGCTTTTCTTCGTTCAGCTTTAAGATTTCGCCGGATTCGCAAGCTTCCTTGCGAAGTGCTTCCAGCTGTTCTTCGCTGCCGTCAATCCAGACGATTTCGTCCGGTTTGCACATGGAGACCATATCGTCAAGCCATGCGAGGACACTTTTGTTTGTTGTCATTTTAGTACACTCCTTTTCTTATTTGGTCTTAAATTTACCTAGTTTATAGTATACTACAAAATTTTGGTTTTTGCAACACTTTTTTTCACATTTTTCAAATTATTCATAAAGTGCATCGGAAAGGGCGGAAAGGGTTTCAATGGAAAGAGTTTCACCGCGAACTGTGGGCGAAAGCCCCATTTTTTCCACCACAGAAGAAATCTTCTCTTTAGAACCGAATTTTCCGGCATTTGCAAGGCCGTTTACCAGCGTTTTCCGCCTTTGTGCAAACACGGCTTTTATAAGGGAAAAGAAAAAGTCCTCATCTTTCGGGGTGACAAGGGGCGTTTTGCGAAGGGTAAGGCATAATACCTCCGAATCCACCTTGGGAGGCGGAACAAAAGAAGAAGCCGGCACACGGCATACACGGCTGACCTCGCATCGGTACTGGACTGCAACGGTAAGGGCGCCATAGTCTTTGCCGCCTTCCTTCGCCATGATTCTGTCTGCCACCTCTTTCTGCATCATAACCACAATGCGTAGAAAAGGCAGGTTTTTCGTAAGAAGCTGCAGGAGAATGGGGGTGGTGATGTAGTAAGGGAGATTGGCCGCAACGCTGACGGGCATATCCCCGAATTCCTCTTTTACAAGCTTTTCAAGGTCAATTTTAAGAACGTCCCCCGAGATAACCTTGGCATTGGGATATTCGGCAAGGGTTTCAGAAAGGACAGGGAGAAGCTGGTCGTCAATTTCAACGGCAACAACCTTCTCAGCACCTTTCGATAAGGCCTGTGTCAGTACGCCAAAACCGGGGCCGATTTCAAGGGCACCGCCGCCTTCGGGTACAGCCGCCTCCACAATGGCGTCCAGAACGCCGCTGTCGTGCAGAAAGTTCTGCCCCAGTCCCTTTTTAAAACGAAAATTATATTTTTCACAAAGAGAGCGGATAAAGCGAGGATCTGTTAAATTTCCCATTTTGTTTCCTCCTTTGCAGGAATAAATATAAGGCGGACACCTTTTTCTTTTGCATAAGCTACCGTCCCGCCGGTACCGCCGGGTCTGCCGTTATAATACGCTACGCAAACATCGGCGTGGTCTACCATATACCGGTTTCGCATTTGCATGCAGCCATTTACATAGTTATCAAACATATACTCCACATGGTCGGCTTTTTGCAAAATTTCATCATATAGTTTCCGCTGACCTGCGTTCCATCTTGCCGCCTGGTCACGGCAGGGCAGGGCGAGGGAAAGCGTAATGTCGGGATAAACCGCTTTCAGTCTTAAAACCTCTATAGCCGCCATGGTGTCAAACCCGAGGGCGCCGCCGCAAATAAACTGCCGCATGCCGCTACCCGCTAAGGTTTCGATGGTGGTACGTAAATCTTTTATAAGTGCCGCCCTGTCACGCGTGGCAATGATTCTGTGTCCTGTAAAGCAGCAAGTATAGTCATTCATTCTACTGTCTCCGTAATGGGTTTCGGGCAAAACCTTGCGCCGCATTCGGCAATGGATAATTTTCCGCCCGTAACATTTGTAAGTGTATCTATAAGGTTATTTTTTTCTGCACTTTCCGTACATACCGTAAGAGTAGGCATGGCGCCGAAGACCGTGTCCAGAACCTGAATTTTCTTTTCTTCCAGTACATGCTGGACTTTGCCTAAAAGAGAATAATCCACCGTGACGGCAAACACCTCAGAATATACCATTTCGCATGCGCCGGCGGCCGCAACGCCGTCCGCCGCACTTTTTCCGTAGGCACGGGCAAGACCGCCTGCACCAAGGAGAATGCCACCGAAATAACGGGTTACAACAATACAAACATCGGTAAGATTTTGCCTCGTGAGTACATTTAAAACAGGAAGGCCGGCTGTGCCGGAGGGCTCGCCGTCATCGCTGAAGCGGCTGATGTTGTTTTCCCTTACAATATAGGCATACACATTGTGTCTGGCTTCCCGATGCTTTGTGCGCACTTTTTCAAGAAAGGCAAGTGCTTCTTCTTCGCTTTGCACAGGGGAAACCTGTGCGATAAAACGGGACCGTTTTTCCGTAAATTCAGCTTCCGCTTCCCGAAGAACGGTTTTGTAGTTTTGCAAAGCGTGCACCTCCTATTTTAAATACTTTTTATAGTTTGCATAAAGGGCGGCATCTGCCATACAAGTGACTTCTATCCCTTCCGCTGTGTATTCTTCGGAAAGAAGTTCGCCGTCCGTTCGGAGGACGTTTACGGCACCGCCGTCGGTATAGGGGATAAGCAGTTCCATTTTTCTGCGTTTTCCCGGCAAAAGGTCATCTAAGGCGGCAAGTAATTCATCTATGCCGTCTCCCGTTTTTGCCGAAATATAAACGGCACGCTCGGGATGAGGGGGACGGGGCGTAAACCCTGCCTCGTCACACTTATTAAACACAGAAAGAATGGGTTTGTCTTCACAGCCGAGAGAACGGAGAAGATTGTTTACAACGAGAATCTGATTTTCCATTTCGGGACTGGAAGCGTCAATCACATGAAGCAGTACATCCGCCGTCACCGCTTCCTCAAGTGTAGACTTGAACGCTTCAATCAGGTGATGGGGAAGCTTGCGGATAAACCCAACCGTGTCAATCAGAAGTGCCTCACGCCCGTCTTCCATAGTAAGCGCACGGACAGTAGGGTCAAGGGTTGCAAAAAGCATGTTTTCTGCAAGTACGCCCGCATCGGTAAGGGCGTTTAGGAGCGTGGATTTCCCGGCATTGGTGTAGCCTACGAGTGCGGCCGTGGGGACTTCGTTTTTCTTCCGTCTGTTTCGGAGGAGCTCACGGTGACGGGATAATTCTTCGATTTCTTTTTCCAGCGCCTGAATACGGCTTCTGATATGCCGTCTGTCCGATTCCAGCTTCGTTTCACCGGGGCCACGGGTGCCGATGCCGCCGCCAAGACGGGAAAGGGAGGCGTAACCGCCGGTAAGACGGGGGAGATTGTACTTAAGCTGTGCCAGTTCAACCTGTAATTTGCCTTCGCCGGAAAGGGCACGGCCTGCAAAAATGTCGAGAATAAGTGCACTGCGGTCAATCACACTGCACTCGGTAATTTTTTCTATGTTTTTCAGCTGGGAGCCTGTCAGCTCGTCGTCAAAAATAAGAAGATTTGCGCCGAGATTTTCTGCCATCTCCTTCACTTCCAGAAGCTTTCCTTCGCCGATGAAGGTGGCCTTATCCGCAGCATCACGGTTTTGCACAATCTCGCCGAGGACTTCTGCCCCTGCCGTTTCCGCAAGCTGGGCAAGCTCATGCATGGATTCTTCCGTGGTATCTTCTAAATGATTTAAAAGACTGCGGTGTGCACCGACTAAAATGACACGTTCTTTTTCGCTTTTATTTTCATACATGGGAACGCAGTCTCCTTTCGATTTTGGGAAGTGACGGCATCAGCACCGCACATTGGAGCACAAAGTTTATGGTGGCAGGAATGAGCTTCGTGTATACCCGTGCCCAGAAGGTGCCGCCATAGGAAAAGGCAGTAATTGCAGAGTTTAAGCCTAAATTTATTACGAAAAGAATGATAATGGAAACGGCGAAAACACGCTTTTTATCCGTTTTGGTGCTGAAGGCGACGCCGTAAAGAATACCACGGGAGAGAGCCGTCAGCGTAAATAAGGGATTGATGGCACCGCCCTGCGGAAGCAAAATGGCACGGAGAATATCGGCAAGGCCTGCAATCAGACCGCCACCAAAAGGGCCATAAAGCATACCGCCTACTGCAACGGGCAGAAAACCGAGGCTGATGCGGTCTTTCGACAATTCAAAATAAGGAATGGGAATTTGCACGAAACGGGAAAGGATAATTTCCATTGCAATTAAAAGGCTTGCAAACACAAGACGCTTTGTTGTAAGTTTTGATTTCATAGTTTTCGTATACTCTCCCTTCAAAAAGCCAAACTAAGTGCAAAGCTTTGGTGAGGTGAAAAAATGCAAAGGGGAATAGCGGTGCTTTGCGCCTTAGTCATAGGTCGACTGTTTGGACGTGATTTATTTCTTGCGGCAGTATTTGGGACGCTTGGGTTTTTTATAGGACACATGGTTTTGCGGATGCGGATAAAAACTGCGCCGTACCCGCTCTTTTTGTTACTGCTGTCTTTGGGAATGGTGGGCGAAATCTTATCTGCCCTCAACCAGCAGTTTGCAAATCAAGAACACTTTTACTGGGCGTGGCTTTTCTTTTTGCCAACACTCTTTTTTCTTTTCTTTAGCCGGGCGATTCGTGGTCAGGGCCGTAAAATATGGGGAATAGGCTATGCTGTTTTTCTGATGCTGTTGCATCTTTACGGAAAGGCGGAAATGGGAGAGACGGCCACTCTTTCTTTTCTGCCCATGCAGCTAAGCTTTTTATACGTTATCATTTCCGGCTTAAAACAAAAAAACGACGCATCGTGATGCGCCGCCATAAGTGGAGCGAATGACGAGGCTCGAACTCGCTACCTCCACCTTGGCAAGGTGGCGCTCTACCGGATGAGCTACATTCGCATTTACAGATGGTAGTATACCACAGTTTTATGGTTTTGTAAAGCATTTTTTGAAATTTTTTCTTATATTTTTTTTAGAGCCGCAAAACAGGAGTTTTTCGGCTTTTTTTATATGCAAAGGGAAGAAAGTCACGGTTTTTTCAAAATATCTTTGCTTTTCTTTATATTTTATAGTATAATAAAAAGAGAAATTTTGGAAAGAATTACCCGACAGAAAGGGGAAGCTATATTTTGGGAAACACAGCACCGAAATTAATACTGGCATCTGCATCGCCCCGTCGTCGGGAAATTTTGACAGAAGGCGGCATTCCCCACAAGGTTTTGCCTGCCAATGTGGATGAATCGGTTTTTGAAGGGCTGGAGCCCCGCCTTATGGTACAGCTTCTTGCCGCCGCAAAAGCAGCTGAGGCTGCAAAGGGGTGTGCAGGTCTTGTGCTTGGGGCAGATACGGTTGTGGTGCTTTCGGGTACGGTGATGGGAAAGCCGGGGGATGCGGAAGAAGCATTTTCCATGCTTTCGGCTTTAAGCGGCAAAACCCACTCGGTGTATACAGGGGTTGCGCTCCTTCGCACTTCGGACGGCAAGATGAAAACCCATCTCGAAGAAACGAAAGTTACTTTCCGTGCGCTTTCAGCCGATGAAATCCGCGCATATATCGAAACGGGTGAACCCATGGATAAAGCCGGCGCCTACGGCATACAGGGGAAAGGCGGCGCGCTGGTTGAGAAGACAGAAGGCGATTTTCTGAATGTGGTAGGCCTTCCGCTTGCGGCGGTCGATCGTCTTATTCGTGAAATGCAGGAAGAATAGGAGAAGCGAAATGCATAATTTCTTCAGAAGCAAATTTTTTATTATACTCAGTATTATAACGGTAATCATTTTAATTCTCATGGCAGTTTCCACCATACAGGGCGATAAGGCAAATTTCGCCGGTGATGCCGTTGGGACGATTGTGTCGCCCGTGCAAAAGATGTTCAGAGGCATCGGTGAGGCTACGGATAATTTCTTCAGCCGTTTTCGGTCCAATTCTTCGTACAGAACCGAAAATGAAGCGCTGAAGGAACAAATCAAAAAGCTTGAAGAGGAAACGAGAGAACTGTATCAGGTCCGCAATGAAAATGAGCGCCTTACGGGGCTTTTGTCCCTCAAGGAGAATAGTCCCCAGTATGATATGGTGGGGGCAAGGGTTGTGGCAAAAGACCCGGGCGCATGGTACAGCATGTTTAAAATTGATAAAGGCACAAGAGACGGCATTCATAAAAATGATGTTGTTTTAACGGATAAAGGGCTTGTTGGTTATATTTACGAAGTCGGCACCACATGGAGCACGGTGCTGAGCATTATTGATACAAAGAGCACGCTCGGCGTTATCGTTGAAAGAACAGGGGATACAGCGGTTATAGAAGGCAGTATCTCGCTTATGAACGAAGGCAAATGTCACCTTTTCTATCTTTCCAGAGAAGCTGAAGTGGCAGAAGGGGACTTTTTGGAAACTGCAGGCCTCGGCGGCATTTACCCCGAAGGACTTTATGTAGGAAAAATCAAGAGCCTTTCCGTGGATGCACAGGGCCTTTATTATGAAGCGGTCGTTGAACCGGCGGTTGATTTCAGCCGCATTTCAGAAGTTATGGTAATTCGGAAATAGGAGGAAAATATGCGCCACGTATGGAAAATCCTGGTGCTGATTCTTGCTTTTGTACTGGACAGCACACTAGGATCTTTTATCAGCATATTTGATATTGCACCTTCTTTTCTTTTCGCCTCGGTTATGATTATGGCAATGACGGGAGGCTTTGGAGAAGCAGGGATATATGGCGCCGTCGCAGGCATTTTGTGGGACCTTGCCTGGGGACGTACGTTTGGTTTTTATACCCTTTTATACATGTATTCGGCACTTTCTGCCCATGGCTTTTTAGAACTCGTATATAAAAGCTCGCCCCTTCTTACGGCATGCATAACTTGCGTGGCCACCTTTCTTTGCGAGCTTATCGTGTACCTTCTGGCGTTTACAATATGGGGAGAAGGCTTTTTGATTTTTAACGTATTCCGCTATATGCTTCCTACGGCAATTTATACCGCAGCGGTGCAGCTTTGCATATTCCGTCCGGTCAACGCTCTCAGCCGTCCCGGGCAGGAAAGGGGGATGAGACTGTGAACAGATACCGTTTTGTATATTTTCTCCTTGCATTTTTTGCACTGGCAGCCATAAGCCGTCTTGTGGATTTACAGGTCGTAAACGGTGAAAAATACCTGCAGGAAAGTCGCATGCATCTTATCCGCACCAGTACCGTCAAGGCACCCCGTGGCGAAATTATGGACAGAAACGGCACACCTCTTGTGACGAATGAAACGGTTTTTGCCGTTCGCCTTTATAAAACAAATTCTGTAACCGATTCGCAGCTGAATGCAATGCTCGTCGGCCTTTTAGAGAAACTGGAAAACGATGGGGCCCATATAACGGACAGTTTTCCGCTCCTTGGAAACGGTTTCAGCTTAAAAGGAGAGGCCCTTTCAAAATGGAAAGAACAATATGGCCTTTCTCCGGATGCGGACCGTGCAGAAGTGCTTTCGTTCTTTGCAAAGCGTTATGGTGTATCAGAAAGTGTGCAGGGGGAAATGCGCCGCACACTGATTGCACAAAGGTATGAAATGGAACGAACTGGTTTTTCCGAATCGGTTTCCTATACGCTGGCAACCGGTATTTCCAATGAACTGATGATAAGTCTTCTGGAACAAAAGCTTGATTATCCCGGTCTTGTGATTGAAACCTCGCCCGTGCGCCGCTTTGTACATGGCACCACGGCGGCACATATTCTGGGACAGACCGGTAAAATATATAAAGAAGAATATGAGGTGCTCCGTTCTAAAAACTATGCCATGGATGCGATTATCGGCAAGCAAGGCATTGAGCGGTATCTTGAGGATTCGCTTCGTGGGGAAGACGGTTTAAACCGTGTTGCCCAGAATATTGATGGTGAAAGTATTCGCACGGAAGTGGAAAAAGCACCGAAAAAAGGCGACAATGTTATTTTGACACTTGATTTGTCCCTGCAAAAGAGTGCGGAAAAAGCGCTCTCGGATGCACTGCAATATGTAAGGGAGCAAAGCGTGGAGGAAGACGGCGACGGGGCAAATGCATTTTGCGGTGCGCTTGCGGCTATTGATGTGAATACAGGCGAAATTTTAGCGCTTGCATCGGCACCCACCTATGACCCTGCCAGATTTTACGAAGATTACGAAATTATAAGCAGTGATAAAAATCTGCCTATGTTCAACCGTGCCATCGGCGGCGCCTATGAACCCGGCTCCACGTTTAAAATGGCAACGGCGCTTGCAGCACTTGAAGAAGGGATTATTACACCCACCGATACCATTGAGGATATGGGTATTTATAAGTATTATGAAGACTATCAGCCCATTTGCTGGATTTACAGAGGCACGGGCGATACCCACGGGGTTGTCAATGTATCTGAAGCGCTCAAACACTCCTGTAACTACTTTTTCTATGAAATCGGCAGACGGACCACCATTGAGAAAATGAATGTTTATGCCCATCTTTTAGGGCTTGGCGAAGCGACAGGCATTGAACTTACGGAGGAAGAAAATATAGGTAAGCTCGCAAGTCCGGAACAAAGCGAAAAGGACGGGGAAAAATGGGTGCCGGGGGATACGCTACAGTATTCCATCGGACAGTCCAAAAATCTCTTCACACCCCTCCAGCTTGCCAATTACCTTGCCACCATTGTAAACGGCGGAACAAGGTATAAAACACATATTGTAAAAGCAGTCCGTGATTCGCAGACAGGCGTTCTGGTACAGGAATCAAAGCCTACCGTATTGTCACAAATCGACATTTCTCCCGAGAACCGCAAGGCGATTCTGGAGGGCATGCGTGACGTTGTAGAACTTGGTACGGCGTCTACCGTTTTTGAAAACTTCAATATTCCCGTCGGCGGCAAAACAGGTACCGCCGAAGTGCCGGGAAGGGCTGATAACGCTATCTTTGTAGGCTTTGCGCCATATGATAACCCCACCATTGCGGTATGTGCTGTATTGGAGGAAGGGGTGCATGGTGCAAATGCTGCGAGAGCCGTTCGTGATGTTCTTGACACGTATTTTAACAGCCGTGTAGAAGAGGAAACCATCGCGAAAACAAATTCGCTTCTGCCCTAAAGATAACAAATTTGTAAATTCTCAAAAAAATCATGGACTAATCATTACAAATATGGTATACTGAATAAGTAAGAATTTGTTTGGAGGAAAAATATGGGCGAGGTTATTGTCATCACGTCCGGAAAAGGCGGCGTCGGCAAAACAACAACAACGGCGAACCTTGGCACTGCACTGGCTCTCATGGGCAAACGTGTTGTGCTTTTGGATGCAGACGTGGGGCTTCGGAACCTGGATGTGGCACTCGGAATGGAAAACAAGGTTTGTTATGACCTTGTGGACGTAATAGAAAAGAAATGTCGCCTCAGAGAGGCACTTCTTACAGATAAAACACAGGAAAACCTGTTCTTCTTAGCGGCATCGCAGACAAGAACGGCATCTGATATTACGCCGGAAAAAATGCAGCTGCTCATCCGTGAACTGGAAGAACAGTTTGACTATATTTTGATTGATTGTCCTGCCGGAGCGGGCAGGGGATTTCAAAACGCCATTTCAGCGGCACACCGTGCCATTATTGTTACCGTTCCTGAACACACAGCCGTTCGGGATGCGGATAAAATTATTGATAAACTGGAAGAAGCAGGCATTCAAAAGAGAAGCCTTATCATAAACCGGATGCGACCGGAACTTGCAGCCTTGGATGCCATACTGGATGTAGATGAAATTGTAGACTGGCTCGGCGCAGAGCTTTTAGGCGTTATTCCCGAGGATGTATCTGTTCTGATTAGCGGTGCCAAAGGCATTAGCGTGGTCACACTTTTACGAAGCGAAGCAGGGCAGGCCTTTTCAAACACGGCGAAAAGATTACTTGGTGAAAACATACCGCTTTTGCCCATGAAAAAGAAAAGAAAAGGCATCTTCAAACGGGCAAGAAAGTAATTTGCGCGATTATCAAAATTTTTTGACAGAATTGAGGGATACATATGAACATTGCACTCATTGCGCATGATAAGAAAAAAGAGCTGATGGTTCAATTCTGCACGGCATATAAAGCAGTTTTGGTGCAGCATAATTTATATTCTACTGCAGGAACAGGTGACCTTGTGGAGGATACCACAGGCCTTCCCGTGCAGAAGTTTTTATCAGGCACACAGGGCGGTGACCAGCAAATCGGTGCCCGTATCTCTTATAATGAAATAGATTTGGTTCTCTTTTTTGAGGACCCGCTGACGGCAATGCCGTATGAACCTGATGTATCGGCGATTCTTCGCCTTTGCGATGCACACACCATTCCCATTGCCACCAACATGGCAACGGCTGAAGTTCTTATTTTAGGCCTGAGCCGTGGTGACTTGGATTGGAGAAATCTTGTAAGAAGCTAAAAAAAGGGGCCGACGGATTTCGGCCCCAATTTTTTAAAACGGAGATAATTATGTATAAAACCATACTTTTTGACCTTGACGGGACAATTTTAAATACGGCCGAGGGGATTACGGAGGGGGTCCGCATTGCGCTTGAAGGAAAAGGACTTCCGCCGCTTCCTTATGAAATCCGGGAGTTGTTCATAGGGCCGCCGCTTCGGAATAGTTTTCAGAAGTACTGCGGCGTGGATGCGGATACGGCAGAAGCGCTCCTTGCAGATTATCGTGTGTTCTATGGCAATGAAGGACTGCATCTTGCCCGTCCTTACGAAGGTATTGAAAATCTGTTGAAAAGCCTTTGTGCGAGCGGAAAAGAACTTTTTATTGCTACCTCAAAGCCAACAAGCTATTCCAAGATTATGCTGGATGAATGGGGGCTTTCGGGATATTTTAAGGAAATTGTCGGCGCAGGCATGGGAAAAAACATGGATGCCAAGGACAAAATCATAGCGTACTGCCTGTCAAAGGCAGAAAGTAAAAACGCCATTATGGTGGGAGATACCATGTACGATGTAATCGGTGCCCATCAAAACAACATCCCGGCCGTGGGCGTTCTGTATGGTTTTGGGGACCATGACGAGCTTCGTGCATCAAAGCCTTTATATCTTGCCGAGACAGTAGAAGAACTAGGAGGAATACTATGAATTTAAATATACATAATGCGGCGCTTACGATTTCGGCGGTAAAGCCTTCGCAGTATCCGCCAACAGCGATTCCCGAAATTGCCATGGCAGGGCGCTCGAATGTAGGAAAATCTTCCTGTATCAATAAGCTGTTAAACCGCAATAAGCTTGCAAGAACGAGTGCAACGCCTGGGAAAACGGCTACAATTAATTTTTATAACATTGACGAAAAGATGTTTTTTGTAGACCTTCCCGGTTACGGCTTTGCCCGTGTTTCCCGTGAGGAACAGATTAAATGGGGCAATATGATTAATACATATCTTGATATAAGAGAGCCACTTTGCGGCGTTCTTCTTCTTGTGGATATCCGCCATAAGCCGACGCAAAATGACGTGATGATGTATAGCTGGATAAAAGAACGGTTCGGCGAGGTTACGGTTGTCGCCACTAAGGCGGACAAAATCGGAAAAACCAAAATTGCTGAAAGCGTTGCCCTCATTTCCAAAACTCTAAACCTTTCCGAAGAGGATCGGGTGATTCCCTTTTCCGGCGAAAAAGGAACGGGAAAAGAAGAACTCTGGCAGGAAATCAGCAGAATTACCGGCGTGGAATTATAAAAAATGAGCTGTAAAGAAATTTACAGCTCATTTTTTCCGTTTAATATCAGGAAAAACGAATGGAAATGTAAGAATGGTTGCCCCGCACAATATACCAGTAAGTATACTGAAGCCGCTGTGGCACGTCTTTACCTGCTTCTTTTAATGCACTTACTATTTCTGTCGGTGTCACCAAATAATTTTCCAGCATCAGCGAAACGTTGCTGCGCCTGTTTTGTGTATATTCGAAGATGGCGGCTTTGCAAAGTTCGGAAAGCTCGGTGTATTTCTTTTGGTAATTGTGGCGGGCAGAATCATTTTGAATGTTATAGTAGTAATGGGGGCCGCTTGTTTTCGCAATGGGCTTAATTTCCTCTTCGGGACGCCAGGAAAGGGAACCACACATATCCAGTCCGGAATTAAAATGCGGATACATATTTTCCACATTTCCGCCGTTAGAATCATCATTATTAACCGTAACATCCACCACATACCATTGCCCGTCCAGATAAATCGTGTTGAACATATGGGGCGTGCCGTTGGAAAAGCCGCTCATTCGTTCCACCGTAAAGCCTGCAATGGTAGCCAGTGTATAGAACCCATCCGAAAAGCCCTGACAGTTGGCACGTCCGTCCAGAAGAGCACCGACGCAGGTTAGGTGCCTTGGCGGATTGTGCTCGTCGGGAATATCGGTGCTGCCGCCATAATAGGTGCATTTTTCGGTCAGCATATCGTGCAGAATCAGCTCCAGCTCGATAGGGTCGTCGGTCATTTCTTTGGCAGTGGTAACCATCTCCCGCGCGATTTGCAATACACGAAGCTCGTCGCTACTCAGAAGGGAGGTATCTCCGCTGAAATGCGCTTTTGCGATGCGGTTGCCCGGATACTGGGTAAGCGTAAAATGATATTTTGTTCCAAAACCGGTGTAGCGAACGTGCATAACACCTGTGCTGTCACAAATTAAAGCAAAATCCTCATCCGATATCAAATGGGGATAACGGAAGGTGGTGTCCAGAACGCCGTTTTCCCGCTGCGCATTCAGATAAGAAATCAGTTCCTGCAGCGTATTTACAGTCACCTCACCTGACTGCGCAGGCGTCGAGACGGGGGCGGCAGTTGCCGAAGGGACGGGCACAGCGTCGGGGGCAGGTGTTTTAGAGCAAGCAGCGGGCAGTGTAAATAACGAAAGACAGAGAATCTGTGCTAATATTTTTTTCATAAAAAGAACCTTCTTTCTGTAAGTTGATTATATCAATTTACAGAAAGAAAGTCAATCATATATTGGGGCTTCAAATCCTACGGATTGAACAAAATACAAAAACATATTGGTACAGCAATACGCTCCTGCAAGTGTAAACTCTGTACTGTCTGCCCTCAATGGATAGGTTGTCTGATTGTGTAGGTAGCAATAAAACGGGCTAATAACTTTGTTGGGTATTACGATTGATTTTTTGTTACTTTTGTGGTATGATATATATGGATTTTTATATATAAATACATATTGACATACAAAACTGATAAAAAAGGAGGTGCCCCTCTTGTCTTTAGCATACGGAATTATCGCTATTATTTCTCTATCAATGGTTGGAATTTGTGTTCTTGCAGATAAAAAGCGTGATAAATGGCTGATTTGGTTATTTGTTTCTGTAGCTGTATGTAATCTCGGTTATTTTATGGTGTCTGTATCAAAGGATCTTGATGCAGCACTTAATTCCAACAGAATAGCCTATCTCGGAAGTGTTTTTCTTCCGTTCTTTTTGCTGATGATGG
>JAFSCR010000012.1 GCA_017436645.1 Clostridia bacterium | reverse complement strand
ACTTTGAGAAATTTCAATTTACGAGCGAAGTGGGGGACAGAAGCACCACCTTTTATAACCCCTTCCGCAAAAAATGGGTTTACAGTATAAGAAGCATTGAAACGAATGAAAACGGCTGGTACAGGGCAAGAAGATACAGAGAGTGTGACGATTTTTTAGGTGGTGCCAAGTGGAAGGCGGAAGAAGCGTTGCCGTGGCTTTCCTGCGACGAAAAGGACCTTCCCGACCCCGAAATCGGTATGCCTCCCCAGCTTTACAATGTGGACTGCGTCGGGTACGAAAGCATTATGCTCGGTATGTTTCAGATGATGCACGGACCGGAAAATCAGGCGTGCGAGGAAACGGCGACGCCCAAGGTGACGGGGCTTATCCCCATGTACAGCCGAGACGGTTACCATTTTTCCCGCCCTTCAAGGGAAATTTTCATCGGCTCTTCCAAAAAGGAGGGGGCGTGGGACAGAGGGTACGTCCAGTCCGCAGGCGGCGTGGTGATGATTTGCGGTGACGAGCTGTGGCTATACTACATCGGTTTTCGCGGCGATGAACGATTTAAAAAGGAATACTGGATTACAAACGGCATGTACAGAAATGCTTCCACAGGGCTTGCAAAGCTTCGCCGTGACGGATTTGTTTCCATGCACGGAGAAGGTACTCTTCTGACGCGGAAGCTCCGGTTTACCGGCAAGGAAAAAATGATTCTCAATGCAAAAGGCAAAGTGACGTGCGAAGTGCTTGACGAAAATGGTGCCCTTCTCGGCAAGACTTTCTTTGAAGGGGACAAGACGGGGGCAGAGCTTACGTTTGACAACCTTTCTGTCCGTGATTTAAATGATAAAGTTTTTCGCCTGCAATTTACGGTGAAAGGGCATCTTTATGCGTTCGGCTTTGCAGATGCAAGCGGTGACTGTGGCGGTGCAAGAGGTGCCGGACTCGTTAAATAAACAAAAAAAGACTGTGTTTTTTCACAGTCTTTTTATAGTATATGGAAAAATGGGGCATACTGAGTCTATCTTCAGGAAAGGATGATTGAAATGGTAGAACAGGATACGGTAAAGCTTTTACGGGAATGCGATGCAGGCGTGAAGATGGGGGTTGCCTCCATTGAAGATGTCATTGACCGTGTGGAAAATGAAGAGATGCGAAAGCACCTGAGAGATTCAAAGCAGGCGCATGAAAAACTGGACGGGGAAATTGGCTCGCTACTCAGAAAATACGAAGATGAGGGGAAAGAGCCTGCACCGATTGCAAAGACGATGTCGAAAATGAAAACCAATATGAAGATGAGTCTAAACCCTTCGGACGAGACCGTTGCCGACCTTATGACGGAGGGGTGCAACATGGGTGTAAAAAGCCTGAATCAGTACCTTAACCAGTACAAGGCGGCGGACGAGGTTTCCAAGGATATTGCAAAAAGGTTAATCAATTTGGAGGCAGAACTGGCCATAGAACTTCGACCGTATTTATAAGAAAGGGCGGCACAAAAGTGCCGCCTTGATTTTTTAATTGGACAGATATTCTTCCAGCGCCTTTTTGCCCGTATCCGTTACGGGTTTTATCCAGCGGTTTGATTTATAGTGCTTAAGACATAAGATGGACTTCAGTACATCCTCGCAAAGGAGACTGCAGGTGAAAACGGCGATAAAGGGAAGCTTTATGACGAAGGCAGCAAGAAACGTCATGGGCACGGAGATGGCCCAGAGCGTAACGAGTTCATACTTCGTACCCGTCTTCGTATCACCGCCTGCACGGAACACACCGCAAATGGCAACATAGGGCACATTTCGGATGGCAAGCTCTATCCCCGATACCACAAAAATAGCACGGGCGGCGGAGAGGGTCTTTTCGGAAAGGTTTCCGCCAAAGTCAAAGAAGGAAACGAGCGGCGTGCGGAAAATGATGAAAAGGGAGCCGATGAAAAGGCTTAAAACGGGCACGGCGACCATAAATCTCGCCGCATTTTTCAGGCTGCTTCGAAGGTTGCCGCTGCCGATATCCTGCCCTACAATGACGCTTGCGGCGTTGATAAGGCCAATCAGGAATGCAAGGGCAATGTTTTCAAAAGTGCGGAAGACGGAAACGGCGGCGGAGTATTCATACCCCATATTGGAGAAAATAACGCTGTAAATCACCGTGCCGAGGCCCCACAGGGTTTCGTTTAAAACAACGGGCGCAGCCTTTTTCAAAAAGGAAACAGAAAAGGACTTTGAAAAGCCAAAAAGCTCTTTTATAGGGGCGAAGAAAATTTCGTCCTTCATAAAAGCCGTAATCGTGAATATAATGACAGGGCCGCTCCATGCGGATATGACCGTGGCGATGGCGGCGCCGGAAATGCCGAGACGGGGCAGACCGAAAGCGCCGAAAATGAGGCCATAGTCAAGGATGGCGTTGAGTATGGTGGTAAAAAACGAAACCACCATGGGAAGGCGCACTCTGCCGGTGGAGCGGAGCACCGTGTTAATGAGCATATTCAGTAGAATTGCAGGATAGGAAAATACGGCGATTTTCAGATACTGGGTACCTGCCGAGACAACTGCCGGCTCCCGATTAAATATGCGGATAACGCCTTCCGGTAAAAAAAGGCCCACCAACATAAAGAAAAATGCCACGGCAAGGCCGAGGGCCAGAGAAAGCCCGTAAGTATGCACAATGCCACGCTTATTCTTTTCGCCGAAATACTGGGCAAAGAAAACAGAGGCACCGGAGCAGATGCCAAAAGTTATCATATTGAGAAGCCAGCTCCACTGCCCTGCCATGCCCACGGCGGCGAGGGGCACATCCCCGAGTGAGCCTACCATAAGGGTGTCCACAAGGGTGAAGGAGCTGGTGAGAAGATTCTGAATGGCAATGGGAAGGGCGAGGGTCAGAAGGATATGCAAAAAGCTTTTTTCTTTGTTTTCTGTCAAGGCATTTTCCTCCAAATAAAAAGTACCCTACTATTTTAGCACTTTGCTACCGGAATGTCAACACGGAGAGGGGGAAAAGAATAGTGAAGAAAAAATATTATATTCTTTTTTTGTGGGGTATGGCACGATACCCTGCGCCCCCGTATGCGACTCGCTTTTTACGCCTTGACCTTGCAGGCTTTAGGGGAATAGGAAAAAATGTTCAGAATAAGCAATTTGTGCCCGAAGGGGAACCCGACGGCGTACTGGCGTACGCCGAGAGGCACAAATTGGTTATAGCAAAAAGGGCATATAAAAAGAGAACCTTCCGAAAGAAGGTTCTCTTCATAAATGATTATCCCTGAATAGGCTCCCATTGCCGTTGGGGGAACACAATTGCGGATTAAAATAGTTTTTCTCCCTTTTTGCAATCTGGACTTTTTTTACATTCCCTGTGCGATTATTCTTCTTCGTCTACTTTAGATGCTGCAATAATTGCCTGTGCAACATTGGCGGGTGCTTCCTCGTAGCGTTCAAATTCCAGCGTGAATCTGCCACGGCCGCCCGTCATGGAGCGAAGGTCGGTAGCGTATTTATGCATTTCGCTCATGGGCACTTCGGCTTCGACAAGCCCCATGCCTTTGCCTGTATGATGCATGCCGAGGATTCTGCCACGGCGTTTGTTGGCATCGCCTACAACGTCACCCATATAAGATTCGGGAATGACGACGGACAGTTTGCCGATGGGTTCAAGAAGAACGGGACCGGCCTGTTTCAGGCCTTCCTTATAAGCGAGGGAAGCGGCAACCTTAAATGCCATTTCGGAAGAGTCAACAGGATGATAGGAACCGTCAACCAGTGTGGCCTTGAGGTTTACAACGGGGTAGCCTGCAAGTACGCCCTTCTGGATACATTCACGAAGACCCTTTTCAACGGCAGGGAAGAAGTTCTTCGGAACAGCGCCGCCGAAAATGTTGGTTTCGAAAACGAGGTCTTCACTTTCGCCCGGTTCAAATTCAATCCATACATCACCAAACTGGCCGTGACCGCCGGACTGTTTTTTATGTCTGCCCTGTACCTTAACCTTCTTGCGGAGGGTTTCACGGTAGGGAACTTTCGGTTCGATAAGGTCAACATCCACGCCGAATTTTGTTTTCAGCTTGCTGACGATAACATCAAGATGCTGTTCGCCGATACCGGAGATAACCTGCTGACGGGTTTCGGTATTGTTTGTAACCATGAAGCAGGGGTCTTCTTCTTCCAGCTTGCGAAGGCCTGAAGAAATCTTTTCTTCATCGCCTTTTGCTTTCGGCACAATGGCGAGGGAAAGGTTGGGTTTGGGGAAGGCAATGCCTTCAAGGGTAAGGGGTGCACCGGGGGCGCAGAGGGTGTGACCCGTCTGTACGGAAGCAAGCTTTGTTACGGCGCCGATGTCGCCCGCTCCAATGCTGTCCACTTCAATCTGCTTTTTGCCACGAAGAACATAAAGCTTGCCGATTTTTTCCGTTGTACCGGTGGCGGCATTCAGAACGGTGGAATCAGCCTTTAAAGTACCGGAATATACACGGAAGAGGGAAATCTTACCGACAAACTGGTCTGCAATGGTCTTAAAGACGATGGCGGCAAGAGGACCCTGGGGGTCATGGGGCAGAATTTTGTCTTCGCCGCTCTCGGTCGTCGCATGTACTTCGTTTGCATTTAAGGGGGACGGGAAGTAGGAAGCGATGGCATCCATTACGTTCATAATACCCATATTGGCTGTGGCGCTGCCGCAGAATACGGGAACGATTTCGTCAAGCTTAAAGCCACGTTTAATGGCGGTGGAAATTTCTTCGGTTGTAAACTCGGTGCCCTCAAAGTATTTTTCCATGAGTGCATCGTCGGTTTCCGCAACGGCTTCGATAAGGAACTGACGGGCTTCTTCAACCTCTGCCGTAACCGTATCGGGAATGGCATCCATCTGGATGCGCTTCATGCCTTCAAAGCGATAGGCAATGAGCTTTACCGTGTCAACGTAGCCGATATATTTGCCATTTTCACGAAGGGGCACCTGGAAGGGTGCAACAGCCTTGCCGAAGGTGTTCTTCAGTTCAATCATAACACGGACGAAGTTTGCGTTTTCATCGTCCATTTTATTTACGAAAAATGCGGCAGGAATTCTTCTTTCCTTTGCATATTCCCAAGCCTTTTCCGTGCCGACTGCCACGCCGCTTTTGCCGGAAACCAATATAATGGCAGCACCGGCAACACGGGCGCCTTCTTTCACTTCGCCTACAAAGTCAAAATAACCCGGCGTATCCATGATATTGACTTTGGTGTCTTTCCATTCATAAGGAATCATGGTGGTATTTATGGAAATGGAACGTTTGATTTCTTCGGGATCATAGTCGGAAGTGGTGGTACCGTCACTGGATTTGCCTAATCTGTCCACTTCGCCTGCATTAAAAAGCATGGCTTCTGCAAAAGACGTCTTACCGGCCCCACCGTGCCCCATGAGCACAACGTTCCTGATTTTGTCAACTGTGTACTGTTTCATATGCGTTTCCTCCTCTATAATAAATGTTTGGAACTTGTATTTTTTACAATGTGTCCGTTACTCTTTATTATAATATAAAAAATGCATTTGCGAAATGCCTATTTTAGCCAATATTTTTTAAAAAATTTTAGTTAAATTGCACAAATTACTGCCTTGCATCGAAGAAAGCGACTGTGCCGTTTTCTGTTTCGATGCGCCATGCAGGAACGGCATCCGCCGTGCGGTATCCACCCGGAGAAAGGAGAACGGCATAGCCACATTCTATGCGCTTTACAGTTTCCCCTTCGTGTGTGCCTTCCTGCAAAAAGGCGAGGAGTGCCTGTGCGGCAATGGAAACCTGCTTTTTCTCGCCGTTTACATTCTGTACGTTTGCCCATGTGCCTTCCATTTTGGCCACCGAGCCGTCAGAAGCCGGAGAGACAGAAAGGCGGCAACCGAAAAGCGGCACTTTATCGATGATTTGCGTAAAAACGACGGCGCCATCCTCTAAGCTCCCTTTGGCATACCGCATGGAAAAGCCCATGGATTCGAGTGCTTTTTTCATGGCGGCAATATGCTTTTTATCAGCGGTGAGGGCGGCGGTGCTTTGATAGACAAAGCCTTTATCCATAAAGCGGACGCTTTTCCCGTCCTTTTCATAGCCATCGCCGGAGGCCGTGGCACCTTCGCCGAGGAGACGACTTGCAAAAGCCGCTTTGTCGGCATAAGGGTTTTCAAGGGTCAGCGCACGGAGACGACGGGCAGACGTGGGCACCTGTGCCGAGACGGAAACACCGCCGTTTTGGAGCACCGTGACAGTCCCTTCGGTCCGTTCCTTTGCCGATTTATGCTCGGCAAAGCTTTCGTAACCGAGAAGGGCGCCAAGGAAAAGATTGATGGCTAAAAATAAAAAAATCAAAACGGTTTTCATGCGGTACCAATCCATAGAAATCACCTCTTATAAAATCTTCTCAAGGAGAAGGAAAATGCCGAAAATTACGGGCTGATGGAGTAAGTAAATCCAAAGGCTCTTTCTGCCGCAAAGGGCAAGAAAGGGGGCGTGGCTTCTGCCCTTCGGCAGGGGAAGCTGACCGAGGAAAAAGCCGGCAAGAAATAAAAAGATATACGGGAAAACGGGGAAATAATCCAGCGATGCCGAATGGGGGGAGGCAAAGCCGAGGGGCATTAGAAAACCGCCCCGATAAAGTGCTTTCGGCAAACGGACGGAAAGGGGGCCGAAGCCTAAATAGCCGTCAGGCAAATGGAACATGACCAAAAACCAGAGAAGAGAAACCGCCGCCCATAAAAGCGGCTTTTTTATGCGGGGCATTTTCCGCAAAACAGCGGCAAAGAGCATGGAAATGCCGAGGAAGTGCAAAATGCCGAAATATATGGCTTCATCGGGATAGAGGATATAGGTTACAAGGGTAACGAGTGATGCCCCGAAAAGAACTTTTGCCGCTCTTTTGTACGGATGGCGTGAAAAATGAGAGCAGACACCGGAAAGCCCCAAAAATATGGCGATAAAAACCGTCTGTACCGCCAGAAAAACGTCCCCGTTTAAAAAGCCGGAGAGCCATGGGAGCGGAAGGCGCAGAAAGTAGATGAGATTAAAGGCAATGTGGTGGATAATCATGGCGAGAATGGAAATGCCGCGAAGCTCGTCAATCCACGGAATGCGGGAAGCGTTTTTCTCCATAAAAAATTCTCCGTTTATGTTCTTACCTTAAGTGTATCATAAACGGAGAAAGGATGCAAATTTTTTTATTTTTTGTTTAGCCTGCGCTTAGCCTATACGGCATTTGTATTTGATTTGGAAATTCTCGTCATTGGAACAGAGAATGGTAATTCCCTCTATAAGACCAAGGAGAGAAGGGATGTAGGTCCAGAAGAATAAAAGATACAGAACTCCTTTTCCTGACTGACCAAGGTAGAACTTGTGAATGCCTAATGAACCTAACAAGATGGCTAAGAGAGCAGCTACCACTTTGTTTTTAACGGGCCAATTTGCTCTTTCGGGATTTACACCTTGAGGTTGTCGCACATAGACAACTTGGGGCTGAGGAGCAGGTTGTGCAGTTGCAGAAGTTGTATTGTTGGCAATTGCTGCGCCACAATATTCGCATTTAGTTGTATTTTCTGGTGCGGGAGCACCGCATTGCGGACAAAGTTTACTCATATTATAAAACTCCTTTACATTTTTTTATATTATATAACATAAAAAAACAAAATTCAAGTATTTTTGAAAAATATTGACATTTTTCGCGCTGTACTATATAATAAAGTAAATGTTATTTTTCAAAAGAGGTGTACTTATGGCAATTGTGGATGTTTTGAAATTTAATTCGGATGCAAGCATTTTTGCTTGGAAATACCCAAATACAGAATTGGCAACATGGACGCAGCTTATCGTTAATGAATCGCAAGAGGCGGTTTTGTTGAAAAATGGCCAGATAACCGATACTTTTGGTCCCGGGCATTATCAGCTGACAACCGACAACATTCCTGTTTTGCAAAAACTTGTAAACATTCCTTTTGGTGGAAAATCGCCTTTTTCGGCGGAGGTTTGGTTTATAAACAAAGCCTTTGCCTTGGATATTAAATGGGGAACTACCACACCAATACAAGTACAAGACCCTAAATATGGCGTGTTTGTGCCTTTGAGAGCTTTTGGCCAGTTCGGCATACAAATTGAGGATTCCAGAAAGTTTCTTGTGAAGCTTGTTGGCACCATGCCGTTCTTTAATACGAATACTTTAACAGATTATTTTAAGGGCTTATATATAACTCGCGTTAAAGATAGATTGTCTACATGCCTTGTTGCATCTAAAATTTCAATATTGGAGATAAACTCCCATTTAGACGAAATATCATCGACTTTGAGCAAGCAACTTCAGGAAGAATTTTCTGAATTTGGAATAAGGGTTCATTCTTTTTATGTAAATGATATAAATGTTCCTGAAAATGATCCTGCTGTTAAGCAACTTAAGGCGGCATTGGCAAAAAGAGCCGAGATGGATATTTTGGGCTATAATTATCAGCAAGAAAGAACATTTGATACTTTAAATACCGCCGCAGGAAATCAAGGGGCAGCCGGTACCGTTATGGGTGCTGGTATGGGGGTTGGCCTCGGCTTTGGAATTGGTGGCGCGGTTGGGAATGCGGTAGGCAATATGGATGCAGTCCTGTCGACAAAAGAGGGAACAAAGGAATGTCCGTCTTGCCACGCTACAATAGGTGAAAGTTTAAAATTTTGTCCTGAATGCGGTGCAGATACTCGAAAGAACACATCCGAAGCGAAGTGCGCTTCTTGCGGAGGGTCTTTTGCAGTGGGAACAAAATTCTGTCCCGAATGCGGTAAAAAAATTAATCCTTGTAAAAATTGTGGGTCAGATATTCCTGATGGCTCAAATAAATGTCCGGGATGCGGTCAAATTCTTTGCCCTGAATGTGGTGGAACATTATCTGCGGGGACCAAGTTCTGCCCCGAATGTGGAAAATCAATGGTAAAAAAATGTGCCAACTGTGGCGCGGAACTCACTGATGGAAAAAAATTCTGCAGTGAGTGCGGAACAAAAACAGAGTAATGGGAGGGATAAAAATGAAAAAGATGCCTACTAGCATTCTGTGCGGTATAGTTGCAATTTTACTTACTGTTATTTTGTATTTTACTGTAGTTGAAAGTATTTTTGCTGAGATTATATGTCTTATAACACTTGTTGGCGTTGTTGTTGCGGAACTGGTTGTTACCGCCTTGGCGTATTTTTCAAAAAGTGAGCCAAGAAAGGTCGCCGCAACAGTTGTTCTTTCTTTTATGATTCCAATAGCAGTAGCTCTTTCGATAGTGTATATCCTAAATTTTCCTGAAGGATATGGTTCATATTTGGGATTCTATTTTTCAGCATTTGCAATTCTTTTAGCAATAAGTTCCATTATTTGGAAGTTCTCAAATAATAGAAAAAATGACAATGACATATTGCAAAATGCAAAAACAAATATGCTTGGATTGCGCAAACTGGTGAAGTGTGTCATGCTGAAGCCAAATGCAGTGAAGTTCAAAAACGAGTTGGATGAAATAGAAGAAAAACTCCATTTTTCCAATGATGCTGTAATTCTAGAGATGGATGCGAATATTCGCCGAATGTTAATAGAGCTAGATAATAACATTGACAATGAAAATTTTGCAGTAGCAGAACATATTAAAGCGATTTCAAACGAGATTGACCGGAGAAACATTTTTGCAAAAAATACAATTTAGGAAATCGAAATTTCGAAAGATAAAGTATAACAAAGGACATAAGATGCGTCCTTTCAGGCTATCAAAGAACCCGACTTTGCATCATGCAAAAATCGGGTTCTTCTTCATGGTTACAAACGTAAACCTTACGCAGTTGGTTGCCTGCGCAAGACATCTAGATAGGTGTGCCGCATAGTGGGGTTTTTCACTTTTTTATACCTTTTTCGTTTCAATTTCCACCATTTTGTATTTGGGGTGCGTGATTAGAAGGCCTTCCGGTGTTCCCTCGACAGAGACTTCTGTTTCCGGCACCATATGATAAAAATCCCGGTATTCTTTCGGAATTGTAAGCCGCCCTAAATTATCAATTTTTTTCGGTATGCCGACTGCCATTTTGATTCCTCCATTTCTTCAGTTTACAAATCCTATTTTATACTACTTTATACTACTTGTCAATACTTTTGCGCATTTTATTGTATAATGATTTGCAAGGAGGCGGGAATATGAAGCCGTTAAAAGAAAAAGTCAGCATTACCATTGATAAAGATATTTTGGAAAAACTGCGTACAGAAGCGGAAGCGGACGACCGTTCTCTTTCCCAGTTTATCAATTTGATTTTAAAGGAATATTTGAAAGAGAAAGCATAAAAAAAGAGAAACCCTCTCTATAGGCAAAAGCCTTTTGAGAGGGTTTGTTTTTGATTTTATTGCCCTTCGTAAAGACCTTCCGGCATAAAGGAGGGCATAAGCTGTAATTTAAACAAATTATTTTTATGCTTTTGGTCGATAATCGCTTTCGTTTCCTGATTTTCGATTTTGCCTTCCCGGATATAAACGTCCAAATCGGCATAGGTAAAGCCGAGATTTTCCTCGTCCGTTTTGCCGCAAAGCCCGTCAATGGGTGTTTTATAAACAAGGTCTTCGGGAAGACCGAGGCTCATACCGATTTCGCGGATTTCCGTCACCGTCAGGTGGGCAAGGGGCGAAAAGTCCCCTGCGGCATCACCGTACCGTGTGGAATATCCCACCCAGTCCTCTGAAAGGTTACAGGTGTTGGCCACTCTGCCGTTTACGCTTTGGGACACGGCATAAAGGGTAGCCATGCGGATGCGGGGCGGCAGATTCTGCATAGACTGGGACGAAAGGGGCAGGTCCTTCGGCAGGGCGGAGAGGATACCGTCCATGGCGGCACGGATATTCACCTCATAATGGCGGATGCCGAGGTGGTTTACAAGAAGATAGGCCGCATCAATATCCGCCTGCTCGCCGCAGGGCATTAAAACGCCCAAAACCCTGTCTCGGCCGAGAGCCTCGACACAAAGGGCGGCAACCACGCTACTGTCCTTTCCGCCGGAAATGCCTACAACGGCCGTGCAGCCCTTGCCGTTTTCTTCAAAAAAATCGGCAATCCATTTTATGCAGTCGTTTTTAATTTTTTCAGTATCAAACATACATAGGTCCCCTTTTTTAAAAAGCGGACGGCCCGTGCCGTCCGCTTATGGTTTTTAGTTATCCTTTACGCCGAGAAGTGCCAGATGACGACCAATGTGACGAACGAGTGCATCGGTGTAAACGGCTTCGTGCTCACGCCAGAGGCTGTAGAGCTTGTCACGGTAAGCAAAGCTGCCGTCTGCATTCTTGCGGCTTAAGATAAGGCCATAGGTAATGTGAATGAGCTGACGGGCATCATTTTCGTCAAAGTATTTGGGAAGGTCTTCGTCGCTGACTTCGCTTAAAGGCTTGATTTTTGTAAGGTCCGTGGTAACGTGGTAGTACTTGGTAGCTTCGTCAAAAGCTTCGAGTGCGTAGGCATGTACTTCACGGTAGAATTTGGGGTCTACCATAGCAATAACACGCATCGCTTCCAGCCAGTTTGTGCCGGCGGTTTTAACGTGGAAGATGCCACGTGTTTTCTCACCGATAATGGGGAAGGTGGAGAACTTATCAGAACCGGAGTGGATGCTCAGCTTATAGCCAAAGTGACGGGCGAGCTGGGCGTGAACGGTCATTTCGCTTGTGAACTGCTGAAGGTCACCGATATAGTCAATCCCCTTCTGGAATTCACCGCAGAAACGGGGTGCCATGGTGGCAAATTTTACGCCCCGACGGGTCAGTTCGTTTGCAACAAAGAAGTGCTGAAGGGGGGTGGTGGGTGTTAAGGTTTCGTCAATGGAAATTTCAAAGTCTGCATTATACTTGCCGTCTTTAAAGAATTCTTCGTAAATGGAAACGGCAAAATCTATGGCCTTGCCGTATACGAGAATGATGCGGCGGAGCTCTTCGGCAGAGAAGGCAAGGGTAACGCCTTCGCCAATATCAAAGGATTTGCCAAGGTATATGCCTTCCAGCTCTTCGTTTTTTACATATGCCTTTTCCACTTCCGCATCGGAAAGTGCAGCGGCGTTATTATCAATAAAATCGGAGCAGTCAAGGGTAATCATAGAAAAGCCGAGGTCCAGAGCATAGCGGACGTCTTCTGCTTTTTTGAGATGGTCACCGTCAGCGCCGAAGCCTTTTTCAAAGCCGTCACGGAATACTGCGAAGGAAGCACAGTCAAGAACATCTTCGTATGTGCGGTCGGTAAGCGTCAGCTCACGCATGGACTGCTGTGCAAGCACGGGGTAAGCATCATATTTTTCAAAAACGGCAATATGGCCGGGAGTGGCAATGCCGAGGCGGTCACCAACGCCGAAGCTTCTTTCCTTGCCGAGGACACGGGTGGGTGCCGTGAAGGGGAAAAGGGCGCGGAGCACGTTGGCATTTTCGTGGTTTTGGGGAGCTACAACGACGTTTTTGCCGTCAATTTCTGCCTTTTCGCCTTTGAAACCTGCATCGCCTTCGGAAATGAGAACCGTTTCGCCATTTACTTCTGCCATGTAAATGCGAACGCCGTCTTTTTCGCGGATGGATTTTTCAAATATTTTCATCTGACATTCTCCTTTTTTTCATAAAATTCATTAGGAAAAGTATACCATATCGTATATACAGAAGTCAAGCACAAAATGTATGGTAATTTCTTGACAATGGTACAAACTTATTGTATAATTATAGGAAAACAGAGGAATAGCGAGGTGACGGCATGCAGCGGTTAATTCTGATTATTGAGGACGAAAAACCGATTGTTGACATTTTAAAATTTAATCTGGAAAGAGAAAATTATAAAGTCATTTATGCAATGGATGGAGAAGAGGGTTTATCCCTTGCTCTTTCCAAAGCGCCGGACCTTATACTTCTTGACGTGATGCTCCCCGGCATGGACGGGTTTGACGTTTGCCGAAGAGTCCGTGAAAAGAGCACGGTGCCGATACTTATGCTGACGGCAAGAGACGAAGAACTCGATAAGGTTGTAGGCCTTGAAATGGGGGCGGATGATTACATCACGAAGCCCTTCGGCGTCAGAGAGCTGATGGCGAGAGTAAAGGCACACCTTCGCCGTACCGACAAAGGCACGGAAACGAAGGAAAGCCAGGTTATTCGTTTCGGGGAATACAGCATTCTTTGTGACAGATACGAAATCACCCGTGACGGGCAGGTGGTGGAGCTTACGCTTCGTGAATTTGAGCTTTTAAAATTCCTTGCCCAGCAGCCGGGACGGATTTTCACCCGTGAAAATCTTCTCGAGCAGGTATGGGGATATGAATATTTCGGTGAGGTGCGTACGGTGGACGTTACCATAAGGCGCCTTCGTGAGAAAATAGAAGATAATCCTGCCGAACCCCGCTATATTATTACAAAGCGTGGCGTAGGTTACTATTTGAAGGCGGAATAATGTTAAAAAGTATTCAGTGGAAAATCCTCACCCTGTTTTTGCTTCTGGTTGTTTCCGTTATGCTTGTGGTGGGGACGTTCCTTTTAATAAGTATCAGTAAATATTATCATGACGAGTTTTGCACCCAGATGGAAACGGTGGTGTTTTCCCGTGACTTTACCGACCAGCTGCAAGCGGCGGCCGGAGAAACACAAGGCGAACTGGAAACACTTCTCGATACGTATGTAGGCCGAATGGGGATTGATTCGTACCGTAATTATTACATTTTGTCCGGTACGGACGGGCGGGTGCTCTATGCCCCTGACGGCAGTACGGCCGTGGCGCCTTCGGAAAATGTGCTCACCGCCCTTTCGGGCGAAGTGGGCAGCCGTGTGGACAGGCGAAGCAGCGTAATGGACTATGCCTATCCCGTGGAGGACGGCGGCAGAACACAGTATATTATTTACATCAGCGATACAAAAGAAGAGCTTTACGGCATTTTGGAAAATATTTTCACCATTATTCTGTGGGGCCTTCTCCTTGGATTATTCCTTGCCGTATTTTTAGGACTGATTCTCTCCCGTATGATTACGGCGCCGCTTTTAAGCCTGAAAAAACGTGCAGAAAAGCTTGCCGCAGGTGATTTTGACGGCAAAACGGAAGTGAAACACAACGACGAAATCGGCCAGCTGACAGGTTCTTTTAATACCATGGCGGCAGAACTTCGGAAAACGCTTTTTGATATTGCGGCGGAAAAAAATAAGGTGGAAACGGTGCTGACTTACATGGCCGACGGCGTTATGGCGTTTTACCGTGACGGCTCGGTGATGCACATAAACCCTGCCGCAAGGCGTCTTTTATCCCTCGGAGAAGAGGGGGAGCCCTTTGACAGGCTTATGGAACGGCTTTCCGTGGGCGTTTCCATGAATACCCTTCTTTATCTTGAAGAAAACAACACGGTGGAAAAGACCATTACCCTCGACAATATGCATATCCGTGCATATTTTGCAAAGCTTACCCCCGAAAAGGGGCCTGCAAGCGGTATTGTTGTGGTGCTGCAGGATATTACCGAACAGCAAAGGCTTGATGACTCGAGAAGAGAATTTGTTGCAAATGTTTCCCACGAACTCAGAACGCCGCTGACCAACGTAAAAAGCTACGGCGAAACCCTTATGGAAAGTGCGGCGGAAGGCTCCATGGAGAAAAACTTTCTCTCTGTTATCTGTGACGAGGCGGACCGCATGACTCGACTTGTCCGTGACCTTCTTATGCTTTCCCAGCTTGATTATGGCCACGTTATAAAGAAAATGCCGTTTTCCCTCCCGAAGCTTTCCGAGAGCGTTGTAAAAAGGCTTTCTCTTGAGGCGGAGAAAAATAACCAACAGCTGACTTTTACCAACAAAGCACCCGATATGCCCCTTGTCAACGGTGACAAGGACAGAATCGAACAGGTGCTTGTAAATATTGTTTCCAATGCGATTAAGTATACCCCGAAAAACGGCATGGTGCATGTGGAATGTGCGGCACGGCTTACAGAAGCCATTATTACCGTGACGGACACAGGCATCGGCATTCCCGAAGCGGATCTGCCCCGCATTTTTGAACGGTTTTATCGGGTGGACAAGGCAAGAAGCCGCAAAATGGGCGGCACTGGCCTTGGTCTTGCCATTGCCAAGGAAATTGTGGAAGCCCACGGCGGCAGAATTACCATAAAGAGCGGCAAGGGCAAAGGAACAAGCGTGCGGATTCTCCTGCCCATTTACGGTGGCGGAGAAGAAGCGGCAGAGCTTTGAGGTAGTTAACTTATGAAAATTTTAGCCATTGAAAGTGCGGCAAAAAGTGCCGGCGCCGCAGTTTTTTGCGGCAGTACATTACTTTCTGAACAGTTTATAAATACAGGACTTACCCATTCCCAGACCCTTATGCCCCTTGTGGATGCTGCCCTTTCTTTGGCAGGCGTTTCCATCGGGGAGATAGACGGTGTGGCGGTATCATGTGGCCCCGGCTCCTTTACGGGTGTTCGTATCGGTCTTGGCACAGCCAAGGGCCTTGCCCTGGGCGCAGGGAAGCCTTTATATTCCGTGCCTACCCTTTTGGCCCTTGCCTATAATGTGGTAAGCTACAAAGGGATGATCGTACCCATTATGGATGCAAGACGGGGCGAAGTATATACGGCAACGTACCGCTCCGATGGGGAAACTTTAACAGAAATTACGCCCATGCGTGCCATACCGCTTTCCGACCTTCTGGAAGAAGTGGAGGAAGCCATGTTCGTCGGCGACGGCGTGATGGTACACAAAGCGGCAATCCTTGATAAAATGGGGGAGAGGGCACACTTTGCGCCTGACCACCTTCTTCACCACAGGGCATCTTCCGTCGGCCTTGCGGCAATGGCGGTAGAGCCGAAAAGTCCCCACGAGGTGGAACCTTTCTACCTGCGGCTTTCTCAGGCGGAACGAGAATATATGGAAAAAGAGAAAGGGAATGCAAAATGATAGCAATCGGCAGCGACCATGGCGGTTACGAACTGAAAGAATTTTTAAAAACATATCTTGCGGGGAAAGGGATAGAGGTTTTGGACGTTGGTTGTCACAGCACCGAATCCTGCGATTATCCCCAGTATGCCGCCGCCGTTGCGGAAATGATACAGGAAGGCAAGTGCGAAAAGGGCATTTTATGCTGCGGCACGGGCATCGGCATTTCCATTGCGGCAAATAAGCACCACGGCATCCGTGCGGCGCTTGTATCTGAGCCCGTTTCGGCATCCCTTGCTTCCGAACACAATAACGCCAACATTTTATGCCTCGGCGGCAGAGTGACAGGGAATGTGCTTGCGGCGGCATGTGTGGATGCATGGCTCGAAACGAAATTTGCCGGCGGCAGACACGCCGACAGAATTGCCAAAATGAATGACTAGGCGAAAACCGGACTCTGTACGAAAACCGGAGGAAAGGAAGATAGAAAAATGAAGTGTCCGTATTGCGATACCCAAGACAGTAAGGTGCTCGACTCCCGTCCCACCGAAGAGGGCGCATCCATCAGAAGAAGACGAGAATGTCTGAAATGTAAACGGCGGTTTACAACCTATGAAAAAATTGAAGGCGTGCCCATTATGGTCATTAAAAAGGACAAGGGCAGAGAGCCCTTTGACAGGGAAAAGCTCCTTCGAGGCATTGTAAAGGCCTGCGAAAAGCGCCCCGTTTCCGTGGAGATTATGGAAAACATGGTGTCCACCATTGAAAACATTATCCAGAACTCTCTCGACAGGGAAATTACGTCCGTCCGTATCGGCGACCTTGTCATGGAACAGCTCAAAGGCATTGACGAGGTGGCATACGTACGCTTTGCATCCGTATACAGACAGTTTAAAGATATCAATACATTTATGCAGGAGCTGAGAAAGCTTCTCATGGAGAAATAAAAGGAGACCATTATGACAAAAATCAGAACACGTTTTGCGCCCAGTCCCACGGGCTATATGCATATCGGCAATCTTCGTACTGCCCTTTATGCATACCTGATTGCAAAAAATCAGGGCGGTGATTTCATTCTCCGCATTGAGGATACAGACAGAGAACGCTATGTAGACGGCGCTGTTGACCTTATTTTCCACACCCTCGCCGAAACAGGCCTTGTTCACGACGAAGGCCCCGATGTAGGTGGGGACTATGGCCCCTATGTGCAGAGCGAAAGAATGGGCATTTACAAGAAATATGCGGAAGAACTCGTAGAAAAGGGTGCGGCTTATTACTGCTTCTGCACAAAAGAACGCCTTGAAGAGCTCCGCCAGAAGCAGGAAGCACTTAAAATTCCTTCAAAATACGATAGCCGCTGTGCCTCCCTTTCCAAGGAAGAGGTCGAGGCAAGAATTGCAGCAGGCGAGCCATACGTTATCCGCCAGAAAATCCCCAAGGAAGGCTCCACTTCCTTTACGGATGCGGTGTTCGGGACCATTACGGCACCCAATGACACCCTCGACGACCAGATTCTTTTAAAGAGCGACGGCATGCCCACCTATAACTTTGCAAACGTTGTGGACGACCACCTCATGGGCATTACCCATGTTGTCCGTGGCAGTGAATACCTTTCTTCCACACCGAAATATAACCTTCTCTATGAAGCATTCGGCTGGGAAATTCCCGAATATGTCCACTGCAGCGCCATTATGAAGGATGCACATAAAAAGCTTTCCAAACGTGAAGGCGATGCATCTTATGCGGACTTTATTGAAAAAGGGTACCTCAAAGAAGCGGTACTAAACTACATTGCCCTTCTCGGCTGGAGCCCCGGGGACGAAAAGGAAGTTATGAGCCTTTCTGATATGATAGAGCTTTTTGACGTGAAAGGCATCAGTAAATCCCCCGCTATTTTTGACGAAGCAAAACTCCGCTGGCTTAACGGCGAATATATCCGTGCCCTCTCGCCCGAGGAATTCCACGAAAAGGCGAAGCCGTACTATAAGGGCATTACGAAAGACATAGATTTTGCCCTTTTAAGCGCAGTGCTCCAGCAGAGAACAGAGCGGCTTTGTGACATCACCGAGCAGATTGATTTTATAAACGAACTGCCCACATACGATAAGGAACTTTACTGCCACAAGAAGATGAAGACGGATACGGAAAATTCCCTCACTTCTCTTGAGGCAATTCTGCCCCTTCTGAAAAACATGGAAAGCTGGACGAAGGACGAACTGCATGAAGCGCTTTTAGGTCTTGCACAGAAAATGGAAGTGAAAAACGGCGTTATCTTATGGCCCCTTCGCACGGCCCTTTCCGGCAAAGCTTTCACCCCCGGCGGCGGCATTGAGCTTGCGGCAATACTCGGCAAAGAAGAAACCATTTCCCGAATTGAAAAGGGAATTGCGCTTTTAAAAGCATAATCTCTTGAGAAAAGGAGAAAAGCATGGAAGAATTACAACTTCGAAAAACCGTGGGCGGCTATAAAAGGGATGATGTAAAGGCCTATATTGAAGCCCTTGTGAAAAAATACGAAGATCTTTTAACAGAGGCCCGTGAAGAACAGGAAGCGGCAAAGGCAGAACTGGAGGCGGCGTGTGCGGAAAACGCCAAGCTTTTTGAAAAGGTACGCATGCTTGAAGAAGATCGGGATTCTGTTTCCCGTGCAGTCATTTCTGCCCAGCGTGAAGCGGAAAACATTCTCGCCGAAGCCAGAGAAAAGGGCGATGCAATTGTGGCTAGTGCGGAAGCGGAAGCAAAAGAGGTTTCCGAAAAAGCAGACCGGATTCGGGGAGACATCCGTTCTATGCGTGTCGGTGCGGCGGCGGCGCTTCGAAATTACGAAGCGGCGCTTGGCGCTATGCTATCGGATGACGGCATAGACGAAGAATAACGAAAAACGGGGATGGAAAAACGAAAAACGTTTTGCATCCCCTTACGTGTTTTTAGGAAAGGCAGAATTTTATGTTTACGAAGATAAGCACTTGTTGCCTTCTCGGCACAGGTGGGCACCCGGTTACGGTGGAAACGGACGTATCTCAGGGCATGCCTGCCTTTGATGTGGTAGGCCTTCCGGATGCTACCGTAAAGGAAGCCAGAGAAAGAGTCCGTGCCGCAATCAAAAACTGCGGTTATGAATTTCCGCCACGGCGGTTTACCATAAATCTTGCGCCGGCGGATATGAAAAAAGTGGGCAACATGTTTGACCTTCCTGTGGCGGCTGGTATTTTATATGCCACCGAGCAGGCGAAGGGCGATGCGGCTGATTATATTTTACTCGGGGAGCTTTCTCTTGCAGGGGAAATCCGCCCCGTTGCGGGCGTATTACCGCTTCTTCTGGGAGCGAAGGAACAAGGATTTACAAAGTGCATCGTCCCGAAAGAAAACGCCGAGGAAGGCGCGCTGGTTCGTGGCATGACCGTATACGGTGCCGAAACCCTTTCGGATGCGATAAAGCATCTTTCCGGCGAAAAGCCGCTTGTGCCTGCCAAGGCCGATGCGGAAGCCCTTCTTGCGGAAGCGGTTTATTCGGGCGGTGACTTTCAGGAGGTTAAAGGGCAGGAAAACGTAAAAAGAGCCCTTGAAATTGCGGCGGCAGGCGGCCATAACATTCTCATTGTGGGCTCGCCGGGGTCAGGGAAAAGTATGCTCGCCCAGCGGCTCCCGTCCATTCTACCGCCCATGACGGTGGAAGAGGCCATAGAAGTTACAAAAATTCACAGCGCCGCCGGTGCGCTTTCCGGGAAAACGCTGATTTCCACAAGGCCTTTCCGTGCACCCCATCACAGCGCCTCTACCGTGGGCCTTGCAGGGGGCGGACAGTCGGCAAAGCCGGGCGAAATCTCCCTTGCACACCGAGGTGTCCTGTTTTTAGACGAATTGCCCGAGTTTCACAGAGATGCCATGGAGGTTTTGCGCCAGCCCATGGAGGACGGCGTGGTCACCATTACGAGGGCGGCGGCAAGCTATACGTATCCCAGCGATTTTATGCTGGTGGCGGCCATGAACCCGTGCAGATGCGGATATTATGGGGATAAAACACACCGATGCCGCTGTACGGCAAGTTCCATCGCACGGTATGCAGGCAAAATCAGCGGCCCCCTTCTTGACAGAATTGACATTCGGGTCGAGGCGGAAACGGTGACTTACGGCCAGTTTGTTTCCCCGAAAGCGGAAAGCTCGGCGGACATTCGGAAGCGGGTGACGGCGGCACGAAAACTGCAAGCCGAAAGACTGAAAGAGGAAGGCGTTTTCTGTAACGCCCAGATTTCCAAAGATGTGGAAAAATACTGCGTTTTAACGAGCGAGGCGGCAAGAATGGCAAAGGATGCATTTTCTGCCATGGGCATGAGCATCCGAGGGTATACGAGAGTTTTAAAAGTTGCCAGAACCATTGCGGACCTTGACGGGAGCGAAAAGATAAATGAAATGCACATAGCCGAGGCGGTCAGGTACCATCTGCCCCAGGACAGGCTTTCAGTTTAAAAATAGGAGGAAAAAGAATGCTTTCTGACATTGAAATTGCTTTAAATGCGAAAATGGAGCCCATTAAAACGGTGGCGGATAAAATCGGCATCCGTGAAGAAGAACTGGAGCCATACGGCCACTATAAAGCAAAGCTTGCCCCCTGCCTTTGGGAAAGAATTAAAGATAGGCCCGATGGCAAGCTGGTGCTTGTAACTGCGATTAACCCCACCCCTGCAGGGGAAGGGAAAACGACGATTACCGTGGGACTTACCCAGGCGCTTTGCAAAAAAGGAAAAAATGCCATTGCGGCCCTTCGTGAGCCGTCCCTCGGCCCTGTTATGGGCGTTAAGGGCGGTGCGGCCGGCGGCGGCTACGCTCAGGTTGTGCCCATGGAGGATATCAACTTACACTTTACGGGGGATATGCACGCCATCACGGCTGCAAACAATCTCCTTTGCGCCATGATTGACAATCACCTCCAGCAGGGAAATGCCCTCGGCATTGACCCGAGAAGAATTGTATTTAAAAGAGTGCTTGACATGAACGACCGTGCCCTTCGTAATGTAGTGGTCGGCCTCGGCGGTGCCACCAATGGCGTGCCGAGAGAGGACGGCTTTATGATTACGGTGGCAAGTGAGGTTATGGCAATCCTCTGCCTTTCCGAAAATCATATTGACATGAAGGAGCGGCTTTCCCGCATTGTGGTGGCCCAGACCTATGACAAAAAGCCCGTAACGGCAAAGGACCTCGGTGCTGCAGGCGCCATGGCACTTCTTTTAAAGGATGCCATAAAGCCGAACCTTGTCCAGGCCCTTGAAAATACGCCTTGTATCCTGCACGGCGGACCTTTTGCCAACATTGCCCACGGCTGCAACAGCGTCATCGCTACCCGCCATGCCTTAAAGCTTGGTGACATCTGTGTGACCGAAGCAGGCTTCGGGGCAGACCTTGGTGCCGAAAAGTTTCTGGATATTAAGTGCCGCATGGCAGGGCTTTCCCCTGATGCGGTAGTTCTTGTGGCAACCCTTCGTGCCCTTAAATACCATAATAGTGCAGATAAATTTGAAAACCTCGGCAAGCATATTGAAAATCTTCGTGCCTTTGGCCTGCCTGTTTTGGTTGCCATAAACCGCTTTGCGGATGATACGGATGAGGAAATTCGGGAACTTACAGAATACTGCAAAAAATACGGCGCCGCCTGTGCGCCGGCAGAAGTCTTTGCCCGTGGCGGCGAAGGAGGACTGGACCTTGCAGACGCCCTTCTTCATATTCTCGAAACGGAAAAAGCAAACTTTGCCCCCATTTATCCGAACAATATGCCGCTTACGGAAAAAATTGAAACGGTGGCAAAGGTGATTTACGGGGCAGACGGGGTGGACTTTACCCCATCTGCGGCCAAAAAACTGGCGGACTTTGAAGAAGCCGGCTACGGCAGTTTCCCCGTATGTATGGCAAAAACCCAGTATTCTCTCTCGGATAACCCCAAGCTGCTCGGAAGACCACGGGGATTCCGCATTACCGTCCGTGATGCAAAAGTCAGTGCAGGGGCCGGCTTTGTGGTGGCCTTAACGGGTGAAATTATGACCATGCCGGGGCTTCCCAAAGTACCTGCCGCAGAAAAAATAGACATTGATGAAAAGGGCGTAATTTCCGGCCTTTTCTAGGAGAAACACATGGAATATATTACAAAAAGCGTAGAAGAAACGGAAGCTTTAGGAGAAAAGCTTGCGAAGGAAAATCCTGCGCCGTGCATTTTTTGCATGACGGGTGACCTTGGTGCCGGCAAAACGGCCATGACCCGTGGCATCGCCCGTGGGTACGGGTATTCGGGCAGAGTTTCAAGCCCCACCTTTACGATTATGCACATCTATGAAGGGGACACTACGGTGCACCACTTTGACCTTTACCGCATTGAGGATGAGGAGGAGCTGGATGCAATCGGGTTTGACAGCTTTCTTGCGGAGGGGATTTCCGTGATCGAGTGGCCCGATGCCTTTTATGACAGAATCGGCCCCTCTACCTTAATTCGCATTACCCGTCTTTCCGATACGGAAAGGCGCATTGAAATTTCCTAAAAAGGAGAATCGCCATGAAGTCTTACAGAAAAGAACTGTATTTTAATATTCCGAGAAGAAGGGGCCTTGTCAATATTACAGATAAAGTCAGGGAAGCCCTTATGGAAAGTGGTGTAAAGGAAGGCCTCGTCCTCGTTAACGCCATGCACATTACCGCAAGCGTTTTTATAAACGATGATGAGGCGGGTCTTCATCAGGATTTTGAAGAATGGCTTGAAGGTCTTGCACCGGAAAAGCCTTATTCCCGCTATCAGCATAACGGTTTTGAGGATAACGGCGATGCACACTTAAAGCGCACCATTATGGGGCGTGAAGTGGTGGTGGCCATCACAGGCGGCCGCCTCGATTTCGGCCCATGGGAACAGATTTTCTACTATGAACTGGACGGCAAGCGTGAAAAGAGAGTTTTAATTAAAATTATCGGAGAATAATATGGATATAAGAAGAGCAAAACGAATTGTAATCAAAGTGGGCACCTCCACGCTAACCCATGAAACGGGGCGCCTGAATCTTCGCCGCATAGAGCACCTGACGAGGGTTTTAAGCGGCCTTAAGAATATGGATAAGGAAATTATTCTGGTTTCCTCCGGTGCTGTGGGCGTGGGCATGGCAAAGCTGGATATGACACAGCGGCCGAAAGAAACGAGAGAAAAACAGGCGGCGGCGGCCGTTGGCCAATGCGAGCTGATGGGCATTTACGGGCGTCTTTTTGCAGAGTATGGGTATAAGGTTGCCCAGATTCTCATGACGAGGGACGTTTTAGACCACGCCGAGCGTGAAAAGAACGTTATGGGCACCATTGACACCCTTCTTTCCTACGGCGCCATTCCCATTTTTAACGAAAATGACCCCGTTTCCAGCTACGAACTGGAGTTTGGGGATAACGATACCCTAAGTGCGGTCGTATCCGTTGTATCTCGGGCAGACCTTCTCATTATCCTTTCGGATATTGACGGGCTTTACGATAAGGACCCGAGGAAAAATGACGATGCCCGCCTTATCCGCACGGTGCATGAAATCACCCCCGAAATTGAAAAGATGGCAGGGGGCGCAGGGTCGGGCCTCGGCACAGGCGGTATGGCAACGAAAATCAGCGCCGCCCGTATTGCCACGGAAAAGGGCGTGGATGTGCTCATTACCAGCGGCGACAGACCCGAAATTCTTTATGATATTCTCGAAGGGAAACCGATAGGAACAAGGTTTCAAGGTAAGGAAATATGACGGATTTTACAATTCTCGGCAAAAAAGCAAAAGAAGCCGCAAGAATTTTGGCGGCACAAGATACAAAAAAGAAAAATGAGGCACTTCTTTCCATGGCCGCATCTCTTCGCGCCCACGTGGATGAAATCCTTTCGGCAAACGAAAAGGATGTGAAGGCGGCGCTGGAAAAAGGCACAAGCGAGGCCATGATTGACCGCCTTCGCCTTACAAAGGAGCGAATCCTGTCCATTAGTGCCGATATGGAAAAAATTGTGGACCTTCCCGATCCTGTGGGGGAAGTGATAGAAAAATTTGACCGCCCCAACGGCCTCCACATTGAAAAAGTGCGGGTGCCCATGGGGGTTATCGGCATGATTTATGAGTCCCGTCCAAACGTGACGGCGGATGCGGCGGCGCTTTGCATAAAGACGGCAAACGCTGTAATTTTAAAAGGCGGCAGCGATGCAATTCATTCCAATATTGCCATATGCGAGGCTTTGAGAGAAGGCCTTTCTCGGGCCGGACTTCCCATGGATGGGGTACAGCTTGTAACGGAAACGGACAGAGCCGCTACGCTTGCCCTTATGCGCCTTAGAGGATATGTGGACCTTCTTATTCCAAGAGGCGGTGCCGGTCTTATAAGGTACACGGTGGAAAATGCTACAGTCCCCGTCATTGAAACGGGTACGGGCAACTGCCACATTTATATTGACAAGGACGCAGATATAGAAAAAGGCGTTTCCATTATCGTAAACGCCAAGGCACAGCGCCCCGGTGTTTGCAATGCGGCAGAAACACTTCTTGTCCATGAAGATATTGCAGAAAACTTCCTGCCGAAAGCGGCAGAGGCGCTCCAAAATGCAGGGGTAAAGCTACTCGGCTGCGAGAGGACGAGAGAAATTATAGAAGCCGAAGAAGCGGACGAAGAAGCCTACCGTACGGAATTTTTAGATTATATTCTGGCCATTCGGGTGGTTCCTTCCACCGATGAGGCCCTTTCCCATATTGCAAAGTATTCCACCCTCCATTCGGAGGCGATTGTAACGGAAAACGAGGACACGGCGGAATATTTTCTGCGCAGGGTAGATGCGGCGGCGGTATATGTAAACGCTTCCACTCGCTTTACTGACGGCGGCGAATTCGGCTTTGGGGCGGAAATCGGCATCAGCACCCAGAAACTGCATGCAAGAGGACCTATGGGCCTTCGGGAAATGACGGCCTATCAGTACAGAATCCGTGGCTGCGGCCAGACGAGATAAGGAGGAAAGCATATGAGCGCACCTGAAATTACCGTAAAACTCAGGAAACTGATTGACGAATTTTCTTTGGAAGTGATATATGAAACGGCGGATTTGGACGAGCGCCTGATACGCTCTACAGACGTTCTCCGTCCCGGTATGCAGCTTGCAACAGGTTTTTTTGATGAATTTGATAAAGAGCGCATTTCCATTCTCGGCAAAATGGAGCACACCTACCTTCTTCAGCAGGAGGCTGTGGAACGCCTGACGCTTTTAAAACGGCTTTTTGAAAAAGGCATTCCCTGCTTTGTGATTACAAGAGGGCTGGATGTCATTCCGGAAATTCTCGAGGCGGCAAAGGCCTGCAATGTGCCCGTGCTCCGCACCGAGCATACCACCTCTTCCTTTATTGCGGCGCTTATCGCCTCTCTCCATCTCCATCTTGCACCCCGTATTACCCGCCACGGCGTACTGGTGGAGGTGTACGGCGAAGGTGTTCTGATTTTAGGGGAAAGCGGTGTGGGTAAAAGCGAAACGGCCATTGAGCTTGTAAAAAGAGGCCATCGCCTCATTGCGGACGATGCGGTGGAAATCAAAAAGGTTTCCTCGAAAACCCTCGTCGGCTCTGCACCTGCAATGATTCGCCACTTTATTGAACTTCGCGGCATCGGCATTGTGGACGTGCAGCGCATTTTCGGCGCAGGTGCCGTAAAGGAAACGGAGCGCATTGATTTTGTTTTGAATTTTGAGGCCTGGCAGGCAGGCAAGTTTTATGACAGGCTCGGCCTTGAAGGTGAAAGTACAAACCTTCTTGGCGTAGACATCCCATCCCTTACCGTGCCGGTAAAACCGGGACGAAATCTTGCGGTGATTGTAGAGGTTGCGGCCATGAACAATAAGCAGAAAAAGCTTGGCTACAATGCGGCGGCGGCTCTCAATGAACGCTGGATGAAACAGGAAACGGAATAAGGAAGGGGTAAATCCAATATGTATTATATCGGGATAGATGTTGGCGGTACGCACATTAAGGCAGGCCTTGTAAGTGCGGAGGGCGAAATCTTAAAAAGAGACGAGGTGCCGACAGGGGCACGCCGTCCGGCAGAGGAGATTGCCGCCACCATTACGGCCCTTGCGAAAAGCCTGATGGCAGATGCACAGGAAGAAATCGGCAGTATCGGCATTGGTCTTCCGGGTGCCGTTTCCGATAAAACGGGAGAGGTTATCTATACGCCCAACGTAAATTTCGAGCGGTTTCCACTGAGAGGCGTAGTGGAAGGGGAATGCGGCATTCCCGTGCGCCTCGGAAACGATGCAGACTGCGCTGCACTTGGTGAATATTCTGCGCTTTCCGAGAAGGTAGACAATATGATTCTCGTCACGCTCGGCACAGGCATTGGCGGCGGCCTTATTCTTGGCGGAAAGCTTTATACGGGGTCAAACGGCATTGCAGGGGAAATCGGCCACAGCATGGTGTGCCTTGGCGACAGACCTTGCAGCTGCGGCAGACGTGGATGCTGGGAGACCTATGGTTCGGTTACGGCACTGATTGGCGATACCCGCCGCTTTGCCGAGGCACATCCCGAAAGTGCCCTTCGGAAATCTTTGGGCGAAAATTTTGAAAATTTATCAGGCAAAAGCGCCTTTGCCCTCGCCAAAAAGGGAGATGCAGAGGCACAAAAAATTGTTGACAGGTGGATTTCCTATGTGGCGGAAGGCGTGACAGACCTTATTAATATCCTGCAGCCTTCTCTGCTTCTCATTGGGGGAGGCGTCAGCCGTGAAGGAGAGTTTCTTTTAGCGCCCCTTCGGAAACGGGTGGAGGAAAAAATGTATAAAAGCGGCGTTTCCGTCCCACAGATTCGCGGGGCGGCAATGGGAAACGATGCAGGCCTTATCGGCGCCGCATTTCTGGGGAAAGATTAAGCCGAGAGGCGCTAAACACATAGGGTTTTATGCGGCATATTTTTCGCAATCATACGTTGAAAGGCTTGCGAATACGGATAGGAGTTTTTTATGGAAGCAGTTTTTTCTGCCATAGAAAAAATCTGCCCCTCGAAAAGGGGTGCAGACATGAAAAAATATACGAGCTTTAAAATCGGCGGACCGGCGGACCTTCTGGCAGAGCCTGAAAACACCGCACAGCTTCGGGCCGTTTTGGAAGCTTGCAAAGCTGTGCCCCATCTTGTCATCGGGAACGGCACAAACCTTCTTGTAGGGGACGGAGGATATAGAGGCGTCATTATCCGTATGGGAAGTCGGTTTTCCTCTATCCGTGCGGAAGGGAACCGTATTTATGCCGATGCAGGGGCGTCCCTTGGGGCAGTCAGCCGTATGGCCATGGAAAAAGGACTTTGCGGTATGGCACCACTTTCGGGGATACCGGCAACCTGCGGCGGCGCTGTTATTATGAATGCAGGGGCCTATGGCGGCGAGATGGCGGATGTGATAGAAAGCGTACGCTTTGTAACGCCGGACGGCGAAGAAGGGGAATCCTTCGACCACGGCTTTTCCTACCGCCACAGCGTTTATATGGGCAAAGACATGATTATCACCGACGTCGTTTTTAAGCTTTGGGCGGGCGAAAGTGATGCAATCAGGCGAGAGATGGAAGAACTCTCCGTAAAAAGACGGGAAAAACAGCCGCTGACCCTGCCCAGCGCAGGCAGTGCCTTTAAGCGCCCGAAAGATGGGTTTGCGGCGAAAATGATAGATGAAGCGGGCCTTCGGGGCTTTTCCATAGGCGGTGCGGCCGTGTCGGAAAAGCATGCAGGCTTTGTGGTAAATACGGGAAATGCAACGGCGAAAGACGTGCGGCGGCTTCTTCTGGCGGTACAGGAAAAAGTCAGAGAAACCCATGGCGTTCTTTTAGAGCCTGAAATACAGTTCGTGGGGGAATTTACATGAAATTTATAGTGATAACAGGTCTTTCGGGGGCAGGGCGTACCCGTGCCCTCAGATGCCTTGAGGACATGAATTATTATTGTGTGGACAACCTGCCGCCCATTCTTGTCAGCAAGTTTGCGGAAATGTGCGCCCAGTCTCAGGGAAAACTGGACCATGTGGCACTTGTGGTAGACGTTCGAAGCGGCAGTATGTTCAAAGAGCTTTCCGGAGAACTGGAAGAAATGCGGGAAAAAGGGTTGCCGTTTGAAATTCTGTTTCTCGATGCACAGGACGAAACCCTGATTGCCCGTTACAAGGAAACCCGCCGTTCTCATCCTCTGGCACCCGGCGGCCGTGCCATTGACGGCATTGTGAAAGAACGGGAAATTCTCGGGGACATTAAAAAAATGGCCACCCATGTGGTGGACACTTCAAATATGCTTCCCCAGCACCTGAAAAAACGGATGCGGGATCTCTTTTCCGAGACGGCCGGCGGTACGGGGATGACGGTGGATATTATGTCCTTCGGGTTTAAATACGGCATTCCGCTGGATAGTGACCTGGTATTTGACGTGCGTTTTCTCCCCAATCCCTTTTATGAACCGGAGCTAAAGCCGCTTACAGGCCTTGATGCCCCCGTTTACGACTTTATTATGGCGTACCCCCAAAGCAGGGTGTTTTGCGACAAGCTCGTGGAAATGGTAAACTTCCTTGTTCCCCAGTACATGGAGGAAGGGAAGAGTAACCTTGTCATTTCCATAGGGTGCACGGGCGGTAAGCATCGTTCGGTTACTGTGGCAAGATTTTTGGCGGCGGCGCTCAGCAATGCAGGTGTTGCCTGCCAACTTTCGCACAGAGATATACATAAGGCATAAAAAAGGAGCTGTTCATTTTGAACAGCTCCTTCTTTTATCGAATTTTATAATTAAAAATGAAACCATGGCGGCAAGGAGAATGGAAAACAGCACATCGCTCGGGTAATGCACATAAAGATACAGCCTTGAAAAGGCAATTAAAATTGCCACGGGGAGTGCCGCAAGTCCTAAGGGACGACGGTATTTCAGAAGAAGAAAGGCAGCGACGAAGGATGCCATGGTGTGCCCTGACGGAAAAGAAAAATCCGCAGGATTCGGAATTAAAAGCAGAACCTCGGGCATAAGCCAGGAGGGGCGGGGCCGTGCGATGAGGGGCTTTAAAAGAAGGCTTACACAGATAAACCCTACTGCAAGGCCGATGAGCAGAAGGACACCGTGCCTTCGGTGTTTTTTCGTAGTGATGAGGTAAAGCGTCACTAAAAGCCACAAAGCGCCCCCGTTCCCGAGAAAGGAGAAAACGGGCATCACCCCATCCAGAAAGGGACAATGCAAATGGTCTCTTAGAAAGTCCAGTATTAAAAAATCATAGTGATAAATCGTTTCAAGCATTGTTTTCCTCGGCACGTTTTTTTAAAAGTATAGCACAGGTGCAAGGAAAAGTCAATTTTTGCATAAGGAAACGCAAGGCGCCTTGCATTTCCTCATGCTATATATGGGGAGGGAGAAGGCGAGGGGGGATGCTTTTATTCTTCCACAAGGCTTCTTGTGGCAAAATACGCAACGGCGCCACAGCCGAGCAAATCGCCAACGAGGGCGCCACTATGGCCAAGGAGCGCAAAAAGGCAGGCAAGTCCCACAAAGCCCAGAATGTATTTTGAAAGAGAATGGGGGCGACAGGGGGCATCTTCCCTCGCCTCGGCCACATCCGTTTTCGGCACAAGATATAAATTGGGGCGAGCGGGAAGGGGTGCCAGGGGTTTTAAAGCCGTGTTTCCGTTTTCCATAACCATTTCATAAACTTCGGCAAATTTTCTGTTATAAGAAGAATTTTCTCTTGTTTTCATCGTTTGTACCTCCAATACTTTCTTTTGCTTACAATATCAGTATAGTAAAGAAGGTGTCCCAAAAACAGTACACTAAAATTATTTTTACATAAAAAAATCACGCCCCGTGGGGCGTGACCTTTTCAAAGCGTATTTAACGAACATTTCCCTGCATGATTTCAGAAATAATATCCAGAACCTTGGGATAACATCCGCCGCAACCGGTAGAACAGTTTGTCAGCTTCTGCACATCCTCAAAAGCGAGGAGCACATCATCAAAGTGTGTGCTTTTCTGCATAGCATCCACAATGTCAAAATGACTTACCTGTTTGCAGTTACAAACCATATAGTTTTCCACGGGAAGACCTCCTTTTCTTTAACCAAAGTATCTCTTTAAAAGACCTTCGAATGCCTTACCGTGTCGAGCTTCGTCACAGAGGTCCAATCAAAAAGTCTTTTGTCGTTGCATCTGTTTTATAGTTTTATTATAGCATATTTTGTAAAATTATGCAAGAAAATTTAATCGCATAATTTTTGTCTTATATACTCTATAAATAATTGTGCTTTATTATGTAGCTCTGTAATTTCATCAAATGTTTTATCAAGTTTATATTCCAAAAAATTCCTATGAACCATTTTATTTCTTTCTGAACCTATTTCAAGAAAAGCTTTTACTTGCAATGTTAAATCATTATTTCTCTTTATTTCGTTCGAAATCGTTGTTTTGAATTCTTCACCAAACATTCCTAAAAATTTATTTATATTACTTGTTTGATCCCAATCAAAATATGTATAATACTGCCGTTGAATAGCTTTATTATTCATAAACGAAAATATTCTATCGTCAGTAGAATTTAGTTTTACAAACGCTTTCAAAATATCAATTATCTGCGTTTCATAATAACTGGCACAGGATAATAGAAGAATTTTTCTGTAATGTTCATTTATATCTACCGAAGATGAAATTTGTCCATTCGAAATAAGAAAATTATTTAAATTCTTATAATCTTCAATAAATTTTTGAATAGGAGATGACATAAAAAACCTCCTATTCAAACTTAATTATCTCAATTGCTTTTTCGATTCGTGTTGTTAAGTTTGTTTTTGAGGCAACACTGCCTTGATTTGAGTCTATAAACTTTTTATTTTCTTTTAATTCTAAAATGCTATCTTGACTAAGATTTCCGTCTAAGGTCTTCTTCTCTTCCAAACATTTGTAACATGCAGCGACAAATACCGCCTCAAACAAAGAAATTGCAAACTGTCCATTTTTTGTACAGAAAATATTATCATCTAAATTTTTACAACTATCTAAGAATGATAAAAACAACGACGATAAATAGCTTAATGTTTCACTTTTAAAATTACTTGTCTTTTTTGAGAATGTGTTAAGAAATTTACCCATAGGAGAACGATATGATTTGTATTCTAACAACATTGCGAATGCACGTAGCAATATCTCAACATCTTTAAAATGAACATCACAAACATCTCTTCTTAAAAATTTTCTCCATACAGGATTTTCGTTTAAATGAATCAGTTCTTTGTAGAATTCTGAATAATATAAACTCATTCTTATTTCCTGAGGAGATAGATTCTGCCCGCCGGTATTTAACCTATTAAATATCTCATAAATAGAAGAATCGTCATCTGGTTCGTTTTGCTTAATAACAACTGAACGTATTGTTCTCATTATTTCAAATGTATTTTTATAATCACCCAATTGGTCGTATTTTAATTTATCAAATTTGTTTTGTTCCTCGTTTGCTAAAGCAGGTAATCTGAGTTTGAAGTTTCTAAAAAGTTTATCGTCAGCCAAAATCTCATCATTAATCTTTGTATCCCCCATAAGATATTGCCTGAGAGCTACTTTTCCCTCTTTTGTTGGAAATCTTTGTTTTATGAAAAAGTATATTGATAAAAGGCGTTGCTGACCATCAATGACATAAAAGCTATTTTTATCCTGTTCATATAAAAATACTTGAGGAACCGGCAATCCTAATATAATAGACTCTATGAGTTTAGATGCCCTTTTTTCATCCCATACATAATTGCGTTGAAATGGAGGCATTTTAATTACTCCATTATCAATCAAACTAAAAATTGTCATAATATTAAAATCGTTTGGAGTCGCTGTTATATCGTATTCTTTCACGCTTTCCTCCATATCATCATTATAATCTACATACCAATTAGTATCCATGTTTATGTTTTCCTCCTAATATTATATTACTCAAACTATATTATTATTCCAGACGTATTACATCAATTTCATGTATTCATCTAACTGCACTTCTTCTAATTCTGCAACGAAGTCCGCAAAAACAGCCAAATCTCCATTTACTGCATATTGTTCAAGCGCATTATAGTACTCAAGTCTATTTTCCTTGGCAACAGAAACGGGCAGGTATCCGTTAAGCAAAAGCTGATAATTCATAATCAGGCGGCCTGTTCTTCCGTTACCGTCAACAAATGGGTGAATTCGTACAAACTCAGCATGTGTCCATGCAGCAAGTTCTATCGTGTTTAATTCTTTTTCTTTTATTTTTAAATCTTCATAGAACTTTTTAATCTGCATATACATTTCGTTTCCGGCAGGAGGTGTAAATCCCGCACCGCTTATACGAACTTCTTCATTCCTGTATATACCGCCAACTATTATATTTTCTGTAAGTATTGCATGTAGGTCTTTAACGATATTCTCATCTATGGGTTTCTTTTCTGCAATGCATTTTTTTACATAACCATATGCTTTTTTATGATTAATAACCTCGTATATTTCACGAAGCTCTTTTCCGCCTATTGCAACTCCGTCTTCCAAAACAACTTTTGTTTCCATGAGAGTCAGAGTGTTTCCTTCAATAGCAGTTGAATTGTGAGTAAAAGTAAGCTCAAAATCTTTTTCGTAGGAAGATAAAGTAATCGGACTTATCTTATGCTTGTTTTGTTCGTATTTAAGTTTCTTTTTTTGTATTCTCTCAAAGTTCATATTACTTTTCCTCCTTTACAAATTCACACATATCACTTATATCACATTCCAGATATTCAGCTATTTTTAAAAGTATCAACATAGAAACCGGCTCATCTCGCCGTAACTTTGTCATTGTATTTGGTGCAATATCGGCATTTTTACGCAAGGCAACCTTACTTAGTTTTTTATCTATCAATAATTTCCATAGCTTATTATAAGATATAGTCAAAATGGTCACCTCAATTATAATTCATTATTCTATATTATAACACAAACATCATATAAATTCAATATATTTTCGCAAAGGCTTAAGAAAGTTAAATAAAAATAGGAGATTTTGTGTGCCAGCATTTCACCATTTTCTTTTACATGATATATTTTTTAGTTTTAAGTAGACAAAACACCATGATCTGTATTGAAATAGCAGCGCACTTATGATATACTGAAGGCATAAAAGCGGTTTGAATATAAACATGGACGGGGAAAATACAAAAATGAGCATCAAAGAAATATGTGATATACTGCGGGCGGAATTATATAACAACGGTTTTGAATATGGCTTTATTGTGGAAGGTAAAAAATACAAGCCAAACATGGATAAGGGTTTTGACAAAGAATACGATCATTTTTCTAAAACGATTTACACGGTTCAAGATCCGTCTGTCACGCTGAAGGAAAAAATCGGGACCTGTGTAGATGCTGTCGTAGTAATGAAATCAATTCTTGATAATCTAAGTGTTTCGAATAAAATATGGTTAATATATAACAAGAAGAAAAACAAAGTACATACAATACTTACATTTGTTGCAGAAGGTAAAGCAGTATATTTAGAGCTTACTCCGCAATCATCTAAATCGTGGTATGGACAAGAAATGATTTATTCAAGCGAACAGGAATTTTTGCAAGTGTATAAAAAGAACGATTATGATATTTCTGATGTGACAAATTTGATTCAAGTGGGAAGGAAACCTTACTTTTTATTGCATAAATTAAACTAACAAATCCAAATATATGGAAAAGACAAGGAGCAAAGGCTCAAAGCCTTTGCTCCTGTTGGTTTTTGTATCTTACTTAAAGTATCTCTTTAAAAGACCTTCGAATGCCTTGCCGTGACGAGCTTCGTCATAGTTATTATCAAATTGAATTTATCAGTTTTTTGCTGTAAATTCAACGTGGACTAATTTTTATCAATAGCCATTTACTGCATTGTTTTTTTATAATTGTTTTTGTATGCTATTCGCATTCCACAAACCACCAAGCATATAGCTGAAGATAATTTCATAATACCAATTGAAGATACAAGCACCTTGTTTGATATAAGAAATTCTGTTACAGCACTGACGCCAATAGCGTTTACGTTAAATTGTTGCACCAAATTTAAAATCCACATCAAAACCGGAACTCCGAAGCCCAACAATGACATTGTGATAATCTCAATTGCAAAAGATCCATTTGATTTTTTGCTAATTACAAGAATAATCGAGATAATTAAGCAAGCAACTATGTATAAAACACTTCCAATAGGTAAAATCGGTCGGTAATTAATAATATCAACTGAGGAAACATAGAGTGAAACCATTGGTTCCCAGAAGATTGTTAATACAGCTATCGAAATCAAAAATGAAATAGCAGAAATAATTACCGAAATTATTGATAATACATTAATCGGTATTTTCTTGTTCGAAAAAACTTTTTCTATAATTCTAATTCCGCTTGTTATCAAGCTCAATGCAACGGACAAGTTTACAAAACCTACTGGAATAGCCATTATACTATTTGCAGTCCCTAAGATAGCTATAGAATTGCTACCCATAGTATGTCCTACCAGCATAGTTTGATTCAATTCAAGTCTATAAGTTAAACAAGGAAGAAGAAAACTTAAGAAAACTATTGATAAAATCTCAATTACAATAAACTTTCTTGATTTATAACTCGCAAGAAGAACTAAAGAAATAATAACACATCCTAATATATATACCATATTTCCTCTTGGAATGATAGGTGTAGCTTTTGCAATAACTTCAGGACTATTTAACAAAACATTAATCGGCTCCCAAAGAAATGTCAAAATTGCTGTAGCAAGTAAAACACCTATGAGAGAAAGTATAATAGAAATAATTGATAATATTTTTACTGACTTATTCATAAAAAGTCCTCCAAATTTATTTTTTTATAATTATACCTTAAATTATCTATTATGTAAATATGTTTATATAAATTAACTTCATAAAGTGTGTGCAACTGGCAACAAAATTTGCTTCTATAACAACCATCAAACCCTTGCAGGACAAGACTTTCAAGAGATTAACCGGCAATTTGTTGCCAGTTGTATCTAAAATACTATTTAAATGACCTTCAAAACGCCAGTTGTTGCCAGTTTGAACATCAATTTTACTGTAATGTTGAGATTTCAACCACAATTTGAATAACCATTTTGAAAATATAAAAATTAAACCCCTTGACAATAGGTAATGCCTACTGTTAAGGGGTTTTTAAGTGTTGTTATTTCAACATTTTAGATTAACCAAAATATCTCTTCAAAAGTCCCTCGAAAGCCTTGCCATGTCTTGCTTCATCCCTTGCCATTTCATGAACGGTGTCGTGAATAGCGTCGAGATTCAGTTCTTTTGCACGTTTTGCAAGGTCAAATTTACCCTGTGTTGCGCCGTTTTCGGCGTCAATGCGAAGTTCCAGGTTTTTCTTTGTGCTGTCGGTTACAACTTCGCCGAGAAGTTCTGCAAACTTTGCAGCGTGTTCGGCTTCTTCATAAGCTGCCTTTTCCCAGTAAAGACCGATTTCGGGATAGCCTTCACGATGGGCAACTCTTGCCATGGCAAGGTACATGCCGACTTCGGTGCATTCACCTGTAAAGTTCATGCGGAGACCTTCGATGATTTCGGGGTCTACACCTTTTGCTACGCCTACAATATGTTCTGCAGCCCAGGATTTTTCGCCTGCCTGCTCGGAGAATTTAGAAGCCGGCGCTTTGCACTGGGGGCAAGCGGCAGGGGCTTCATTGCCTTCGTGAACATAACCACAGATTGCACATACAAATTTTTTCATACTTTCATTCCTCCAAAAAATTTTCATTCATTTTTTATTTTATTCCCGTACAGGACGGGCATTTACCGAAAAACAAAAGGGAGTGACTTTCAATTTCACAGCCGCTTTCTTTTTTTGCCGTATCATTTAATGCCGGGGTGTATGCCATGGGCACATCTACTACGGCGCCACAGCAGCGGCAGGCCAGATGGTAATGGGGGTCATTGCAGCCGTCAAACCTATCCGCACCTTGCCCTACATCCAGCTTCAGAATAACGCCTTCTTCGGAAAGACGGGCAAGATTGCGGTATACGGTGCCTAAGGACACATTCGGCATTTTCTCCCGCATTTTGGAAAAGACCCAGTCCGCATCCGGATGACAGGTGGTGCCGCAAAGAATTTCCAGAAGAAGCTCACGTTGCCGACTTCGTTTTTGCATTTCGCCACCTCCAAAATAATAATAGGAATTATTACTGTTTTAGTATACAACAGAAAATAGCGGTTGTCAAGATTTTTTTTTGAAATTTTTTGAAAAAATTTTTGCGGCAGGCGAGAAGTGTTTTTTCTTGCAGTTACATGGGCAGATTCGGCCCCCGATTTTGACGGAAACGAGAAAATGGGTATATTTTATACATTTTTTGAAATATATTTGACGAAACGTGCATAAAAATGGTATAATAAGGCGTTAAGGAGTGATTTATATGTCGTTATTCGATAAATGCGAAGCATTTACCCTGGCACGGGATTTCCGTGCTAAAGGCATTTACCCCTATTTTCATTATCTTGAATCCAGACAGGATACGGAAGTTATCATGGAAGGCAAGCGGAGAATCATGCTTGGCTCCAATAACTATCTCGGCCTCACAGTTCATCCCGAGGTGCAGGAAGCGGCCGTGGGTGCTGCCAAAGAATACGGCACGGGCTGCTCAGGTTCCCGATTTTTAAACGGGACCTTAAAGATGCATCTTGAGCTGGAGGAAGCCCTTGCAAAATATATCGGCAAGGAAGCCTGTATGACGTTTTCAACGGGCTTTCAGTCCAACCTCGGCATTATCAGTGCCATTACCGGCAGAAATGACTATATTCTTTGTGACAGAGAAAACCATGCAAGCATTTATGATGCCTGCAGACTCAGCTTTGCAACCCTCGTACGCTATAAGCATAACGATATGGAGGACCTTGAAAAACATCTGAAGGAAATCCCCGAAGGGGCAGGGAAACTCATTGTAACCGATGGCGTTTTCAGTATGAGCGGTGAAATCTGCAACCTTCCCGAAATTGTACGCCTTGCGAAAAAATATGATGCGGCCACGATGGTGGACGATGCGCATGGCTTTGGCGTACTGGGCCGTGGCGGCAGAGGAACGGCAGACCATTTCGGCCTTACGGACGAAGTGGACGTCATTATGGGTACCTTCTCCAAATCTCTTGCAAGCCTTGGTGGGTATATGGTGGCAAGCGAGAAGATTATTGACTTTACCCGTCACAATTCCCGTCCCTTTATTTTCAGCGCATCCATTCCGCCTGCACAGTGTGCGGCGGCTGCAGCAGCACTTTCCGTGATTGAAAGAGAGCCGGAAAGAGTAGAGCGCCTGCGGGATTTAGGTGCCTATATGCGGGAAGGACTTAAAAAGCGCGGCATAAAAATTAAAGAAGCGGAAACGCCCATTGTTCCGATTTATACATATGAAATGGAAGATACGCTTATTATAAATAAAATGCTTTATGAAAAAGGCGTATTCGTAAATCCCGTTCTGCCGCCGGCAACGCCGCCGGGAGAATGTCTGCTCCGCACGAGTCTTATGGCAACCCATACGGAAGCACTTCTGGATGAAGCGATGGATATTATTAAGGAAGTGATGGACTCGTATGCACGGTAAAAAGCTCAGAGCCAATTTTCTTCTGATGCTTACGGCGTTTATCTGGGGTATGGCTTTTGTGGCACAAAGCCGAGGCATGGAAAACTGCGGTCCCTTCCTTTTTAACGGCGTAAGAAGTCTTCTGGGCGCTGCGGTGCTTCTCCCTGTGATTGCTGTTTTGGATAAGAATAAAACGGATGAAAAAGAGAAAAAATGGCCCCTTTTAGGCGGACTTGCCTGTGGCCTCGCTCTTTTTATTGCATCCAGCCTCCAGCAGGTCGGAATCATGGATTCGGGTGCAGGGAAGGCAGGGTTTATAACAGCACTTTATGTGGTGCTGGTGCCTGTTTTCCGCCTGTTTCTCGGCAAGAAGGCGTCCTTTATAACGTGGCTGAGCGTTGGCATTGCCATATTCGGCATGTACCTTCTTTGCATGGACGGAGCAACTTTTTCTGTGGCAAAAAGCGACCTTCTCCTTTTAGGCTGTGCGGCGGTGTTTGCCGTTCATATTATTGTGATTGACCACTTTGCACCGAGCGTGAACTGTGTGCATATGGCGTGCCTGCAGTTTTTTGTAACAGGCGTTTTATCCCTCATTACGGCGTTTTTCGTAGAGGATGTAAAGCTTATCAGCGTAATGGATGCTGCCGTGCCCATTTTATACACGGGCATTTTGTCAAGCGGCGTTGCCTATACACTCCAGATTGTGGCACAAAAGGATACGGACCCGACGAGTGCGGCGCTGATATGCAGCCTGGAATCCGTGTTTGCGCTCCTTGGCGGTTGGCTACTCATGCATGAAGGTTTTTCCGCCCGTGAGCTTTTCGGCTGTGGGCTGACGTTTGGTGCCATTATATTATCACAGCTTCCCATTTTTACCTATAGAAAGGATTGATTAGAATGATCAGAATCGGTATTTACGGCTATGGAAACTTGGGCCGTGGTGTGGAAAGCGCCATCGGCCAGAACCCTGACATGGAGCTTGTAGGTGTTTTCACAAGGCGTGACCCTAAAACGGTTTCCGCCAAGGCCCCTGTATATCGTGCAGAGGATGCCATTTCCATGCAGGATAAAATTGATGTTATGATTCTTTGCGGCGGCAGTGCAACGGATTTGCCGGTGCAGACGCCCCTTTTAGCCGAACATTTTAACGTTATTGATAGTTTTGATACCCATGCAAAAATCCCCTCTCACTTTACTGCCGTTGATGAAAAGGCGAAAAAAGGCGGCAAGGTGGGCGTTATTTCCGTGGGTTGGGACCCGGGCCTCTTTTCTCTCATGCGCCTTTATGGCGGTGCAGTGCTGCCGGAAGGGGAGAGCTACACCTTCTGGGGCAAGGGCGTAAGTCAGGGCCATTCCGATGCTATCCGCAGAATTGAAGGCGTTGTCGATGCAAGACAGTACACGGTGCCCGTAGAGAAGGCGCTCTCCGCAGTCCGCAGCGGCGAAAACCCTGTCCTTACCACAAGAGAAAAGCACACGAGAGAATGCTTCGTGGTGGCAGAAGAAGGGGCAGATACAGCACGAATCGAAAAAGAAATCAAGGAAATGCCCAACTATTTTTCCGATTATGATACAACCGTTCACTTTATATCCATGGAAGAGCTCCGTGCAAACCACAGCGGCCTTCCCCACGGCGGTATGGTTATTCGCGCGGGAAAAACGGGGGACGGGTCAAAGCATACCGTGGAATATGCGTTAAAGCTGGACTCTAATCCTGCCTTTACATCTTCCGTTCTCTGCGCTTATGCAAGAGCGGCTTATCGCCTCCAGAAAGAAGGCAAATCGGGATGTATGACGGTTCTTGACATTGCGCCCAAATATTTATCGCCTGAAAATGTGGAAACCTTAAGAGCTACGCTGTTATAAGAAAAAGGGACTGTTCAATTTGAACAGTCCTTTTTGGTTACTTTAAAAACGTGCACCGTTTGATTCGTTACGGTGAAGTGAATGTCCCACGAGGAAAATGCCATGGCGTATTCCCGTGTTGGGTCATCCTGATAGGAAGGCCGAGGGTCATCCCGGAGGCACGCTGTGACCGCTTCTCTTTTTTCGGGGTCAATTTCCTCGAGAAGGTGGGGCGGAAAATCTACTTTGAGGTGATAATCCACGGCCTCATCCGCAAAGCTGCCGCATGCATCGGGATGGGAATCGGCAAAGGGAAGATAGGGTTTTATATCCAAAATGGGGGTGCCATCGAGTAAGTCCACGCCGCCCACATGGAGAACCGTGCCTTCATTTTCTGTTTTTTCCACCGAAAGGAGGCGCACCGAGGAAAGACCAATGGGATTTGGGCGAAAGGGGGAACGAGAGGCAAAAACGCCGACTCTTTTATTTCCGCCAAGGCGGGGCGGCCGCACGGTGGGGGACCATTCTTCTCTGTGGGATGCAGAAAAATCGAAAAGAAGCCAGAGATGGGAAAATTCCTCGATACCCCGAAGGGCATCCGGATTTTGGTATTCTTTTTCAAATACGATGCGCCCCGAAAGGGACGGTACCCGTCCTGCCTGACGGGGAATGCCGAATTTTTCTTTAAAATCCGTTTCGATATGGGCGATGGGTTTTACGAAAAGCATGTGGGACGCTCCTTTTTCGACTTTTTTTCATTATATCGCCGCATCGCATTGCTGTCAAGTGCAAAAAGCTGTCGTATTGAGCGAAAAATCGAAATTAATTCGTAACAAAAACACAAATAGATTGTTGACTTCCACAAGGGGCGTATGATATAATAAAAAAATATAAAGGCGTAAAGAATGGTGATTTAATATGAAATGTTTAGGAATTGACTTTGGCACAACATCGGTAAAAGCGGTGCTCTTTGACGACCGTCTTCGGGAAATTGCTTCCAGCACCGAGGATTACACCGTCAAAGCGGCAGGGAATATTGTAGAACTGGAACCGGAAAAATACTGGTCCCTTCTTAAAAATGCCCTTGCCAACATCCGGAAAACGAGTGGGGTGGACTGCCTCGCTATTGACACCCAGTGCGAAACACTGATTTTAACGGATGAGGACGGGGTCCCTGTCCGTGATGCCATTGTCTGGCTTGATAACCGTGCCACAAAAGAGGCAGAAATTATCAATGAAAAATTTGGCCGCAAAAAGGTGTTTGAAATTACGGGTCAGCCGGAAATTACCGCCACATGGCCTGCCTGCAAGCTCCTTTGGGTTAAAAACAATGAACCCGAGGTGTGGGCAAAAACGAAGAAGATTTTTATGCTGGAGGATTACCTTCTTTATAAACTGACAGGCAAATTCGTAACAGAAAAAACCCTCCAGTCCTCCACCCTTTATTTTGACATTAAAAAGTCCCTTTGGTGGGATGAAATGCTGGAATTTCTCGGCGTTTCCACTTCGCAGCTCCCTGCGCTTTTAGATAGCGGCGAATATGTGGGGGAATATGAAGGCATAAAAGTTGTAACCTCTGCCATGGACCAGGTTGCAGGTGCAATCGGTGCAGGCGTTATTAAAAAAGGCGTCATCAGCGTTATGACGGGGACCACCATGGCCATTTATGTTCCGACGGATACGGTGCCCGCATTCAAAGAAGACAGCTTCGTGCCCTGCCACTACAGCTTTGACGGCAGTTACTGCCTCCTTTCCTGGAGTGCCACGGCAGGTATGGCGCTGAAGTGGTTTAGGGATGCATTTTTAAGTGACGTTTCCTTTAAGGAGTTAGATGTCCTTGCGGAAAAGGTGCCCGTGGGAAGTGACGGCCTGACATTTCTCCCCTACCTTTGCGGCTCCACAATGCCGAAGTATAATCCGGATGCAAGAGGAAGCTTTACGGGCCTTACCCCCGAACACACCCGTGGTCACTTTGTCCGTGCCATTATGGAATCCATTGCCTGTACCTTAAAAAGTAACCTCGATTACCTCGGGGAAGAGGTGGACGAAATTCGCATTATGGGCGGCGGCGCAAAAAGCCCCCTTTGGTGCAGTATGAAGGCGGATATTACGGGCAAAAAGCTCACCACCCTTAAAAATAAAGAAACAGCGTGCCTTGGTGCGGCAATACTCGCCGGTGTTGGCGCAGGGATTTTCGAATCTGTGGAAAGTGCGTGCAGCATGATTGAAACGGATAAAGAGTATGCCCCCAGCGGTGCTGATTACACGAAAACGTATGAAAATTTTGTAAAATATGATAACATTTTAAACAGAAGGGAAGGAGAATAAAAATGATTAAAGCAGGTTTTGTAGGTTTCGGCGAAGTAAACACCCCGGCAGAAATCATTCTCAAAAAATGTACCGATGCGGCGGAAGCTCTGGGGAAGGAAGGCCTTGACCTTGTCAGCGTTTACCCCGTAACCGACGATTACGAAGAAAAGGACATTAAAAAAGCAGTGGAAGCCCTTAAAAAGGATGACTTTGACGTGCTGGTTGTCTGCATCGCAGGCTGGATTCCCACCCATGCGGTTGTAAAGGTGACGGAGCATTTCAGAAATAAGCCTATGGTCCTCTGGGGCCTTTGCGGCTGGATGGAAGACGGCAGAATCGTCACAACAGCTGATCAGGCAGGCACCACCGCAATCCGAAAGACCTTCTATGACCTCGGGTACGACTTTAAGTACATATATGATATTATCGGTCTTCCGTCCAAGACGAAGAAGGTATATAACTACTGCGTAGCTGCAGCGGCGGCCGCAAAGCTCCGCCACGCAAGAAGCGGCATGGCAGGCTACCGTGATATGAATCTTTACGGCACCCAGTTTGACGGCGGCTCCTTAAAGCGTGAAATCGGCCCCGAAATTGAAACCTTTGAAATGCTGGAAATGGAGCAGCGCTACCAGAAGATTACAGACGAAGAAAAACAGGCCGTCATTGACAAGTGCATGGCAAAATGGAACTTCTTAAAGCCTGCAAACCCGGAAAGCATGAAAAAAGCAGCAGGATACTATCTTGCTGTTCGTGATATCTGCCGTGAAAGAGGATACGATGCCATTTCCTTAAAAGACGTTGATGGCATGAAAAAACTTCTCGGTTTCCCGCCGGCACCTATCTTTATGCTTCTTTCTGACGAAGAAGGCCTTTGCACCATTCCTGAAAATGACTCTCTCGGCAATATCACCCAGCTTATGGTAAAATATCTGACCGGTCAGTGTGCATTCTATCTTGAATTTTATGAATTCTTTGAAGACAGAGTGCTGGCAGGTGTTCCCGACTATGTACCGGCAGAAGTAACCGATGGCGGCGTTACCGTTATGCCTGCGGCATTCGGTGAACTTTCCGAAGGTATCTTAAACGTAAGTAAAGTAAAACCCGGTCCCCTTACTATGTGTCGCCTCACTTTCGACGACGGTCAGTACTATATGCACATGGTTCGTGGCGAAGGCATCAGCCCCCGGAAATGGGAAGAAGCCGGCTGGACACAGCCTGCACCCCAGCTGCCCGGTCTTGAAATTCTTCTGGACGACGTGGAAGCCTTTGCAGAAAACGTTATGTGCCAGCACTACATTATTTCCTATGGCGATAACACAGAGGTTATTGAAAACCTTTGCGATATTTTAGGCATTCAGATTATCAGATAACAGGAGGAAGAAAAAATGAGTATTTTAATCGGTTGGGCAGAAGAGAGCCTTGTGCCCGAGAAAAAGGTAAGCCTTGCAGGTCAGTTCTTTGAAAGAATTTCCGAGTATGTGGAATCCGAAATTTCCGTAACGGCAATGGCGGTGGAAGCAGACGGCGACTACATGATTATGGCAAGTGCCGACGTTGTAAACGTTGGTGACCACGTTATGCGCATTGCCCGTGAAAAGTTTGCAAAGCTGAACACGGAAGTTGACCCGAGAAAAATTATCGTTGGTGCAACCCACACCCACACTTCCATTAAAGTGGGAACCGGCACTGCACGCGAATTCTCCGTGCCGGCACAGATTTTACAAGAGTTTTTACCGGAAGGCAAGGGATACAAAGAACTGGTAACACCTGATGAAACGGTTCTCACCCCCATAGAAGGCCTTGAACTTATCACAGATAAAATTGCCCTTGCGGCAGACAAAGCTTGGAAAAACAGAAAAGAAGCGTTATATGCTAACGAATTCGGCAGAGTAGCAGTCGGCATGAACCGCCGTGTTTGCTATGATGACGGCTCCGCCCAGATGTGGGGTGATACCAATACCGCAAACTTCATTTCCCTTGAAGGCGGTAATGACTCCGGCGTTGAACTTATTTACACTTTTGATACCAATAAGAAGCTTACGGGTGTTGTTGCAAACATTGCCTGCCCTGCACAGATTTTAGAGCAGAGAAGCTTTATTTCTGCAGACTTCTGGGGCAGAACCAAGGCAAACCTCAGAGCAAAATTCGGCGATGATATTTTCCTTCTCGGCCTTTGCGGCGCAGGCGGTGACCAGTGCCCCCGTGACCTTGTAAGATGGGTAAACCCCGAAACACCTATTGACGACCCCAACGTAAAACGCCCCAACTACATCGAAAGAAAAGCAGACCCGTCTATGTATGACGTAAGCGGCTGCAATAAAGTCGGTAAGCGTATTTCTAACGAGATTATTTCTGTTTTTGAAGAAATTACGGAATATAAGAGTGAAGCTGTCTTTAAACACAAGGTTATTGACCTTGAAGTACCCCTTCGCAAGGCAACCATTGCGGAGCACGACCACGCTGTACGTGAACTGGAATATTATATTGCAAAGAATGGCGACAAGGATTTTAACTTCGAAGATAATGCGAAGATGCACGTACATACCGGCACCATTGCCCGGTTCCGCCGCCAGCAGAAGGAAGAAGTTGTACCCATTGAGTACCACGTTGTTCGTTTCGGCGATGTAGCCTTTGCAACAAACCCCTATGAACTCTTCCAGGATTTTGCAAACGTTATGAAGGCAAGAAGCTTTGCACGCCAGACATTTATCGTGCAGCTTGCCTGCGGTTCTCACGGCTACCTGCCCACAGAAAAGGCAGAAAAGGGCGGCCACTACAGTGCCTACATCTCAAGCGGTGACACCGGCCACGAAGGCGGCGACCTTCTCACCCGTGAAACCATTACAGAAATCAATAAGATGTTTACAGAATAATAAGAATATGCCGACGGATTTCCGTCGGCATATTTTAAAACCTTATTTGGAGGAAAATATGAGCATTTTAATCGGCTGGGCAGAAGAGAGCCTTGTGCCCGAAAAAAAAGTAAGCCTTGCAGGGCAGTTCTATGAAAGAATTTCCGAATTTGTGGAATCCGAAATTTCCGTAACGGCAATGGCGGTAGAAGCGGACGGAGAGGAAATGATTATCGTTTCCTGCGATACGGGGGAAGCGAAGGATTCGGTGGTTTTGGCGGCGAGAGAAAAGTTTGCCGAAATGAACGAAGAGGTGGACCCGGAGAAAATTATCATTTGTGCCACCCACACCCATACCTCACTTGAAATCGGGGACAGAGGCGCACAGTTTGCTGTTTCGTCCACTGCCCGTATTTTAGAAGAATTTTTGCCGGAAGGCAGGAAATACATTGCCCGTGTGCAAACGGACGAAACGGTTTTATCCCCTGAAGAAGGGTTTGAACTTTTAACGGATAAAATTGCCCTTGCGGCAGATAGGGCGTGGAAGGGAAGAAGCGAAGCCCTTTATGCAAACGAATTCGGCAGAGCACCCGTGGGGATGAACAGAAGAGTGTGCTATAATGACGGCACAGCTAAGATGTGGGGCGATACAAACAGCGCAAACTTTATTTCCCTTGAAGGCGGAAACGATTCGGGCATAGAACTTATCTACACCTTTGATAAAAATAAAAAGCTTACGGGCATTGTGGCAAACATTGCCTGCCCTGCACAAATCTTAGAGCAGAGAAGCTTTATTTCCGCAGACTTCTGGGGAAGGGCAAAAGCAAACCTTCGTGAAAAATTCGGGCAGGACATTCACCTTCTCGCTCTTTGCGGCGCGGCAGGTGACCAGTGCCCCCGTGACCTTGTAAGGTGGGTAAACCCCGAAACGCCTATATGCGATCCCCACGTCAGCCGCCCCAACTATATCGAAAGAAAAGCAGACCCCTCTATGTTTGACATAAGCGGCTGTAATAAAGTGGGAAGACGTATTTCCAATGAAATCATTTCCGTTTTTGAAGAAATTACGGAATATAAATCCGAGGCGGTTTTCAGGCACACGGTAACACATATGGATATGCCCCTTCGGAAAGCTACCCTTGGAGATTACGAAGAAGCGGTGCGGGCAATCGAGGCGTATGTTGAAAAGAATAAGGACAGGGACTTTGATTTTGAGGATAATGCGAAAACGTACATCCACACAGGCACCATTGCCAGATTCCGCCGCCAGCAGACGGAAGAGGTTGTGCCCATCGAGTGTCATTTCGTCCGTTTTGGTGACGTGGCATTTGCCACAAATCCTTATGAACTTTATCAGGATTATGCAAACGTAATGAAGGCAAGAAGCCTTGCACGGCAGACGTTTATTGTACAGCTTGCTTGTGGCTCCCACGCCTATCTTGCCACGAAAAAGGCGGAAGAACACGGTCACTTCAGCGCATATATTGCAAGCGGTGACACAGGGTATGAGGGCGGCAACCTGCTTACCCGCAAAACCATTACAGAAATAAACAAACTGTTTACAGAATAATAAAAAAATGCCGATGGGACATCCATCGACATATTTTAAACCTTATCCTGCAGACGAATACATAGAGGAATAGGGGATGTAATGTGCATAACAAATACTTAAAAAATGAAAAGCTGAGCATTGCGTTGTTTCTGGCGTTATTTATCGTGAATGCCACGGTTTATATGACAAAGAACATGTTCTCGGCGGCCATGGCTACCATTGTGGAAGAAGGGGTTATGACGAAAGCCCAGACCGGTGCCATAAGCGCAAGCTTCTGGTTTGTGTATGCCATCTTCCAGATTTTCGGCGGATTTGCGGCAGATAAGTTTTCGCCGTTTCGGCTCATTGGCATTGGCCTTGTAAGCGGCATTATCTCAAATCTCATTATTTCCGTAAACCAAAGTTATACGGTTATCATGGTCGTATGGTGCCTGAATGCTGCGTTCCAGTTTGGCCTTTGGCCCGGTGTGTTTAAAATTGTTTCCTCACAAACGGCACCTGCGATTCGGGGGACCGCAGTCTTCTGGGTTATTCTTTCCAACAGCGCTGGGCAGGCACTCAGTCTTTTTGTTGCCTCCCTTGTCAAAAGATGGGAGCAAAACTTTGTGGTTTCTGCGGTGTCACTTACCGTCATGCTGGTTTTTTGGGCAGTATTTTATAAAACCATAGAAAAAAGCATGGTGGAAAACACAGCGGCGAGCGGGAAAGAGGGTAAAAAACATGAAAATAAAGCGGATATGAAATCCCTTGTTCGTCTTTCGGGATTCCCCGTTTTGGCGCTGATAGCGTTTCTGATTGTTACAATAAACAACGGCATTAAAATGGTTACGCCTGTTATGCTGACGGAAACATACCACAATATGCCGGCGGCAATCGCAACACGACTCAGTGTTTTGCTGGTTGTCTTTTCAACCCTCGGTATGTTTGTTGCAAACTTTGTCCGTACAAAAGTGACACAGCACGAAATGAAAGCAATTATGCTTTTGCTGGCGTTGAGTCTGCCTGCACTTTTCGTAACATGTTTTGTAGGAAAAATATCCTATCTTATCATTTTGGCGGTTTTGGCGGTGGGGGCTTTGTTTATACATGGCGCCTATCCGTTTTCCAATTCTTTTGCGGCGGCAAGATTTTCCGATTGCGGAAGAAACGGCACCGTATCCGGCATTTTAAACGGTGCGGCAGCCGTGGGAAATATTTTTGCATCCTATGTCATTCCGAAAATGTCGGAAAGTATGTCATGGTCAAGCATTGTTCTTTTTTGGATAGGCTTCATTCTGGCGGCCACACTTTTGGCGGCAGGTATGATGCGAAAGTGGACTGCCTTCATAGGAGAAAAAGAGATTCAATAAAAAAAGCTTTCGGGAGAACCCCGAAAGCGTTTTTCTATTTCAAAAGTTTACTTATAAAGTTTCTTGCGGCAAAAGCGGCGGCAGTCGTGATAAGAAGCTCAAAGAGCATATAACTGCCATTATAGAGGAAGGAATAGGCGGCGGCGCCGTAGCCTTCCCAGGCGTATGCGCTCCATATAAGAATTCCCGAGGCAAAGTGGCATAAAAACCGAAGGAAAATAACCGTGGCGGCCGAAAGGGGAATGGAGAGGGGCTTTTTGCCGTAAAGCTTATAGAAGAAGGACGCAAGACCTAAAAATCCGAAGGCCAGAATATAATCGAGGAAGAATACGAGAAGGTATGAGGCGGCGTTTCCCACGGGCGGTGCGGGAAAGCCTGTAAGAAGCATGGAAAGGATTGCAAATACGGTGCCTGTAAGGAGCCCCCACTTTGTACCGTACAGAAGGGAAAGAATAATAATGGGCAGCATGGAGGCGGGGGTTACGCTGCCGCCGTAAGGTGCATCAAAAATGCGAAGCATGGATAAAACAAGACTCAGTGCCAGTAAGACGCCTGTGGTAGTAAGTTTTTTCGTCATATACTTTCTCCTTAAAATAAAAATTGCTTCCCCGAAATGAGGAAGCATAAAAAAACGATATCCTTCCTTCGTTGGCATTACCCAAATCAGGTTTACGGGTCGAAGCGAGCGCTTCCTCTCAGCCCTTTCGAGCTCCCCGGATTTATGGTTTTATTCTATCATAGGGAAACGAGAATGTCAACCAATTTCTAAAAGAAATAGAAAATGCTTGCAAATGGGGACGGCGTTTGTTATAATAAATACGGAATAAACTTTCGGAAAGGAAGGTATAAAAATGGAAGAAAACAAAACACTTGAGAATACAAACAGCGTAAAAATTTCCGATGATGTTGTGCAGATTATTGCAGGCATTGCCGCAGGCGAAATCGAAGGCGTTTACGGCATGAGCAATTCTTTTGCAGGCGGCATTGCAGAGCTTCTGGGCAGCAAAAAATCCGTTTCCCGTGGCGTGAAGGTGGAAATCAGTGACGGTACAGCCGTGATTGACATGCACATTATCGTTCGTTACGGCGCACGGATTCCTGACGTTGCATGGAAGATTCAGGAAAAGGTAAAGGACGAAGTGGAGTCCCTTACAGGTCTTTCTGTAGAAAAGGTCAATATTCATATTGACGGCATTCATATTGAAAAAGAGACCGCACAGGAAGAGGAAGAAGAAAAAACAGAAGAATAAGGAGAAAAAGCAAATGAAAAAGTTTTTGAAAGAATTTAAAGATTTCGCCATGCGTGGAAACGTTATGGATCTGGCAGTCGGTGTTATTATCGGTGGTGCTTTCAAGGGTATCGTGGATTCTCTTGTAAAGGACGTTATTTCCCCCGTTATCGGCCTTATAGCAAACAAGGACCTTTCTGCCCTTTCCGTAAAGGTACTTGGCGTTGATATTCTTTACGGTTCATTCCTGACTGCCATAATTAACTTTATCATTATGGCATTCGTAATCTTCGTGCTGGTAAAGGCCCTCAATGCACTTTCCGCACTCGGCAAGAAAAAGGAAGAAGTTGTGGAAGAAGTGACAACGAAGAAGTGCCCCTTCTGCTGCAGCACAGTTGCAATCGAGGCAACCCGTTGCCCCCATTGCACATCTTCTCTTACAGAATAATTCATTTTACGAAAGGGTGGTTTTATGCTGCCGCTTGTAAATTGCAACGAAATGCGCACGGCCGACCGTGCGGCTATTGCGGCCGGGATTCCCGGCCGCATTCTTATGGAAAATGCGGCCACATTTGCACTTTCTGAGGTTCGCAAATTTTCCCCTTCGTTTGTCCCCGTGTTTTGCGGCAAGGGGAATAATGCGGGGGACGGCTTTGCCCTCGCCCGCCGTCTTTTCGTCGGGAACATCCAAACGGAAATCGTGTTAACGGAAAGCCCGGAGGCATTTTCGGGCGATGCGGCGGAAAACTTTCTGGCGGCAAAAAATCTGGGTGTGAAGATTACGGCATTTTCCGATTTTTCAAAAAGAAGCACCTTGCCTTCGGGCACGGTGGCGGTGGATGCCCTCCTCGGCACAGGCGTGCGGGGCGAGGTGGGCGGCGTAATCGGTGACGCCATTGATTATTTAAATGCAAGCGGTGTGCCTGTGGTATCTCTCGATTTACCAAGCGGCATTTCGGGAGACACGGGCAAGGTTTGCGGCAGAGCTGTCAAAGCCGCAAAAACCGTTACCTTCGGCTACAGAAAGCTTGGCCTTTATTCACCGCTTTCCGCAGATTATGTGGGAGAAGTGGTGTGTGATGACATTTCTATTCCGGCGCCTGCTGTCAGCCGCTTTTTAATCGAGGCGGAGGATGTGAAATTTTTGCCCCTCTCCAAAGCTGCCCACAAGGGCGTAAGAGGGCATGCCGTTTTTCTCGGCGGAAGTATGGGCATGGCAGGGGCGGCAGTTCTTGCCTCCATGGCGGCGGAAAGAATAGGTGCAGGCCTTGTAACGGCTATGGTCCCAAAAGAAATCCTGCCGATTCTCTCCAAACGGCTCACAGGTACCATGTGCATGGATATAGAAGGTAAAATTCCCGAAAAAGCCAATGTTCTTATTGTGGGATGCGGACTGGGACGAGAGGCGGACGGCGAAAAGGCGCTTTTAAAAGCCCTCGACCAGGGGGCGGACACACTGATTATTGATGCGGATGGTCTTTATCATCTCACAAAGCATTTGCACCTTTTAAAGGATGCGGCAAAAGAAGTGATTTTAACGCCCCATATGGGAGAAATGAGCCGTCTTTGCGGCCTTTCTGCCTCGGAAATAACAGAAAACCGTGTTGAAGTAGCCGAAAAATTTGCAAAAGAATATGGCGTTACCCTCGTACTCAAAGGCGCCCATACCGTGGTGGCAAAGAAGGACGGCCGGACATATATTAATACGACGGGCAATCCCGGCATGGCAAAAGGCGGCAGTGGTGATGTGCTGGCAGGTATCATCGGCGGACTTTGTGCACAGGGAGTCGAAGAAAGCGCAAAATGCGGCGTTTTTCTCCACGGAAAATGTGGCGACATGGCGGCCGAGGCGGAAGGCGAGAGATGCATGACTGCTGAAACGCTGGTAAAATTTATTTCCGAAGCAAGTAAATGTATGTAAATTGATTTTTTTGTGCAAAATAGAACCGTAGTCTTTTACCAAGCGGTCTATGTGGCAGAAATTACATTTGACTTCGGCCCTCGGAAAGTTTTATAATGTGTATAGATACACATGACGAATGGAGGCTTGGTAATATGGCAGACAAGAAAAAAATATTGGTCAGCCTACCCACAGCATTCCTGGCGGAAGTAGATGCATTATTGGAGACGGAGGAAATCACGAGAAGTGAATTCGTCCGCCGGGCCATGCGGTTCTATATGGACGAAAAGCGAAAAGAAAAGATTCGCCTCCAAATGGAACAGGGTTATCGGGAGATGGGTGAGATAAACTTAGAAATTGCCCGTGCCTGTCACTGTGCTGATACCGAAACCATGCTGAGGTATGAGGAGAATCTAGGGTGATTGTAAAAAGAGGCGATATTTATTACGCAGACTTAAGTCCCGTAATCGGTTCGGAGCAAGGGGGCGTTCGCCCGGTGCTGGTGGTCCAGAATGACGTGGGCAACCGCTATAGCCCCACCGTGATTGCGGCGGCAATTACAAGCCAGATTAACAAAGCAAAACTTCCCACGCATATTGAAATTGATGCCCGTGACTACGGCCTTTCGAGAGATTCCGTAGTGCTGCTCGAGCAGGTGCGGACCATTGACAAAAAGCGGCTGAAGGAAAAAATCGGGCATCTGGATGATACAATGATGCATAAGGTAAATGATGCGCTGGAAATCAGCTTTGGTCTTGACGGCTTTTAGGAGAAAATACAAATGACACTGTTTGGATATACACAAAGGGATTTAAGAAGAAAAAATAAAATAAGCCTTAAGGAAATGAGCGAGGCCCTGGGCCTGGGGGAGACCACCCTTGAAAATATTGAAAGCGGTTACATACTGCCTGATGAAAAAGTGGCCGGGATCATTGCCGGCTTTTTCGGGGTAACCGTGGGATATATGATGGGAAGCGTGGAAATTACCCTCAAGGCGGAAGGGGAAGAGACGGCTGTGCAGTCGCCACAGCGATTCGTAAAACTTCGCCCCGTTTCCGTGGATATATTTGGCGAAGGCACACACGGGCCTGAATCTTCGCCCGCAAGGGACATTATTCTGCCCCTGCCGGCCTCTGACCGAAGTTCTTATATGGCAGTCCGCTGGGGCGATAATTCCATGACGAGGTACCGCATTGAAGCGGGAGATATTCTGGTGGTTCGGGAAGATGCATACGCTGTGCGAAACGGTGACCTTGTACTCGTAACCACCGCCGATAAAAAGACCATCCTTCGCCGATACTTCAGAGAAGGCGGCGAAATTGAACTTCGGAGCGATGCGGACGATTTACTTCTTCCCATAAGGCTTCGGGTCGGTGACGGGAGTTATCGGCTTTTGGGATCTGTGACGGAAATTCTCGTAGAGGTAAACGATTCGTTTTTAGAAAGGCGGGCAAAAAATCCGCCTATGCCGGCAGAAGAACTGCATAGAGGTGCGGCGCCGCTTTCGGAGAAAACGAAGTTATATTTGTATCCTGAAAATAAAGAATAAGAAGAAATGATAAAGGGGCTGTAAAAAAAGTCCAGACCGCAAAAAGGCGGAAAGGACAGCAAAAGAAAGCTCGCTACAAACAAACGTTTTAGCTAAAATGAAGAAAAACTTCAAATAATTGAAGTTTTTCTTTTTATATATGCCTTTTTGCTATGAAACAAACTTCGCCGCTCAGCGTACCAATGTACGCTTTCGGGTATCCCAAAGCCTGTGGCTTTGGCTCAGTTTGTCCATTCTGAACATTTTTTCCTATCCCCTAAAAAGGGTCTGTAAATAAATTTACAGACCCTTTTTGCATACTTGATTATTTAGAGAGTTTTCTAAGCTTTACGCCGTAGTAAATGTAAGATGCTACGAGATAGATGGCAAGGAAGATAAACAGTGTGGAAAAGCGCTGTGCAGTCGTTGCATAGCCGCCTGCCATCTTAAGAAACGGAATCTTGGAAAGAATCTTTATAAAGAATGTGGAAATAGTGCCTTTTAAAATTTCCATCATGAAGATGGTGCCTGCGGCACAATAAGGAATACCAAAGAGGAACTTATTTTCTTTCTTCACAAAATAAAGCACTAAAAATGCAAGAATGCCGGCAACAAATACCCACTGGAGAACCTGAATGATGGTGATGGTTGCGGCAGCGTATGCAGACTGGCTCCAGTTCATTAAAAAGAGAAGAACCATAGCGGCCACAAGGGCAATGGCAGTTGCCAGAACGACCTTGTTATCAATTTTTTCACGCACTTCGCGGGAAATCTTTTTTTTCGTTTTTTGCTGTTTCATAAATGACCTCCTAAATGTTTGTACATCCCTTATTATATCTTTTTTAAGGCACAAAGTCAATTCTTTTAAGAAAAAATTTTGTGCCTTTTCCGTGTGCACGGAATATGCAAGGCTATGATGCATAAATGATGCCGTGGAAAACGGCAGCGGAAAGCGGTAAACTCTATTTTGTCAGACGGCGGGGGTGCCCGCCTGTCGGCAGAAAGGAGGTGACAGCATGAAAAACAAACGAAAATTGCGCGAAGCATTTATGAGCGAAGAAAAGCGTAAGCTGGCGGCAAAATACATAAAGTACTATCTCGATGCCTGGGAGGATAAAAAAAGACGCGGTATTCCCGAGCGTTTCGCCCTTTGCGACGCTTATTGGGAAGGAGATGTAAACCTGCCCGTATCGGAAAACGATCCCGGCTCAAGCACCAATATTGTGCATGCCAATGTGGAAGGACAGGTATCCATGCTTTTGGATCAGAGCATTGGAATTTTGCCCGTGCCGGTTACGCCCGATGACGCTCCCTTCGCCGCAAACGTACAAAAAGTGCTGGAATTTATTAAGGAGAAAAACAGGCTCATGCGAAAACTGGATTTGCATGAGCGAAGAAGGGAAAAGTACGGAACAGGGGTATTTCGGGTATCTTTTGACCCCGGTGCCCTTTCCGGAGCAGGCTTGCCCCGAATTGATGCCGTGCATCCCAAAAACATTTTTCCCGATCCGGGGATAACGGATGTATACCGTCTGGAGGAAGCGGCGTTTATCATCGAAACGGTAGTCAAAACCGTACACTTTGCAAAAGAACAGTACGGGGACATGATTGCCGAGGCCATTGTTCCGGGCTACAGACCCCAGTATGAAGGGGACGACGGGGGAGACGATACGTACCTTCACATGTTGGTCTGGACCAAGGAAAACGGCAAGCTGCGCCTTGTGGAAATGACAGGCTGCGGCATTATTCTTTCCGATAGCTTTGCTCAGGGCGAGGAAAACTTTTATCCCGGCGGCCGATATCCGTATTTTATGACGCCCCTTTATTATCGGGAAGGCTCCGTTTGGGGAAAGGGGGATGTGGAACTTCTCATTCCCGTACAAGACCTTATCAATGACCTTGATGATCAGATCCGCATCAATGCCCGCCTTACCGGCAATCCGCAAAGGCTTGTGGAAACGGGCAGCGGCATTGACCTTGACAAAATGACAAATGAGGCGGGGCTGAATATCCCGACTACAAGCGTCGGGGCTGTGCGGAATCTGGAGGCGCCGCCCCTTCCGTCCTACATTCTGCAAAGAAGGGATACGGCACTTCGCTACGAAAGCCAGCGCATTACCCGTTTTTCCGACCAGATGACCGGCGCCAAGCAAGCAGGCGTTACAACGGCGGCAGAGGCCACCGTACTCCAGCAGGGGGGACAAATGTCCATTCAGCACAAAAAGCTCCTTCTGCAGGAAACACTTTCAGAAGTGTTCGCCTATTGCCTTGAGATGATTCGTGCATACTGGACGGACGAGGTTGCCGTTCGGGTTGCAGACAGGAAGGGAGAATTTATTTTCTTCCGTGGAAGCGACCTTCGCTATCGGGCGGCAAAGGACGGACTGGAAAAAGATGCGGCGTTTGACCTGATTGTCACCGTAGGCGCAGGCCTTCCCCGAAATAAGACGGCGGCATATCAGATGATGAGTGATTTATATGCCAAAGGCCTTGTAACGGGCGAAGAGATCCGCACATTCCTTGCCGACTATATGGGCATGCCGCTGAAAACGGAGGCGCCCCATTCTGAGGAGGCGGCCGCAGAAAGCATGGAAATGGAAAGTGCGGAGGCGGAAGGCCTGACAGAGAAAGGCCACGTGCGACATAAGGTGTAAAAATTTGAACTTACAAAAAGAGATTTTGAGAAAGAGATGAGAAAACATGCAAATTTATTTACCCAATCACGTTGCACGCAGAATGCGGCGACATGCGTATCTCCAGAGTATTGACATTGAAAAGCTTCGGGACAACCCCGTGTGCCCCAGATGCGAGCGGGCGGCACTTCGTGACCGTGGCTGGGCAGAGGAGAAAATCGGCCATTGCCCATACTGCGGTCACAGAGGGCCTATGCCCGTAACGGTGGGAGAATATGCAAAGAAAGAGCTTTACAAATAATTGCTTAAAAAGAAAGGATGAACCATATGGCAAAAAGCAAAAAGCGTTCTTCCGTAAAGAACGCAAAAAGAGAAACGGGACTTTCCACCTCCTCCGCCCATGCGCTTATGGCTGCGGCAGAAGAGGTTGAAGTGAATCCGGATGTGGAAGAAGAAAGCCCCAAGGCAGAAGACAAGAAACCGGAAGTGCATAAAGAAAAGGATGCAGAGAAGGAAATGCTCCTTTCCATTGTCACACGGCTTATGGACGACATGGGGGCAGAAAGTCTTCAGGAATTATCCGAAATGATTGACAAAGCGGAGGAAAGAAAACTCATTTCCGTCCACGGCCTTTCCGAAGATGCGGCAAAGCTGTTTTTGTCCCAGCAGGAAAAGGTACGTGCCTTAAGAAGGGCAGAGAAATCGGCAGAGCGGGAAGCCGTTTATGCGAAAATGCGACAGGACCCTCTTTATGATGATGTGGACGAAAGACGCCCTTCCCTTGAAGCGCTCATTTTAAAGACGGGCATCAGCCCCAAAGAGGCATATCTTGCCCTTTTTGCGGAAGAAAGACTCCGCTCTCTTCTTTCCGATATGGAAAGCAAAGAAACGGAATCGAAAAAGAAGGCAAAGAACATTCCTGCCCTCTCCGGCGGCGAAGCCCCCGATGCCCCTCGCCATGCAAAGCTTACCGAGATGGAAAGCCGCCTTGCAAAAAAAGCGGGGATGACCCCGGAAGAGTATGCAAAATATAAGTATGCATACTGATTTTAAAACAGAAAGGATGATTTATTTTGGCAACAAAAATGGACAGAAGTAATTTTGCGGCGCTCTTAACGCCGGTACACAGAAAAATATTTTTTGAAACATACAACAAGAAAAAGAAACAGTATACCGATATTTTCAAGGTAGACGAAATGCACGCCAAGGAAGAAACATTCCCCCATCTCGGCGCATTCGGCAAGTGGGAAGAAAACACAGAAGGCAACGACTTCAATACTGCCGATATCGCCATGGGCGATGTTGCAACCTTTACGGCCCGCCGCTTTGATAAGGCTTATGAAGTGACCTGGGAACTCGTACAGGACGACCTTTATAATGTTTTAAAGGGCTTTGGCCGTGGCGGCAGTGCTTCCAAACTTGGTAACGGCCTGCAGGCCACAGAAGAATCACAGGCAGCCGATGTTATCTTAAAGGGCTTTTCTGAAAACGGTTACGACGGCGTACCCCTTTTCTCGGAAGCCCACACCCTTGTAAACAGCACAGAAACCTGCTCCAACAAGGTTTCGGGTGCCCTTTCCGATGAAACCTTAAAGGAAGCGCTTACCATGATGCGCCTGCAGAAGGACGAAGCCGGCGTTTTGGTAGCGGCACATGCGGACAAGCTCGTAGTACATCCTGACTGGGAATTTACTGCCCGTGCCCTTATCGGCTCTACCCTCCAGGCAGGCACCGCTAATAACGATAAGAACACCCTGCCCAATCTTGATGTAGTCGTATGGGATTACCTTTACGATAAAGACGGCAGCGTAAAGCCCTGGTTCGTACAGGACAGCTCCATGGATAACCTTATGTTCCTGTGGCGTGAAAAGCCCATCTTTGACAGTGAAAAGATTGATAACAAAATGGACCACCGCTTCTACGGTTACTGCCGCTTTGACACAGGGTATGTGGATTGGCGCGGCCTTGTCGGCTCTGACGGCACAGAGGCTTAAGATAACGGAAAGGAAGTGGAATTATGCGTGTATCTGAAGTGCTTTCGGGAAGCGTTGAAACTTTTTTGAAAATGACGCCCGAAATAGAAAGCCACTTAAATGACGGAGAAAATCCCCATAAGGTTACAAAAAGTCAGGTGGGTCTGGGAAATGTTACAAACGAAAAGCAGTGTGCGGAAAAAGACTTTCACGCCCATAAATCCGCCCCCGTTCTCGACCACCCTGCCGCTTCCGTTACAACCGAAAAGCTGAAAGACGGTGCCGTAACAGGCGAAAAAATTGCGGACGGGACAATAGACGATAAAAAAATAAAAACAGACAGCATTTTGCCCCGCTGTCTTGTGCCTGCATTTCGAGACCTTGTTGTTTCCAAAATGGACAAGGTGGAAGGAATGGGTCTTTCCCAGAACAGCTTTACCAACGAGGAAAAAGCAAAGCTTGGTGCCATTTCCGTAAAGGACGGCGAGGGGCTTATGGTAGATACCACTTCCCTCGTTTTAAAAGGTGCACCCCTTCGCCTCAAGAAAACCGGTGTAGAACTTGTGTCGGAAGGCGAGGTGGAAAGAGCTGCAAACGAAGAATTCAGCGAGCTTTATACGGTGACGGAGGATCCAAATTATGGGAGCACCTATATCGCCGGGAGGGATGAAAACGGTATTTATAAGGTTTATCGAATCGGTCGAAGCGGAAAAATCGACAGGTTTTACGGCACCGCAAACACAGAATGTTTCTGTGCCCATAATACAATTCTCTATTTTGCCGAGACGGACGGAAAGAACATTATTCTTCGCCACCTTGATGTGAGCACCCCGATGGTGACGACGCTTTCGGTAAAGCATACGCCCGTTACAAGAGTGCAGGACGTTTTTGTCATGGGTGACAGAATCGTAGTTATTTATATGGGTGGCACAAGCGACAGCGCCTTGTTTGTTGAGTCTATTACCCACGAAGGGGAAAGTGAATGGGAGTTTGTTACCCACACGGCACGCCTTGCCAATCACGAAGGCACAGAAATGTATGACAGACGGTTCCGCAGAGCCGTTATGGAAGGGGACGATTTATACGTTGCGCCCGTTCTTGATACGAGCCATCCCTATGCCGTTCTTCGCCTCAGCCGTGACGGGGAGCTGACCGGAAAATATATGCCCCTTACAAGCTTTACAAGACCCCAGGAGGTTCTTATGGACATTTTGGTGTATGATGGGCATTTATACGGCTTTAAACCTTCCGGCTGCATTTATAAAATAGAAACGGAATCGGGAAGAATGTACGGCTCGTTTTGCGAGGATGCGGCGCTTGGCGGCATTCGGGGGCTTTCTGTCGGTGAAGACGGAGATGTTACATTTTTGGTGCAGGGATATAATACCGGCATCCAGTATTTTTACAAATTTACCGAAAAATCCATCGGGAAACCCATGCTGGCGTATCCTACGCAGTTCTTCCAAAAGGATATGGACAGAGACTTCCTTTTCTACTACCGTACAAAACGAGGGCATGAGTTTTTCCGTCTTGACGGGACAACCGTCATAAGCCATGTCTATACGGATGCGGATACATACGAAATCCTTTAAGGAGGCGTATATGCAGGAAATTACGGTAGCGGCCCTTTCCTTTCTGGGAACGGGGGTAGGTACGCTGGGCGGCATTCTTACCGCCAATCAGCTGACCAATTACCGCCTTAAAAAACTGGAGGAAAAGGTGGAAAAGCATAACAATTTGGTGGAGCGCATGGCCATTGCCGAACAAAGCATAAAAAGTGCGCACCACCGCATTGACGAACTGAAGGAGGAGGCGCATTATGTCTGAAAGACTGAAAAGCCCTGTTTTGTGGGTTTCAAGCCTTGCACTTTTGGCATTCGTTTCCAAAACATGGCTCGGGTTTGAAATTCCGCAGTTTGATACATTTACAGAGTTGGTACTTGCAGTTTTAGTAGCATTTGGCGTTGTGAATAACCCCGGTGACAGGCGCCATTTTTAATATAGATTTGTCGGTGCGCCCTTCGGGGCGCCGCCGGCACAAACGGAGGAACCATGAGACAAATTGCATATAACAGAACAAAAAGACAGGAAAAAGCGAAATATATTGTGATTCACACCACGGGAAACACGAGAAAAGGAGCGGATGCCGAGGCGCATTTTGCATACTGGAACAGCGGAAACGTGGGGCAGAGTGCCGATTTTGTCGTAGATGACAAGGGGGCGCTCAGAATCAACGATTATCATAAATATTACACATGGCATGTGGGAGACGGAAAAGGAAAATACGGCATTACCAACGCAAATTCCATCGGCATTGAAATCTGCGTAAACGAAGACGGGGATTTTGAAAAAGCTCTGTCCCACGCCGTGGAACTTGTAAAACGGCTGAAAGCGGAGGAGGGCATTGTGCATGTGGTACGTCACTATGATGCATCACGGAAATTGTGTCCCGAGGCGCTTATGGCAAACAACTGGGAAAAATGGAATGCATTTAAAAGGAGGATTAGTGAGGTGCGGGAACTCGACAATATTAACGATATCGTCTGGGAACTTGCCGACAGAGGCATTTTGTCGGACATAGCGCTTTGGCTCGGGAAGCTGGAGGATGATGAAAACATTTACTGGCTGGCGAGAAAGTGCGTTGCATATCTTAGGAGGCAGGGCGTATGAAACTGTGCGATATTTTAGAAGATGTAAATGTGCGCATGCCACACGGGTTTGAGGAAAACAGACTTATCATGTGGCTCAATACGGCACTTCGGGAAATCTATAAGGTGATTTCCCTCAGGGAAGGCATTCGCTTTCCTGCAACGGGGCAGATGCTGTACCCCATGCCGAGTGCGGTGCAATGCGACCTTATCAGCGCCATTACGGTAGACGGACGTGCGCTTACAAAAAAACGAATGGATGAGGATGCCTGCCCGGGTTCCTGGTTTAAGGTGACGGAAGGGTTTATCGGCATTTATCCACCGCCCGGACGTGGAAAAACCATATCCGTCTGGTACTTTAAAAAGCCGGAGCGGATTTTAACAGCGGCAGAAGCGATGGATGCAGGCGTTTCCTATCCCGATCAGGAAATCGACCTTGACGAGGACTACGGAGAAATGCTTCGCCTTGCCCTTCTCATTACCATTGCGGAGGCAAGAGAGGATATTGCCCTTGCCAATAATTACAAGCTCAGCTACAATATGCTTTTGCAAAGAGCAAGGCAGGAACGATACGAAAAAGACGGGAAATACCCGGTTACAAAAGACGTCAGAGGAGGAAAACGATGAAGAGTTTCTGGAAGGATGTGCCCGAAAAAAAGCGGTACATAGAAACGAAAACGGGCGGCGGAATTCACACGGGCCTTCCCGAAACGGAAATCCCGGGGGGTATGGCAACGGATATGAAAAATCTTCATTCCGCCCACTACCCCCACCTTTGCCCGAGACCCCCACGGGACAAAGCGGCAGTGCCCCGTCTCCCTGAAGGGGAGGTGCGCTTTTTCGGCGTCATATTCGGCACCACCCTCTCTGCGGTGGTGGGCAAAACCCTGTATACCCTTTCGGAGGGGGCATGGAAAAGCGAAGGCGACCTTTTTACCAAAGAAACGGGACGGGTATATGGTGCCGACTTTATGGACTATGCCGTTTTTGCAGATGGCGACGAATGCAAAAAGTTTGACGGCGCTGCCATTTCCGATGTAGGGAAAAAAGGCAAGCCTGAAAATGCCCTGTATCTTGTGACGCATGCATGGCATTTATTTACGGCATCCGATAAGGATAAGTTTCTCCGCTACTCGGCGGTAGAAAACATTGACGACTGGTCTGCTCCCATGGATGCAGGGCAGGAACTTTTGGAAACCACAAAAGAAGCCTATGCAGGCGGCCTTGCGGCCTACGGCGGCCATGTGATTTACTTTAAAAGAAACGCCATGTTTGAGCTGTACGGCACGGATCCCGTAAACTTTTCCCTTCTGTGCCTTTCCCGTGATATCGGCTGTATGGCACAGGAAAGTATCCGTGAAATCGGGGGCATTCTTTATTTTCTGGGCAGGGACGGGGTGTACCGCTACGGCGGCGGCACCATCCCGAAGAAAATCAGTTTTCCCATTCGAAAATATATTGAGAATATGGACACGGAAAAGGCAGACAAGGTAGCTTCCGGCAGCGACGGGGAACGGTATTACCTTTCCTTACCCCAAAAAGGGGGAGGACAGCAGCTCCTCGTTTATGACACCCGCATCGGCGAATGGTTTAAAGAGGATGATGTCCCCATCTTTGCCTTTGCAGAGTATGGCGGCAAATTGTATATGGCAGAGGAGGACGGCACCGTATCTGTCTTTGGCGGCGGCGATGAGATGGTAGAGTGGTACCGCATTTCGGCACCCTTCATTTTTGAAAACTCGCTTTTTCAGAACTGGCACCGCATTTACATTCGTGCCGAGGTGGAAAAGGGTGCATCTTTTACGGTTTCCCTTTCGCCATGGCTTGATATGGAGTATTTCCGCACGGTGGCAACCGTTTCAAAAAGCGGCCTTACGGTCATTGAAATCCCGCCCCAGATGCAGGATGCGCCCCAGATGCGGATAAAGCTTTCGGGGCGTGGGGCAGTCAGAATTTCTGCCATTGAATTTGAAATGCGGGCAAGGAAACGAAGCTACGCATAAGAAAGGAGAACGAAATGGAGTATAATGTAGAAAAGTGGCTATCGGACAGAGGGTATAAAACGACCTCGTCGGATAGCGGCATTACCGTTTTTGACGGCCGCGGCGCTTCCTTTACGCTTGACGGAGCAGATTTTTCAAAAACGGAAAACGGCTTTATGGGCAGTGGTGATTCTATCCGTGCATCCCTTACAAAAAGCGGCGCTTCCGCCCCCAAGGGGTATACGCCCCTTCGCAATACACTCTCTGCGGCGGGCGCTACCATCGGATACGATAAAAGTGCCGATGCCCCCATTGTAAACGGGCAGATGCTCAATCGTAATGACAGCCGTCTTTTAAAAATCGGTGACGATTACTATATTGATGAAAAGTACGCCAAAAGCTTTTACCCCAAGGAATATGAAGATCCTTACGGAAGGCAGACGAAAACGCTTTTGTCCGAGCTTGCCAATATGGAATTTTCCTATGACCCCAAAAGCGACGCTTCTTTAAAGGCGGCACAGGAGGAGGCCATGCTTGCATCCAAGCAGTCGGCAAATTCGAGAGGACTTCTCGGCGGCTCCACGGCGGAAATTATGCGCCAGCGGGCGGCGCAGGACCTCGTGCCCGTGTATGAACAAAAGGCGTATGAAAGGTTTCAGGACGAGCGAGAAGCGAAAATTGAAAGACTTTCCCTTCTTGACAGCCTTGCCGACAACGCCTTTCGTGAATATCAAGGGGAGGCAGACCTTCGCCTTTCTGAGAAGAAGCTTGCCGGTGAAGTGCAGGCGGCGGCTGACGAAAAGGCGTTCAACCAAGAAAAACTGGCAGCTACGAATTTTGCAAATCAGCTTGATAAGGTGCTTGCTATGGGCGAAGTGGATGCGGAAGCGGCAAGTATTCTGGGGATCCCTGCCGGCACACTCACAGCGGACCAAAAGCAGTTTATCACCTCTTTAAATGAGGCGGCACGCCTTTCTGCGGAGAAAATGGCGCAGGAAATCCTGATGAGCGAAAAAGAACATCAGCAAAATCTTGAACGTGATGCGAAAAAAATCCAGCAGGAAACAACATCAAAAATCCGCATAAATCAGGCGAAATAATAAAATGATATAATAATGGCAGACATAAAAAATGTCTGCCATTTCATTTTAAATTCAATATAAGACAGAAGTCGGCAAAAACGTGCATGAATTATTTTTCCGTGTTATTTTTTAAAATAAAAGTGATTTATGCAAAATACAACCATTATTATTGCTTTTTTTTACATAAAATGATATAATAATCTATATTAATTTGCAGAAACGCCACATTTATGCGTGTTTGTGGAAGCAGGAGGTAAGAATATGTCTCAAATTGCAGAAGTAATTAAATACGAAGGGGATAACTCCACCTTTATTTGGAAACATCCTTGTGAGGACTTTAACAGCCTCACCCAGCTTGTTGTTCACGAAAGCCAGGAAGCCATATTCTTTATGAATGGTCAGGCACTTGATTTGTTCGGCGCAGGGCGATATACGCTCGAAACACAAAATATCCCTAAAATCGGAAAGTTCTTAAATCGCACGACGGGGGATGAAACGCCGTTTCATGCAGAAGTTTACTTTATCAACAAGACGGAGCAAATGGCGATTAAATGGGGAACGGACAGCAAAGTGCAGTACATAGAGCCGACATACGGATTCCCCATTTCCATTGGTGCGAGCGGTGAAATGAGCCTTCGTGCAGAGGATTCAAGAAAACTTCTTTTGAAATTGGTTGGTACGGAAAACTTTTTGGGACAGCAAAAACTTGTCGGCTTTTTCCGCTCCTTCCTTATGGCAAGAGTGAAGACTTACATCGCACAGGTAATGAAGGCAAATGCCATAAACATTTTTGAAATTGACGAAAGCCTTACAATGTTCTCTGCTGCAATTAAAAATCTGCTCGTTACAGATTTTGCAGAGTATGGAATTAGTCTTGAACAGTTTTTTGTTACTAACATAGTAAAACCTGACGGGGACAGACAGTACGAAAAGTTTAAAGAACTTCATTTCAGACAATATGCAGATATTGCAGAAGCAAAGCTTCGTCAGCAGACAGATTTGATATATGCACAGACCGAAGCGCAAAAAGTTGTAATTGATTCGCAGGCACAAGCAACCAAACGTGCACAGGAAGGATATACATACCAGCAAGAACGTGGATTTGACGTTGCAACCGAGGTGGCAAGAAACGAATCTGTCGGTCAGTTTACCAATATGGGCGTAGGCTTTGGCACCATGGCAGGCGTTGGCGGTGCTGTCGGCGGGATGGTCGGTGCACAGATGCAGGATGCCGTAACAAGCGCACAGACGCCGACACAAAAGCCTGATGATATGGAAGCATTCAAGGCGAAAATTGAAAAGCTTACCATGATGAAAGAGGCAGGCCTTTTAACGGAAGAAGAATTTAATTCCATGAAAGCACAGCTTCTTGCAAGCATTCTTTAAGGAGGCAGAAAGATGAATAAGAATTTTAAATCCTATTTATCCATATGGGCAATCCTGCTGATTGTATTTAATGTTGCCGTGTTTGTTTCTCCGGGTGAAATGGCAGGCATGAGTAAATTCGGCGGTGCATTTTGGGCGGGATACATATTTATAACACTTGCTTTTTTAGGACAGCTTGCATGTGCTTATGTTGCTTTAAAGGCGGAAAACTTGAAGAAGTTATTTTATAATGTGCCACTGATTTCCGTAAGCCGGACGGGACTTATTCTTACGGTGATTTTCGGTACGCTTTGTATGGTCATTCCCAATCTTCCCAATTGGGTGGGCATTATTGTGTGCTTTGCGGTTTTGGGCTTTACCGCAGTTGCAGTCCTGAAAGCAAAAGTAGCAGGCGAACTTGTTGAAGCTGTTGATGATAAAATCAAAGCACAAACCTTTTTTATAAAATCACTGACCGTTGATGCCGAAAGCCTTATGGCGAGAGCAAAAAGCGAAAACGTTAAAGCAGAATGTAAAAAGGTTTATGAAGCTGTTCGCTACTCTGATCCGATGAGCAATAATGCTTTAGCTCCTATCGAAAACGAGATTACAATAAAATTTGCCAAATTGTCTGACGCTGTTTTGAATGATAATTTTGAAACTGTTTCTGCATTCACGGACGAAATTATTATTTTGCTTGGGGATAGGAATAAGAAATGTAAGGTGCTGAAATAAAATGGAATTAATATCAATTATTATTGCCGTATTGTCGATTGTGATATCATTTTCTACATATGTTGCAACATTTTTGTATGAAAAAAGAAAAGCCACAGTAGAAAGTTTTAATATTTTGCAAAACGAAGTGCTGGACAAGTTTCTTTGCATAAAAAACGAAAATGCAAAAATAATTATTGCTAACTTGGATAATGTGCAATGTAAAGATGCTTATGATGGTTATCGAGCGTTATTGGCACGTTTAGAACAATTTGCAGTTGGTGTAAATAAGAGGATTTATGATTTTAAAGTAGTTGATACAATTGCGGGAAAACATCTTATCTTTTTGTATAAAAAAATCAAGCCGATTATTGATAAAGCAAACGAAAGAGAAGAAAAAGTAGTGCATTACTGCAATTTTGTTACATTGGTTGAAAAATTAAATTCCAAGCATCAAATTTAAACAGAGGAGCAAAAACTAATGTCAATATTCAAATGCAAAATGTGCGGAGGCGCACTTGAAATCAACAACAATGAAACGGTGGCGACCTGTGAATACTGCGGTACACAGCAGACATTGCCGAAACTTGACGATGAAAAAAGGGCAAATCTTTATGACCGGGCAAATCACTTCCGCCGCAACAACGAATTTGATAAGGCGGCGGGGATTTATGAGCAGATTTTAAATGAGGACAATACCGATGCGGAAGCGTATTGGTCTCTCGTT
>JAFSCR010000011.1 GCA_017436645.1 Clostridia bacterium | reverse complement strand
AGGGAGAAGTCGGTTTTGGATGGTACTTTTCCGCTTATAGTGCACAAAAAAATGTAGGCATACGCCAGTATGCCTACATTTTTTATGATTTCTCTAAGACGAAAAATTCCTCACCCAAAACTGCTTCGCACCACAAAAAACGCGATTTATAGTGCAGAACAAGGCAAAAAGGCACTGAAATCCTGACGGATTCAGCGCCTTTTTAACGTAGTTGTGTGCAGAAATCGTGGTTTTTGGGCGATTTATCCCTAAGAAGCACCGCCGTCAGATGTGCTTTTTTTATGCCCAAAAAAAATAAACAAAAATTTCATTTCGAAATTAGAACAGTTTTACAAAAAATGGAAAAAACTAGAAATAAATGGAAAAAACTATTGACGGAGAAAATTTGATTATGCTATACTTGATTTAACGATACAAGGCCTGTTCCTCCATTAGGGAGAGGGAGCGGACAAGCTATAAAGCGGCACTTTCGGCTTTGCTTTTTGTATCGGGAAAATAAAAAATAGAAGGAAGGTAAGAATCTTTGAAAAAAACAGCTTTATTTCTATCGGTGGTCTTTTTATTAGGACTGTTTCCGGCACCTGGGGCATCAGCCGCACTTTCCGCAAACACAGTCAGCATTGCAAATGGTGAAGAAACGCTTTTTGCAAATGTGAATGCGGCAGATGCAATTGTTAACGGCAGCTTTGAATTTGGAACCGATTCAGCATCTGTTGGATGGGCTATTACCTGTAATCAGGCTGTTGACGGGGTGTCGCAGAACTTCTTTGGCAGTGCAAACGTAAGCCGCTCGCAGGATGCACACAGCGGAACATATGCGATGCAGCTAACCAACACCCAAAGTGATTCTGCTTCCACATGTCTCAGGCAGTCTGTTTCGGTCACACCCGGCGTCACATATGAAATGTCAGCATATGTGAAAACTTCAAACGCTACCTCAGGCACCATTTACATGCACGGTATGTTTGCGGATGCCGCCGGCTCTTCGTCCAATTATTCCAGAATGAACCTGTATTTCCAGAGTTCTTCGTCGCCGCTTACGGCTGGCACCTGGACGAAAAAGGGTCTGCGTTTTACGGCACCTGAAAATGCAACAAAACTTACAATTTACTTATACTTAAAGGGTATCGGTAATGCACTTTGGGATGAGGTTTCCATTCTTGTTCCCCAGGCGTCTGTACCGTCTCCCGCAGTAGATGCAAAAAAATCTCCCTATTTGACAGAAGCCAGCACAGAACTTGGTCCGGTTTATGCGATTACGCCTACGGAAGGCGGATTTGAAAACTACAGCGTCGGCCACTATATTCACAAATCCGCAAGCCCCGGTGCACATAATGCCCTGGTTTCCGATGCATATGACCATACGACCGGCACCGGCAAGAGCGTTCTTCTTAAAAACCGCATAAATCCCGATCACGGTAATTTTCTCCCGAATCTTTATTTCAGCTCAAGAGAACTGATTCCGGATGCCACCTATCAGATTTCCACATTTGTTCTGGCACCCGAAAGCGGCACAAGTGCAGACTTCTCTTACTGGATTAATTTCACTATGAGTGACGGAACAAGCGACCAGAAAAAGGTACACTATACCATAAACCATTACGGTTGGTGGCGTGAATTCACCTTTGACTTTAAGGTCCCCGCAGATTCCGAACCGGTCACCACAAGCATTGAACTGCGCCTGATGACCGACCAGATGCAATACTATATAGATGATATCTCCCTCTATATGGTAGAAGCACCTGACGTTGCATATATTCAGACGGATGAAATGTTCTATTATACCGAATGGGAAGAAGGCGTTGTGGAAGCTACACCGCATGCGGCTTTCATGAGCACCATCGCAGGCAGAAAAGTAGAATATACGTTCCTCGGTCAGGACGGTGAAACTGTTATCGATACAGAAATTGTTCCTTACGTAGACGGCGAAGCTGACTATGTATTCAGAACAGAATGGATGACAGAAATCGGTAAGGAATACTTTATTTCCGCTAAAGTTTATAACGCACAGAATGAACTTCTGCAGGAAGAATTATGCTCCATATACCGTTTTAACCGCCCAACCTATCTTGGTGCTGACGGTATTTTCCGCAAGAACAATCAGGAATACAATATTGTCATGGGCAGTGGTGTTACAACAGAGCTTTTAGAACTTGACCCCCGACTCGGCGGTGTCACCATTATCCGGCCTGTTGCGGACGGCACAACCTTAATTTCCAAGATGGATAAAGCACATGAAATGGGCCTTCTTTGTCTCGTCGGTCTTTATGGCGGTGGCATTTCAGGCGGTGCAGAATCCAAAATTCAGGCTACGATTAACACCGTAAATTCAGTTAAAAACCATCCCGCACTCTTTGGTTATAAGGTGCAGGACGAACCGTATCAGAAGGGCGATTCGGATGAGGATATGGCACGTGCATACGTTACGATCCGCAATCTTGACCCCCATCACCCCATTTATCTCGTAGACTCTGTTGCCGGTGGTTACGATTGGCTGTTCCGTTTTGCGGACATCGTGGACATTGACTATTACGGTGGTGCCGGCAGTGATTCCGGCAGAATATTCACAGAAAAACTTGACCTTGCAAAAGCGGCATCCAAAGGCAGAAAACCCTTCACACTTCTTCAGCAGGCATTCCAGTATAACGGCTATTTACCGTCAGTTGAAGAACTCCGCCATTTTGCATATCAGGCATTCTTCTCCGGCGTTAGCGGCCTTGGCTATCACTCCCTTGGCGTTGACGGGTCCGACGGTGTCACTACATCCTATATGTATATGGATGAGTGGGCAGAGCTTTGCGCCAGATGGGCACCCTGGGAACAGGGCTTCCTCCTTGACTGCTTTGTAAATAATGAGTACCCAATGCTGAATTCCTATCAGGATAATAACGTAATGTGGCGCACATACGAAGTAGGCGATAAGATTTATGTCATCATCTTTAACCGCAATAAATCTGTTCCCACCACGGCAACGGTTTCCCTTACAGATGCAGAGGGCAATGCACTGGTAACTGATTTTATTGCCACAAGAAAAGCAGGCGCTATGGATGCGGAAGCGACCGTTTCCGGCAACGGAAGTCTTACCCTGACTCTCGGCAATCTCTCGGCAGAAATCTGGGAGGTTACGCCCGTTACAAACCTTATCCCCAATGGCTCCTTTGAAAATGCATTCTCCGCTAAGGCAGACTATGTAAGAGTAGACGGCGTCTTAAATTCCATTTCCATTCCTATTCCTGCAGCCGGCTGGACAGCCTATAAGGGTGGCTATAATAATACGCTCGACGGCACAGTCAGCCAGGTTACATCCGACGTTTACGGCGAAGGCGAAAACGCTGTTACAATTTCGCCGGCAGTTGGCGAAAAATTCCTGAAAATTGATAAAAATGCAGGAACCATCAGCGGCAGCCGACTGGGCGTTCTGTATCCGCTTACGAACACATTGACAGTAGGCAAGACCTATAAGTTTGAAGCGTATGTATACTTGCCCGAAGCACTTTCAACCGTTACTTGCGGCCTTGTTACAGACCTAAACCGTGGCGGCATTGACTCGGCACTCAATGTAGGACACGTCTGGACATCTTCTACGGCAGCGGCAACCGATGGCTGGGTAAAACTTGAAAAAGAATTTACCTATGCCGCCTCATCCAAGTATCTGTCTCTTGACGTAATCGGTTTGTCGACAGACGGCGTTGCATATTTTGACGGTGTGGCAATTTACGAATTACCGTCTGACGCTGAATAAAAGAATACGGCAATAATCTTAAAAGGCTCACCAATAAGGTGAGCCTTTTTGTGTTTAGTTCTTTTTAGTTAGCTTTATAAATTTCATACTCATAGATGTGAGCGCAATGTTATAGGTGAATTTTCCGCCTGAGACGATCACATCGCATTCCGTATCTGCCGTGATTTCCTGCTCGGCGTGAAGTTTTTTATACTCTTCTTCCGTAGGCGCATCGGGGGAGCCGAGACGCTGCCACAGGCGGTATGTATTATTGTGGGTATCGTCCATAGTAAAGACCTCAAGGCGGTATGCACCGTCTGCCATTCCCTCAAAGCTTACCGAATAGTCGCGGTCGGGGAAGGCGCGGTCAACATCATAATCATTAAAGTAGTATACAAGAGCTGCGGCACCGTTTTCATCCGCAGAAGCGAGTGCGCCGTCATCCATACCGGGGTGAAGATTTGTTTCGACAAAGTTTTTTCCGAAATGTCCGAGAAGCTCGTGTGCTGTCTGAATCGGTTTGCAAACGTTACCTCTTGTGGTGAGTGAGCGGTTGCCGTTGAACATATTTTTGAAGTTATCTTCGTTTGAAAAGCCCCAGTAAAGCATCATAGTAATGTCAAGGTCATATTTTTCGCGAATTTCAATGATGGAATCCACAAGCTTTACGAAGAAGAGGGCAGAATATTCGCTGTTTCGGATTTCGAGATAGGGGTATTCCTTTGCCGTTCTTTCGTAGTTTGAAACAACGCCCCATTCGTTCAATAAGAATTCCTTGCCGCGCTGGGAGGGAAACTTGTCGATAAAGAGCTTCGTCTGGAGAAGGGAAACGACAAAGCGCTGAACGGTCGGGGTAGAAAGGGGATGCATATCGAGCCACCCGCCGGAAATGCCGTAAACGTGGTAGGAAAAATAGTCAATTCTCGTGCCTTTTTTGCCTGTTACATAGTTTGTGCCGTTTTCCACGTGGTTTAAAAATGCATACATAAAGTAGTCGCGGAAACAGGCAGGTCCGCCGATTTTGAGCATAGGGTCAACTTTTGAAACCACGTCTGCAAAAATATCGTAAAGTCTGAAGAACATAGGCCAAGCTTCCACAGGCCAGTTATCCGGCTCATTCCACACTTCAAAGTACCATGTGCGCATTTCTTCAATGCCGAAATTGTCCACAAGGTTTTGCATAAAGGCTTCGAGTAATCCGCGCCACTTGTCCCAGTCCTTCGGGAAGCATCTGTCGTGGAACGTTTCTTCTGTGCCTTCCTGCTGTACTTCGATGCCTTCTTCAATCAGGTCATCGGGCATATAGTCAAGCTCCACAATGGGCTTAAGCCCACAAGCGAGTATTTCTTTAAAGGAGCCGTTAATCCATTCAAAATCATATATGGGATTGCCGTTTTCGTCCTCGTGATAAACGTCACCGCCAACTCTTATGCCGTATCTTGTCTGGCGGTTGAAAGTATAATGATTTCTAACATATTTCCCACCATAATTTTTCATACGGCGCATTAAGAATTTCCCTTCCTCGGTGTATGCAAAGGGGAAGAGCTCGTCCGTGCCGGCAGCACCCCAGAAACAGTCGTTGCGGCTTCTGAACTTATCTGTAAAAACGCGTATTTCTTTCATATTCAGCGCTCCTAAAAACTAGTTTGGTCTCATTATAATATAGTATTTAAGGTTTGTCAAGATAGAAAAAGACCACTGATTTCAATGGAAAAATCAGCGGTCTTTTTTGGTGCACCGAGTAATGTTAAATCCGAACTTAAGGCAGATTTGGTTTACGAAAGATTACGAACTACAGACTATTATGCCAGGTGAAACATTATATTCTGTAAAATCACACAGCGAGGGGTTTCTCTTTATTTCATTATTTAAACATATCTCTTATATTTTGCAATGTCTCTCTAACAAGACATTCTCCACCTTCATGACCAACCTGACCGCTCGAAATATATGCACTAAAATGTCCATGCTTTTCTGCTTTTTCTGTTGGGAGGTACCCTTCTGTACCATTGGCAAGTTGAATAAGAAATATCTGTTCACAACTCATCTGTGCTCTAATCCTGTTTCCATAATCCAAAAATAATTCAAAAGGATTTGTGGCAAAAGCAACAGAACCAAGACGAATAATATGAATCTCCGTTTCGATATGCCCTATTGTTTTCTGCTGTTCAAACCTCTTCAATACGCCTAAATGTATTTGAAGGTTTGCAACATCGTTATAATCCACATTACCCTGCTTTTTGGCTAAATATTGGCGAATAGCCATTTCTGCCATCATTTTTTCCTCTTCCTTTGCGCGGCGTAAAGGAAGAGGCATTTCTATGACTCTGTGTTCCAGTTTAACTTCGGACTGAGGGTTATCTAAACCCGCTTCATAAACTGCAATAATTTCATTTGCTATACGCCTTCCGACTACACGCATTCCGGAAAGATCAAACATAGAAGGGTCCGCTTTGCGTTTTGGCGGATTATTACGTTTGCAGTTGGGATCGTTAATGTCACTTTCCGGCTCTACCCAGCGAACCAGGTCAACAGGGCATTGGTCACCTGCGGCAGAACATAGTGGAAGGATGAATATATGTTCCCCAAAATAATTACGAAGCAACACTTTAACCTCACCCCAAAAATCGGGTGAAACAAACAAACGATGTTGCACACATTGCGCGGGGCATGCTAAATTTATAATAATACCAGAAACCTTTTGTTCATCGTCAAACACGAACAAAAGCTCTATGCCTGAATCATTTCCGCCTTCCAGTTCTTTAAATGCAGGTGTATTGGTATCGCCCCACATTTCCGCTGTTTCATTTGTGTACACAGCACGACGACACATACCAACTGCTGCACGACCAAACGCATTGGAAAATGAACTCTCCTTACGATTGTTCCACGCTTCCATTGCCGCCTTAGAAATTCTATTAACTAAAAACTCGTAATTTTCGCTATTTGTTGCTATTTCCGGATTGTCGGTAATAGTTTCTTTTTCCAAATACCGCTGATTCGGTGACAAGCGTTCTTTCAACATGGTTATGAGCGCCGGGATGACTCCCCCGCTGTTAATCTCATTTCTGCGTGCGCCGCCATACCCGGGGCCCGTATGAGTATGTGTAGCATGCAAAATCACCTTATCTACATCAAAAGACACTTTGCATTCTTTTAATCTGTTTCTTACTCCCTCAAGTAGATTCCAGGATGCACCACCTAAATCACAGGAACAAAGAATAACATGTTCTTTGCCGCATTCAATAGCCATAGAAGTTACAGTTATTGGCTTTTCTACATATTGAGAAATTCTTTCTGCAAATTGACCCAATAATGAGATTTTCTTTTCAGGCGTTATGCTAATCTCAGCCCAACCAATTTTTAGTTTATTCATTCCCATCATCCTTTCTGTAATTTTGCAAGTGTTATTATTTATAAGACTCTATAATATCCTTTGTTATCTCCATTTAAATACCGTGATATTTTTAGATTTCAACAAATTCAGCAAGATTTTCGTGCTCAAACACCATCTTTTCCTGAAGTGCAACCATTGTTCCTGCATCTTTTTCCTCACTCCTACGAAACATATCATGTGCAATTGCTATATCGACATAAGAAAGACCTGCAGCCGAAAATACAATAAATTCATCATCACTCTCACGTCCGGGACGACTTCCGTCAAAAATTTCCACAAGGTTTCCGCTGATATCACTGTCTGTAATGAGTCCTTCTTTATATACACGTGTTATTGTAGAAAGTCTGTGTTTTACAACATCCCAATCATCACATACAAGCTTGTCTGCCATTTGAATAACACGGTAATCACATTCGTATCCGCCAACATGACTATAAAATGCACCTTTTTTAATCCATTCAGGTTTGAGAAGGGGTGCCTGTGCACTTGTGGCAGTAACTATAATATCCGAATCACGAATTGCATCTTCTAAAACTGTATTACAAACAACAAACTCCATATCAGGGAATAAAGGTTTAACACTTTTAACAAATATACGTTCATCCTCCACAGTTTTAGCGGCGACACGGCAAACCTTAAGGTTTGGTCGCACACTTTTCATCCCGAGCAAATGCATTTTCGCTTGTTCTCCCGCACCGATAAAGCCAATACTTTCAGCATCTTGTCTCGCTAACAAATCAGCCGCCAATGCACCAACCGCTGCGACTCTCATATTGGAGCAAAGTGTTCCGTCCATAACGCAAACCGGATATCCGTTCTCTATACTGGATAATGTAATAATAGCCGAAAGATTTTGCGTGCCGTATTTAACAGGGTTTGGCGGAAATACAGATACCCACTTAACGCCGCAAAGCTTTTCAGGAAGAAGTGTTGCAGGAAGACAGTTTATTCTTTCGTTTGTTTCCTCGTTAAACACCTGAACGATTTTTTCCGGAAACAATATCTCGTTATCTCTATATTGAATTAAACTGCGCTTGAGTGCATCAATCGCCATAGGAAGGCTAAAAGCCCCGCTTTTTATTAAATCTTCCTGAGATAAATTTCGATACATAATAGCATGTTTGTTCATTTTTTCTTTCCGGCATCCCCTCGGATACCAGCCTCCTTCACTAATTTTCTTATATCACAATTATAAATTAAAAATTTACTATTGTAAAATATTTATTTTTGTGATATCCTATAACAAAAAGTTATAGGATGTGATGATATGGATCAGGACGAGCTTATTGCATTTTTGATGATCGTTAACTGTAATAATATATCTTTAGCTGCTGAAAAGCTTTATATATCTCAACCTGCTCTCAGTAACCGTTTGCGCTCACTTGAAGAAAAACTAGGCTATCCTTTGATACATAGAAAAAAAGGTGGGCATAATCTAATGCTGACTGATGAAGGTAAGGCTTTTATCCCAATAGCGAGAAAAAGTCAACTTCTATGGGCGAATGCACAACGAATTCCGGAACAAATAAATCAAAATATATTACGCATAGCGTCTGTGAGCAGTATAACAACTTATATTTTACCTAATGTAATACGTGCATACCTGAAAACAGGAGCAAATGCATCTCTGCGAGTGCTGACATGCCATTCGGAAGAAGGTTGTAAAAGTGTTGAAGCCGGAACAGCAGACCTTGCAATCATAAGTCCGGATATTTATGGAAACACATTAGAAACCTTACCTGCATACAAAACAAAAATGGTTTGTGTTTCAGGAATTAAAAGTAATCTTCCGAAAGTCATTGATATAAGTACACTTATACCTGAAAAAGAAATACAGGTTCCATGGTTCCCCGATTATGATAACTGGCGAAGAAATACCGTTCCACTTGTTTCAAAGCCATATATATTTGCAGGAAGTATGGAACTTATGGAGAATTTGATTGATGACGATTATTGGTGTTTGATGCCAAGTGCAATTGCCTATCATTTGCGAAGAAAGGATGTTACAATAAGTAAGATAAGTGTCCCTCCTCCCGATCAACATGTATTCTGTTTAAAAAGACAAGGTCCCATGTCCGATTCAATGTGTTCATTTCTTGGATGTTTTCATCAGGAATTGGCAACAATTAAAGATACAACCTCATATTTAAAAGCATATATAAACTAATCTAACAATATCTCTTCAGTATTGGGTGCTTTGTTGAACTTCAACGACCAACACTTAATGAAATTGTTAGCTATAATGCGACATTAGACAGATTGAGCGGCTTAATTTGTTCCATAGCAGAACCCCAAACTATTTGGTCTTTTGCCTTTAATTCTTCTGTAATACCTTGTTTTTGATATTAAAATTTGGATATCAAGGTATAATAAAAATCCGAACCCTTCACCGATTGGTACAAGGTTCGGATTTCTACTGTTTGGTGCCGGTGGTGGGACTCGAACCCACACGGAGGATTAGTCCAACGGATTTTGAGTCCGTCACGTCTGCCAATTCCATCACACCGGCAAATATTTGCTTTTGCAGAAATAAAGTATAACACACTATTTCCGAAAAAGCAAGAGTTTTTTTGGATTTAATTTTCGCTTTCTGAAAGAAAATCAAGGAGCATCTCTGCGGCATTCTCCACAAGCTCACCGCAAGTCGCCCGACCGCCGTCGGCAGATTTTAAGTCGCGGCATAAAAGACTGCCGTATTTTTCCGTAAAGCGGGAAGCGGCAGCGCGGATGCGTGCATAATGAAGCTGTTTGTCACCGGGCTTTGCGGAAGAATCATAGCCTTTCAGTGCACCGAGTACTAAAAACATACCGCTTACGGCGCCGCAGACCTCTCCAAGGCCGCCCATACCGCCACCGAAAGAGGAGGAAAGGCGAAGTAGTGCGTCCTTGTCCAGTCCTATTTCCGCAGCGTATGCGAGAACAACAGCCTGACAGCAGTTATATCCTTCTTCATAATATTTTTTTGCCTGTATGCCTTTATTCATTTTAATTTCTCCTTATCTTTTGTGACCAATTATACTGCAAAGTAAAAAGAATGCCAGATTTACGAGCACAATTGTCGCACCCGTCGGCAGGGAAAATTCAAACGACAAAAACAGTCCGACCAGAAATGAAATGAGCGAAATCAAGGCGGCAAAAAGCGTTACCCCCCGAAAAGAGCGAAAAATGCGCATGGCGGTTAAAGCGGGGAAGATGATGAGGCTGGAAATAAGCATAGACCCCATAATCCGCATGCCGAGTACAATGGTAACTGCCGTTAAAAGCGCCAAGAGCATGGTGTATGTTTTCACATGCACACCTTCTGTACGGGCGAAACTTTCGTCAAATGTGATGGAAAATATTTTTCTGTAAAACAGAATGAAAACGAGAAGCACGGCGGCGGAGAGAAATACGCTTAATGTCACGTCGCTTTCCGTCATGGCGAGAATGCTGCCGAACATCAGGTCATTTATGTCCGTACTCATGCCTTTTGAAAGGGAAGTGATGACCACGCCTATTGCAATGGCAGAGGCGGAAACGAGTGCGATGGCAGAATCGCCGCAAAGCTTACTGTTTTCACTAAGGCGCAGAAGTAAAAAAGCAGCTAAAATTACGATGGGAAGTGAAACGGTGAGAGGAGCGGCGCCAAGGGCAAGTGCAAGGGACAGGGCACCAAAGCCTACGTGGGAAAGCCCGTCACCAATCATGGCATAGCGGCGAAGAACAAGGGAAACCCCTAAAAGTGCCGCACAAGGAGCAACCAGCATGCCGACGAGGAGGGCCCTTTGCATAAAGCTATAGGAAAATACGGAGAGAAAATCAGTCATGCTTTGCACCTCCCATAAAACGCTGTCCGCATTCGCTACAGATATAATGCTCCGGTTCGCCAAAGAATTGCACCGATTTGTCAATGTGCAGAATCTTTGTGGCCAGATGCATAGATGTGCGGATATCATGGGATACCATTAAAACGGTAGTCCCTTTTTCTTTGTTTATTTTTTTCAGAAGTGCATATAAATCTCTTGTAGCTTTGGGGTCAAGCCCTGTTACAGGCTCATCTAAAACGAGAAATTCCTCGGAGGCGCAAAGGGCACGGGCGAGGAGCACCCGCTGTGCCTGTCCGCCGGAAAGGGCGGAAAAACTCTTGCGGCGAATAGAATCAATTTCCAAAAGCGTCATGATATGACGTGCTTTTTCTTTTTCAGCCTTTGACAAAAACGGGCGCTTGGTGATAATACCGCTCCGCACGATTTCTTCTGCAGAGGCGGGGAAATCGTGGCTTACGGAAAGTTTTTGCGGTACATAGCCGATTTTTGTGCCATCCTTTACGGTTACGGTTCCGTTTTTTGCCGGCAAAAGACCGAGAAGTGCTTTAATTAAGGTTGTTTTTCCGCTTCCGTTTTCACCGACGATACAAATAAAATCACCTTTTTCGGCCGTGAATGTTATATCTTGTATGGCGACGGTGTCATACGAAACCGTAAGGTTATTGCATGAAAGCAGCATGTTTAGTTCAGTCCTATCTTCAGGTTTTCCAGATTTTTATACATGAGAGAAAGATACGTTTCGTTCTCTTCTCCTTTGCCGATGTTGTGGCAGGAATGGAGAAGGAGCATTTTTGCACCGGTTTCTTCGGCAATGAGAGAAGCGGTGCGGGGTGTGGACAGCTCTTCGTAATATATAACCGGAATGTTATCTTTTTTCATTTTTTCAATGAGCTGAATCATTACCGAGGGCGAAGGCTCTGCCTCGCCGCTGCAGGCATCATAAGCGGAGTCGTAACGCAGGCCGTATCGCTCCGTAAAGTACCGCATGGCAAAGTGGCCGCCGAACACAATGTGTTTTCGTTTGCCGCCTCGCACAGCGTCTTCAAACGCCTTGTCCAGCGTATCCAGTTGCTCTTTGAATTTTTTGGCATTTTCCGCATAGAACGGGGCATTTGCAGGGTCTTTTTCTGAAACGGCTTTCAGAATGTTATCTACCATAATTTTGGCATTTTGCGGATTTGTCCAGATATGAGGATCGGTAGTTTCCAAGGCGTCGGTTTCGGAATGGGTTTCGTGGATATGGTCGCCGCTTAAAAGCGGCACACCCCGGGAAACATCTACGCACATGCCCAAAGCATTTTCCGAAAGTTTATGCGCCCACGGTTCCATAACGCTTCCTGTGTATAAAAACAAGTCTGCCTCTGCAATTCGTGCCAGATCCTTCGGCGTCGGTTCATAGGAATGACTTTCCGAGCCGGGTGGCAGGAGCATATATATCTCCGCTTTTTCGCCGCATATTGTGCGGGCAAAATCGTACTGCGGAAAAAGCGTTGCCACAATTTTCAGCTTATCGCTCTTCGGCGAGGAAAGACCACGGCATCCGCAGAATAATAAACAAAAGAGGAGGGGGAAAATCAGCTTTTTCATGCGTTCTCCTTTCCCATGCAGGCCTTACAACGTCCACGGAAAACCGTTTGCGATAAGTCAACCGAAAAAGCATGGTGCGCCTGGATGTGCGCGTCTACGGAATCAAGATGACTGCAATCCAGATGGAAACATTTTCCGCAGTCATTGCAAACAAAATGATAGAGGGTGCAATCCTTTTCGTGCCACTGAAAACAAGCACCGCCTTCTGTGCCGCCGTGGGCGTATTTAATGATAAAGCCTTCTTTTAAAAGCTTGTCCAGATACCTGTAAACCGTTGCGGTACCGATGCCTTCCTTCCTTGCAAAATCCAGAATTTCGTGCATGGAAATATGGGCGTGGGCATGGTTTTTTAAATAGGCATGGAGTAGTGTACGGGGTTTTGTTGTATAAGACAAATGCATCACCTTTTTGAAATTGAGAATCATTTTCAATTTAGTATACAGGATAAGACGTGTTTTGTCAAGGATTTTCCTTGTATATTTCTTTGGAAAAGTACATAACCTACCAAAAAAGCAGGAAGGGGAATTTTTGTGGAATATTTTAATGCCTTTTGGGTAGGTGGCCTGATATGTGTGGTAGGACAGCTGCTGATTGATAAAACGAGGCTTACGCCAGCACGTATTTTGGTTACTTTTGTTTGTGCAGGCGTTTTATTGACGCTACTTGGCGTATACAAGCCGCTTGTGGAATATGCAGGAGCCGGTGCCACCGTTCCCATTACGGGCTTTGGGTATACACTTTATAACGGCGTCTGCAAAGCAATTGAAGAGAAAGGTCTTATAGGCATTTTCACAGGCGGCCTTACCTCTGTGGCAGGCGGCGTGTCCGCCGCAGTGCTTTTTTCCTTTCTGGCGTCCCTCATCTTTAAACCCAAAATGAAATAATTACGAAGAGGCAAAGAATCTCTGCTATGAGCAGGTACTTTGCCTCTTATCTTGTTTTCTTCCGTATATCAGGTAAAAGCTTCACCGAGATGGGGCATAGGATCTAAGGGCGAACCACCTTTTCGGATTTCAAAATGCAAATGGGGGCCGGTGCTTTTGCCTGTGCTGCCCACTTCAGCAATCACATCCCCTTGGGAAACCGAATCTCCCAAAGAAGCGTAAAGTACGCTGCAATGGGCGTAGTAGCTTTCATAGTCGTTGTCGTGAGAAAGAATAATAAGCTTTCCGTAGCCTTCCACGTTGCCGCTAAAGGTGACAGTACCACCGGCTGCGGCCATGATGGGCGTGCCGCTTTGTGCGGCAAGGTCAACGCCTTCATGCATCCGCCCGTCCCGCATTCCGAAGGCGGAAGTGATGCGGTCAAAAGATAAAGGAGCCGCAAAAAAGGCGGAATGGGGCGTGGAGACTTCGACGGACTTTGGCTCTTCCTCCGGTACTTTTTCTTCCTGCATATCCGGCAAAACGCTGCTGCCGATTACCTGCCTTGCATTTTCAAGAAGCTTTACCGCATCGGGCGATGGCGGCGCTTTGAAAAGGCGAAGATACAAAGATGCGGGAAGGTCCTTTTGGTCTGTTTCATGCCGGATAATTTCAAGAATGTCTTCTGCCTGTGTTTTGTTCTTTACAAACCCGATTTTCTCACCGCAGAGGAACATATCATATCCGGGATGTGCTTTTGTATACAGTCCCCATACGAGCAAAAATGCCACGATGAAAACACGGGACAGATACAAAGGTTTTCTCAAAAATTACCACCTCTACCAATATTTTACAATATACAAATGAAAAAGTCAACTGTTTTTTGCAAGGCGGAAAAAACTGCCCCTTTTTTTAGAAAAAAATGTAGACAAATATGGAAAATTGAGATATAATAAACTAGATATAGACTGTATAGGAGGTATTGGATTTGGAATCCCGCACACAAGCAATCCGATATGCAAAATTTTTAAATGAAAAGAAGGCAAGTGACATTGAAGTCCTTGATATAAGTCCGCTTACAATCGTTGCCGATTATTTTATTATCGCTTCCGGCGGTTCTAATTTGCAGGTGCAAGCGCTTGCAAATGCGCTTATCGATAAAGCGGAAGAGGAAGGCGAGCGCCCTCTTCGTGTGGAAGGCTTAAGGGAGGGTGCATGGGTCCTTCTGGACTTTGGTGCAGTTGTGGTACACGTATTTAAAAAAGATATTCGCGAGTTTTACGGTCTGGAACGCCTTTGGGGCGATGCGGAACGTGTGGATGCACAGCTCGACTAGGATAGAAAGGATTGGACAGTATGTACTATAATTTTGGAGAAATTGAAAAGAAATGGCAGGAATACTGGTATACGAATGAAACTTTCCGTGCAGAAAATAAATCGGAAAAGCCGAAGTTTTACGGCCTTGTTGAGTTTCCGTATCCTTCCGCACACGGTCTTCATGTAGGCCACCCGAGAAGCTACACGGCAATGGACATTATTGCCAGAAAGCGCAGACTGGACGGCTATAACGTTCTTTACCCCATGGGCTGGGATGCTTTCGGTCTGCCCACGGAAAACTTTGCCATTAAAAATAATATTCACCCTGCTATTGTTACAGGAAATAACATTGATAATTTCCGCCGTCAGCTGAAAAGTATCGGCTTTTCCTTTGACTGGGGCAGAGAGATAAACACCACGGACCCCAATTACTATAAGTGGACCCAGTGGATTTTCTTGAAGCTTTTTGAAAAGGGCCTTGCATATAAGCAGGAAATGCCCATTAACTGGTGTACTTCCTGTAAGGTTGGTCTTGCAAACGAAGAAGTTGTAAACGGCAAGTGCGAGCGTTGCGGCGGCGAAGTTGTGCAGAAGCGCAAGAGCCAGTGGATGCTCAAGATTACCGAATATGCACAGCGCCTTATTGACGATATTGGCGATCTTGACTTTATCGATAAAGTCAAAACCCAGCAGATTAACTGGATTGGCCGCTCGGAAGGTGCCGAGGTTGATTTTAAATTAAACCGTGGGGATAAAACGGTCCGCATTTTCACCACGCGTCCCGATACACTTTACGGTGCCACCTACATGGTACTTTCGCCTGAACATCCCTATATTGATGAACTGAAGGCATTTATTTCGAATTTTGATGCGATTGAAGCTTATCGCGCGGAAGCAGCACATAAATCGGAACTGGAAAGAACCGAACTGAATAAAGATAAGACAGGCGTTCCCCTTGAAGGCATTATGGCAATTAACCCCGTAAACGGCAAGGAAATTCCCGTCTGGATTTCTGACTATGTACTTATGACCTACGGCACAGGCGCCATTATGGCGGTTCCCGCCCATGACACCCGTGACTGGGAATTTGCGAAAAAATTTGACCTTCCCATCATCGAAGTTGTCAAAGGCGGCGAAGATGTACAGAAGGAAGCTTACACGGATGTTGCCACAGGCACAATGGTGAATTCCGGCATTCTTGACGGTCTGCAGGTAAAAGATGCCATGGAAAAAATCATGGACTTCCTTACCGAAAAGGGCATCGGCGAGCGAAGAGTAAACTATAAACTGCGTGACTGGCTCTTCTCCCGTCAGCGTTACTGGGGCGAACCCATTCCTCTCGTATGGTGTGATAAGTGCGGCTGGGTGCCCATTCCTGAGGACCAGCTTCCCTTAACACTTCCCGAAATTGAAAACTTTGCACCGGGTCCGGAAGGGGAATCTCCCCTTTGCCAGGCTACGGACTGGATTAAAACAACCTGTCCCAAATGCGGCAGCCATGCAAGCCGTGAAACGGACACTATGCCCCAGTGGGCAGGTTCTTCCTGGTACTTCCTCCGCTACATTGACCCCCATAACGATGATATGCTGGCGGCAGCTGAGGCACTTGACTACTGGCTCCCCGTTGACTGGTACAACGGCGGCATGGAACATACAACCCTGCACCTGCTTTACTCCCGTTTCTGGCATAAATTCCTTTATGATATCGGCGTAGTAAAGACGAAGGAACCGTACAAAAGACGTACTTCCCACGGCATGATTCTCGGCGAGAATGGCGAGAAGATGTCAAAATCCCGTGGAAATGTTGTAAATCCTGACGAGGTTGTAGAAAACTTCGGTGCCGATACCTTAAGAACTTACGAAATGTTCATCGGTGCTTTCGACCAGACCACACCTTGGAGTGAAAACGGCGTAAAGGGTTGCCATAAGTTCCTCGAACGTGTATGGAACCTGATGCCTATGCTTTGTGATGGTGACGAATATTCGCCCGAGCTTGAAGGCGCAATGCATAAAACCGTAAAGAAAGTTACGGAAGATACGGAAAAAATGAAGTTTAACACCGCCATTGCGGCTATGATGAGCCTTATCAATGACGTATATAAACTGGGCAAAATCAATCGTGCAGAGCTTCGCACATTCCTTCTTCTTTTAAATCCCACAGCACCCCATATTACGGAAGAAATGTGGCAGCTTGCAGGCTTTGAAGGCTACTTACATGACGCCGCCTGGCCCGCATATGATGAAGCTAAAACCAAGGACGAATCCATCGAAATTGTTCTGCAGGCAAACGGCAAGATTCGCGGTAAGATGGTAGTGCCTGCAGGTCTTTCCTGTGAAGAACTGGAAAAGATTGCAATGGAAAGCCCGGAAGCAAAAGAAATCACCAACGGGAAACAGGTTTTGAAGGTTATTGCCGTTCCCGATAAGCTGATTAACATTGTAGTGAGGTAGTCTTATGATTAAGAGTATGACAGGCTACGGCAGTGGTGAAAGAATCGGTTGCGATAAAAAATTTACCGTAGAAATCCGGAGCGTAAACCACCGCTACAGCGATATTAACGTAAAAACCCCCCGCAGCTTTGCTTTTGTGGAGGATATGATTCGTAAAACCCTTACAAAGCACATCAGCCGCGGCAAAGTGGACGTTTTCCTTTCCGTGGAAGGCTTAAACGGCGAAACGGGTGAAGTTTTCGTAAACATGGAGATTGCAAAAGGGTACTATGAGGCACTGAATCAGCTTCGGGAAGCCTTCTCCATTGATACGCCCGTAGGTCTTCGTGATGTGGCCCGTTTTTCGGATGTGTTCACGCTCCAGCGTGCCGAAGAAGATACGGATGCCATGGCAGCGCTTATCTGTGAGGCGACAGAAGAAGCGGCGCTGCGGTTTTCCGAAATGCGAAAAGAGGAAGGACAGCAGCTGTTCCGTGACCTATCCGATAATACGGATGCTATGGAAAAACTGGTAAACGAAGTGGAAAAGCGCACCCCTCAGATTGTTACGGAGTATAAAGCACGGCTTGAAACCCGTATGCGGGAGATTTTAGATACGGTTCCCGTAGATGAAGGCCGCCTTTTAAATGAAGTTGCCGTCTTTGCGGACAAGGTCAATGTAAATGAAGAACTGATTCGTCTGCACAGCCATATTGCACAGATGCGGGCATTTTTACAGGCATCTGAACCCATCGGCAGAAAAATGGACTTTCTCATTCAGGAAATGAACCGAGAAATTAACACTGTCGGCTCTAAATCCAATGACCTTGAGGTGGCACGTCTTGTTATCGATACAAAGGCGGTCATCGAAAAACTGCGTGAACAGGTACAGAATGTAGAATAGGAGTTTTCTATGAAGTTATTTAATATCGGCTTTGGAAATGTTGTTTCCTCAGCCCGTGTTATTGCCATTGTAAGTCCTGAATCTGCGCCTATAAAGCGTATTGTGCAAGAGGCAAAGGAAAAGGGAATGGCCATTGATGCTACATACGGAAGACGAACAAGAGCCGTACTGATTATGGACAGCGGTCACGTTGTTCTTTCTGCCATTTTGCCTGATACGGCGGCCGGCAGACTCGGCAGTCTTGACGATACAGAGGAGACGGAAAATGAATAAAGGCGTTTTGTTTCTTGTATCCGGTCCCTCCGGCGCCGGAAAAGGAACGGTACTGAAAAACTTTTTACCCAAACATCCGGATATGTTTTATTCCATTTCTGCTACGACGAGAGCGCCTCGTCCCGGCGAAGAAAACGGCGTGCAGTACTATTTTATGACCGCTGCGGAATTCGAAAAACTTCGCATGGAAGGCGGATTTTTGGAAAGTGCAACGTTTTGCGGCAACTCTTACGGGACGCCTCGTGCGGCCGTTATGGAAAAACTGGAAAAGGGCATAGATGTACTTCTTGAAATTGAGGTGCAGGGCGCCCTGCAGGTTATGGAAAACTATCCGGAAGGAATTTTTATATTCATTGCACCCCCGTCTATGGATGAACTTAGAACAAGGCTTGTGGGGCGGCAGACGGAAGAGGCGTCGGTTATAGAAACACGTCTTGCCCGTGCAGAGGAAGAAATGGCACTTGCAGAAAAGTATACGTATATTGTTGTAAATGATATAGCCGAGCGTGCGGCGGAAGATTTGGAAGCAATTCTGGTTGCGGAAAAGCTTCGCACAGCACGCAGGAAGTAGAGAAAAGGAGAATGCATTATGATGATTAAACCCGGAATCAGCGAACTGATGGAAAACCTTGACAGCCGTTACACCCTCGCTATGGTTGTTGCAAAGCGTGCAAGAGAACTGGCACTGGATACTACTACGCCTCTTGTAAAGATAAAAAGCGATAAGCCCGTTACCATTGCAGTTAATGAAGTGGCACAGGGTATGATTGATTTTAAAATGGAAGGCATAGAGGAAGAATAAGAACAAAGAGTCGGTGACAGGATTGAAAATTGCCAATATAATTATTGACGGTAAAACCAGGCAGGTAGATAAAGGATTTTCGTATCGTATCCCCGAAAAGCTGGAGAATATAGCCAGAGTCGGGGTTCGTGTTCGTGTTCCCTTTGGCGCAGGTGACCGTCATGAAATCGGCTATGTCATCAAGGTGGAAGAGAAAGAAACCGGCGGCAAAATCAAAGATATTGCGGCGGTTTTGGACGATGCGCCTTTGTTTGACCGTGAAAAGCTGGTGGAAGCTTATTGGATAAAAAACCGGTATTTTTCTACCTTTGCCGATGCCATAAAGCTGTTTTTGCCCCCCGGATCGGGCGCCCGCCTTACAGAATGGGTGCGCCTTACGGAAAAAGGACATAAGTCTTTAGAAAATATAGAATCAAAAGTAGCGGATATTTTGGCCGAAAACGGCGGAATATGCGCTTTTGATGTTTTAAAGGAACAACTCGGAGAGAAGACAAGGGCGATTGTGAACAGCCTTTTAAAGAAAGGTGCTGTGGAGATTACCCACACGACAGAAAAGAAAACACAGGTCCGCCGCATGCGTGTTCTGCGCTTTTGTGGGCGGCCGCAAAAAAAACTTTCCGAGGCAGGCGAAAGAGCTGTTCGCATTATGGAAGAGAGCGGCCTCCTTTCCATGGCGGATTTGTGCCTGTTTGCTTCCTGCAGTACCTCCACCGTCCGCACACTGATTAAAAACGGTGTTTTGGAGGCGGAGGAAGTGGAGGTGTCCCGTTCTCCTTACCGGAACGAAAATACAAAAGATGTGCTGCCTGTTGCCTTAAATGAAAGGCAAGGGGAAGTGGCACAGGCCATAGAAAATCACCCCGAAAAGCCGTTTTGCCCCATGCTTTTGCATGGCGTTACGGGAAGCGGCAAAACGGAAGTATATCTCGAGGCGATTCAAAAGGTCGTTGAAAATGGGAAAAGCGCCATTGTGTTAGTGCCTGAAATTGCACTTACACACCAGATGGTCGGCCGCTTTTTAAGCCGATTCGGCAGAAAAACCGCCGTTTTGCATAGCGGACTTTCCATCGGGGAGCGACATGACGAGTGGCTCCGTATTTTCCGTGGGGAGGCCCGTGTGGTCGTAGGGGCACGAAGTGCCGTGTTTGCACCTTGCCAAAACCTTGGGCTTATTATTATGGATGAAGAGCACGAGGACACGTATAAATCGGAAACAGGCGTCAGATACCATGCACGGGAAGTTGCCATGTGCAGAGCCAAAACGGAAGGTGCAAAGCTTCTTTTAGCTTCTGCAACGCCGTCCGTTGAAAGTTATTATCATGCACAAAACGGGACATACCGTCTTTTGGAACTGAAAGAAAGATATAATGATGCGCCCCTTCCCAAATCCATTATCGTGGATATGCGGGAGGAAATGCATGGCGGAAATACATCCATGGTCAGCCGCACGCTCGGGGCAGAGCTTGAAAAAAATCTGCAAAACGGCGAGCAAAGCATCCTGTTTTTAAATCGTAGAGGGTACGCTACGTACGTAAACTGCAGAAGTTGCGGCCATGTGGAAGAGTGTCCCCATTGCAGCATTACTTTGACTTATCATAGCTTTAGTGACACATTAAACTGTCACTGGTGCGGATATCGGAAAAGGAACGTCACAAAGTGCCCGGAATGTGGAAGCAGCCATATGGCGGCATTTGGCGCCGGCACACAGAAAATAGAAGAACTGACGGAAGACCTTTTTCCGGATGCAAGCGTCATCCGAATGGATGTGGACACAACACGAAAAAAAGAAGCACATGAAAAAATTCTTGCCCGCTTTCGGGATGAAAACATAGATGTCCTTTTAGGCACACAAATGATTGCAAAAGGGCTGGATTTCCCGAATGTAACTCTTGTGGGCGTCCTGAATGCGGACCAAATTTTAAATATGGGGGATTATAAGGCGGCGGAGAGAACGTTCAGCCTCATTACCCAGGTTTCAGGCAGAGCAGGCCGTGGAGAGAAGACGGGGCGAACCGTAATTCAGACCCACACGCCGGAAAGCCCTGTTATTTTGGCGGCGAGCCGGCATGATTACCGTGCGTTTTATGACGAGGAAATAATTCTTAGAAAAGCTTTGAATTATCCGCCTTTTTGTGATATAATAAATATTATTGTGTCAGGGCGAGATGAGGGCGAGGTTCGGCGCAGTGCCGAGAAAATCCATGATGCGGCCCAAAATGCCTTTGGCAATGCGGTACGGCTTTACCGTGCGGCGCCCTGCGGCATTCTGAAAATTAACAACGCTTACCGCTGGCACGTATGGATGAAGTGCCGTCTTACAAGTGAAGTGGCGGCGAAAATCCGCACCATTATTGAAAACGAAAAGAAACTGTCCGTAATTGCGGACGTGAATCCTTCGGTTTTTTAACTGAAAATAAAAGGGGAATCAATATGCCTTCAAGAAACATTCGAATTATCGGAGATGACCTTCTCCGTAAAAAATCAAGACCCGTTGAAAACTTTGACGAGAAATTGCACAATCTTCTGGATGACATGGCAGAAACCATGTATGCATCCGACGGGGTCGGTCTTGCAGCACCGCAGGTCGGCATTTTGCGCCGTGTGGTTGTAATCGATGTGCGGGAAGGAGAAGGTATCATTGAAATGATTAACCCTGAAATCCTCTCGTCCTCAGGTAGCCAGACCGATGCGGAAGGGTGCCTGAGCGTTCCCGAATATATCGGCGTGGTAACAAGACCGGATACACTTACGTTCCGTGCCTTTGACAGAAACGGAAATGCATTTACCAAAACGGCAACCGGATTTTTTGCCCGTGCAGTTTGTCATGAACTGGACCATCTTGATGGCGTGCTGTTCGTAGATAAGGCAGAAGAACTGCAAAAACGTGAAGAGGCGTAAAGAAAGGAATTTTTATGCGACTTGTATATATGGGTACGCCGGACTTTGCGGCGACCGTTTTAAAGGGGCTTTATGATGCAGGCCATGAAATTGTCGGCGTCATTTCCCAGCCCGATAAACCGAAAAACCGTGGCATGCAGCTTCTGCCCACACCCGTTAAAGCCTGTGCGGAAGCACTTGGCCTTCCTGTTTATCAGCCGGAAAGCCTTAGAAACGGTGCAATCTTATCTTACCTTGAAGAAAAAGCACCGGAAATTATCGTAGTGGTAGCATACGGCAAGCTGCTGCCTGAATATGTTCTCAACTTTCCAAAATACGGCTGTGTGAATATGCATGCATCCCTTCTTCCCAAATACCGTGGTGCCGCCCCGATTCAGTGGAGCATCTTAAATGGTGAAAAGGAAACGGGTGTTACCAGTATGCACATGGATAAGGGACTCGACACGGGCGATATGATTTTGAAAAGTACAGTAGAAATCAAAGACGCCGATACGGCGGCCTCGCTCCATGATAAACTGGCCGATTCCGCAGCTCTTCTTGCGGTGGAAACGCTCAAGAAGCTTGCCGATGGTACGGCACCAAGAGAAAAGCAAAACGATGCGGATTCTTCCTATGCGCCGCTTCTTACAAAGGAACTCGGCAATGTAGACTGGACCGTTTCCACAAGAGAAATTCTCGATAAAGTCCGCGGATTATTTCCCTGGCCGGGTGCATATTCCTATAAGGACGGGGAACGCTTTAAAATAATAGAAGTTTCCGGGGCAGAAGGGAAGGGAACGCCCGGCGAAGTCCTCGAAAACCGAGGGAAGCTCGTTGTCGCTACAGGTGACGGCGCCGTGGAAATTTTAACCCTTCAGCTTGCAGGCAAAAAACAGATGTCCGCCTCGGCACTCCTTGCCGGAAACCCTATTCCCAAACACACAATTTTCGGAGGTTAAAATGTTTTTTCCGTATTACGATCCCACATATATCATTCTATTGCCGGCAATTTTACTTGCTGTATTTGCCCAGAGCCGTGTGCAGTCTACCTATGCGAAATTTTCAAAGGTAGGCAACCACCGCAACATAACAGGGGCCGATGCCGCCCGCATGATTTTAAACCGTAACGGGCTTTCTGATGTTCGAATCGAAAGAGTGGCAGGCAATCTTACTGACCACTATGACCCTCGGACAAACGTTGTCCGTCTTTCGGAAGGCGTATATGACAGTGCATCGATTTCCGCTGTCGGCATTGCCGCCCATGAAGTTGGCCATGCCATTCAGCATAATACGGGATATGTGCCCATAAAGCTCAGAAATACGGTACTTCCTGCGGCACAAATCGGGTCCACGCTGGCAATTCCCCTGATTATTTTAGGGATTATTATTTCATCTTTCAGCGTTCTGATTCCGGTCGGTATTATTCTTTATTCTGCTGTAGTTTTATTTCAGCTTGTTACGCTGCCTGTGGAATTTAATGCGAGCCGCAGGGCAGTTAACACAGTATATGAACTTGGTTGTCTTTCCGAGGAAGAAACACAAGGCGCTAAAAAAGTGCTCTCTGCTGCAGCACTTACCTATGTTGCCGCAGCCGCAAGTGCAATTTTGCAGCTTTTAAGACTTGTACTTTTAGCAGGCGGAAGCAGGAGGGACGACTGATGCCCAGGGAATTGGCGCTTTCCATTCTTCGGGAAATTACAGATAATGATGCCTTTGCTGATCTTGCCGTAAAAAACGGTCTGGCGGCGTCAAAACTTATGCCGAGGGATAAAGCGCTCGCAACTGCCTTGGTGTATGGCACTGTTCAGCACCTTCGGTTTATAGATTTTCAGCTGGAATCCGTTTCTGCAAGGCCCCTTGGAAGTCTTACGCCCGATATTCGAAATATCCTGCGCCTTGCCGTTTATCAGATTCGATTTATGGACCGTGTACCGGACCGTGCGGCAGTGGATGAAGCAGTAAAAATGGCAAAACGCCATGCATATTCTGCATCTTCCTTTGTAAACGGTGTTTTGCGAAATCTTCTTCGCAAAGGTTGGTCTTACCCTAAGAAACTGCGGGCAAGGCTTGGGGTTACATATTCATTTCCCGATTGGCTTGTAAAACTTTGGATAGAACAGTTTGGCGCTGCGGCGTGTGAAAAACTACTGGAGGCGTGTAATGAAGTGCCGCCCCTATCCGTTCGGGTAAACCCTTTAAAAGCTTCGAAGGAATCTGTTCTTTGTCTCTGCAAGGGTGAAGAAGCGCAGATTGAAAATGGACTTTATATAGAAGAACCCTCTAATATTGCCGAAACCCCCATGTTTTATGATGGGTGGATTTCCATTCAGGATATCGGTGCACAAATGGCAAGCCTTGCGCTCCATCCCCGGCCGGGTGAGGCTGTACTCGATGTGTGTGCCGCACCGGGCGGAAAGACCACACACATGGCGGAACTCATGGAAAACGAGGGTAGCGTTACGGCTTGGGATATCCATCCCCACAGGGTGGAGCTAATCCGGAAAAATGCCGCTCGCCTCGGCCTTTCAAACGTTGTGCCGCAGGTGCACGATGCCAGAATATTAGATCCAGACCATATGTGGAAGTACGATAAGGTTATGGTGGATGTGCCTTGCTCAGGGCTTGGAATCATCCGTAAAAAGCCGGATATTAAGTGGCGCCGCATTCCGGAGGATCTGGAGAGCCTTACCGTGGAACAGGCTTCTGTTTTAGAAACCGCTTCCTATTACGTAAAGCGTGGCGGCGAGCTTTTATACTGTACTTGCACACTGAATAAACAGGAAAACGAAGATATAGTAAATGCATTCCTCGGTTTGCATTCTGAATATGAAAAAGCGGCAGAGTTTCGCACACTTCTGCCCCATGTTGACAAAACGGACGGCTTCTTTATTGCGAAGCTGAGAAAGAGATGGAATTGAATATTTACGATTTTACGCCCGAAACACTGGAAGGCTATCTTGGCAATGTTCCTCGTTTTCGCACTAGACAGATTTATAAATGGATATTTGCAGGCAAAACACCTGATGAAATGACGAATGTGCCAAAGGACCTGAGAGAAAAACTGAAAAATGAATGCTATACAAAGCTCCCGAAAATTGATATTAAACTTGTGTCAAAGCTTGACGGCACAGTGAAATATCTTTTCCGCATGGAGGATGATGCAGGGATAGAGAGCGTGGTTATGCCCTATCATCACGGACGTACCATATGTGTATCTTCTCAGGCAGGATGCAGAATGGGCTGTGCCTTTTGCGCTTCCACCATTGACGGGCTTGACAGAAACCTTTCATCCGGAGAAATCATCGGGCAGATTTTAGCAGCTGAGCGTGACACGGGCGAAAGAATATCAAACGTTGTCATTATGGGAAGCGGGGAACCGCTGGATAATTACGATAATGTTCTGGACTTTATCAGAAACGCCGTAAATCCTGACGGCCTTGGTCTCAGCGCCCGACACATAACCCTTTCCACCTGCGGTCTTGTGGATAAAATGCGTCAGCTTGCAGGGGAGAATTTGCCCATAAATCTTGCCGTTTCATTGCATGCACCGAATGATGAAATTCGAAAAAAATTAATGCCAATCGCAAAAAGCGTGCCCATAGAAAAACTGGTTTCAGAGAGCAGAAAATATTTTGATATGACTCACAGACGTGTTACGTTTGAATATGCACTCATTCGCGGCGTAAACGACAGCGTGGAAAATGCAAAAGAGCTGTCTGCGCTTCTTGGCGGCTTTAGCGGTTTTCATGTCAATTTGATTCCCGTAAATCACGTGGAAGAGAGAGCGTTTCAGAAAAGTGAAAAAGCGACGGCAGAAATGTTTGTAAAAACCCTCGAAAAAGCCGGCACACAGGTTACGGTGCGGCGCAAGATGGGTGCAGATATTGATGCGGCCTGCGGTCAGCTTCGCAGAGCGGCCAAAAGAAAGGATAACTGCCTATGATAACCTTTGCGGCAAAAACCGATATAGGGAAAGAACGAAAGATGAATCAGGATTTCTACGTGGCAAATGGCGATACCCCGTCCCTGTTTATTCTTTGTGACGGCATGGGCGGTCACCTGTCCGGCGATATTGCAAGCCGAACGGCGGCCCAAAGCGCGGAAACCTTTATCCGCATGCAGAAAACGCTGGACCTTAGCGAAGAGAAAACAAAGCGTCTTTTAAAAAATGCTGTAAATTATGCCAATAAAATGGTGTATAGCCGTGCACAAAACACGGAAGCGTTTTCGGGCATGGGTACAACCATGGATATTTGCCTTGTAGATTTTGATATATTGTATGTGGCACACGTGGGAGACAGTCGTGTTTATCTTCTTCGGGGCGGTGAACTTTCGCTTATTACGAAGGACCATTCTCTGGTGGAAGAAATGGTGGATAGCGGCATGATATCGAAAGAGGAAGCCGAAAACCATCCGAACAGAAATGTGATTACACGTGCCGTCGGTACAAACTTTTCTGTGGAAAATGATTTTACCGCAGTTCCCCTTTTTGAAGATGATATTCTTCTCATGTGTTCGGATGGCCTTTCCAATATGCTTTCCGAAACAGAAATTAAAAATCTTTTGATTTCAGATCAGAACCTTGACAAAGTTGTATCAAACCTTGTAAACCGTGCAAATGAAAATGGCGGCCGTGATAATATTACGGCGATTGTATTTAAAAACGTTCATAAGGAGGAAGCATAAATGGTAGGTTCAGTACTTAGTAACCGCTATGAGCTTTTGGAAAACATAGGCGCAGGCGGCATGGCCATTGTCTATAAAGCCCGTTGCCGTCTTTTAAACAGAAACGTTGCCGTTAAAATTTTGCGTCCCGAGTTTCAGGAGGATGAAGAGTTTTTAAAACGCTTTACCATTGAGGCGCAGGCGGCGGCCAGCCTTTCCCATCCCAATGTTGTTTCCGTCTATGATGTTGGCAAACACGGTAAACTGAACTATATCGTCATGGAATGCATTGAGGGGATTACGCTTAAGGAATATATGCATAGAAAAGGCACACTGTCCGTCAATGAAGCTGTGGATTTTACAGGACAGATTGCATCGGCACTTGAACATGCACACCAAAAAGGCATTATTCATAGAGATATTAAACCCCACAACATTATTATTACGAACGAAGGCGTTTTGAAGGTAACGGACTTTGGTCTTGCCCGTGCAGTCAGCGCTTCCACAAATGTTGCAGGCGCCAGCGCAATCGGTTCGGTGCACTATGCATCGCCTGAACAGGCAAGGGGTGGCTTTACGGATGAACGCAGTGATATTTATTCGCTGGGTATCATGATGTATGAAATGTTTACAGGCTCACTTCCGTTTGACGGCGAAACCCCTGTGGCAGTAGCCATGAAGCATCTGGAAGAAGCGCCTGTGCCCCCGATGGAAAAAAACGAGCAGATTACACCGGAAATTCAAAATATGATTCTTCGTGCCATGGCAAAGGATACATCGGAACGCTATCCTTCCGTTGAGGCACTCATCACAGACCTTCGCCTTCTTTGCGGCGGAGAAACACCGCAAATGCATACCGATAAGTTTTCCACACGGAAACTCCCGTCACTGGTGCAGGAAGAAGTCGTTGTAAAAGACAGAAAGAAAAAACGACGGAAAGAAGACACCGTGGCGGTGGCGGCGGCAATCGCAACGGCAGTAGTTATTATCAGCGTGCTGGGCGTGTTTGCGGCTAAAATGATGTTTCCGTCCGGCGGCAAAAAAGTGGTGGTGCCGTCCCTTCTCAATATGTCCATAAGCGATGCAAAGCAGAAGAATAAAAAACTGGATATCGTTGAAAAAGATACGGTATACAGCAGTAATATTCCTGAAGGCTTTATTATCGAGCAGGATACCGCTGAAGGAACCAAGGTTTCGGTGGGAACAAAAATTATGGTCACCGTCAGCCGTGGGACCCAGAAGATTGAACTTGCAGATTATGTAAATAAAAAGCGGGAAACTGCCGAGAAAGAGTTAAAACTGTTAGGACTTGTGCCTCAGTTTTCCGAAGAACATTCTGATGAGATTGAAAAAGGATCCATTGTCCGCACAAATCCCAATTCGGGTTATACCTTAAGAACAGGCGATACGGTTATGCTTGTTGTAAGCCTTGGCAAAAGTGAAGTAGAGGTCGCAGTACCCTCACTTTACGGACACACGGAAGCGGAAGCGCGTAAGCTTTTAGAGGATAGCGAACTGATTCCTGTTGTTTTAGAGCCGAGAACAAGCTCCCATAAAAAGGGCACGGTCATTTACCAGTCCGTTCATGCAGGCAGTATGGCGTCGCAAGGAGCGGCAGTTGAATTTGCAGTAAGCACAGGCGAATTAGAGCCTGCAGGCCCCGGCGAAAACTATTCTTTCATCCTGCCGTTGCCGGAGGATAAGGAAAAAGTAAGCGTTCAGATTATGGATGGTGCCAGAACTGTTTTCGAAGGCTCCTATGAAACTTCTCACTCACCGGTCACCGTGAACTTTAATGCACATCTCGAAACCGGCACGGTGCAAATTTATATCGATAATGCATATTATATGGAAAAACGCCTCGAAAAAAGCGAGGAATAGGAGATAGGTATGAGGCAAGGCATCATAACAAAAGGCATCGGCGGGTTTTACTATGTCTCAACGGATGACGGCACCGTATATGAAACCCGTGCATGCGGCAGATTCCGAAAAGAAAACATCATTCCCCGTGTGGGAGATAGGGTCGTGCTTTCCGAAGGCATGGATGCCGTCATAGAAATTCTGCCAAGGAAAAACACACTGATAAGACCCCCTGTTTCCAATGTAGACCGCATTATGGTTGTGGCATCGCTGAAGTCTCCGGCGGTGGATATGTTCATGATTGATGCATTCCTTCTTTCTGCGGCGCACGCCGGTATTGACGCCATGCTTTGCATTAATAAAAGTGACCTCGCAAGCGAAGAAGATTGCCGTGCATTTTGCGAAATTTATGAAAATGCAGGATACGAAACGGTTGTAACAAGTGCCAAGGAAGAAAAGGGCATCGAAGCTTTAAGGCCCTATCTTTCGGGACGTGTCACAGCGTTTGCAGGCAATTCCGGCGTTGGAAAATCCAGCCTTTTAAATCTTGTGGGCGACAATTTATGCCTTGAAACAGGAAAGGTCAGCGAAAAGCTTGCCCGCGGCAAGCACACCACAAGACATGTGGAACTGTTCCCTTTAAAAGATGGCGGCTATATTCTGGACACCCCGGGTTTCAGCCGGGTGGAACTTCCCGGTATTACGGCGGACAGGCTCTGGGCATTATACAGAGAATCTGCCAAAATAGAAGACGGATGTAAATTTACAGGGTGTACCCATTTAAAAGAACCGGGCTGCAGTGTCAAAGCGGCGGTTGAAAGCGGTCAGGTTCATGAAAAACGTTACGAAAGCTATCAGTATTTTTATGATAAGCTGAAGGAAAATAAATTTTGGAAAATAGGAAAGGAAGAATAAAAATGATTAAAATTTCCCCCTCCATTCTGGCATGTGACATGGCAGATCTCAAAAATCAGGCAAAGCTCGTAGAAGACGGCGGTGCAGAATATCTGCACGTTGACGTTATGGACGGTCACTTTGTACCGAACCTTTCTTTCGGTATCGGCACGGTAGCCTCCCTTCGTCCCCATACGGGTATGGTACTTGACGTGCATCTGATGATTGAAAACCCCGAAAAGTACATAGCTGACTTTGCAAAGGCCGGTTCTGACATCATTACCATCCACGTGGAAGCGACGAACCACATCCACCGTGCCCTCCAGCAGATTCGTGACAATGGCTGTAAGGTTGGCCTTGCCATAAATCCCGGCACGCCTGTTTCTATGATTCGCGAAGTAGGCCACCTTGCCGATATGATTCTTGTTATGAGCGTAAACCCCGGCTTTACCGCACAGAAGTTTATTCCCGATGTTCTCGGCAAAGTGCGTGAAATCCGTGCCATGTATCCCGATAAGGACATCCAGATTGACGGCGGTATCGGTGCAGGCAATATCTATGAAGTTACCGAAGCCGGTGCGAACGTTATCGTTGCAGGCGCTGCAGTATTCTATGAAGAAGATAAGGCTGCTGCAATTCAGAATCTCAAGGACAAGGCATATAAAGGCTGATGTATTCTGAAAAAAGAGCCGTCATTATGGCGGGCGCAGATATAAAGGATTATACGTTTTATAAGCCCCTCGACACGGATTTTTTAATCTGTGCCGATAGGGGCTATCGTCATTGCAAGGCGCTTGGGCTCGTTCCCGATGTCCTCCTTGGCGATTTTGACAGTCTCGATATCCCCTTTCCCGAAGGCATTGAAAGGCACACCTATCCTGCCGAAAAGGACGAAACGGATTTGCAACTTGCTATTGATTTAGCCATAAAGAAAGGATTTAAAGAGATTTATTGCATTGGCGTTTTCGGTGGCAGATGTGACCATTTTCTCGGCAATATTGGTCTTATGAAATGGGCGAGGGATAGAGGTGCAAGCCTTACCTTTGAGGATGGTGACACCTATATGTTCCTATTAAGTGGGGAAGTTACCCTATCTAAAAGGGAAAATCACTATCTGTCCCTGATTCCCTTTTTCGAGGATGCCACCGTATCCCTTTCAGGCACAAAATATACGGCAGAAAACGCCCTTATTCGCATTGGGGATACACTTGGTATCAGCAATGAAATAAAAAAAGAAACCGCCCACATTTCCGTGCATGGCGGAAGCGCCCTCGTACTACTTTGCCGGGCGGATAAAACCCTTTAGTGACATTTAAAAAAGTGGGAGGATACTTATGACAGTCTTTAAATGTAAAATGTGCGGCGGTACATTAGAAATCAACAACGAAACCGTTTTTACCTGTGAATATTGTGGCACGAGGCAAACCTTGCCGAAGCTCGATGACGAAAAACGTTCGCAGATGTACGACCGTGCCAACCATTTTCGTCGTAACAATGAGTTTGATAAGGCGATGGGTATTTACGAGCAGATTTTAAATGAGGATAGCACCGATGCGGAAGCATATTGGTCGCTTGTTCTTTGCCGATATGGTATTGAGTACGTGGAGGATCCGGCTTCCCATAAGCGCATTCCCACGGTAAACCGCGCACAGTTTACCTCCATATTTGATGACGATAATTATAAATCCGCCCTGCGGTACGCTGATGGTTTCCAAAAGTCTCTTTATGAGGAAGAAGCCAACGCCATTAACGAAATTCAAAAGGGTATCCTGGCCATTTCCCAAAAGGAAGAGCCTTTCGATGTGTTCATCTGCTATAAGGAAACGGATGCAAGCGGCAGAAGAACCCCCGATAGTGTTTTGGCAAATGAGCTGTATTATCAGTTGACAGAGGAAGGTTTTAAGGTATTCTTTGCAAGAATTACTCTTGAAGACAAGCTCGGTTCAGCGTATGAGCCATACATCTTTGCAGCATTAAACAGCGCAAAGGTCATGGTTGTGCTTGGCACAAAGCAGGAGCATTTCAATGCTGTTTGGGTAAAAAATGAATGGAGTCGCTATTTGGCGTTGATTAAAAATGGCGCCGGTAAAATGCTGATTCCTGCCTATCGTGATATGGACCCCTATGACCTTCCCGAAGAATTTTCTCACCTGCAGGCACAGGATATGTCAAAGCTCGGCTTTATGCAGGACCTTATTCGCGGTATTAAGAAAATTGTGGGCGGCGACAAGCCGACGAAAACGATTGTAAAAGAAACGGTTGTCTCCGCTGAATCTGCAGGTGCCAATGTCGATTCACTTCTGGAAAGAGCATTTATCTTTTTAGATGATCGAGATTGGGAAAGCGCAGATGAATATTGCGAGAAGGTTTTGGACATTGACCCGAAATGCGCAGAGGCATATCTCGGTAAATTGATGGTAGAATTTCATGTTAGAAAACGTGAGCGTATCAAAGATTTGACAGAATTTTTTGAAGGGAGCAAAAATTACGAGAAGGCTATCCGATATGGCGATGAGAAGTTGAAGGCTGAACTGGAAGGGTATCTGGAATTTGCTATGAACAGAGAATACCAGAAAGCTTTGGCTGCCATGAATTCTGCAAAAACAGAAGAGGATTTTAAAAATGCGGAAAAGCTCTTTTCAAATGTAGATGGAAATTATAAGGATTCCAAACAGCTTAGACAAAAGTGCTTGGAGCAGGCAGAAGAAATGCGAAAATTGGAAGCATATAATATGGCTCTCGAAGCATTTGAATCTGCAGTAGCTGTAGAGCAATATCAAGAAGCAGAAGAACTGTTTAAAAACCTTGAAGGATATAAGGACTCGGTTACGCTTGCAGAAAAGTGCGTTATAGAAGCTGACGCGCTTCGGAAAGATGCCATTTTGAGTATGGCAAAAGAGGATATGTCTTTTAAGAACGAAGTGGGTTATACAAGTGCAATCCGTCAACTGGAAGCAATTCCCGGTTGGAAAGATGCGGATGAACTAAAGGAGATATGTCTACAGAAAATAGAAGAACTAAAAAATGAAACAAAGCGCACCTTTAAACTTGTGTTTATAATAATTGCTGTTATATGTGCAGTGATTGTTATGGCCAATCTAATTTTGAATGTGATGATTCCGAATATTAAATACAATCAAGCTGTTAAACTGATGGAATCTGCAAAATACGAGGAAGCGATATCAGCATTTGAAGCAATGAACGGCTATAAAGATAGTAGTGAAAAGATTGTGGAATGTAAATACAACGAGGCATCTAAATTAATGAATGAGGATAAGTGGAAAGAAGCGATTACCACGTTTGAATCACTCAACGGTTACAAAGACAGTTACGCCAAAGTTGAAAAATGTAAAAATAACCTCAATGACAACAATTACAATGAAGCAATTAAACTGTTGAAAGAAGGGAAAACAAAGGAAGCTATTGCAATCTTAAAAGAAAATCCAAACCATAAAGATGCTTTTTCGATAATAAAAAATTATTATAACGAGTATGATAAACGCATTTCTTGTGGTTTCGCCCACGCAGTTGGATTAAATGCGGATGGCACAGTTGTTGCAACGGGAAACAATAAATTTGGTCAGTGTGACGTTTCTAACTGGTCAACTATTACAGCACTAGCTACAGGAAATAATCATACAGTAGGGCTCAAAGCAGACGGGTCTGTTATTGCGACAGGAGTTAATGATCAGGGGCAATGCAATGTTTCTGGTTGGACAAACATTGTAGCAGTAAGTGCAGGAAGCTGGCATACCGTAGGACTTAAAGCAGACGGGACGGTCGTTGCAACAGGGCATAATCTGTTTGGTCAATGCAATGTTTCCGGCTGGACAAACATTGTAGCAGTAAGTGCAGGACAAGGTCATACAGTGGGTCTTAAAGCAGACGGGACGGTCGTTGCAATAGGGGATACATATGCTGGGACATGCGATGTTGAAGGATGGGAAGAGATTGTGGCAGTAAGTGCAGCAGAGTATTGTACCATAGGACTTAAAGCAGACGGAACGGTCGTTGCAAAAGGGAATCAAACTGTTTCCGGCTGGACAAACATTGTAGCAGTAAGTGCAGGAGATGATCTTATTGTAGGTCTTAAAGCAGACGGAACGGTCATTGCAGTAGGAGAAAAATGCAATGTTGGAGAATGGACAGATATTGTTGCAATAGCGGCGGGGGAGGATTTTGCAGTAGGACTTCGGGCAAACGGTACCGTTGTTTCAACCAAATATTCAGTAAATAAGTGGAAACTTTTTTAATAGCAGTTAAACGAAAAATAGGGCCAACTATAAAAAAGGAAAACGCATTGCGTTTTCCTTTTTTATATGTGCTCAATTATATCGAAAAGTTCTTTATAAATTCCTCACACTTTTCAATGGTTTTCAGAACGGCCTTTTCACAAGGTCCCCCGGGAAGGCTTCTTTCATTCACACAGGTTTCAAGGCTGATGGCGGAATAAATATCCTCCTCAAAAACGGGAGAAACCTGTTTGTATTCTTCCAGGGAAAGGTCTGAAAGGGCGCATCCCTTTTCAATAGAATAAAATACAAGCTTTCCTAAAATCTCGTGGGCTTCTCTGAAGGGAAGTCCTTTTTTAACGAGATAGTCAGCCGCATCCGTGGCATTCGTAAATCCGCCGCCTGCGCCCCGATACATTACATCTTCACGGATTTTCATGGTGGACAACATATTCGTAAAGACGGGGAGACAGAGAAGCACCGTATCCACAGCGTCAAAAATCTGTTCCTTATCCTCCTGCATATCCTTGTTATAGGCAAGGGGAAGACCCTTCATTACGGTCAAAAGGCCCATAAGGTCACCAAACACTCTGCCGCTTTTGCCACGGATAAGCTCGGCAACATCGGGATTCTTCTTCTGCGGCATAATACTGGAGCCTGTGGAATACGCATCGTCCATTTCCACAAAGGAAAATTCGTGGCTACTCCATAAGATAAGCTCTTCGGAGAAACGGCTCAGGTGTACCATCAAAATGGAAAGGTCAGCCGCAAGCTCCAGGGCAAAATCACGGTCGCTTACGCCGTCTAAAGAGTTATCGGTGATTTTTTCAAAGCCCAAAAGTTCTTTGACGTATTCACGGTCTAAAGGATAGGTGGTGCCTGCCAGAGCGCCGGAGCCTAAAGGCATAACGCTCGTGCGATGATAGCAGTCCGCAATTCTGTCCATATCCCGCATAAACATCTGGGCGTAAGCCATAAGATGATGGGCAAAGGTAATGGGCTGTGCTTTCTGGAGATGCGTATACCCCGGCATAATCACATGGATATGCTTTCTTGCAAGGGAAGTGAGAACTTCAAGTAGTGCAGAAAGACAAGACGTGATTTCTTTTTCCTGTGCCATTAAATACATGCGGATATCAAGTGCCACCTGGTCATTACGGCTTCGGCCGGTGTGGAGGCGTTTGCCGGAAAGGCCGATACGGTCCGTAAGAAGCTTTTCCACGTTCATGTGAATGTCTTCTGCATCCACTAAAAATTCTACCTTGCCGGCCTCGATATCCTCAAGGATTTCGCCGAGGGTTTTCACAATAAGCTCGGCTTCCTGAGGGTCTATTATATTTTGTTTGCCAAGCATTTTGGCGTGCGCCATACTGCCCGTGATATCTTCACGGTACATACGGGCATCAAAACGGATGGACGAATTGAAATCGTCCACCTGTTTATCTGTTTCTTTTTGAAATCTACCGCCCCAAAGCTTCAATGTTTATTCCCCCACTTTTTCTTTCATCATGGCACGGACCTTTAAGGGAAGACCAAAGAGATTGATAAAGCCTTCCGCATCCTTGTGGCTGTAAAGCTCATGGCTGTCGCCAAAGCTTGCAATATCCTCATTGTAGAGGGAGTAGGGGCTCTTTGCACCTGCAGCAGAAATGCTGCCCTTATAGAGCTTTAAGCGTACAGAACCTGTAACGGTTTGTTCCATGGAATCAATCATAGCGGAAAGTGCTTCACGGAGAGGTGTGTACCACTTGCCGTCATAAACCAGTTCAGAGAACTTAATGGCAGCCTGGCGTTTGAAAGCCTGGGTGTCACGGTCAAGGCAGAGGTATTCCAGTTCCTGAAGTGCGGCATAAAGAATGGTGCCGCCCGGTGTTTCGTAAACACCACGGCTCTTCATGCCAACCAAACGGTCTTCCACGATGTCGGTAATACCGATGCCGTAAGCACCGCCGATTTCGTTGAGCTTTTCAACGAGAGCACGAGGGCCCATTTTTTCGCCGTCGAGCGCTACGGGTTCACCTTTTTCAAAGTCAATTGTAATATATTTTGCTTCGTCCGGTGCCTTTTCCGGCGGAACGGTCAGCTTTAAGAGAGAATCGAGCTGGGGTTCATTTGCAGGATCTTCCAGATCCATACCTTCGTGGCTGATGTGCCAGATGTTTCTGTCACGGGAGTATAAGTCCTTCTTCGTAACAGGAATGGGAATGTTGTGTGCTTCTGCATAGTCAACAGCGTCTTCACGGGAAGTAATATCCCACATACGCCAGGGAGCAATAATCTTAAGGTCGGGAGCGAGTGCTTTAATGGTCAGCTCAAAGCGAACCTGGTCGTTACCCTTACCGGTAGCACCGTGGCAAATGGCGGTTGCGCCTTCTTTTCTTGCAATTTCAACAAGACGCTTTGCAATAATGGGACGGGCGTGAGAGGTACCTAAAAGGTACTTGCCTTCATAAACTGCGCCTGCCTTTACGGTGGGGAAGATAAAGTCTTTTACGTATTCATCTCTGAGGTCTTCAAGGTAGAGCTTAGAAGCGCCGCTTTTGAGGGCACGTTCTTCAAGGCCTTCTGTTTCCTTGCCCTGACCTACATCACCACAAACGGCAATAACTTCACAGTCATAATGTTCATGAAGCCATGCGATGATGATAGAAGTGTCAAGACCGCCGGAGTATGCGAGTACGATTTTTTCCATATGTATTCATCCTTTCAAAAATATAATTACATTGTGTATATAATAACACAGAATAAATAATTATGCAATAGTTTTTGAAAATTTATGCAAAAAATTTTTATTCCGTGCATTATTCCCATGCGACAACCATTATATAAGAAGTTTGGCGTTTTGTCAAGGCGGTCAATACACTTTTTTATGAATTATAAAAAAACCCTGCCACAGGGCAGGGTGAATTTTATGCACGGCGTAGTGCCGCTTTTATAACATGGGTTGCATTTTGAAAAAAATCGACCACTTTAAAGCGGATTTGCACATCGGTCGAAGCGTTAGGCGTCAGAAGCGGAGCATTATCGCCGACGGAATCCGAAAGGGCAGTATGGCTTTGGGACGAGACGCTGCCATCCACAAAACAAAGGGGCGGAAACATAACACACCACCAGTTCTGTCCCGCAGCTTTTCCGATTTCCACACGGACAGCGTCATATTCCCCTGCAGGGAAGGCGATACCGTCATAATATTTAGTGGGGAAAAAGGTCTTTTCTAGGGAAAGCGTAACAGGATAGGAAAATCCGTTTGAACGGATTTCGTCTTCGGCCACGGTTTCAAGCCTTTCCTTTTCACGGAGAAAAACAACTTTCGATTCTTCCGGCGTTTTGCAGTTTATAAAAAGGGAACGGCTTTCTGAAAGGAGCCTGTCACGGACTTTTAGTTTCAGGTTTTGGTCACATGCTTCGTCGCTGTTTGCAAGAACATGGAGTCTTAAAACGTTCTGCGCCACCTTCTCCTGCATTGTATTGGAATACACGGTAAGGGATGTGGTTATCAAGAGTCCCATACATAGTGCAATTATACATTTTTTCATGTTATCACCTCAAAAAAGAGTTTTACCGTATTCGAGGGATAATATGCAAAACATACAGTTTTTTTAAAAAACTTTGGAAACAGGGGCGGTAAGATAGGGACGAAGTCCCATTTTTGCAAATTTTTCTTTGGCGGCGTTTGCTTTTTCAAGACTGCGGTAGATGCCGTAAACCACAGAGCCGGAACCCGTCATGAGTGCCGCATCCGCATTTTCCGCAAGAAGAAGCCTTTTGTATTCGGCAATTTCAGGTCTTGGAACAAAATCTTCCAGACAGTTAAACAGCCGCACGGAAATGCCTTCCAGATCCCTGTTGTGAAGGGCGTTTATAATGCCTTTTGTGTCGGGGTGAAAATTAATTTTCTGCATATCCACAAGGCCGAATATTTTTTTTGTGCTCAAAGGAAATTGGGGCCGTAAAAGAAGAATATGACAATTGGGCATGGGAGGCAGTACGGTAAGCTTTTCGCCAAGACCTTCTGCAAGGCACGTGCCACCTGTCATGCAAAAGGGCACATCTGCACCGCAGGCAAGACCGATTTCGAGAAGTCTCTCGAAGGAAACGGGGAAGCCGAACATGCGATTCAGGCCCATAAGGACTGCGGCGGCATCTGCACTGCCGCCGCCAAGTCCGCCTCCAACGGGGATTTGTTTTTTAATTTGGATACCGATGCCGGAAACGGAGCCGATTTCTTCTAAAAAAAGACGAGCGGCACGGTAGGCGATATTTCGGTCGTCACAAGGAAGAAATTTGAGATCGCTTTGCACAGAAATGTCCTTCTGCGGTTTTAATGTAATTTCATCTGCGAGGCGGATAGATTGCATAACCATGGAAAGGTCATGATATCCGTTTTCCCGTTTACCGACAATATCGAGTGATAGATTGATTTTGGCATGTGCCCGAATCTTAATCATTTTATTCTCCAAGAAGTTCTTTTAAGTATGTACGGAACTGTGCACCCAGATCCTTGCGGGCGAGGGCGTATTCCACCGTTGCCTGGAGGAAACCGAGTTTATTGCCCACGTCATAACGCTTGCCGTCAAAGTTATAGCAGTACATAGGCTGTTTTTCCGCAAGTGTGCAAAGGGCGTCGGTAAGCTGAATTTCGCCGCCCTTTCCGGGCTTTGTGTTTTCGAGAAGTTCAAAGATTTCAGGGGTGATAATGTAGCGACCGAGAACGGCAATGCGGCTCGGAGCTTCTGCAAGAGAAGGCTTTTCAACCATGCCACGTACTCTGTAAATATCTTTTTCAACGTCTTCCGTCTTAATAATACCGTATTTGGAAACATCTTCGGGTGCTACTTCCTGTACGCCGAGGATGGAAGATTGATATTTATCAAAAACTTCAATCATCTGGGCAAGGCAAGGCTTTTCAGCACGGACAACATCGTCACCGAGTAAAACGGCAAAGGGTTCATTCCCTACAAATGTCTTGGCGCAAAGAATGGCATGGCCAAGACCCAGCGCCTGCTTCTGGCGTACATAGTGAATGTTTGCAAGGGAAGAAATGCGCTGAAGCTCGGCAAGGTACTCGGTTTTACCGCTTTTTTCAAGTTCTGTTTCCAGTTCGTAGGATTTATCGAAATGGTCCTCAATGGCACGCTTGGAGCGGCCGGTGATAATTAAGATGTCCTCAATGCCCGATGCGGCAGCCTCTTCAATAATATACTGAAGGGTAGGCGTGTCCACAATGGGAACCATTTCCTTGGGTACTGCCTTTGTGGCGGGAAGGAAACGTGTGCCGAATCCTGCGGCAGGGATAACTGCTTTTTTTACTTTCATTTTTCTTCATCCTTTCGGTAATTATCAAGGCCATTCGTCATGGCTGTGAATATTCTTTCTTTCAGTCCCCGATTTTCACGGCTGAGGTCTGAAAGGAGTTCTTTAGCATACTGGCGTTTCGTATAACCGTTTGCAGGGCAAGGGTTATGTACCACCGGTGCGCCGCTTCTGTTTATAAAACCGACAACATCCTGCTCTTGCATATAAAGCATGGGGCGGATGACATGGATGTCTTTTCTGTCCAGATACGTTACGGGACTGAAAGAATGGAGTCTGCCTTCATAGAAAAGACACAGAATAAAGGTTTCGAGGGCATCGTCATTATGGTGCCCGAGTGCTACTTTTCTGCAGCCTGCCTCAAGCGCCGCATCATGAAGGGCCCCTCGTCGAAGCTTTGCACAAAGGGAGCAGGGGTTTTCTTCTTTCCGGATGTCAAAAAGAATTTCTCTTATATTTGTTTCTTTAATAATTAAATCCATGCCGTTTTCGGCAAAATATGATTTAAGAGGGGTAAAATCCATTTCTTCGTATCCAAGGCTTAAGGTGATGGGAACCACCTCGAATTTTTTGGGGTAGAATCTACTGAGGGCATGAAGGGCAAGTGCCAGCGTTACGCTGTCCTTTCCGCCCGATACACCAACACAGATTCTGTCGCCTTCGGAAATCATATTGTAATCGTCAACCGCACGGCGTACATAGCTTAATACTTTCTGCAAAACTAGTTCCTCCCAAGGAGCGCCAAAAATGCGGATTCGTCCAGAACGGGAATGCCAAGTGCCTCTGCTTTTTCAAGTTTTGAGCCGGCTTCTTCGCCTGCCAGAACATAGTCCGTCTTTTTGGAAACGCTTCCGGATACCTTGCCGCCCTCGTCCTCAATCAGCTTTGAAGCTTCTGCTCTCGAAAATGTGGGAAGTGTGCCGGTGAGTACAAATGTTTTGCCGGCAAAAAGTGTGCCGGTTTCTTTTTTGTCTTCCGTCATTTTCACATTATTTTCACGGAGAAGAGCAAGATTTTCTTGTATCTTTTCATCTGCAAAATAGGCAACAATACTTTCGGCCATTTTTTCGCCGATTTCATGAATGGAGCTGAGCGTATCCTTCGAGGCGCTGAGAAGTGCGTCGAGGGAGCCGAAATGGGAAGAAAGAATGGCGGCGGCACGCTTGCCCACATGGCGGATTCCAAGGCCGAAAAGGAGGGCGGAAAGCCCTTTTTGTTTTGAGTTTTCAATGGCGGAAATCAAGTTTTCCGCACTCTTATCTCCGTAGCCTTCAAGGGTTTTTAAGTCGTCCTTTGTAAGACAATATAAATCTGCAAAGGAATGAATTTTTCCTTCCTGCAGGAGTTTTTCGGCAAGGGCGGGGCCAAGGCCTTCAATGTCCATAGCATCACGGCTTGCAAAATGGATAATACTGCGTGCGGCCTGTGCCGGACATCTGTCCCCAATACATCTATAGGCCGCTTCGTTTTCTTCTCTTAAAAGCGGCGCACCGCAAACGGGACAATTCTCGGGCATGTTATAAGGGACTTCATTTCCTGTGCGCTTTGCAGGGAGAGAGCAGACAACTGCCGGAATAATATCACCGGCCTTCTGCACCAGTACACGGTCGCCGATGCGGATATCCTTTTCCGTTATAAAATCAATATTATGAAGGGTTGCACGGCTTACGGTAGAGCCTGCAATCCGGACAGGGCTGAGCACGGCATTTGGGGTTGCGGCACCTGTACGCCCGATTTGAATGATAATATCTTCAAGGGTTGTTTCCTTTTGCTCAGGCGGAAATTTATATGCTGCCGCCCATCTCGGATATTTGGAAGTGCTGCCGAGCGCCGCTCGGTCAGAAAGAGAGTCAACCTTAATGACGGCGCCGTCAATATCGCAGGCGAGTCCGTCACGGTTTTCTCCTATTTCGGAAATCACCTTCCACACATCCTCAATGGTGCACATGGACGGTCTTGTATCAATGACCTTAAAGCCGAGCGTGCGAAGAAAGGCGAGCCCTTCGCTATGGGAAGCGGGGGTTTCACCCTCTATATTCTGAATATTAAAAATATAAATATCAAGCTTTCTGGAAGCGGCAACCGACGGGTCCAGCTGACGAAGGGAGCCGGCGGCGGCATTTCGGGGGTTTGCAAAAAGCGGCTCACCTGCAAGTTCTCTTGCGCTGTTGAGCGCCTCGAATGCTTTTTTCGGCATAAATACTTCGCCGCGTACCTCCAGATAGGGAACGGGTTTTGAAAGCGTCAGGGGAATGGAACGAATGGTTTTCAGGTTCCCTGTTACATCTTCGCCGATTATGCCATCTCCACGGGTAGACCCACGGAAGAAAACGCCGTCCCTGTATTCAAGAGAAACGGAAAGGCCGTCGATTTTCGGTTCTACCGTGTATCTGGGATTTTCTATCGTATTACGAACACGCTTGTCAAAAGCGATAAGCTCATCTAAGCTGAAAACGTCCGCCAGACTTTCCATGGGCACTTGGTGGGTAACCTGCGTAAATCCTTCAAGGGGTTCGCCGCCTACACGCTGTGTGGGGGAATCGGGCGTAATGAGAGAAGGGTCCGCATTTTCCATTTCTTCAAGCTGCCTTAAAAGCCTGTCATATTCAAAGTCGCTGATTTCCGGCGCATCCATAACATAATATAAGTAATTGTGGTGATGTAAAAGTTTGCGAAGTGCATGAATATCCATAATTTCACCTCTTCCATATATTTTACTAAAAAAAAGGGGATATGTAAAGCATAATTTGCGAAAATAGGAAAAAATAGTCATAAAAAGCTTGAAAACAGAGGAAAAAACATTTATACTGATTGAAGTAGAAAAAAGACTTGAGGAAGAAGAATATGAACACAGAAATTCAGAAGTTTTTAAAAGAACAATTTGTGTCAGAAATTGGCTTTACCACTTGTCCCGAAACGCCGTTTCCGGGCCTTAGAAACACCGTCAGTATGGTGTTTCATTTATCGGAGGCGGTTGTGGACCAGATTACGGATAAACCCACCCACACCTATTTTCATCACTACCGTACCATGAACGCGCATATTGATGCGGTTTCTATGCGCCTTGTTCTTTTTCTGCAGGAGAAGGGATACAGGGCGGCGGCTGTACCGGCAAGTCAGTCCACAGAAGGACTTTCGGGCATATTTTCCCATAAGATGGCGGCAGTGCGGGCGGGCCTCGGTTATATCGGGAAAAGCTGTCTTTTCATTTCGAATGGCTTTGGACCCCGTGTGCGCCTCGGCACCGTGTTTACCGATGCTCCCCTTGAAACGGTATCCTTTTCCCAGAAATCGGCATGCGGCACCTGTGATGCATGCGCCAAGGCCTGCGGTGCCATGGCCATTCGAAACGTAAACTTTGAAGAAGGTATGGAAAGAGAAGATATCTTTGATGCCAGAGCCTGCAGCGACTATATGAAAGAAAAGTTTAAACATATCGGTCGTGGTGCTGTGTGCGGCGTCTGCATGAAAGTGTGCCCTAAAGGCGCAAGAGGGCAGAAATAGAAAAGTTTTTCTTTACTTTTATGGGCATTTATGGTATTATATACTTTATATAATAGGCAATTTATTGCATAATATGGAGATGAAGAATATGTTTGCAGACAGAGTACAAAGCCTGAAAGGCTCCGCAATACGTGAAATGTTTAAACTCCTTGCCCAGCCGGACATGATTTCTTTTGCCGGCGGCGCACCTGCACCCGAGCTTTTTCCCGGGGAACTTTTAGGAGAAATTTCACAGAAAATTCTGAAAGAGAATGCTAAGGTAGCACTGCAGTACGGCATTACGGAAGGCTATGTTCCCCTTCGTGAATATACGAGGGCTCGTATGGAAAAAAAGGGGAATATCCATGACCATGACGAACTGATTATTACAAGTGGCGGCCAGCAGGCGCTGGACCTTACATTTAAGTCCCTTTTAAATGAAGGGGATACGGTTGTGCTTGAATCCCCCAGCTTTATCGGCGGCATGAATTCCCTTCGTTCTTATAATGCCAAACTCCACGGCATCGAAATTGAAGAGGACGGCATGAATATTGACCTTCTGGAAGAATATCTTAAAGATAACAAAATCAAACTGGTATATACCATTTCCACCTTCCAGAATCCCTCCGGCATTACCATGTCGGCGGAAAAACGCAAGCGCCTTTTAGACCTTGCTTCCAAACATGATTTTTACATTTTAGAAGACAATCCTTATGGTGAGCTTCGTTTTACAGGGGAAGATGTCCCCACCATTAAATCCTTCGATACGGAAGGCCGTGTCATTTATGCCGGCTCCTACTCCAAAACAATTTCTCCGGGGCTTCGTCTCGGTTGGGCGATTGCACGGAAGGATATTATGGAAAAAATGATTATCTGCAAGCAGGTTTCCGATGTGCACACATGTGTGCTTCCGCAGATGATGGCGGCAGAGTTCTTTGCCGGCTTTGATTTCGACGCACATATTGAAAAATCAAAAGTACTCTATAGAGAACGTGCCCGGGCCATGATGGATGCCATGGACACCTATTTCCCGAAGGAATGCACTCACACCGTGCCTGAAGGCGGCATATTCCTTTGGTGCACGCTTCCCGAAGGGTATGACAGCGATGCGCTTTTAAAACAGGCTGTAGCTGAAAAAGTTGCATTCGTTGCAGGCTCTACCTGTATGCCTGTTCCCGAAGAGGGGGCAAGATATATGCGCTTTAATTATTCGCTGACTGCGCCCGATAAAATTAAAGAGGGTATCATAAGACTTGGAGAGGTAATTCGAAATGCAAGATAAAAAAATGATTTTTTCCGGTGTGCAGCCTTCAGGTTGTATCACACTCGGTAACTATATCGGTGCAATTAAAAACTGGGTGAAACTGCAAAAGGATTACAGATGCATTTATTCCGTTGTGGATATGCATTCCATCACCGTGCGGCAGAATCCGAAAGAACTTCGTGCCCGTGCACTCCAGTTTCTGGCACTTTATATGGCTTGCGGCATAGACCCTGATGAAAGCATTATGTTCTTCCAGTCCCACGTGCCTGCCCATGCAGAGCTTTCTTGGGTTCTCAGCTGTAACACCTATATGGGAGAGCTTTCCCGTATGACCCAGTTTAAAGATAAATCCGCAAAGCACGAGGATAATATTAATGCAGGTCTTTTCACATACCCTGTACTGATGGCGGCAGATATTCTTTTGTATGGCACGGACCTTGTTCCCGTGGGTGTGGACCAGAAACAGCATCTGGAACTTGCCCGTGACATTGCCATTCGTTTTAACCACCTTTACGGTGACACCTTCACCGTGCCGGAAGGCTATATTCCGCCTGTCGGCGCCCGCGTAATGAGCCTGCAGGATCCCACCAGCAAAATGAGTAAGAGTGATCCCAATCCCAACGGCTATATCTGGGTGCTTGACGAACCCGACGTGATTGTGAAGAAACTGAAAAAAGCAGTAACGGACTCTGAAGGCGTAATCGAATACAGGGAAGGAAAGCATGGGGTAAATAACCTTCTTTCCATTTACGGTGCCATTGTGGGCAAAACGCCCCGGGAAGCTGCACTTGAATTTGAAGGACAGGGATACGGGAACCTCAAAATGCGTGTTGCAGAAGCAGTATGTGAGGAACTCCGCCCCGTACAGGAAAAATATAAAGCAATTTCCGAGGACAAAAGTTATCTTGAATCGGTTTATAAGGCCGGTGCGGAAAAAGCAGGCGAACTCGCTGAAAAAACACTTCGCAAAGTATATGATAAGGTAGGATTTGTACTTCGCTGAAAGACATAAAAAAGGATGTGTAAGATATGGAAAATAAAATTCTGTTACTTCTTGCATTTGCCGTTTCGTTTATTATCACATTTCTCTCTACACCGTTTGTAAAGCGAATTGCTGAAAAAATTGACATTGTGGATAAACCCGATGAGGCGAGACGTGTTCATAAAAAACCCATTCCGCTTCTCGGCGGTCTTGCCATGTTTTATGGGTTTATCACGAGTGTTATCCTGTTTGGCATTCTTGACAAAAGTATACGGGGAATGGCACTCGGTGCGCTTGTTATTCTTGTTGTAGGCATTATTGACGATGCAAAAAAACTCAGCGCAAAAGTAAAGCTTCCCTTCCAGATTCTTGCGGCGGCAATCCTTGTTTTGCACGACGTAAGGATAGATGTGATTTCCGTGCCTGCATTTATTTCGCAAACAGGCGTACTTCAGCTTGGGTTCTGGGGAATTCCTCTGACCATCCTCTGGGTTGTGGGCGTTACCAATGCAGTAAACCTCATTGACGGTCTGGACGGGCTTGCTGCAGGCGTAAGCTCCATTGCATGCATGTCTCTCTTTTGCATCGCAATTTTAGTCGGCGAATTTGAGGTAGCTCTTGTAACGGCGGCGCTGACCGGCGCATGCTTTGGCTTTTTGCCCTATAACTTTAATCCTGCTAAGATTTTCATGGGGGATACCGGGTCTACGTTCCTTGGCTTTATTTTGGGAACCGTTTCCATTATGGGGCTTTTTAAAAGCTATGCCGTTATCAGCGTGGCGGTGCCGTTTCTTGTATTGGGCCTTCCGCTTTTTGATACCGGTTTTGCCATTATCCGCCGTATGAAGGCGGGAAAACCTATTATGGAGCCGGACCGTGACCATTTGCACCACCGTGTTCTTGACATGGGCTTTTCCCAAAAGAAAACCGTTGGTATTATTTATCTGATGTGCACGGTTTTAGGCCTTTGTGCAGTCGTATTGGTTTCCTCGGGCGGCCTGCAGGCAGTACTGCTGATTTTGGGTGTTATTGCTGCCATTTTTGCCGCCACAAAAATATTCGGTGTAAAGCTAAAAGAAAAGACAGAGAAATTGGCCGGCGAGGAGGAAAAAACGGATGATTAAAGTATTTACCGTTTTCGGCACACGACCGGAAGCTATTAAAATGGCGCCGCTTGTTAAAGAACTTGAAAAAACGGAGGGCATCGAGTCCCGCGTTTGTGTTACGGCACAGCACCGCCAGATGCTCGATCAGGTGCTTGAAATCTTCGGTATTGTGCCCGATTTTGATTTGGATATCATGCGAGAGCGGCAGACGCTTTCGGGAATTACAAAACGTGCCCTTGAGGGGCTTTGCGAGATTTTTGAAAAGGAAAAACCGGACATTGTTTTAGTGCACGGCGATACAACAACTACCTTTGCCGGTGCCCTTGCCGCTTTTTACAGCGGCACGAAAGTCGGACATGTGGAGGCAGGCCTCCGTACGTTTGATAAATGGTCACCGTTCCCCGAAGAAATGAACCGCAGAATGACCGGCGTTTTAAGTGACATACATTTTTCGCCTACCACCAAAAACCGTGATAACCTCCTTCGTGAAGGCGTGGCGGAAGAAAAAATCGTCATCACGGGGAATACGGTCATTGATGCGCTGAAAACAACGGTTAAGGAAAATTACATGTTTTCCGACGAAGTGCTTAAAACCCTTCCGTGGAAGGAAAAACGTGTTGTTTTAATGACGGCGCACAGAAGAGAAAACCTGGGCGAGCCGCTGTATAACATTATGCGTGCCGTTCGCCGCATTGCCACGGAGTTTGAGGATGTAGAGGTCGTATATCCCGTTCACCTTAATCCTGCAGTGCAGTCGGTGGCAAATGAAGTTCTGGGGGACATGAAAAATGTGCACCTTATTCCGCCTCTTGATGTTGCAGAACTGCATAATGCCATGGCACTTTCTTATATGATTTTAACGGATTCAGGCGGACTGCAGGAGGAAGCACCTTCTCTCGGAAAACCCGTTCTGGTTCTCCGCACGGAAACGGAGCGCCCCGAAGCAGTTGAAGCCGGCACGGTAAAAGTTGTGGGCGTTTGTGAGGAAGATATTTATGCCGCCTCCAAAACGCTTCTTACCGATGAGACAGAATACGATAAAATGGCAAAAGCCGTAAATCCATATGGGGATGGCCACGCCTCCGAAAGAATTGTCAAAGCAATTTTGGAACATTTTGCAAAATAGATATTTTTGCGAAAAACAGTATAAAAAAAGCAGTTTATAGAAAACTAAAGTCGTACTGAGCTTTTCAGTACGGCTTTTTTACATTCAAAAAGGATTTTGGAGGAGTTATGCACAAGAAATGGCAGAGAATCGGTGCAGTATGCTGCATTGTGGGCGCAATCTTTTACGTTCTTTCCACGCCGCAGGTCTTTCCGGCCTTGTCAAAGTTTGGTTCGAGTGGGGAAGAGGTTTTTAAAATTCAGCAGCGCCTTTTATCCTGGGGCTATTATAAAGGCGAGGTGGACGGTATTTACGGTAGCGCCACTCGCACTGCAGTAAAGAATTTTCAACAGAAAAACGGTCTTCGTGCCGATGGGATTGCAGGGCCTGAAACCCTTGCGGCACTTGGTCTTCCTGCGGGGAACAGCTCCTCTGGCGGCGCCGCTGCCAATGAAAGCAATGTGTATCTTTTGGCAAGAGCCATAAACGGGGAGGCGAGAGGCGAGCCTTATACGGGGCAGGTGGCTGTCGGTGCGGTAATTATGAACCGTGTACGGCACGCCTCTTTTCCAAATACAATAGCAGGCGTCGTATACCAGCCCGGAGCCTTTACTGCGGTAAGCGACGGGCAAATCCATGCCGAAATGAGTCCAAGCTGTATCCGCGCAGCCCGTGATGCTTTAAACGGCTGGGATCCGGTGGGCGGTGCTATCTATTACTATAACCCAAGAACAGCAACCAATCAGTGGATACGTACAAGGCCGGTTATTATGACAATCGGCAAGCATGTATTCTGTAATTGAAAGGAGAAATCATGACAAAAACGTGTTTTACCGTGGGTATGATTACAGGCATTGTAATCGGTGCAGTAACGGGGATGCTTATGGACCCGATTAAGGATAAACAGGCCAAAAACATGAAGAAAGGCGCCACAAAAGCCTTTCGCACGCTGGGCAGTATTATCGATACCATCATTGAAAAATAAATCTTTACAAACGAAAGTCTTTGTGATATACTTAAATAAATAGGTTTCACGGAGGTTTTCAAGGTAATGACACAGGTTTCAGAAACAAACGGTGTGCTGACAATCGGCGGTGCAGAAGTACCTGCATTGGCGAAAGAGTTCGGCACGCCTTTATTTATTATGGATAGAGGACAAATTGAGGAAAATATCCGTGCATATAAGTCAGCAATGGATTCGGCTTATGACGGGCACGGCCTTGTCCATTATGCCTCCAAAGCTTTCTGCACAAAGGAAATGTGCCGCATTGCAAAGGAAGAAGGCATTGGTCTTGATGTTGTAAGCGGCGGCGAACTTTACACAGCGCTTTCCGTTTCTTTTCCGCCGGAACATATTTGCTTCCATGGGAACAATAAGTCGATGGAAGAAATGCAGTATGCTATTTCCGCCGGCGTTGGCCACATTGTGGCGGACAGCGAGGAAGAACTGGATATTCTCGATTCGCTTATGGAAGGGAACACGAAAACCCGCATCCTTCTTCGCATAAAGCCCGGAATTGAAGCACATACCCATGATTTTATTCAGACAGGGCAGGAGGACTCTAAGTTTGGTGTAAGCCTAAAATCCGGCGATGCCCTCCGTGTCCTTTCCAAAACATATCAGAATTTTGAAATCAAAGGTGTCCACTGCCATATCGGTTCCCAGATTTTTGAGGATGAACCCTTCATGGTGGCGGCAGACCTTATGATAAAGCTTATGGCGGATGTTTATGAAAAGACGGGCCGCTATATGGAAGACGTGAACCTCGGTGGCGGTTTCGGCATCCGTTATACGGAAACAGACTTGCCCCGTCCCTATCACGATGCAATGCTTGCCACCATTTCGGCTGTAAAGAAAGCCTCTGAAAAGTACGGCGTGCCGTATCCTTTTCTTATTGTGGAACCGGGCCGCTCCATTGTGGGTGAGGCAGGGACCACGGTGTATACGGTAGGTACAGTCAAGGATATTCCCGGCATCCGTAAATATGTTTCCGTGGATGGCGGCATGGCGGACAATCCTCGCTTTATTATGTACGATGCAGAGTATAATGCTCTTTTGCCGGAAAGACCGGAAGCTGCAAGGGAAGAAAAGGTTACCATTTGCGGCAGATGCTGTGAATCGGGGGATATTCTAATCCGTGATATTTTAATGCCCAAGGTACAAAGAGGTGACCTTTTGGCAGTTCTGTCCACAGGTGCATATAACTATTCCATGGCAAGCCACTATAACAGGCTGCCGAAACCTGCGGTGATTATGGTAAAGGACGGCGAGGCAAAGCTTTGTGTCCGCCGTGAAACGTACGAAGACCTTGTGCGCTTCGATTTATAAAGGAGACAAATCAATGCTGTTTGGCGGTTTTGATCTTAGGACGATGTTACTTCGTCTGCCTATTGTTTTTTTAGCAATTACGGTGCATGAATGTGCACATGGATATATGGCGTATCTTCTGGGGGACAGAACGGCAAAAGCCTATGGACGCCTTTCTTTAAATCCCTTCCATCATATGGATATTATGGGTGCAATTTGCATGCTTGTTTTTGGTTTCGGCTGGGCAAAACCTGTGCCCGTAAATCCCCAGTATTTTAAAAATCCGAAAGGCGGCATGAGCCTTGTTGGCCTTGCCGGCCCGCTTTCAAACTTTTTGATGGCACTTATCTTTTCGGTACTTTATGGGCTTTTATTCCGCCTTTTTGGGATGAGTGACTTTTTCCTCGTTGAATTCTTTGCAAATCTCTTTGCCGTGGGCATTATGCTGAATATCGGTCTTGGCATCTTTAATTTGATTCCCTTTCCGCCCCTTGACGGCTCGAAGATACTCGCCTTCTTTCTCCCGAATCGGTGGTATTATCAGCTTATGCAGTATGAGCGGTATGCCATGCCCGTATTAATGCTCCTTCTGTTTCTGAATATTCTGGATATTCCGCTTTCCTTTATGCAAAATGCAGTTTTTAGTGTATACTATAAACTGATTATTCTCATAGCAGGGTGATGAAATGGATGCACTAAGTTTCAAACTGGAAGTGTTTGAAGGCCCCCTCGATTTACTTTTGCACCTCGTTTCCAAACATAAAATTGATCTTACTGATATTCCCATTGGGGAAATTACTAGGCAGTATCTTGATTATCTCGATCAAATGGCGCAAATGGATATGGAGGTTACGGGCGATTTTTTAGCCATGGCCTCTCACCTTGTCTATATTAAATCCCGCCTGCTTCTTCCAAAAACGGAAGAAGAGGAGGAAGTAGACCCGAAGGAAGAACTGGAAGAAAGGCTTCGCCTTTATAAAGCGGCAAAAGAGGCCGCAGGAAAGCTGGAGGCCATTCAGTTCAGTACGGTTGATAACTTTTTCAAAGCACCGGAGGCGCTCGGCAGTGCGCCAATTGAAAACGAAGATATACCCATTGAAAAACTCTGGAATGCTTTTTTGCAGGTTGCAAGGCGCATGGAAGAAAAGGCAGCGCCAAAACCTGCCGCTTTTAAAGAAGTTGTAAGGGTGCAGCGCACTTCTCTGCCCGATGCGATGCGTAGGGTCGAGAATCTCTTTAAAAAAGGCGAAAAGAGACATTTTGCCGCAGTTTTTGAGGGCATAACAACAAGAGACGGCCGTATTGCTGTGTTTTTATCCATATTGCATCTTGTAAGCCGTGGCCGAATCTATATTGAAATGCAAAAAGATGAAATTATTCTTTGCGGAGGAAATACAGATGATACAGGAGCTGGAATGTAAAGCGGAAGCCGTACTTTTTGGTGCTGGAGAATCCGTAAGCTGCGGTGAGCTTGCCGCTGCGCTTGAAATCAGTATTCCGGCAGCAAGAGGGCTTATGGAGCGCTTGCAGAAGAAATATGATGATGAACAAAGAGGTATAAAAATCATTACCTTAGGGGATGCATTCCAGATGTGCACGAGGGAAGAATATGCGGATGCGGTGCGGAAGGTTACCGAGCCGAAAAGAAGGCGTGGGCTTTCACCTTCGGCCCTTGAAACCTTGTCTGTCATTGCATACCATCAGCCCATTACGAAAAGCCGTGTGGAGCAAATTCGCGGAGTGGACTCGAGCTATTCCATGCTGAAGCTTGCCGAGCGTGGCCTTATTGATGAGGCCGGAAGACTCGATGCACCGGGTCGTCCAATCCTTTATGCCACAACGGAAGAATTTTTAAGATGCTTCGGCCTCACTTCTCTGGAAGCGTTGCCGGAGGTAAATTATGAGAATAATGCGGAGTGATTTTGCAAATACTACCATGAAAAAGGAGGGGGACAAGCTTTGGGTTGGCTTATCGGCGTAGGCGGAGTTTTGGCGCTTTTTACGATTCTCCTTTTCATGCCGGCGAAAGTTTCGGGTTCCTTTTCCTATATTGGCGGCGAGGTTTCCTATACCCTTTATGCCGGAATCGGCCCTGTGCGAATTAATCTTAAAAAGCTTTTGGAAAAAGAAAAGTCAAAACCGGTATCCGAAGAAATAAAAGGGGAGAAAGAAAAGAAAAAACTTTCGTTTGCCGACGTTGAAAAAGGCCTAAAAAAAGGCGTGGAGGCACTTCGGTACCTTCGTAAAAAGTTTACGGTTTCACTGTTTTCCTTTAAAGCAAAGTTTTCCCTTGGCGATGCGGCAGATACAGGGATTGCCACGGGTGCGGCGTATGGTTCCATATACAGTATTTTGGGGGCTATTGATCGCTATTTTGTTTTAAAAAAACATGAGGTCATTATAACGCCCGTCTTCGGGGGCATAGGATTTGAAACGGAATTCGAGGGCAAATTTCAGCTTCGGCTGATTTATTGCCTCGGTCTAATAAATAAAATACGAAAGGGAGACATAAAATGACTAAAATCACAGAACTGGTTCAGACGGCAATGGGCAGTATCAAAGAAATGGTAGACGTAAACACAATCGTGGGAGAACCTGTGGAAACGACCGATGGTACCGTCATCATCCCCATTTCCCGTGTAAGCTTCGGCTTTGGCGCAGGCGGCACGGAGTTTTCTGCGAAAGTAAAAACAGTTGACGGTCAGGATTCGAATTTTGGCGGTGGAACGGGTGGCGGCGTATCCATTAACCCCATGGGTTTTTTGGTGGTGTGCGGCGGCAACGTACAGTTTTTGCCGGTATCTTCCGGAGCACCTGAAAAGCTGGCTGACTATATTCCCGTGGCAATCGATAAAGTAACGGCTTTCATCAAAAAGAAGAAAGAAGAAAAAGGTGAATAAAAAAAGGAGCTGTAAATTTACAGCTCCTTTTTTTGCGGTCTGGATTTTTTTACAGACCTTTTTATTTAGTATAAATCGTTACAGATTTTAAATACGCTCTTGGCGACATGTTCGTTTCTTTTTTGAATACTCTGGAAAAATAGTGGGGGTCACTAAAATGGAGCATATTGGAAATCTCTGTTAAACTATACATGCGTTCTCGTATCAGCTTTTTCGCTTCTTTGATTTTTAGACTCGTATAATATGCAATAATGGTTTGTCCCATATTTTCACTAAAAACTTTGGAAATATATGCCTTGCTGTAGCTCAGCTTTTCGCAGATTTCAGGCATCGTTATTTTTCCGTAAATATTCTCCCGAAGCAGAGAAACGATTTCGTTCGTCAATCGGTTTTCAGTTTCTTTTTCAGCGCTTTTTTTCTTTTTGGCGCTTTCTTTCGCATTTTCAATGCGGAGAAGATATATTAAAAGCTGTTCAAGCGCTGTTTTTATAAGCTGCAGACCACCAAACGGAGGCGCTTTTGCAAACTCCAGACAGGGCGCATAAGGGTCGTTAAACGGTAAATCGAATGTTTTCCGTCCTTCGTCTATTATGATATTTATATAGGGTTTTAGTTCCTGCGGCAATGTGATTATCTTGTCCCGGAATCGGTTCATTGCAGGGGAAGGGGTAACAAAACAAATCAGAAATACATTGGAAGATGTTTTTTGGTCGGCGTTAACAGCATGAAATTCATTGGGTTTATGAAAGATAATCTCTCCTTGCCTGATCGTGTGCTTTTTATCATCTGCCGTCGCAACAATTTGTCCGCTGTCTACATATACCATTTCCCAGTAGTTATGCCGTTCGCCCGGAAACTGAAAGTTTTTATCAAGCTCAAAGTAGTGAATACTGTCAATAGCGGCAATATTTAAAACTGTATTCAGCTTTATGATGGTGCTCGGTAAGTTAGCTTTCAAGGACTTTCTCCTTTCGAATCTAATCCATATAAATCGTTACGGAATGTAAGTATTCCCGTGGGGACATATTCGTAACCTTTTTAAAGACTTTTGAAAAACAATGGGGGTCATTAAAGCAAAGCATATTGGCAATTTCCGTAAAAGAGTATGTTCGTTCCCGAATAAGCTTTTTTGCCTCTTTGATTTTAAGATTGGTGTAGTAGCTGATAATGGTTTGCCCCACTGTTTCATTAAATACTTTGGAAATGTAGGTTTTACTGTAGTTTACCATCTGACAGATTTCTCCAACCTTAATTTTCCCATAAACATTTGCTTCCAGAATGCCGATAATTTCGTTTACAAGGCGACTATCGTGTATGGTTTCCTGCGGCGGTTGTTTCTTTTTGCCGGATTCTTTTGCCCGCACCAGATGGATAAACATCTGTTCAAGGGCTGCCTTAATCAGTTGAAGTCCACCGGGGGGCGGGTTTTTTGAAAACTGCAGCTTTCCCATGTTCGGGTCGTTAAAAGGCAGGTCAAAGGTGGCTCTGCCTTCCTGAATCACCGTATTTATGAACGGCTTTAAAGCTTTGGGGAGGGTAAATTTTGCATCGCGGAAAAGGTTCATTGCAGCGCCTTTTGCAACAAAAGATATAACGCAAACATTGGATGGCGTCTTCTTGTCGGCAGAGATGGTGTGAAACTCATTGGGCTTATGAAAAATAATTTCTCCTTGCCCCAAAGTATGAGGCACGCCTTCGGCGGAAACGAGAACATTGCCGCTGTCCACATAAACCATTTCCCAGTAGTTATGCCGTTCCCCGGGGAAATGAAAGTTCTTGTCGAATTCAAAATAGTGGATACTTACAATATCCGTAATGTTGACTAGTGTGCGAAGCTTTACGGCAGTTTCCGGCACAAAGGGTTTCATTCACGGCTCTCCTTTCCGTTTGTTTACAAAATGACAAGTTTACAAGAACAAATTGCATTTACTTTTTCACAAAACTAGTATAACATAAGGGGTGGAAAGATGCAAGAAAAACTTTTTTAGAAAGGAAGATGAAATATGAAAAAAGCAATCAGTTATTGGTCTTTTGCAGGCAGTGATGTTTTTGAGAATCTTCGTCTTGCAAAGGAAGCAGGTTTTGAAGCGGTAGAGCTGACGCTTGATGCGGAAGGCCCTGTTACGATGGAAAGCACAAAAGAAGATATTCTGAAAATCAAAGCATACGGCGAAAGTCTGGGCTTATCATTTCAGAGTGTTGCCGCAAGCCTTTACTGGGCGTATAATTACACCTCGGAAAATCCCGAAAACCGTGAAAAAGCAAAAGCCGTTACAAAAAAACAGCTTGAAATTGCTTCCTGGCTTGGCTGTGACACCATTTTGGTCGTTCCCGGTGCCGTATATGTTCCCTGGGAGCCGGGCGAAATTGTGGAGTACGATGTAGCCTATGACAGAGCGCTTGACGCTGTCCGCGAACTTGCACCCATAGCCGAGGAATACAAAATTTATATCGGCATTGAAAATGTGTGGAATCATTTTCTCCTTTCGCCCCTTGAAATGCGCGATTTTATTGATAAGGTCGGAAGTGAATACGTAGGTGCCTATTTCGATGTCGGTAACGTTCTCAATGTGGGCTTCCCCGACCACTGGATTAAAATCCTCGGCAGCCGCATTAAAAAAGTACATATTAAAGATTCCACCGTGGCTGATGCCACCTCCGCTTCTTATGAAAAGAACCTTCTGGAAGGGGAGGTTGACTGGCCGGGCGTAATGGAAGCTTTAAAGAAAATCGGGTATGACGATGTAATCACGGCAGAAATTCTTCCGCCCTACACCCATTATCCCGAAGCACTTATCTATAACACATCATTATCTATGGATTATATTTTAGGGGGGAAATAAAATGCTGAAAGTTGGTATTATCGGTTGTGGGTTTATGGGTGGTATGCACGCTGCCTGCTATGATGTGCTGGAAGGCGTAAAACTTTGCGCTGTTGCAGATGCACGAGGCGAAAATGCGGCAGAAATGGCTGAAAAGTACGGCGCGAAAAAGGTGTATACCACAGGCAAAGACCTGATTGAAGATGCCGATGTAGATATTGTGGATATCTGTCTGCCTACGTTTCTCCATACAGAACATGCCGTGCTTGCCATGAAAAAAGGAAAGAATGTATTTATTGAAAAGCCTGTCTGCTTTACCAAGGAAGAAGGAAAAATTCTTCTGGAAATGGAAAAGGAAACAGGCGCAAAGGTACAGGTCGGTCAGGGCCTTCGCTTTGCAGACGAATGGGTTTGGCTTAAAGAAGCCGTTTCCAATAACACTTACGGCAAAATGAAAACGGCTGTTTTTCGTCGTCTTAGTCCTTCGCCCAATTGGGGATGGGAAAACTGGCTGCATAATGTGGAAAGAAGCGGTTCGGTAGCGCTTGATATGCATGTGCACGATGTTGACTTTATGCGCTATCTGTTCGGCGAGCCTGACAGCTTTACCGCTACTGCACAGCGAAATGATAAAGGCATCATCGAACATATTTTTACTACCTATACGTATGACAAAAGCGTTGTTACCATTGAAGGATGCTGGGATTTCCCTGTAGATTTCCCGTTTGAAGAAAGCTACCGCATAAAATTTGAAAAGGGTACGGCGGTTTATAAGCTTGGCGAGGGTGTAACGTTCTATCCAACGGAAGGCGGCAGCGAAAAGATTGAAATTAAGCCTTCCTTCGAAGGCGTAAATGATATTGGCGGTAACGTATCCTCGCTTGGGGAGTATTATAACGAACTGAAGTACTTTACGGAACGAATTGCCTCCGGCGAGCCTCTTTTGGTGGCAACCCTTTCTGATGCTGTGAAATCTGTCGAGCTTGCGCTTGCTGAAATTGCACAGGTGGGCGGAGCGCAAATATAAGGCGAATATTCTACGAAAAATATCCGAATGAAAAAGGCGGCCGTTTGGCCGTCTTTTTTTAATTATTTCCTTGACTTTAGGGGAAAAAACATATATACTATTGTATTATACTGCGAAAATAGTGTCATTTCACGAAAAAACGGATAAACACTACGAATTTTCAAGACAAAACCGCTTTTTCAGAAAGGAAAATCACATGGTTAGAAGAGTATTTGTTGAAAAACGACAGGATGTGGAAGCTGCGGCCCTCCGTGAGGATTTAAAGACCAATTTAGGGCTTTTAAACCTTGAAGGCGTCCGCATCATTAAACGCTATGATATCGACGGCATTACGGATGAAGAGTACGAAATGGCGAAAAACACCATTTTGTCTGAGCCGCAGGTTGATAATTGTTATGATGAAAAAATCGACCTTTCCGGTAGATTTTTTGCCATCAGCTACCTTCCCGGTCAGTATGACCAGCGTGCAGATTCTGCCGCTCAGTGTATTCAGCTTTTAACTGGGAAGGAAAAACCGCAGGTTGTATCTGCAAGAAACATTGCCTTATCCGGCAATGTTTCCGATGCGGATTTTGCAGCGGTTAAAAAGTACCTTATAAACCCCGTGGAAGCAATGGAAGCATCCCTTGATAAACCCGAAACATTAGAGGCTGAACGGAACATTCCCGATGATGTTGCCTATGTTGATGGCTTTATCGACTTTGATGATGCTGCACTTTCTAAAATGCTTTCCGAACTTGGCCTTGCCATGGACCTTGATGACCTCCGTTTCTGCCGTGACCATTTCCGCACGGAAGGCAGAGACCCTTCCATCACTGAAATCCGTATGATTGATACGTACTGGTCTGACCATTGCCGTCACACCACCTTTTTAACAAAACTTGAAAATGTCAAGATTGAAGACGGTATTATTAAAGATACCTATGAAGAATTCCTCAAAACCGGCCGTAAGCCTTGCCTTATGAATATCGCAACGGCGGCAGGCAAGGAACTCCGCAAAAAAGGCTATCTTTCCAATATGGATATTTCCGAAGAAATCAATGCCTGCTCTATCGAAGTAGAAGCAGATATTGACGGGGAAAAGGTTCCTTATCTTGTCATGTTCAAGAACGAAACCCATAACCATCCCACGGAAATTGAACCCTTCGGCGGTGCGGCAACCTGTCTTGGCGGTGCCATTCGTGATCCCCTTTCGGGCAGAAGCTATGTATATCAGGCAATGCGTATTACAGGCTGTGCAGACCCGAGAGCTACAATGGACGAAACGCTTCCCGGCAAACTTCCTCAGCGTAAAATTACGAAGGGCGCAGCCTCCGGTTACAGCTCCTACGGTAACCAGATTGGTCTTGCAACCGGCGTTGTAAAAGAAGTTTACCATCCCAACTATGTTGCAAAGCGTATGGAACTCGGTGCAGTTATTGCGGCGGCTCCCAAGGAAAATGTTGTCCGTGAAGTTCCTGCCCCCGGTGACGTTATTATTCTCCTCGGCGGCAGAACAGGTCGTGACGGCTGTGGCGGTGCAACAGGCTCCTCCAAAGCACACACAGAAAGCTCCCTTGCTACCTGTGGTGCAGAGGTCCAGAAGGGTAATCCCCCTGAAGAACGTAAAATCCAGCGCCTTTTCCGTGACGGTGAAACGGCACGTATGATAAAGCGCTGTAACGACTTTGGTGCCGGCGGTGTGTCGGTTGCCATCGGTGAACTGGCTGACGGTCTTCGTATCGACCTTGACAAGGTGCCGAAAAAATATGAAGGACTTGACGGCACCGAACTTGCCATTAGCGAATCCCAGGAAAGAATGGCAGTCGTTGTCAGAAAAGAAGATGCCGCTCGCTTTATGGAAAAGGCAGACAAAGAAAACCTGGAAGCTACCATTGTTGCGGAAGTTACGGAAGAACCCCGCCTTTCCATGACATGGCGCGGCAAGAAAATTGTTGACCTTTCCCGTGCATTTTTAAATACCAACGGTGCAGATAAAGTAACAGATGTTACCGTTGCAATCCCGAAAGTGGATGCATCTATGTATACAACCATTTCTCCCGAAGGCGATGCAAAGGAGAAATTCCTCGGCATGCTTTCTGACCTCAACGTTTGCAGTCAGAAGGGCCTTGGCGAAATGTTTGACAGTTCCATTGGCGCAGGCACCGTTATGATGCCTTATGGTGGAGAAACCCAGCTTACTCCTGCAGAAAGCATGGTTGCAAAGCTCCCGATTTTAGAGGGTGAGAGCAAAACCGGTACCGTTATGGCACACGGTTATAGTCCCTATCTTTCCGAAAAGAGCCCGTTCCACGGTGCTGTTTGCGCCATTGTGGAAAGTGTAACAAAGGCGGCAGCGGCAGGCGCAAACTATAAGGATTGCTATTTGACCTTACAGGAATTTTTTGCCCGTCCCGGGAATAAGCCTGAAAGATGGGGCGCACCGCTTGCGGCACTTCTCGGTGCCTATTACGCCCAGCTTTCCCTGTGTCTTGGCGCAATCGGCGGCAAGGACAGTATGAGCGGTACCTTCAATGATATCGACGTTCCGCCTACACTCGTTTCCTTCGCAGTATCGCCTCTCAAGGTTGACTGTGTAATCGGAAACGTTATGAAAAAAGCAGGCTCTAAGCTTTATCTGCTTTCCACACCCCTTGATGAAAACTTCCTGCCCGATATGGAAGCACTCAAGAAAAACCTGGATTACTATTACAGTATTCGTGATAAAGTGCTTTCGGCACACACCATTTGTGCAGGCGGTTTGGCGGAAGCAGTTGCAAAAATGTGCTTTGGTAATAAAATCGGTGCCAATGTAACTGCGGATATCGACCTTTACACCGCTATGTACGGTTCCATCCTTATTGAATCGGATGAAGAACTTGACCTTCCGGTGATTGGCGAAACTACGAAAGAACCTGAAATCCGCATTTGCGGTGCTGTAATTTCTCTCGATGAAGCAATCTGGGCATGGACTGCACCTCTTGAAAAGATTTTCCCCTCGGTAGCCCCTGCAGAAGGGAAGGCAGAAACCATTTCTTCTGACCTTTCCTGCCCCATTGTTGCAAAAGAAAGCTTTGCAAAACCGAGAGTTTTAATCCCTGTATTCCCCGGTACAAACTGTGAATATGATACGGCTCGTGCGTTTGAGCGTGCAGGCGCTGTGGCAGATACTTTTGTTATCCGTAACCGTACCTCCTCTGCCATTGCAGAATCTGTACAAACGCTGAAAGAAAAAGCCGATAACGCCCAGATTATTATGATTCCCGGCGGCTTTTCCGGCGGTGACGAACCGGACGGCTCCGGTAAGTTTATCGCAACCGTATTCCGTCAGGCGGCAGTCCGTGAAAGCGTTATGAACCTTCTCAAAAACCGTGATGGTCTGATGCTCGGTATCTGTAACGGTTTCCAGGCTCTTATCAAACTTGGTCTTGTACCGTTCGGCGAAATCCGTGATATGGATGCAGACTGCCCCACACTTACGTTCAATAATATCGGCCGTCACGTTTCCACCATGGTTCGTACACGTGTCGCATCCACACTTTCTCCCTGGCTTATGGGAACAAAGGTGGGCGATATGCATACCGTTGCAGTATCTCACGGCGAAGGTAAATTCATAGCAAATGATGTGGTGCTGGAAACACTTCTGAAAAACGGCCAGATTGCAACACAGTATGTAAATGAAAAAGGCGAAGCCACCATGGTTTCTCCCCATAACCCCAACGGCTCCGTATGGGCAATTGAAGGTATTTCCAGTCCTGACGGCCGTGTATTCGGTAAGATGGCACACTCGGAACGTGCCGCCGCTTATACATTCCAGAATATTCCCGGCGAAAAGGAACAGGGTCTGTTCCTCTCCGGCGTCAAGTACTTTAAGTAGGAAGGAATAGAAAAATGAGAGTTTCAAAGTTATTAATGCCTACCCTTCGTGAGGTTCCGGCGGAGGCCGAAATTGCAAGCCATCGCCTTATGCTTCGGAGCGCTATGATCCGTAAGCTTGCCGCAGGTGTATATTCATTTTTACCCCTCGGCCTCAAAACATTGCAGAACGTAGAAAAGGTTGTCCGTGAGGAAATGGACAAAGCCGGCGCACAGGAACTTTTAATGAGTGCCCTCCTTCCTGCGGAAGCCTATATGCAGACCGGCAGATGGGACATTTTCGGCGAAAGCATGTTCCGTTTAAAAGACAGGAATGACCGTGATTTCTGCCTTGGGCCCACCCATGAAGAAATTTTTACGGAAACGGTTAAGAATGAAGTGCATTCTTACCGTGACCTTCCCTTAACTTTGTATCAGATTCAGACGAAGTATCGTGACGAACGCCGTCCCCGTTTTGGCGTTATGCGTAGCCGTGAGTTTGTAATGAAGGATGCCTACAGCTTTGACCTGACAAAGGAAGGTCTCGATGCATCCTATGATGCAATGTATAAGGCATACTGTGCCATTTTTGACCGTCTTGGTCTTGATTATGTTGTTGTAGACGCCGATTCCGGCGCCATGGGCGGCAGCGGTTCTCAGGAATTTATGGTAAAATCCGAGGTTGGTGAGGACGTAATTGCCCACTGTGATAAGTGTGGTTATACGGCCAATGAAGAAAAGGCGGAATGTATTCCCGCACCCAAGGATTTCCCGCAGGACGAAAAGCCTATGGAAAAACTGGAAACACCGAACGCACATACGATTGAGGAACTTACCGATTCTCTCGGCGTTCCTGCATACCGTTTTGCAAAAACACTTATTTATAAAGTAGGTGATCAGTATGTTGCTGCAATGGTTCGTGGCGACAGAGAAGTAAATCCCATAAAGCTCCAGAACCTTTTGGGCTCTCCGGAAGAAGCAGAACTTGCAGAACCCTTTGCCGTTCGTGATATTACGAAGGCGGAGGTGGGCTTTGCAGGCCCTGTCGGCCTTTCCATCCCTGTTTATGCCGATAAAGAGGTTATGGAAATGAAAGCGATGGTTGTGGGCGCTAACGAAACCGGTTACCATCTTGTAAATGTGGAACCCGGCCGTGACTTTACACCTACTTTAGTCGCTGACATTCGTACCATTGAAGACGGAGATATTTGCCCCCGTTGCGGTGGCAAAATTGACACCTTCCACGGCATTGAAATCGGGCATATCTTTAAGCTCGGTACGAAATACTCCAAAGCACTCGGCCTTACCTTCCCGGATGAAAACGGGGAAGAACAGCCTGTGATTATGGGCTGCTACGGCATCGGCGTAAACCGCTGTATTGCAGCTGTTATCGAGCAGAATCATGATGATAACGGCATTATCTGGCCGATGTGCATTGCACCTTACAAGGTGGAAGTTGTTGTTGTCAATGCAGGGGACGAAACCCAGATGAAGATGGCAGAAGGACTTTATAAAATGCTTTCTGACAGCGGTGTAGCCACGCTCTTTGATGATCGTGACGAGCGTCCCGGCGTAAAGTTTAAGGATGCTGATCTGATTGGCGTTCCCGTTCGCATTACGGTAGGTAAGAAAGCAGCGGATGGCCTTGTTGAATTTAAGCTTAGAAACGGAGAAGGCTTTACCGAAATGAATTTTGCCGATGCGGCAGCTGAGGCGCTTCGTCTCTCGGGGGAGGCAAAGTAATGATACTTTCAACCATTACGCTGAATCCCGCTATTGACAAAACCTATTACGTAAACGGGTTTTCGGTAAACGGTGTAAACCGTGTGGAAAGAATCAAAGTGAATATGGGCGGTAAGGGCGTTAATGTGGCAGTTACTGCATCGAAATGCGGAATTTCCTGCATTGCCGGCGGCTTTTTAAGCGGCTATAACGGCCAAATGATAGGGAAATATCTGAAAGATGCAGGTGTTACCACGGATTTTGTGTATACGGAAGGGGATACCCGCACCAATATCAAGATTTCGGATACGGGGAACAGAACGTATACAGATATCAATGAATCCGGCCCTGCTGTTACGGAAGCGGATAAGCGTGCACTCGTTGAAAAAGTTTCCGACATGGCGGTAAAAAGTGATGTTGTATATCTCGGGGGTAGTTTGCCGCCCGGGATAGGCGCTGATATATATGGTGAACTGATTACGGTTATTAAAGAAAAAGGTGCCCGTGCCGTTTTGGATGCAGACGGCGAGGCGTTTGGCGAGGGGCTGAAAGCTTTACCTTCTGTTGTAAAGCCCAATCAGGCAGAACTGGAGGGGTTGTGCGGCAGAAAGCTGAAAACTGTGTCTGACGTTGTGAGTGCAGCAAAACAACTTCATGAAAACGGCATAGAAACGGTGCTTGTGAGTCTTGGCGGCAACGGCGCTGTTTGTGTAAGTGGTGGGAAGGCGTACCGTGTGTATCCTTTGAACGTACCTGTCCGAAGCACCGTCGGTGCAGGGGATAGCTTCCTGTGCGGTTTCCTTTACGGACAGACAGTGACGGATGATATCTCGCTCCAGCTTAAATATGCCATGTCTTTCGCAGGTGCGAAAATTCAGACGGAGGGGACAGATATCCCTGCCTTTGAAGAACTTTGCCGTGGCTGTGATACGGTGACGGTAGAATGCATCGAAGAATAATTCTGATAAAGGAAAAACAGTATGCAGGAATATAAATGTTGCCGATATTGTGAAGAGGGGGCGTATGTACCCCTTGACCGGCAGGTAATGTGTCGAAATGCGGGCCTTGTCCCACAGGACCATATTTGCCCCAAATTTAAGTTTAATCCTTTTAAAATGCGGAGCAACCGCAAAAGAGGCATGGATTTTTCAAAATTTGAAGCCGAGGATTACTCTATTGAATCGTAGGAACCGGAAAAAATT
>JAFSCR010000010.1 GCA_017436645.1 Clostridia bacterium | reverse complement strand
TGCGGTCACACGTGTGCTCAAGGAATTCCGTCTTGCAAACTGTGCAGACCTGGGCCTTGGCGATACAGTTAGCGTCGAAATCTTCGCAGAAGGCGATAAGGTCGATGTAACAGGTATTTCCAAAGGTAAAGGCTATGCAGGTACTGTAAAGCGCTTCGGCACACACCGTGGTCCTATGGCACACGGTTCCAAGTATCATCGTGGCCCCGGTTCCATGGGTGCTTGCTCCACACCTTCCAAGGTAATGAAGGGCAAGAAGCTCCCTGGTCATATGGGTGTTGACCGTGTAACGGTTCAGAACCTTGACATTGTAAAAGTAGATTCCGAAAGAAATCTTCTTCTCGTTAAGGGCGCTGTTCCCGGTGCACGCGGCAGCATCGTAACGGTTAAAGATACAGTTAAGAAATAATGAATTACCTGGAAAGGAGGATTTGACATGCCTAAAGCAGATTTATACAAGATGGATGGCAGTAAAGCAGGCGAAATTACATTGTCTGATGCTGTTTTCGGTCAGGAAGTTAATAAAGCTGTCCTGCACACAGTAATTGTGAACTATCTCGCAAATCAGAGACAGGGTACACAGAGTGCAAAGACTCGTTCTGAAGTTTCCGGCGGTGGCGCAAAGCCTTTCAGACAGAAAGGTACAGGCCGTGCACGTCAGGGTTCTACAAGAGCTGCACAGTGGATTAAGGGCGGCATCATTTTTGCTCCGAAGCCCAGAGAATACAGATTCTCTATCAATAAAAAGGTTAAGGACGTTGCAATGCGTTCTGCTCTGAGCTCTAAGGTTTTAGAAAACGAAATCATGGTTATGGAAACTCTGGAGCTGGAGGACATTAAAACAAAGCAGGTTACAAAGATGCTTGCTGCTCTCGGCGTAGAAGGCAAGGCACTCTTCGTAACATGTGATAAGAACGACAACCTCTATTTATCGGCAAGAAACATTTATGGCGTTGACGTTTCGTATGTTGGTATGCTGAATGTGTATGACATTCTCAATCACGGAAAGCTTATTATTGCGAAAAACGCCGTAGAAAAACTGGAGGAGGTTTACGCATAATATGAAAAACGTACATGATATTATCATTCGTCCGATTATTACGGAAAGCAGTATGGATCAGCTTGCAGAAAAGAAGTACACCTTTGAAGTTGCAAAGACTGCAAACAAGGTAGAAATCAAAAAAGCGATCGAAGAAATTTTCCCGGGCGTTAAGGTTGACAAGGTTGCAACCATGAACATGCTTGGTAAAATTAAGCGTATGGGCAGAAGCGAAGGCAGAAGAAACAACTGGAAGAAAGCCATCGTAACGCTCACAGAAAGCAGTAAGACCATTGAGTTCTTCGAAGGTCTTATATAAGCTAAGGAGGGAATAAGATGGCAGTTAAGAAATTTAAACCAACTTCTCCGGCGCGCAGATTTATGACGGTATCCGCTTTTGATGAAATTACTAAGAAAGAACCGGAACGTTCTTTACTTGAACCCCTCAAAAAGCATGCCGGCAGAAACTCTTACGGTAGAATTACCGTTCGTCATCGCGGCGGCGGAAACAGACAGAAATACAGAGTAATCGACTTTAAGCGCAATAAGATGGACATGCCGGCAACGGTTATCGGTATCGAATACGATCCGAACAGAAGCGCAAACATTGCTCTTCTTCAGTACGAAGACGGCGAAAAGCGCTACATCATTGCACCTTTAGGTCTTACCGACGGCGACGTAGTTATCTCCAGTGCAACGGCTGATATTAAGCCCGGTAATGCACTGCCCATTAGCTCCATCCCGGTTGGTACTTTGATTCACAACATTGAACTTTCTCCCGGCAAGGGCGGTCAGCTCGTAAGAAGCGCAGGTAACAGCGCACAGCTGATGGCAAAGGAAGGCAAGTACGCACAGGTACGTCTCCCCTCGGGCGAAGTTAGAATGGTTCGTATCAACTGCATGGCTACAATCGGCCAGGTTGGTAACCTCGACCATGAAAACATTTCTATCGGTAAAGCAGGCAGAAAGCGCCACATGGGCTTCAGACCCACCGTCCGCGGTGTTGTTATGAACCCGAATGACCACCCCCACGGCGGTGGTGAAGGTAAGTCTCCTATCGGTATGCCGAGCCCGGTAACACCGTGGGGCAAGCCGGCGCTGGGTCTGAAGACCAGAAAGAAAAACAAGGAATCGAACAAGTTTATTGTAAAACGCCGGAATCAGAAGTAATCTGATTGAGAGGAGGATTAACACATGGGTAGATCAGTAAAAAAAGGACCGTTTGTGGAAGAACGCCTTTTAGCACGCATCGTTGCAATGAACGAAAGCGGCGATAAAAAGGTTGTAAAAACCTGGTCGAGAAGCTCGACACTTTTCCCTGAAATGGTTGGCCATACAATTGCTGTACACGACGGTCGCAAGCATGTACCCGTTTATGTTACAGAAGATATGGTTGGTCATAAACTCGGTGAGTTTGCACCGACAAGAACGTATAAGGGTCATGCAGGTTCTAAAACAACCGGCAAATAAGAAAGCGAAAGGAAAGGGTATCTATGGATGCAAGAACATCTGCAAGCGCCACACTGCGGCATGCAAGAATTTCGCCGCGTAAGGTAAAGCTTGTTATAGATCTTATCAGAAATAAGCCTGTCGGTACGGCGATGGGAATCCTGAACAACACACCCAAAGCAGCAAGCGAGCTTTTAATTAAGCTTCTCGGTTCTGCGATTGCTAATGCCGAAAACAATTTTGGTCTCAGTGCCGACAAACTGTACGTAACAGAAGGATATGCCAATGAAGGGCCTACCTTAAAGCGTATTCAGCCCAGAGCACAGGGTAGAGCGTTCAGAATCAATAAGAGAACGAGCCACATCACTTTAGTGGTCTCTGAGAAAGAGTAAGGAGGAGAGCGCATGGGTCAGAAGGTAAATCCCCATGGTCTTAGAGTTGGCGTTATCAAGGATTGGGATTCGCGCTGGTTCGCGGATGACCGCTCCTTTGCCGATTATCTGATTGAGGACCAGGAAATCAGAAAATTTATTAAGAAAAAGCTGTTCGCAGCTGGCATTCCGCGCATCGAAATCGAAAAGGATGCAAATAAAATCAGAGTTTTCATTCACGCTGCAAAGCCGGGTATCGTTATCGGTAAGAACGGTGCAGACATTGAAAAGCTGAAGGGTCAGCTCGAAGCACTTACGGGCAAGTCCGTAAATATCAACATCGTTGAAGTTAAGAATGCTGATGCAAACGCACAGCTCGTTGCTGAAAACATCGCAGCACAGCTCGAAAAGAGAACTTCTTTCCGTCGTGCTATGAAGTCCACCATGCAGCGTGCAATGCGTCTTGGCGTAAAAGGTATCAAGACTTCTTGTTCCGGTCGTCTGGGTGGCGCAGAAATTGCTCGTACAGAACACTATCATGAAGGCACAATTCCTCTGCAGACACTTCGTGCAGACATTGACTACGGCTTTTATGAAGCAGACACGACCTACGGTAAGATTGGCGTAAAGGTTTGGATTTACAAAGGTGAAGTCCTTCCCGCAGCCAAGAAAGCGCCCAAAACGGAGGGAGGCAAGAAAAATGTTAATGCCTAAAAGAGTAAAATACAGAAGAGTTATGCGTGGCAGACTGAAAGGTGCTGCAACACGTGGTAACAAGATTGCATACGGCGATTTTGCCCTGCAGGCACTGGAACCCGCTTGGATTACTTCCAACCAGATCGAAGCAGCTCGTATTGCCATGACACGTTACATCAAGCGTGGCGGTCAGGTTTGGATTAAGATTTTCCCCGATAAGCCGGTAACAGAAAAACCTGCTGAAACTCGTATGGGTAGTGGTAAAGGTTCGCCTGAATACTGGGTAGCAGTTGTAAAGCCCGGTAGAGTTTTGTTTGAAATCGGCGGCGTAAGTGAAGAAACCGCTAGAGAAGCTATGCGTCTTGCTATGCACAAGCTTCCCGTAAAGTGTAAGTTCCTTACCCGTGAGTCCCAGGAAACGGAGGGTGATTCTAGTGAAAGTTAATGAAATCCGTGATTTAAAGATAGAAGAACTGCAGGAAAAGCTTGCAGATCTCAAAAAGGAACTTTTTAACTTACGTTTTCAGCACGCTACCAACCAACTGGAAAATCCGATGCGCATTGCCGAAGTAAAGAAGACAATTGCACGGATTAAGACGGTCATCAAAGAGCTCGAAATTAAGAGCGAAACCGTTTAATGAAAGGAGGAAGCGAAATGGCTGAAAGAAATACACGTAAGGTCAGAATTGGTATGGTTGTAAGTGACAAAATGGATAAGACCATCGTTGTTGCAATCGAAAACCATGTAAAGCATCCGCTTTATGGAAAAATCGTAAAGAGAACATATAAACTCAAGGCACATGATGCTGAGAATGTATGTGGCGTAGGGGATAAGGTAAAGGTTATGGAAACCAGACCCTTAAGCCGTGATAAACGTTGGAGATTAGTTGAGATTGTAGAAAAGGCGAAATAATCGCGGAAGGAGTGAGCGCAAATGATTCAACAGCAAACGCTGCTCAAGGTAGCCGACAATACGGGCGCAAAAGAACTTATGTGCATCCGTTGTCTTGGCGGCTCTCTGAAAAGATATGCAAACGTTGGAGACGTTATCGTAGCTTCGGTTAAAAAAGCAACGCCCGGCGGAGTTGTTAAAAAGGGTGATGTTGTAAAAGCCGTTGTTGTTCGCAGTGTAAAAGGTCTCCGCAGACCTGATGGTAGCTATATCCGTTTTGATGAAAATGCGGCTGTTATCATCAAAGAAGATAAAAACCCCAGAGGCACCCGTATTTTTGGCCCGGTTGCCCGTGAGCTCCGTGACAAGGACTATATGAAGATTATATCCTTGGCACCGGAAGTACTGTAAGGAGGTAGCAAGTAATGCATATTAAGAAAGATGATATGGTTAAGGTCATTGCCGGCGTAGATAAAAATAAGACCGGTAAAGTCCTCGAAGTGCTTCCTTCTGAAGGCAAAGTTATTGTTGAAGGTGTTGGTATGGTAACAAAGCATACCAAACCCCGCAAACAGGGCGAAGTTGGCGGTCTTATTAAGAAAGAGGCTGCAATTGATGCTTCGAAGGTAATGCACATTTGCACAAAGTGCAATAAGCCGACCAGAATCGGCAGAAAAGTTTTAGAAGACGGTAAGAAGGTAAGAATTTGCAAACATTGCAATGAAACCTTTAACGACTAGTGAAAGGAGGATATGCAAAAGATGTCCAGAATGCAGGTAAAGTATAAAGAAGAAGTAGCACCGGCACTGATGAGCAAGTTCTCTTACAAGAGCCCGATGCAAATCCCGCGCCTTGAAAAAGTCGTTATTAATATTGGTCTTGGTGAGGCAAAGGAAAACCCGAAAGCAATCGAAGCAGCATGCGGCGATCTTGCAAAGATTACCGGTCAGAAGCCTGTTATTACAAAGGCTAAAAAGTCTGTTGCAAACTTCAAGCTCAGACAGGGCATGAACATCGGTTGCAAAGTAACGCTCAGAAGCGAAAAAATGTATGAGTTTGTAGACAGACTCTTTAACGTAGCGCTTCCCCGCGTTCGTGACTTCCGTGGTATCAATCCGAACTCCTTCGATGGCCGTGGTAACTACACCATGGGCGTAAAGGAACAGCTGATTTTCCCGGAAATCGAATATGATAAAATTGATAAGGTAAGAGGCATGGATATCATTTTTGTTACCACTGCCAAAACCGACGAAGAAGCACGTGAGTTCTTAACACTTATGGGCGCTCCGTTTGCCAAAAACTGAGGGGAGGGAACTGAAAAATGGCAAAGAAATCCATGATTTTAAAGCAGCAGGCTACACCGAAATACAGCACTAGAGCTTATACACGGTGCAAAATCTGCGGCAGACCCCACGCATACCTGAGAAAGTTCGGCATTTGCCGTATTTGCTTCAGGGAATTGGCATACAAAGGGCAGATTCCCGGTGTAAAGAAGGCAAGTTGGTAATTTAAAGCTACGGAAAAGGAGGTAGTACCATGCAGTTGACAGATCCCATTGCTGATATGCTTACTCGTATCAGAAATGCAAATTCCGCACGGCATGAAACAGTTGATATTCCTGCTTCCAACATGAAGAAGGCTATTGCAGCTATCTTAAACGAAGAAGGTTATATCAAAGGATATCAGATTATAGATGATAATAAGCAGGGCATTATCCGCATTACACTGAAATACGGTGCAAATAAGGAACGTGTTCTGTCCGGTCTTATCAGAATTTCTAAACCCGGTCTGCGCGTATACGCAGGTCACAACGAGATTCCCCGTGTACTGAAGGGTCTCGGTATTGCGATTGTTTCCACTTCTAAGGGCATTATGACCGATAAGAAGGCACGCGCAATGCACGTTGGCGGCGAAGTTCTGGCATTTATTTGGTAATTTTAAGAAATGGTGGTGAGACGCAATGTCAAGAATAGGTAGAATGCCTATTGCTGTACCGGCTGGTGTTGATGTAAAAATCGGCGCAAACAATGACGTTACAGTAAAAGGCCCCAAAGGGACTCTCACACAGACGCTTCATCCCGAAATGAAAATTGAGATGAAGGACGGCGTGGTTGAAATCATTCGTCCCTCTGAGCAAAAGAAACATAAAGCACTGCACGGCCTCACGCGTTCGCTTCTTGCAAACATGGTAATCGGCGTTTCTGAAGGCTTCCAGAAAGAACTGGAAATCAACGGTGTTGGTTACAGAGCACAGATGCAGGGCAAGAAACTCGTTCTGAACCTGGGTTATTCTCACCCGGTAGAATTCGACGAGATTCCGGGCATTGAAATTGAAGTACCGGCTCCGAACAAAATCATTGTTCGTGGTGCTGACAAGCAGCTGGTAGGTCACGTAGCGGCTATTATCCGCGAAAAGAGACTGCCGGAACCCTACAAGGGCAAGGGTATTAAGTATATTGATGAACATATCCGTCGCAAAGAGGGTAAAGCCGGTAAGGGCAAAGGTTGATGAGAGGAGCAGTAAGAGATGATTAATAAAGCATCTAGCAATAAGGCGAGAATCAAACGCCACGGCCGCATCCGCAAGAACATTGTGGGTACATGCGAACGTCCCCGTTTGAACGTTTTTCGCAGCGCAAATAACATCTACGCACAGATCATCGACGATGAAAAGGGCGTAACGCTGGCCGCTGCCTCTTCCTTGGACAAGGATTTCCAGGGTTACGGCGGTAATGCCGATGCTGCTCGCGAAGTTGGTAAAATGGTAGCGAAAGCAGCACTGGATAAGGGCATTAAGACGGTTGTATTTGACCGTGGCGGTTATCTTTACCATGGACGCGTCGCAGCACTTGCAGAAGGTGCTCGCGAAGGCGGTCTGGAATTTTAAGAAGGAGGGATATCATGGCAGACAGAATCGATCCCACAGAATTAGATATTAAAGAAAAAGTAGTTTGCCTCAACCGTGTTGCAAAGGTTGTTAAGGGTGGTAGAAACTTCCGCTTTACAGCTTTAGTAGTTGTCGGTGACGAAAACGGTCATGTCGGCAGCGGTCTCGGCAAGGCAGCTGAAATCCCGGATGCAATCCGCAAGGGTATTGAAGATGCGAAGAAGAACATGATTTCGGTTCCTTTGGTTGATGGTACAGTTCCCCACGAAATCGTTGGTGAATGTGGCGCAGGCCGTGTACTCATTAAACCCGCTGTAGAAGGTACCGGTGTTATCGCCGGCGGCGGTGTTCGTGCGGTTATGGAACTTGCAGGCGTTAAGAACGTTCGTACCAAGTCCCTTCGCAGCAACAATCCGAAGAATGTTGTTGATGCAACAATTGCGGGTCTTAAAAATTTAAAGAATGCTGCTGACGTGGCACGTCTTCGTGGCAAGACAGTGGAAGAACTGTAAGTAAAGGAGGGTTTGCATTGGCTAAACTCAAGGTTACCCTGACAAAGAGTGTTATCGGTTGAAAGAAAGATCAGATTGCAACAGTTGAAGCACTTGGTCTTAAAAAAATTCGCGATGTGAAAGAACATGCGGATACGCCTCAGATTCGAGGAATGATCAATAAGGTTTCTCACTTATTGATGGTTGAAGAAGCATAAAAAAAGGAGGTGTAGTAATATGAAGCTGTATGAACTGAGTCCCGCACAAGGCGCAAAGACTGAAGGCAAGCGCAAGGGCAGAGGTGCAGGTACCGGTAACGGTAAAACAGCAGGTAGAGGTCATAAGGGCCAGAACGCAAGAAGCGGTGGCGGCGTACGTCCCGGTTTCGAAGGCGGTCAGATGCCTTTATACAGACGTTTACCGAAAAGAGGCTTTACAAACATATTTGCAAAGCAGTATGTTTCGATAAATGTTTCAGAACTCAACAAGTTCGAAGATGGTGCAGAGGTTACGGCCGCAGCACTTGTTGAAAAAAATATTATTAGCAAGGCAAAGGATGGCGTTGTTATCCTGGGCCGTGGAGAGCTTACCAAAAAGCTTACTGTTAAAGCAGCACGGTTCTCTAAAACTGCTGCTGAAAAAATCGAAGCAGCAGGCGGGAAGGCAGAGGTGATCTAAGTGTTTAAGATTCTGAAGAACGCTTGGGGAATCCCTGAGCTCCGCAAGAAAATGCTTTACACGTTATTACTTCTGGTTATTTTCCGTTTCGGTTCCGTAATTCCGGTTCCGTGGCTTTATTCCGAAGCACTTGCTTCCTGGGTGCAGCAGGGCGGGAACACAATCTTCAATATCATGGATATGTTCTCCGGTGGTGCATTCAGTCAGGCAACGGTTTTTGCAATGGGTATTTCTCCCTACATTAACTCTTCCATTATCATTCAGCTTTTAACAGTTGCCATTCCGGCACTGGAAAGACTGAGCAAGGAAGGCGAAGAAGGCAGAAAGAAAATTGCAAAAATAACAAGATATGTGACAGTTGTTCTTGCTTTCGTGCAGGCAGCAGGTCTTTATATCGGCCTTAACAGCGCAGGCGCAGTTATGAATCCCGGTGTGTTTACATTCTTTGTAATCGTACTGAGCTTCACTGCAGGTACCGCATTCCTTATGTGGCTTGGTGAAGAAATCACCGAAAAGGGCATTGGTAACGGTATTTCCCTGATCATTTTCGCAGGTATCGTTTCTCGTATTCCCCATATGGCAGTTTCCGTATGGCAGACCTTTACAGGTGGCGAATCGAAGAACTACCTGGCAGTGCTTCTTATTCTTGTTTTTGCAGTACTGGTTATCGGTCTCGTTGTTCTCTTTAACAACGGTGAAAGAAGAATCCCGGTTCAGTATGCAAAGCGTGTCGTCGGCAGAAAGATGTACGGCGGCCAGTCCACGCATATTCCGATTAAAGTTACCATGGCAGGCGTTATGCCGATTATCTTCGCAATGAGCCTTCTGGCTTTCCCGAGCACAATCGTTTCGCTTGTTAACCCCAATCCCACAGGCGGTTTTGGTCTCTGGGTTATGAAGTTCTTTAATCAGGGCAATCCGTGGTATGCAGTTATTTACTTTATTCTCATTGTAGCGTTCACATATTTCTATACGGCTATTTCCTTTAGCCCCATTGAAATTGCGAACAATATGAAGAAGAACGGCGGCTTTGTTCCGGGCATTCGCCCCGGCAAGCCCACCAGCGATTTTATCGCAAAGGTATCTTCCCGCATTACACTGGTTGGTGCATTCTTCCTTGGCTTTATTGCAATATTGCCTATCGTGCTTGCAATTATTGATCCGAAGCTGTCCACCATCAGTATTGGCGGTACTTCTCTTCTGATCGTTGTTGGTGTTGCACTGGAAACAGTAAAGCAGATGGAATCCCAGATGCTCATGCGTCACTACAAGGGCTTTTTAGAGTAGGAAGTGATTACAATGAAAATAATTTTATTAGGCCCGCCGGGTGCCGGCAAAGGCACACAGGCGGAAATCTTAGCCGAGCGGTATAACATTCCCACAATTTCTACAGGAAACATGATTCGTGCAGAAATTCGTGAAGGTACACCGCTGGGTCAGAAAACAAAACAGTATATTGACGAAGGGCAGCTTGTTCCGGATGAAATTATCATGGCGATTGTGGAATCCAGACTTGCAAAGCCCGACTGCGAAGGCGGTTTCATTCTGGATGGTATTCCGAGAACGATTCCCCAGGCAGAGGCGCTTGACAAAATGGACCTTGGCGAGTATATTGTTTTGAACATCTCGGTAGGGGATGAAGAAATCCTGGGTCGTCTCGGTGGGAGACGTGTTTGCACAAAATGTGGTGCAACCTATCACGTCACCTTTAATCCGCCGGCGGTGGAAGGCAAATGCAACACTTGTGGCGATGCCCTCATTATCCGTCCGGATGATGCACAGGAAACCATCAAAAAGCGTCTGGATGTGTACCATGCACAGACAGAACCGCTCATCGCTTACTACGAGAAAGCCGGAAAGCTCATTAATATTGTGAGCGAAGGCAGTGTGGAAGACACCACAATGGCGATACAGACAGCACTTGAGGTGAAATAAATGATTTGGGTTAAGGACAGTCAGGATATAGAAGCCATGCGGCAAAGCGGTCGTATTACTGCTTCACTTCTTACGTATTTGGAAAAGCAGATAGAGCCCGGCATCTCCACATTGGAGCTGAATGATATGGCAGAGCTCTACATTAACAAAAACGGCGGAAGGGCTGCCTTTAAAAACTATCACGGTTTCCCTAAATCAATTTGTACTTCAGTTAATTCTGTCGTCGTTCATGGAATTCCGGGGAACGAAATACTACATGAGGGAGACATTATCAGCATCGATGTAGGCGTCTGTCTCGATGGATACTACAGCGATGCTGCCCGTACCTTCCCTGTCGGTAAAATCAGCCAAGAGGCACAAAAGCTGATTGACACCGCAAAGGCGTGTTTCTTTGCAGGACTCGAAAACGCTTTAGACGGAAATCGAATTGGAGATATTTCCGCCGCCGTTCAGAGTGTTGCCGAGGCAGAGAATTACGGCGTAGTACGGGAACTTGTCGGCCATGGCATAGGTCGTGCTTTGCATGAGGATCCGGACGTTCCGAATTTCGGAACAGCCGGGCGCGGCGTCCGATTGCGTACAGGTATGACCATCGCCATTGAACCCATGATTTGTGCCGGTTCCCATAAAGTAGAAGTTATGGATGACGGCTGGACTATTAAAACATGTGACGGCTCTCTTGCCGCACATTACGAAAACACTGTGGCCATAACCGATACGGCGGCTGAGATTCTGACAATCAGCCCCAGAAAATTGCAGAGGTGATTTATTTTGGATATTGACGCGGGCAGTTTAGTAAAAGCTATTGCCGGCAGAGATAAAGGCGAAGTGTTTGTGGTTATGCATCTTTCGGGCATATACTGCTATCTTGCAAACGGGAAGAACCGGAAAACGGACACCCCGAAAAAGAAGAAGCTGAAGCACGTGGAACCGCTCGGTTCTGTGGCGCATGCTTTGAAAGAAAAGATTGCCCTCGGGGAGCGCCCGACAAACTCCGAAGTCCGGAGAGCGATCAGCGTTTACCACGAGGAAAGTAATCAGTCGAGCTGAGAAGGAGGTAACTAACTTGGCAAAGGACGATGTACTGGAAATGGAAGGTACGGTTTTAGAATCGTTACCTAACGCAATGTTTCAGGTGGAGCTACAAAACGGTCATCAAATCCTCGCACATATATCGGGAAAACTGCGGATGAATTTCATCAGAATTCTTCCCGGCGATAAGGTGACAGTGGAATTATCCCCCTACGATTTAACGAAGGGTCGGATAACATGGAGAGCAAAGTAATAGAGGAGGTATCGATATGAAGGTCAGACCCTCAGTAAAACAGATTTGTGAAAAGTGCAAGATTATCAAGAGAAAAGGTAAAGTTATGGTAATCTGCGAAAATCCGAAGCATAAGCAAAAACAAGGTTAAGAAATAGGAGGTGTAAGTATGGCCAGAATTGCCGGTGTTGACTTGCCGAGAGAAAAAAGAGTTGAAATCGGACTCACTTATATTTTCGGCATAGGCAGAACAAGTGCAACAAAAATCCTGGAGGAAACAGGCATCAATCCTGATACACGTGTAAAAGACCTGACCGAAGACGAGGTTGCAAAGCTCAGAGACATTATTGATAAAGAATATAAGGTTGAGGGTGACCTCCGTCGCAGTGTAGCGCTTGACATTAAGCGTTTGGTAGAAATCGGATGCTATCGGGGTACAAGACATAGAAAAGGTTTGCCCGTTCGCGGACAGAGAACAAAGACAAACGCGCGCACACGCAAAGGACCCAAGCGCACAATTGCAAATAAGAAGAAGTAGGAGGTAAGGTCAAATGGCTAAAACAGCTGTAAAAAGAACGACCAGAAAAAAGCGTGAACGTAAAAATATTGAACGTGGCGCAGCACATATTCGTTCTTCTTTTAACAATACGATTGTAACCATTACAGATACCGCAGGAAACGCACTTTCTTGGGCAAGTGCCGGCGGTCTCGGTTTCCGTGGCTCCAGAAAAAGCACACCGTTTGCTGCACAGACTGCTGCAGAAACTGCTGCAAAGGCTGCTATGGAACATGGTCTTAAGACCGTTGAAGTCTACGTAAAAGGCCCCGGTGCGGGTCGTGAAGCTGCAATTCGTGCTCTGCAGGCTGCAGGTCTCGAAGTTAGCATGATCAAGGACGTAACCCCGATTCCCCATAACGGTTGCCGTCCGCCGAAGCGTAGAAGAGTTTGATTTGGAGGTGAAATAATATGGCCAGATATACAGGTTCTGTATGCAGAATGTGCCGCAGAGAAGGCCTTAAGCTTTTCCTCAAGGGCGATCGCTGCTATTCAGATAAATGTGCAATTGGAAGAAGAAGCTATGCACCCGGTCAGCACGGCCAGGGACGCAAAAAGCAGTCCGAATACGGTCTGCAGCTTCGTGAAAAACAGAAGGCAAAGAGATACTACGGCGTACTTGAAAGCCAGTTCGCAAAATACTACGAAATGGCAAGCAAAAAGCACGGCGTAACAGGTGAAAATCTTCTCCAGATTCTCGAAAGCCGTCTTGACAACGTTGCTTACCGTCTTGGCTTTGCACTTTCCCGTGCAGAAGCTCGTCAGCTCGTTACACACGGTCATTTCACCGTAAACGGCCGTCGCGTTAACATTCCTTCTTTCCTCGTAAAAGAAGGCGATGTGATTGCTGTTTGTGAAAAGTCCAAGAGCTCCGCTAAGATGAAGGCAGTATTAGAGAATACAGCAACGAAGGTAATTCCGAAATGGCTCGAACTTGATCGTGAAAACGCTGTAGCTAAAGTTGTTACATTAGCTGCACGTGAAGACATTGATCTTCCCATTCAGGAAACGCTTATCGTCGAGTTGTACTCGAAATAAGCCTGACCCTCGCAATTTAATTAAAATTCAGAAGGGGGTATTATATCATGATAGAAATCGAGAAGCCGAGAGTAGAATGTATCGGATCCGCAGAGGACAAGTGCTACGGCAAGTTCGTACTCGAGCCTTTGGAAAGAGGTTACGGTACAACCCTCGGAAACTCTCTGCGCAGGATTATGTTATCCTCACTGCCGGGAGCCGCTGTTACATCTATTAAAATCGACGGGGTGCTGCATGAATTTTCAAGCATTCCCGGCGTAAAAGAAGATGTTACGGAAATTGTTCTGAACATAAAGCAGCTTATCGTTAAGCTCCATTCCGATGGACCTGAAACGGTATACATTGACGCAAAAGGTCCCTGCGAAATTACTGCAGGCGATATTAAAGGGGATGCAAACGTTGAAATTTTCAACCCGGATCTCCATATCGCAACCTTAAACGAAGATGCAAAGCTGTACATGGAAATTACAATTAACAAAGGCAGAGGTTACGTATCTGCAGAGCGCAATAAACAAATCAGCCAGCCGGTGATTGGTCTTATCCCGGTAGACTCGATTTACACACCTGTACCGAAGGTAAATTTCGAAGTTGAAAACACCCGTGTAGGTCAGGTGACAGATTTCGATAAGCTTACACTTGAAATTTGGACAAACGGAACACTTACGCCGAACGAAGCAGTAAGCCTTGGCGCTAAGATTTTCAATGAACACTTAAACCTCTTTATCGACCTTGCTGCCGGCACGAAAGATGTCGAAATCATGGTTGAAAAAGAAGAAACCAAGAAGGAAAAAGTGCTTGAAATGACCATCGAAGAACTGGATCTTTCCGTTCGTTCGTATAACTGCTTAAAGCGCGCAGGCATCAATACCGTTGAAGATTTGATTCAGAAGACAGAAGAGGATATGATGAACGTCAGAAACCTCGGCAGAAAGTCTTTGGAAGAAGTTATCAACAAGCTTTTAAGCCTCGGTCTTACCCTGGCACCGGTAGAAGACTAATCCGTACGTTGCTTTTGTGGCAACGACCAAGTTTTGCGAAAGGAGAGTTTCACTATGAGAAAGTTAGGAAGACCGACCGATCAGCGCAGAGCTATGCTGAGAGGTCTTGTTACAGCTTTTCTTGAAAACGGTAAGATGATGACAACGGAAACCCGTGCAAAGGAAATCCGTCCCATCGTTGAAAAAATGATCACCCTTGGCAAGCAGAACACTCTGCATGCAAGACGTCAGGTCATGAGCTACGTTACCAAGAAAGACGTATCTTATAAGGTGTTCGCAGAAATCGCACCGAAATATGCAGAAAGAAACGGTGGTTATACCAGAATTATTAAGGCTGGTGTAAGACGCGGTGACGCTGCACCCATGGCGATTATCGAACTCGTTTAATGAACTAAAAAGGAACTGCATTTTGCAGTTCCTTTTTTATGCCTTTTTATATTGTAATGGTGTCATCCCCGTCGCTTTTTTAAAACAGATAGAAAAATAGGCTTGTGAAGAGTACCCTAGTTGGACGCTTGTCTCATAAACGGAGGCACCACTTTTTAAAAGTTTTTTTGCCTCGCTGATTTTCAGGGAAGAAAAATAAGAAATTATACCTGTTCCCGTAAAGTGCTGGAAAATAGTTTTCAGTTTTGTATCGGAAACGTGGCAGTGCTTTGCAATTTCCGAAATGGTAAGCGACTTTTCGAGATTTTGTTTCATAAAAGTTACAGCTTGCCGATAGGTCTGCTCCATGGGGTGTTTTAAAACGGAGGGTTTAATTTGATTTTCCGTAATTCTTTCAAGGAATATTTCAAAAAGCGTTTTGACGCGCTCGGTGAATTCATCTGCCGACATACAAAATTCATCCCGCTCCGTGGCTCTTTTTCAGCTTCTTCCATCAGAACTTGCATAAGCCCCATATCGGTATCGGAAAGCTCATAAACGCCTGTAAAAACGTTTTTTGGAAGAGTTTTGCATGTGAAATGGATTACAACGTCTTCCGCCCGCCCTTTGGAGATAATACGGCTTCTGTGAAAAACGTCTGATTCGTATAAAATGAGCGTATTTTCAGGTAGTATTAAAACTGAATCATCCACTGTAACTTCAAAAGTACCTTTCAGAATAATATCAATTTCCCAGTTTGCATGGCTGTGACCGCCGAAAATGAAATTGTGTTCTCTGTTATACCTGCGGTAGCGAAGAAGCGCATTTGGTTTGATTTGTGATTGCATAGTTAGGCTCCTGACTGATATTATAAAATTTCTGGCTGATTTTATATAGACCTGTCTGTTTTTTATAATTATAATATAAATAGAAATAAATTTCAATAGTTTTTTAGGAGGCTTTGATAATGAATGCAATACAGGAACTGAAAAAGAAACTGGAAAACAGAGATAAACTGTATTCCTCTATGCTTTGCCATATCGGCTTTACGGGTCTTCCTGCCGTATATAAAAATGCAGGAATGGATTTTCTCGTAATGGATCTGGAACACGGGTCTTTCTATCCCGAAAATATAGGCGACTTCGTTCAGATGTGCCATATGGTAGATTTGCCCGTTATTACAAGAGTACAGGACTGCGAATACCACTGTATTTCCAAACCTATTGACATGGGCGCAGACGGTGTGCTGATTCCCAGAACCGAATCCTTTGAACAAGTAGAAACGGCAATTTCCTCTATGCGCTTTTACCCTTACGGTAAAAAGGGTGTAGGCGGCAGAGCGCTTCTTCGAAAAGGAGAAGATATTTATGATATCAATGAAAACCGCCTTCTCTTTTTGCAGATTGAGTCTAAAAAGGGAACAGAGCTTCTTGGGGATATTTTTGAAAAATACGCAGAGCACGTTGCCGGCATTATTATCGGCCCCTGCGATATGGCTGTTTCTATGGGTTGTGGCCTGGATATGCAAGCAGAACCGCTTGTTGCAAACATAGAAAAAACGGTAGAAATCTGTCAGAAATACAAAAAATCCATTGGTATGTTTATGAATGACGATAAAGAAGCAAAGTATTGGCACGACAGAGGAATGAACATCTACTGGATTGGTACGGAGATTACACTTTTAGCTGCAGAGCTTATGCGAAACAAGAAAGAAATCGAAAAATTTTAAGGGGGATTGATTTGAATGTTTAAAAAAGTGAAATCAAGCATTTTGCCTTTCAGAATGTTCGGAAACATTTATTTCGTTGGCAGCCGGCAGGTTTCTGTGCATATTATCAAAACAGAATGCGGTCTTGTCATGATTGATACGGGATATCCTGATATGTACGATCAAATCCTTTCCAGCATGGAAGAAATGGGCCTTGATATAAAGGATGTTTGCGCCATTTTTCATTCTCACGGTCACTATGATCATTTCGGTTGTACCGAGCGTTTCAAAGCATTAAGTGGTGCTAAAACATACATAAGCCGCATTGATAATGATATTGTAAACGGAACGTATGACCTTTCCTGGGCAGTGGAACTCGGTTATGACCGCTTGCCGCCTTTTAATTGCGATGTTCTGGTGGAGGATGGTGATGTTTTTACCTTCGGTTCTACCAAAATCCGTTGTGTTTTAACACCCGGTCACACAGATGGCGTTCTTTCCTTCTTCATAAACAGCGAAGAAAATGGGGAGAAGATTATTGCGGCAATGCAGGGTGGCGCAGGGCTCAACAGTATGGAACGGGACTTTTTAAATCATTATAACCTGCCGTTTACTTGCCGTGATAAATTCAGAGAAGCGCTTCATAAGCTCGCAAAAGAGCACGTGGATTTGGTGCTCGGCAATCATCCCGGCCAAAACCGAACCGAAGAAAAACGGGAAAAAGTATTGGCGGGCGAAAGCATTCTTGATAGGGAAGAGTGGCAAAGGTTCCTTCTTACAACTGAAAACGCTTTGGATGCCATGTTGGAAAAAGAAAATCAGGCATAAAAAAAGGAGGTGTAATTTTTATTACACCTCCCAGCGTGTCGATAAACCTATCGACACGCTGGCAGACTTCGAAAAAGGAAGTTATCTTTTGCGAAGTTGAATTCGTCGGCGTACGATGGTACGCCAGAGTTCAACTTCGTAAAAAGCAAGAAACCACAAGGGAAATTCGATGTTTCCCTTGTGGTTAATTTGTTGTTTATCGAGAAAGGTAACTCCACTTTGGCTTTTGCAATCATTCTCTGTTCTTGCGGTAGAACGACTTTTTCGACAGTCTGGGAGGTGTAATTTTTATTACACCTCCTTTTTTATAAAAGAGATTTTCTGTATTGCAGGGGCGACATCCCCGTCTCTTTTTTAAAGCAGAGAGACATATAGGCTTGGGAGGAATACCCCAGCCGTTCGCTGATTTCCAAAACGGAGAGGTCCTCCCTTAAAAGCATTTTTGCAGCGGTGATTTTCATGCCGGCAAAATGGGTCATTGCGCCTGAGCCGGTAAATTTTTTAAAAACTCTTTTTAGTTTTGTTGTGTTGGTACGGCAATGTTTTGCAATTTCATTCATGGTAAGATTTTTTTCAATATTTTCTTTCATATAGGTGGCAGCTTGGCGGTATAGTTTTTCCTCCGCACTTTGTTTGACGGGCGGGAGCGTTTTGCTACGCATGCTGCGAATTAAGAGAAGCTCCAAAAATTTTTGCACTTCATAATTGAAGGTGTTCGCCAAAAGTGTTTGCGTATCTTTTGGGTTGGCATTTTTTTCCGCCTCCTCCATCACAATCCGCGCAAGACTTGCATCCAGCTCCGAAAGAGCGAATATGCCGGCACCCTTTCGTTTTGGGATATCCTCGGTCATGAAATGAAAGATAAAAACCTCTGCTCGCTCGGCAGAAATGACGTGGCTTCTGTGAAATATATCCGGCTCGTAAATAATCAGCATATTTTCTTCGAGGGTATATACTGTATCATCATATGTAACTTCAAAAGTCCCCTTTAATATGATATTAACCTCCCAATTCGTGTGACTGTGTCCGCCGAAAACATAGTCGTTTTCATGGTGGATGTGGCGGTAATTGATTAGTTTTGTGATTTGTAGCGGATTTTTCATAGCAGTCTCCTTTGACCCAATACTATAAAAAATAAACCTGATATTGTATTGAATGCACTATTTTTTTAAATTATAATATACATAAAGGAAAAATGCAAGAACATTTTGCGTAATTCAACTTGAAAATTTTAACAAAAGGAGAGCTATGTATGAAAAAAATCGCATTATTTCTCGCCCTCACACTTTGTCTCGGTCTTGTGGCACCCTTTGTCGTGGCCGCTGCCGAAGAACAGGAAACTATCAGTGTGCAGTATGAGGAGATGGCAGAAATTCCTGAAAGAACCATCGGCCTTGACTGCTATGCAGCAAACGAAAACACAAGCGCCGAAATTTTAGACAATGGAGGGAAGAAGGTTTACGGCTGGGGCTGGACGAGCCACGCCGGTCGTGACTATACGTATCTCGGCTGCGACTTTGTGGATTTATCAAGTGACGCCCATTCCGGCAATCAATCCATACATGTAACGCTTGAAAAAGGGCAGCACCTTTATGTTGGACCCGGTGTTACCATTATCCCCGGTCAAACATATGAAATTACGTTTTGGTATAAGAGACTGAAAGAGGGCGGCGGTTCCGCTGTACATTTTCTTTTTTCCGGTAAAGACAAAGGCATTGCAAAAACCTATGCCCGCCCGAAACTCGATTTACCCTCTGAGGTAAAAGACGGCTGGGTGCAAAAGTCGGTGCGTTTCGTAGCACCGCAGTTTGCTACCAGCGTATCCGCACAGGTTCGTTTCACCGGCCCCGGCGAATTCTTGCTCGATGATATTTCTGCGCTCTGCATCACAAACGAAATGCCAAAACCCGAAATGCCCGATAAATTACCGGCAATGAAGGCTTTAATTACGGAAGACCCCTCCTTTGAAAACGCTGCCGTCGGTGCGCTGATTGATACAGTGCCCCAGTGGGACCAAACAATCGGTGATGCGAAAATTACCGACCAGTACGCCCACACCGGCACAAAGAGCGTAGAGCTGAAAAATGTGGACACCAGCAAGGACTCTATTGGCGTTATGTATCTTACAAACATTATGGAAGGCGCAACGTATCAGGTTTCTTCCTGGCTTATGAACCCCTCTGAGCTTAGCATCGATATGGGTTACTGGTTGACCTGGTGTTCGGCAGAAGAATATACTTCAGAAGCTGCGGCCCAGCTGGAATCCTCCAAACCCCGCTGGGCTGTAAAAACGTCATTCCAGTGGCAGGAATATGTTGCAGAATTTGTGGCACCCCAAGGCGCAAAGAGTGCAATGCTCTATTTCCGTCACCGACTTTGCCCCGGTTCCATCTTTATGGATGACGTGGAAATCAACATGGTAAAACCGCCAAATCCTGTAAAAGCGGACACGGACTGGGTCTTTTACTACACAGAATGGGATAAAGGTTATGTAAACGTTTCTCCGCTGTATCCCATGGACCCTGCAAATTCCACCGCAACCTTTACATTTATGGGTCTTAATGGTGAAACCTTAGACCAGAAAACCTTTACGGGTATTGGCGAGGCTTTCGATTATGAATTCCCCACAAGCTTTATGGCAAAAAAAGGCGAAAGATACACCATTAACATGAAGATTTGTGATGCATCCGGTGCAGTTATTCAGGAAGAAAACTACCCTGTTTACCGGTATGACCGTCCCTTATATCTCGGCGCCGACGGTATTTTCCGTAAAAACGGAAAGGAAGTTCCCTTCATTATGGGTTCCGGCCTTAATATGCACGTTATTGACCGTCATCCCGAAAAGGGTGGCATTACCGTTGCGCAGCTCAATGCGGATAATCCGGATCTTGGGTTGACACTAAAGGAAAGAATGGACGCCTATTATGAGCAGGGAATGTTCGTTCTCGTAAACTGTTATACAGGCAATAAATCTGCAGGACATCCCGATTTGAATGCTCAGGTTGTGGAAGGCATTAAAGAAACCATGAAACATCCTGCTCTCCTTGGCTATAAGCTCATCGACGAGCCGTACCAGAAGGGCATCTCCAAAGAAGAACTCATAGCAGGGTATAAGTCCATCCGTGATGTTGACCCCTACCATCCCATTTATATTGATGACTCCCCCGTAGGCGCTTACGATTTCCTCTTTAAATTCTGTGATATTTTTGAATGTGACTATTACGGCGGCAACAGCGCTGACGCCGGCAGAGTGTTCACGGAGCGTATAGAGCTTGTACAAAAGGCATCCAAGGGTCGCAAGCCCTTCGGTGTACTCCTCCAGTATATGCCCATGAGCGGCTATGTCCCCTCCTTTGACGAAACCCGCCATCAGATTTACCAGAGCCTCTTCTCCGGTGCCACGGGCTTTTCCTACTTTACCTTAAGTAGCAGCAGTGAGTCGAACGGCGTAAAAGGTATTGATACGGACCGTTGGCAGGCGGTTATCGAAAAATGGGCGCCCTGGGAGCAGGATTTTGCAGTTGGCTGCTTTATTACGGGTAAATATAAGTTTGTAAACTACCAAAAAACGGAAGATGTCCTCTGGGGAACATTTACAGACGGCACCGATATTTATGCCATTGTTTTAAATAGAAATAAGACCACGGGCACCAATGCGTCCGTTCCCCTTTCTGATGGCACAGGCACCCTTAAGGTCGGCGAATTTACGGCAAGGACGATGACGGGGGACACAAAGACCCTCAAGGGTGACGGCACCCTCCATGTAGAACTTGCACCCTTAGAGGTCGTTGTTTGGAAAATAACGCCGCTGGGCACACCTTTAAATAGTAGGCACCTGAAAAATTCCTCCTTTAGGGATATTATGTACTATCCTTGGGCATATAACGCCATTGCCACCCTCGAGGAAAAGGGAATTGTAAACCGTGTTTCCAATGTGTGGTACGGTCCCGGGGAAAACATCACCCGTGGCGACTATGCCATGTTCCTCGTCCGCACATTAGGTTTAACCGATGGCGCAGGCGAAAACTTTGTTGACGTCGACCCCACAGCAGAATACGCTAAGGAACTTGCTGTCGGCCGTGCCGCAGGTATCTTAAACGGCGTAGGGGATAACAAGTTTAATCCTGAAGCGCAGATTACGCGCCAGGATATGATGACCATGACTTCACGCGCCATGTCCCTTGTAGGAGAAACCGACCTTTCCGCATTTTCCGATAGCGGCGCTATCGCTGACTATGCCTATGCCCATGTATCCGCAATGGTAGCGGAAGGCCTTATAAAGGGAAATGCCGACGGCACCATCAATCCGCTCGGCAATACCACCCGCGCAGAAGCGGCTGTTCTTTGTCAGCGTATTTTGAATCGATAAGGAGAGAATTCAAATGAAAGAAATTTCAATTTTCAAAATCAAACAAAGGGTACAGCGTGTTTTTGAAAATGCAGGACTTTCCTTCTCGGACGCGGAAAAAATTACTGAAGTGTTATTAGATGCAGAAATGAAGGGGATTCGCACCCATGGATTTGTCCGCGTTAAAAAATATGTGGATTGTATCCGGAAGGGTGGCATCCGTCCTTCGGGGGATATTAAAATTCTTTCCGAGCTTCCCTCTTGGGCCGTGGTGGACGGGGAAGGAGGTCTCGGCATTCTCATCGCTCTGAATGCCGTAAACCTTGCCATTCAAAAGGCAAAAGAAACAGGCATTGGCATCGTCAACGTAAAAAACAGCCATCATCTTGGCCCTGTGGGATATTATGCCGCAAAATGTGCGGACGAAAAAATGTTCGGCATGGCAATGAGTAACGGTGATGTCATGCTTGCGGCAACAGGTAGCCGTGAAAAGAATATCGGCAATAACCCCTTTGCATATTCAGTGCCTGCGGGAAAATACGATAAGATTATATATGACGTTGCCATCAGTATGGGCTCCGATATGAAAATTATTCAGATGGGGAAAGAGGGCAAAAAGGTGCCTCCCGGATGGATGGTTGACAAAAACGGAATTCCCTCCGATAATCCTTCTGATTATCTGGACGGTGGCGTGCTGTTGCCTTTTGGCGGCTATAAGGGATACGGCCTTGCGCTTATGGTGGAAATGTTTGCAGGTGTCCTTTCCGGTTCCCACACCACAAAGGATGTGCATGCTTGGAATCAAGTCCCCGGTGAAACCGGTGGCGTAGGGCATTTCTTTATGGCAATTGATATTTCAAAAATGGGCGATGTAAAAGAATATGAAATGCGTATCGAAGGCATTATCGATGACATTAAGGCTTCCGAAAAAGCCCAGGGAGCATCTGAAATTTTCTATCCCGGTGAAATTGAAAAGAATGCACGTGCTAAGTGTATGGAATCGGGAACGGTGCTTGTGGATGAAGCGGTGCTGGAAGAAATATTCAGTTTATAAAAAAAGGCGTTGACCTTTGGGTCAACGCTTTTTTAATAAGATTTACAATTTCGTATCTCCCGAAAAGCAGCCTTTTCTCCTTCCTCTGCTAAAATGACAAGCCAGCCTTCAAGCAGTTTTGCCGTTTCCGGATGAATGGCACGGTTTGCCGTGCCTCTTTGAAAATAGGCCAGGGGATGGGCGGGGGAATAGTTCTGCCCTTGATAAATTTTACTGGCTGCCACTCTGTCGCAAAACATTTCTTTTACGAAGATGAGTGGCATTTTAACGGGACTCATAACATGGGTTACCCTGTCATAATCCGTCCAGTATTCAAAGTGATGTCGGTTCCTGCCCTTGTGATGAATCCAGGCCCTCGAAAAACCGTAGGCTTCACGTTCGCCTTCGTTGGGGCTTTTGGTGCCTTTGTAGTACTTGACACCTGCCCAGAACTCTGTAGGGCTGTATTTTGAAAGGTCATGCATAAGCCCACGCCACAAAATGCCGGCACGGGCGCAGTGACGAATCACCGCATGTCTATGCCGAGTGATGGTGGAATAATGCTTCCATAAATTACCCATTTATCATTTCCTCTTTACTTGCTTTGTTTCTGGAGCATTTCCCTGTAGCCGCCGCTTCCGTATAAAAGGCAACGGTTTACACGGGAAATGGTAGCAGAAGATGCCCCGACTTCCTGCATAATCTCATTGAATGTTTTTCCTTCGTGGAGAAGCTGTGCCACGCTCCAACGCTGAGAAAGGGAGTGGAGTTCGGGGATGGTACAAAGGTCCTCTAAAAACTTTTGGCAGTCCTCTTCTGTTTCAAGAGAAATGAGCGCCTTATAAAGTGCTTGGAGTGTTTCGGGTTGTTTTAGCATAGTAAATTCCTCAATCTTTAAAATATCGTAAAAGTGAGGCGATTGCATCGCCATCGCATATTTTTTTGCCGTGTTCGGAAAGATAACTTTCCGTCAGCTTTTTTTCGGGATAAGCAAATTCCAAAATTTGTGCTTCAACATATGTTTTGTCAAAAGCAACTCCGTTAAAGGAGAAAGAAAGATAATAGTTTTCTTCCAGATGATATAAGCTGCTTGCCTCGCCCATATATCGCCATTCTTTTGCAAAAGCACAAACATCTTCAAAAGAATCGAAACGATACAGAAAAGAAGAGTCGGGCTTTCGGACGCCTTTAATGCGATAACGTCCCCGCCTTACTTTTGTTTCGCCATTTTCCATGCCAGAAGGCTTTGTAAGAATAAATGCAATACAGTCATTTTTAAGGGGCACGGCCTCAATCATCACGCTGCCTTCTTCCAGAAGAAAATCAGCCTCATTTTCAGCTTGCCGTAATATATTGCGGAAGAAATCCTGCACGCCGGGTGCACCGTTTAAAAGGGTTTCCGGCGTTATGCCATGGAGAAAAAGCTCTTCCTGCGAAACTGTAACTTTAATTTTATTAAAACCGATTTTTTCAATTTTTATAATAAATCACCGCCTTAAAGGTGCGGGCGGACTAGTCTACACGTCCCTTGACAAAAATAACTTTGCCCAAAACGCATACGTCATGCCCGTCTCCGTTATAGTATACCATATCTTGATATGCGTCATTCTCGGGCTTTAGAACTACTTTATCCGAGTGAAGAAAAACCCGTTTCACCGTAGCTTCATTATCTACCAAAACAACAGCAATTTCGCCGTTTTCCACCTTGGGTTGCCGCCTTACATACACAATGTCGCCGCTGAAAATGCGAGCGCCTGTCATGCTGTCCCCACGTACACGAAGAGCAAAATCGATGTGTTCGCCTTCGTCAATGGAGACTCTTCCCTCATAGTTTTCTTCTGCCCAAATGGGCGTGCCTGCTGCAACGTCACCCAAAATGGGAACACTTAAGGAAGATGTGAAGGGGGAGGAGGGCGCTTTATTTTCCTCTTCACCCATAAGCCAGGCGGGGTTCACACCATAGCGCTTTGCCATTAAAGAAAGCGTGGGCGCTTTGGGAACATACATGCCGCTGGTGTACCTTGAAATGGTGCTGGGTCGGAGGTTTAGATATGCCGCCAGGGTATAAATTGTGTCACCGCCTTCGTGCATCAGCGTTCGCAGACGGTTTCCAAAAACTGATTTGTCAAATGCCATACCCTACCTCCTTTCCTAACAGTATACACGATAATAAGCGGAAAAGCAAGAAAAATTATAAGCTTTCCTTGTAAATACTGCGAAGAAGTTCAATTTCTCTTCCGTAGCCTGCTTCGTCGTTTGGCGTTTCCAGATAAAAGGGCAAATGGCGAAGCCGCGGATTATTAATGATTTCTCTTACAGCGTCAAGACCAAGCGCACCTTCGCCGATTTTTTGGTGACGGTCCTTGTGGCTTTCAAAAGGATTCATGCTGTCATTTAAATGAACGGCACACAGCCGGTCAAGACCGATAATACGGTCAAATTCATCTAAAACACCGTCAAGATTATTGACAATGTCATATCCTGCATCATGTACGTGGCAGGTGTCCAGACAAACGCCGATTTTTTCAGAAACCTTTACGCCGTCAATAATCGCTCTGATTTCTTCAAAACGGCTGCCAACCTCGGAACCTTTTCCTGCCATGGTTTCGAGAAGTACCGTTGTTTTTTGCGAAGGAGAAAGAACACGGTTTAAAATGTCCGTAATTTGTGCAATGCCCACTTCCATTCCTTGCCCTACGTGGCTTCCGGGGTGGAAGTTATAAAGACTTCCCGGAAGATATTCAAGCCTTTCAAGGTCATCTACAAATGTACGGTATGCAAAATCCCGAATTTTCTCGTCCTTTGAACATGCATTTAAAGTATAGGGGGCATGGGCAAGAAGGGGGCCGAAATTATGCGCTTTGCAAAGTGCCATAAGGGAAGCTGCATCTTCCGGGTCCATGGGTTTTGCGCTGCCGCCCCGAGGGTTACGGGTAAAAAACTGAAACGTGTTTGCGCCAAGCTCCAGTGCTGTTTTACCCATCTTGAGAAAACCGCCCGATGCTGATAAATGACATCCTATATAAAACATAAAAATGCCTCCTTTAAACTATAAAATATTATATCACTATTAAAGGGGAAAAGAAAGAACTTTTTAGTTTTTTTTAAAATCAGAATAATGTGACTTCTGAAATCACTATACAATTATGCTTTGGTCACAAACACAGTAGACGAAAGGATTTCGAAATGTTATAATATGGATTAAAGTTTCATTCGAAAGAGATATATAAAGAAAGGGAATGGTGCAAAAATGATTTATGGGGTGGCCCTATTGGCAGGGTGTATGCTGGTTGGCTCATTTATCGGGAATCTTCTTGGTCTTTTGACAGGACTCGGTTCCGATATTGGCGGTGTCGGTTTTGCAATGTTGTTACTATTAATAATTACCAACTCAAAAAAGGCAACTGCCATTTTACCGAAAGATTATGAAAAGGGTCTCAATTTCTGGAGGGAAATGTTTATTCCCGTTATTGTTGCCATGTCAGCTTCGCAAAATGTAGTCAGCGCACTGGATGGCGGTGTTTTGGCAATTACGGCAGGTCTTGCCGTTGTTATTATGGCGTTTATATTAGTGCCTGTTTTCAATAAGTTTACGCCGAAAGAAATTGCAAAAGATGCAGAAAAGGAGGGACAGGCATGAAAGACGTTTTAGATATCATTGTAAAATTATTCACAGCCAATGCATTCGTTATGTCCTTTCTGATTGTCGGCATTATTTCTCTGTTTTCTAATTTTGTTGCAGCCAAGGTAACACGTGGCAGAATTCATGCATCGGCAATCGCAATTTTTATTGCACTCATTCTTGCATATGTGGGCGGAAAAGTAACAGGCGGTTCAAAAGGTCTTTCTGATATAAGTGTTTTTGCTGGTATCGGTATCCTTGGCAGCTCCTCACTTCGTGACTTTACCATTGTTGCCACCTCTTACGGTGCAAAAATGTCTGAAATCAAAAAATGCGGTCTTATTGGTGTTCTGGCACTTTTGACAGGCGTTGTTTTAACCTTCTTTGTAGGTGCAATTACTGCATATGCCTTTGGTTACACCGATGCGGTCAGCGTTTCTACCATTGCGGCAGGAACGGTTACCTTTGTTGTGGGTCCTGTTACCGGTGCGGCGCTTGGTGCTGAATCTACCGTAATTGCCATTTCTATTGCGGCAGGTGTTGTAAAGTCCGTGGCGGTTATGCTTCTTACACCGCTGTTTGCTAAAAAGATTGGTCTTACCACACCCGGTGCGGCAATGGTATTCGGCGGTCTCATCGGGACGACAAGCGGCACATCTGCCGGCCTTGCGGCAACAGACCCGAGCCTTGTACCCTATGGCGCTATGACGGCTACGTTCTACACAGGGCTTGGTTGCCTTCTCTGTCCCTCTGTTTTATATTTTATTGTAAGCCTTGTTTTGCGGTAAAGTATTACATATTAAAGAGTTTTGCATGGAACGCGGAAACTTTTTTGCCGATATGCTTGGAATCGGAAACGTTAAGTAAAGTAAAGTTAAAAGACAACCTTTTCCCGAAAAAAGGTTGTCTTTCTTTTTGTGTTATGATATAATTGAACACATACAGAACTAAAAAGGGGATAAAAAAGTGGCAAAAAAGAGTGGAAGAAACACAAAAGGAAAAATCATTGTGGCGGCGTGGAAGCTGTTTTATGAGCAGGGCTATGACGACACGACCATCGAAGAAATCATTGAGGAATCCGGCACCTCCAAAGGCTCCTTTTATCACTATTTCACCGGCAAGGATTCCCTTCTCAGCTCCCTGTCCTATATGTTTGACGAAAAGTACGAGGAACTGATGGAAAATATGGATGAAGGGATGCACAGCTTTGAAAAGCTGATGTACTTAAACCGTGAGCTGTTCCGTATGATTGAAAATAAAATCCCCATGGATCTTCTGGCAAAGCTATATTCCTCCCAACTTATCACAAAAGGGGAAAAGCATCTTCTCGACCATAACCGGATTTACTACAAGCTTTTAAAACGAATTTTCTCCGAGGGACAGGAGAGAGGAGAAATCGTGAAGGACCCTTCTGTAAACGAACTTGTAAGAGTTTATGCCCTCTGCGAGCGGGCACTTTTATATGACTGGTGCCTCTCAAACGGGGACTATTCGCTTTCCCGTTATGCTGCCGACATGTTCCCGATTTTTCTGGGGAAATTTAAAAATTAATTTTTTTACAGATTTTTTACTATAAAAAAGTTTATAAATCGTCTAATAAAACAGCCTTGAATTTCAAGGCTATTTTTCGTTTGTGATAAAAAATAGTATAAAATGAATTCTGTAATAAATTCTGTATTGCATTCTATAAAAAAGTGTGGTACAATAGCAAAGTACTAAAAATAGAAAAGGAGAAATGTAAAATGGATATTTTGGCATTTGCACTTTATTTTGTAACCATGATTGCAATTGGCGTATTCTTTTTCTTTAAGTCGAAAGCTGTAACAGAAAAAGACTACTTCCTCGGCGGTCGTGCCATGGGGCCGTATGTCACGGCAATGAGCGCACAGGCATCAGATATGAGCGCCTGGCTTTTAATGGGTCTCCCCGGCAGCATATTGGCGTTTGGTTTCGGGCAGGCATGGATTGGTATCGGTCTTGCAATCGGTACGGCGGCGAACTGGATTCTTGTTGCAAAGAGACTTCGTAAGTTCTCCAAAGCTTCCGGTGATGCGATTACGCTTCCGCAGTATCTTTCCAACAGATTTGCATCCAAAAGTCATGCAGTAAGCATTATCTGTGCAGTTGTATTTCTCGTATGCTTTACGATTTATGTAGCCAGCGCATTCGTTGCAGGGGCTGACGTATTTACAACGCTCGTTCCCACACTCTCTCGTTCTGATGCTATGCTTATTTTTGCGGCAATCGTTGTGCTGTACACCTTCCTCGGCGGTTTTTCTGCCGTTTGCTGGACGGACTTTTTCCAAGGTCTTTTAATGATTGCGGCACTTTTGATAGTTCCTATTGTTATCGGCTTCACAAGAACCCTTGACCCGGAAGCGCTCCGGACGGTGTATACAGGTCCTAAAGGTGAAGAATTTAAATTTGTGGCTGACTTCTTCAGCGCAAGCTGGAAGGACATTGTTTCCGGCCTTGGATGGGGTCTCGGCTACTTCGGTATGCCCCATATTATCGTAAGATTTATGGCAATCAAAAAGCCGTCTATGGTTAAAAAGTCGGCAACCGTTGCAATCATTTGGGTCGTTCTTTCTCTGGCAGCCACCATTGTGATTGCATATCTTGGCAGAATGTTCGTTTATTCTGATGGCGTTGATCTTTCTGCAAAACTTCTTGCAGAAGGCAAGCAGTCCCTCATTTTTGTTGAACTTGCTCGTGACGTATTCCCCGCATTTATTGCAGGACTTCTCCTTGCAGCCATTATTGCGGCATCCATGTCCACGGCAGACTCTCAGCTTCTTGTCGCAGCGTCTTCCTTCTCCAGCGACCTTTATAAGCCCCTTGTTCGCAAAAATGCTTCTAACAAAGAAATGCTCTGGGTAAGCCGCATAGTTGTGCTTGTCATTGCAGTTGTTGCTTTCTTTATAGCAAGCAGCAAAGGAAAGGCCGCACAGGCAATTATGGACCTTGTATCCAATGCATGGGGTATTTTCGGTGCAGCATTTGGCCCTGCGGTACTGCTTTCTCTCTTCTGGAAGCGGTTTACATATAAGGGCGCTGTTACAGGTATCGTAGTCGGTGCCGTAGTTGACATGGCTTGGCTGTGGCTTCCCATCGGCGGTGCGACGCTTACCGCATCCACCGGCATTTACGAAATCATTCCCGGCTTTATTCTCGGTGCTGTTGCCGCGGTGGTTGTTACGCTTCTCGATAAAAAACCCTCCCAGGAAGTTGAAGCAATTTACGCACGTGCTACCGATAACAGCATTGACGATTAAAGTTGCCTACATAATAAAAAACCCGCAAGGAAAAATTCCTTGCGGGTTTTTTATTTGAGCTCCTTCGTTGTTTCTCTCGGGATAATTTGATGTTTGATTTCAATGTGTTTGACGCCTCGCGACTCATTGTGAATCTTGTCAAGAAGTGTGCGGACTGCCGCTTTGTAGTCCGCTTCGGAAAATGTTTCAACGGTAGTAAGGGGGAGGGGAGTATAAATGGTAGAAGGAATATTATGTATACCCATCACGGAAATATCATCCGGCACCTTGATGCCGTTCTTCATAAGAACGTGAATTAAGGCAATGGCAATTTCGTCATAGGCAGTCATAATGGCGGTGGGGCGTTCTTTTTGCGATAAAATTTCTTCAGCCGCTTTGATGCCGATGCCCTCAAATCTGTCATTTATCACATAGATGAAATCCTCGCGGAAAGGCAGTCCCTTTTCCTGCATACATTTTTCGAACGTCTGTTCCATTCCCATAGTGTGCAGTTCGCCAACAAAACCAATTTTGCTGTGTCCAAGCGATTTGAGATAATCAATGGCATCACTTACAATGCCTTTTGTATTATGCCCTATGGAATCAAATTCTGCTTCTCCGCTGTTGCTGAAGCACAAAATGGGGATATCGGGCTTTTCATTAAACTTTAAGTTGGAAAACAGGATAATGCCGTCGGCCGCGTTGCGGAGGAGGATGGAGGAAATAAGGTCCCGACATTTCTTGCTATCAAAGTCATAAATATAAACAGCCACGTGTGCGCCCTGTGCTTCTGCTTCGTTTTTAAGACAGGTGATAATGCTGGCGTAATAATATCCCAGCACTTCCGGCACAAGGAAGGCGAGAAGTGTGGATTTGTTATTGGTATAGTGGCGTTTTCGTTTACTTTTCTCTTTAAAGTACCCGGTTTCCATTGCAATCCGCCGGATTTTCTCGGCAGTTTCGGGGTTTACTTCCGCACTTCCCGAAAGGGCTTTGGAAACGGTGGAGGGGGATACACAAGCGAGCTTGGCAATAAGCCGTTGATTCATGCTGATCACCTCTTTCAACCCCCATTATACAAGATTTTTTTACAAGATGCAACATAAATTCAATCGAATTAAATTCGAAATCAAATCGAATGAATTTCGATGCGTTTTGCCTTGCATTTTGCATTCGCCTATGCTATAATGAATAAAAAGTAAAAATTGCCATATCGTGGAGGGACAGAATTGAAAAAGAAAATTGCCGTTTTAACCGTATGGATACTTATTTTATCACTTGTTGTCTGCCTTTCAGCTTGCGAAAAAAAAGAGGTGCAGGCTGATTTATGGTCTGAAGCCATGTATACGGATGATGCGGAGCTCGGAAGTGGTGAAAAGACCATAAAAGTCGAAGTGATAACGCCAGAAAAAACGGTTACATTTACCCTTCATACTGATGAAAGAACTTTAGGCGAAGCACTGCTTTCCCATAACCTGATTGAAGGAGAAAAGGGAGCATACGGCCTTTATGTGAAAAAGGTAAACGGCATTTTAGCCGATTACGACATTAACGGATGCTACTGGGGCTTTAATAAAAACGGTGAGGGTATGATGACGGGGGTGGACGGTGCCGAAATTTCGGACGGGGACCGCTACTCCATTGTTTACACAAAACAGTAAAGGGAGAGAATTTATGAAAAAAGCAGTTTACGAAAAAATGGAAAAAACAGCAAGAGAGTATTTTAAAAAAGCAGGTATCGTCGTAAGGGAAGATGAAGCGATCGAGGTTGCCGATTTTGGTCTTAACAAAGTCGAGGAAATCGGGCTTCAGCTTTGTGTTTACATAAACACGGAAAGAGTGTGCGCCAAGGAAATGGTGCTTCTGCCTTACCAGACCTGCCCAGAACACAAACACGTGGAAACGGCCGGCATGGAAGGAAAGGAAGAAACCTTCCGTGTTCGCTTTGGCACCTGCTATCTTTATGTGGAAGGGGAAGGCAAGAAAGAGGATATCAAAGGTAAATTACCCTCCACAGATACCACTGTTTACCACGAAATTATTTTAAATCCCGGTGACCAGCACACGCTTTACCCGGGAACGCTTCACTGGTTCCAGGCAGGGCCGGAAGGCGCTGTGATTTCCGAGTTTTCCACAAAAAGTACGGACGAAACTGACGTCTTTACCGATAAAAACATTCAAAGAGAAACTGTAATTGAGGACTAAAATGGGGGCAATGAAATGAAAATTCGTAAATGTATGGAAACTTTAATGCAAAATCCGGACAAAAACACATCCTACCCTATGGAATGTGTAGAATATGCAGATCCGCTTTTTGGTGTAGGCAGTGCAACAAGTGCAGGGCCCACCCTTCCCGGCGGCTCCATTCATCCCAGCCCCGAAACGCTGGACCCCGATAATGGCGGTTACAGAAGGTCTCAGCCCATCCGTGGCTTCGGCCATGCATATACTTCCGGCTCCGGTGGCATGAAGTGCTATGGTAACTTCCTTCTGGCGCCGATGGTAGACGGTGTGGAGCTTTCCGATGAAAAACGTGCCGTTTTTGCAAAAAGGGAAAAAGCAAACTGCTACGCTTATGGCGCAGAATTTGAAAACGGCATCCGTACAAGGGTGACACCTACCCATGATGCCGCAATCCATTCCTTTGTATTTCCTGGGGGGAAAGAAGCCTCCATTCTTTTTGATGCCGCAAGAAAGCTTGATATGGAAGCGGCGATGCTCCATGGCTCGATTACGGTAAATCCCAAAGAAAAAACCGTAGTGGGCGGCGGCCTTTTTACGGGCAACTGGAACAGAAAAGAATGGGAAATGTTCTTCGCCCTTACATTTGATGCAGATTTTACGGAAATCGGTATTTTCAAAGGGGATGAAATGATTCCCGTAGCGGATACCGTTACCGTTTCCATAGAAGACGCTATTCGCCTCGGTATGTATGCAAAATTTGGCAAGGCGGAAGAGGAGAGAGAAGTAAAAGTAAAAGTTGCAATCTCTCTGAAAAGCACCGAACAGGCCATGGAATATTTAAAAGAGCAGATTCCCGATTGGGATATGGAGCAGGTAGAAAACCTTGCAAAGGAAGAATGGCGTAAAATTTTAGGTGCCATTGACCTTCGCTCAGATGATAAAGCTCTTCTCCGTCGCTTTTATACGGCCATGTACCATATGCACGTTCAGCCGAGAAACCGAATAAGCGACCACGGCAACTGGGACGATTTTCATACGCTTTGGGATACGTGGAAATCTACATTTCCCCTGTATTCTCTTTTGTATCCCGAAAAAATGGGTTCCATTATCGATTCCTTTATTGACCGTGCCTTTAAAAACGATGATGAAAACACAGGCGTTGTGCTGGGCGAGGATTTTGTGGCAGGTAAGGAAATGCTCGCAGGCCAAGGTGGTAACGATGCAGACAACGTGATTGCCGATGCTTACCTTAAAGGTGTTCCTCTCAAAAAGCATACCTGGGAAGAGGCTTATAAAGTTCTTCTTTGGAGCGCAGAGAAAATGCGAACCAAAAGCTACATAGAAAACGGCTTTGCCATAAGAGGAGACGCCGTAAACGCCGCAGGGCAGGCATATTCCTTCCGCTTTAAACCGGCGGCGGCAACCCTCGGGTATGCCGTCAACGATAAGGCTGTGGCGGTGGTGGCAAAAGAGCTTGGCACACCCGAGGAATACGAAAAATATGAAAAGAGAAGTGCAAACTGGCGAAACGTCTGGAACGAAAAAGTGGAAAGCGAAGGCTTTTTCGGTTTTCCGCAGGAAAGACAGCCAGACGGCACTTTTGAAGAAGGCTTTGATGCCCACAAAGGCTATAACACCCATTTTTATGAGGCTACCGGCTGGGACGCTTCTTACATTCCCTATAATGACTCCGCACGCCTTGTAGAAACCATGGGCGGTGCGGAAACATTCTGTAAGCGTCTTCTCTGGGCCTGTGAACACAGCAAAAACTATTATAACGATGACCTTGGCGCAGAAGGGTACTTAAACTTTACAAACGAACCTTCTTTCCAGATTCCCTGGCTTTTCTGCACGGATGAAATCAGAAGACCGGACCTTGCCGCAAAGGTTATTGACAGCGTAATCGGGCGTTTTTCCCTTCCGAATGACTACCCCGGGGACGAAGATAATGGCGGTATGTCCTCCTTCTATGTATTTTTAATGTGCGGATTCTTCCCCTATGCCACCACGGAGAACTATTATCTCCACGGCACAAGAGTGGAAAAAATCACCTTCCGCCTCGGCAACGGTAAAACGTTTATGATTACCGGTGAAAACACGGGAGGGGAAAATATTTACGTCCAGTCTGCCTCGTGGCAGGGAAAACCCTATAACGAATGTAAAATCACCCACAAGCAGCTTCTTGAAGGCGGCGAGCTTCATTTTGTAATGGGCAAAGAACCGTCAGATTGGGCAAGAAAATAAACAAAATGCTTACGATACTTGATGCAAAAAAATTTGATACCGTCTATGCTCTTTTGGAAGAAAGCTTTCCGCCTGATGAACGGCGGACCTATGAAGGGCAAAAAGCACTTTTGAAAGATGCAAGGTATACCGTATTTACTTATGAGGAAGATGGCGAAATTCTTGCCGCAATGCTTACGTGGAATCTCGACAGCGCTTTGTTTTTGGAGCATTTTGCCGTTTTTTCAAAGTACAGAGGCAAGGGACTCGGGGCCCGTCTTCTGGCCCTTCTTTCAGAAAAAGCAGGAAGGCGCATCTGCCTTGAAGTGGAGCCGCCGGAAACGGAAATTGCAAGGCGCAGAATCGCCTTTTATGAGCGCAGCGGTTTTTCGAGGAATCTCTTTCCGTATCTCCAACCATCGCTTTCGGAAGGGAAGAATCCCGTCCCTTTGCAGATTATGACGACAGGCGGGGCACTGGATGAAGAATCCTTTGCGAATATAAAAAAAGAACTTTATGAAAAAGTATATGATTATAAAGAAGGGGTGTCATTATGAACTTTTATGTAAAGAACTACAGAGGAGTCGGCATTGCGGATAGCGATGCTATCGATGCTTGCCTTGCCGAAGCCAAAAAGGCAGAAGGGGTAAAAACCGTAATTCTCGATGGGGAAGATTATTATCTTGACCGCGCAATTTTAGTTTTTGACGATTTGGAAGTGATTGTTGACGGCTGTATGCTGAAACAGAAAAATCACGTTTTTGATAATATTTTCCGTAGTGAAAACTTTATCGTAAATCCGGAGGACCCCTATGGTGTGCCCCTCGATATAAAACCTACTAAAAACGTAAAAATCTTAGGTAAAAACGGCGCTTCTATTTACGGCACCGCCTGGTCTAAAGTAGGGTATCATCCTTTCTTTGAAGAGGATCAGTGCATGGTTGGTGATTTCTGGGGCTGGAGAACCCATATGTTTAATTTTTGCATTACCGATACCATGGAAATTGCAGGTTTCCTTCTCCGCCAGACCATGGGATGGGCACTGAGCTTTGAAAGATGCTGCAACTTACATATTCACGATCTGGAGATTCGTTCCCACGTGAAAAACGGTGACGGCGTTGATCTCAGAAGCGGTTGTCATCATTGTCTGGTAGAAAATATCAGCGGTACCACCTCTGATGATACGGTTGCCTTAAACGCCACCGCAAAAAAGAACTATGACCCCAATGCACCTTTGAGTAAATATTACCTTACAAGCGAACCCTATCACCGTCTTTTCCCCACAGAAGACAGAGATATTCATCACATCACCGTCCGGAATATTACCTCCGGCGGCAGAATGCACGGCGTTATCTGCCTTGCGGCAAATGAAAATCAGGTGTATGATATCGACATTGAAGATATCGTAGAAGATGTGGATGGGGCAAGACAGTCCACCGTTAAAATCTATACAGGTTACGGCACAAATTACCGCGCAGGTGACCTGCACGACATCCGCCTTCGCAACATCCGTTCCAAGAGTGCCGATTATGCCGTAATGGTAGCGGCGGAGGTCGCGAATGTAACCCTTGAAGAAATCTATCAGGATAACCCCGAAGGGGAACTGACAACCGGAATATAAATTTGAAAGGAAGAGAAAAATGGAATTCTATGTAAAAAACTACAGAGGAGCCGGCATTGCCGACAGCGATGCGATTGATGCGTGTTTAGCAGAGGCTAAAAAGGCAGAAGGTGTAAAAACCGTAATACTCGACGGAGAAGATTATTATCTTGACCGTGCAATTTTGGTTTTTGACGATTTGGAAGTAATTGTTGACGGCTGTATGCTGAAACAGAAAAAGCACGTTTTTGATAATTTTTTCCGTAGTGAAAACTTTATCGTAGATCCCGAAAATCCTTACGGCGTTCCTCTCGAAGTAAACCCTGTTAAAAATGTTAAAATTTTAGGAAGAAACGGTGCTTCACTTTATGGTACCGCATGGCCCCGTGTAGGCTACCATCCTTTCTTTGAACAGGATCAGCTGATGGTTGGCGATTTCTGGGGCTACAGAACCCATATGTTTAATTTTGCTCTTGCAGATACTATGGAAATCGGCGGTTTCCTCCTTCGCCAGACCATGGGCTGGGCGCTGAGCTTTGAAGAATCCTGCAACGTACATATTCACGACTTGGAAATTCATTCCCACGTGAAAAACGGTGACGGCATTGACTTCCGTAGCGGTTGCCACCACTGCCTCGTAGAAAATATCAGCGGTACCACCTCAGACGATACAATCGCCTGCACCGCCCTTGCAAAGCGTGAATACCCGAATCCCATGCCCCTCGGAAAAGGCGTATACCCCGGGGAACCCTATCACCGCCTTGTGCCCAGCGATAACCGTGATATTCACGATATCACCATCCGCAACGTTACCACCGGCGGCAGAATGCACGGCGTAATCGTTCTGGCGGCAAACGGCAACAAGGTTTATAACATCAATATTGAAGATATCTGTGAAGTGGCAGATGGCGGCAGAGAAGCCACAGTAAAACTTTACACAGGCTACGGCACAGGCTATACAAAAGGCGATATTCACGATATTCACCTTAAGAATATCCGTTCAAAAAGCGCCCATTACGCCGTTATGGTAGCGGCTGAGGTTGAAAACGTAACCGTCGAAGACGTTTATCAGGATAACCCTGAAGGCGAACTGACAAGCGGAATTTAAAAAAGGATAGTATAACGCCATGAAAGAAATTCGTTTCGGAATTGCAGGACCGGGAATCATTGCAAATAAATTCGCCAAGGCTATCGGGAATGTGGAAGGGGCAACCCTTTCGGCTGTAGCTTCCCGTGACAGACGCCGTGGGGAAGCCTTTGCAAAAACCTACAATATTCCCCTCGTTTTTGATTCTTATGAAGAAATGGCGAAATCGGATGCGGTGGATGCGGTGTATGTGTCCACCGCCCATCCTTTTCACAAAGGATGCGCCGAGCTTTTTCTGAAACATAAAAAGCACGTTTTGTGCGAAAAGCCCCTTTGTGTCAATGCAAAGGAAGGGGAGGCACTTTGTAAAACGGCAAAAGAAAACGGTGTTTTTTTAATGGAAGCCATGTGGACACGCTTTATCCCTGCCGTAATCGAACTTGAAAAAACCGTAAAAAGCGGTGAAATCGGTGAGGTTTTAGATATCCGTGCCGACTTTTGTTATGCGATAGGTCCCGAGGAGGAAGAAAAGCTTTTCCAAAACCGGATGGCAGGCGGCTCCCTTCTTGATGTGGGGGTTTACGGTCTCCATTTTGTTTCTCTTTTCTTTGGCAGTAACCCACTTTCGGTAAAAGCCGCAGGAAAAGTGGAGGATGGCGTGGATTTGCACACGAAAGTCCTTCTTTCCTATGAAGGCGGAAAAACAGCATCCGTTTCCTCTGCGATAAGCCTTTTAAAACCGGAGGACGCCTATATTTACGGCACAAAAGGCTATATTCACATTCCTGCCTTTTATGGTGCTAACTCCTTTACCGTTTATAAAGACGGCATAGGGAAACCCATAGAAAACCCCTCCATCGGGGAAGGGTTTGAGGAAGAAATTATAGAAGTCTGCAAATGCATCAGGGAAAGCAGAACGGAAAGTGACCGCCTTCCCCATAGTGAAACCCTTCGCATTCTTTCTCTTATGGACGAAATCAGGAAACAAATCGGTGTTTCCTATAAAGCGGATTTCTAAGTAGCCCTTCTTAAAACAAGGAAGTGATTTTTTGAAAAATGAAAGTCATTTTAGAAATGCATATCTGAAAAACGATAAATCGAATCTTCTGTTTCTTCTTTTTATTGTTTTTTTCTATGCTGTTATATATATGACCAACAACTGTTTTTCCGCCGCCCTTGCCCAGATTGTGGCGGAAGGGACGATGACGAAGGCGCAGACGGGGCTTATGACCAGCGGCTTCTATCTTTTCTATGGTGCTCTCCAGCTTACAGGGGGAATGCTTGCCGATAAATATAACCCCAAAACCATACTGAAAATCGGACTTTTTCTTTCGGCAATTATAAACAGTCTCATTTTCTTCTTTAACGGCTTTTATGAGATGCTTATTCTCTGGTCTTTAAACGGCATCATTCAGATGGCAAACTATCCCTGCGTTTTTAAAATTCTGACAAGCCGCCTTGCTCCATCCTGGCGTAAACGAGGCATTTTCTGCATTAGCTTTGCAGGGAGCATCGGTCTCATATTCGGTTATATCATTGCCGCCTTTGTTACAAAGTGGCAATATAATTTCCTTGTTGCCGCCATCTCCATTGTGGCGATGGTTTTTGCACTTGAAATTGCCTATAAGCGGTCTGATAAGGATCTTACAGAGGATGTAAAAGCGGGGGACACTATTACTGTAGAGACAAAACCTATTCCGGGCGGCTCTGTTTTCAAGCTTTTTGCCATCAGCGGCTTTATAGGAATTTTACCTGTGTTTCTTCTGCGTACCTTTGCAGACCTTGCGGTGAAAACCTTCACGGCACCAATGCTGATGGAATCGTATCCCGGTCTTGGTGTTACGGTCAGTAACCTTCTCACCACCTTTGTTATTTTGGCAGGTGTAATCGGTACAGTCCTTACAAGAAAATGGACAAGCGGTAAAACAGTTAAAAATGAAATGAAGACCGTAGCGGTTTTATTTGTGGCGGTGCTTCCGTTTCTCGGTCTGCTGTTTCTGACGGGGAAAGCCCCGGTGGCACTCATTATTTTTGCTGTTTGTATGGTTTCTGCCATTCTCAGCGGCATATTGCTCCTTTGTAACTTCATAACCGGTTATTTTTCCGTTTTCGGGAAAAGCGGTACAGCAGCAGGAATTTATAATATGGCGGCGTCATTAGGCGTTGTGGTGCAAAGCTACGGTACCGGGTTTGTCGCAGATCATTTTGGCTGGAAGGCAGTAACTGTCCTTTATATTGCCATTGTGGTTCTCTCTGTTCTGATTACGGCTTTTATCATTCCCGTATGGGCAAGATTTAAGGAAAAGGAAGCCCTTCATTAAAAAAATCTAATATACTGAAAAAGGTGTAGAAAATGCAAAAGGATATTTACAGAACCGGCAGAATTTGTTATATCATTGAGGAGACGGCGAATTATCTGATTTCCCTTCTCATAACAGGGGCATACCTTGCAAAGCTTACACTTTCCCTTGGATTTTCCGATGGCCTTACCGCCCTTTTAAGTTCCTTTGTCAATCTTGGCTGTGTGTTCCAGCTTTTCGGGATTGCAGTTTTTAAAGGCGGAAGCGTAAAGCGCAAAGTAACTCTTTTTTATACGATAAACGAGCTTTTGTTCGTTCTTTTGTATCTTACGCCGTTTATAAATGTGCCCCATGGCATCCGTACCGCCATTTTTGTAGTGGCGCTTTTAGGCGGCTATTTTCTTCTGAATATGGCCACCGCCGCCAGAACAAACTGGTTTATGCAGTTGGTTGCAAACGAAAAAAGAGGAAGTTTTACCGCATTTAAAGAGGCAGTATCCTTAGTCAGCGGTATGGTGTTCGTGTTTTTACTCGGCTCGCTTGTCGATTATTTTGATGCTATGGGAAACGAAACCGCTTCCATGATTTTTTGCGGCGGCATCATATTCTTTCTGACGGTGGTACATACCCTGTCCCTTATATGTGCAAAAGAAAAGGAAACAGAACCTGCGCCCCGTGTTTCCTTCTTTAAAAGCACCAAGGATGTTTTTTCGGATAAGACCATTATTTATATTATCGGTCAGGGCGTTTTATGGGCGTGCTGCAGTGCTTTTTCCGTACCATTTTTTGGCGTGTATCAGGTAAAGGAACTGCATTTCAGTATGACCTATATAGGGCTTTTGTCCATTTTTGGTGCAATTTCCAGAGTTTTGGCCTCTGTATTTCTCGGCAGATATGCAGATAAAAACTCTTTTTCAAAAATGCTTCGCATTTGTTACTTTATTGTAGGTGCCTCCTTTTTGGCAACGGCATTTACCACCCCCAAAAACGGACATGTTATGTTTTTGATTCATAACATATTGTATTCAGCAGCTATGGGTGGCATAAACAGTGCACAGTTTAATCTTGTTTTCGACCTTGTCCCACCTGAAAAGAGAAGAAATGTTTTGTGCGTAAAGGATACAATCTGCGGTCTTTTCGGATTTTTGGCCACACTTTTGGCCACACCCCTTTTGGCTGTTCTCCAAAGTGCCGAGATTTCTCTTTTCGGTGTGCATATATATGCACAGCAGGTTCTTTCGTTTATTTCCTTTTTAGGGGCTGCTTTTTTGGTGCTGTATGTTTCTAAGCTCATTCAAAAAACGGCTGTTATTACAAGCGAATAGTGTTATCTTTAAAAAATTTAAAATAAAAGGAGAAAAAAGATGTTTTACGAAATGGATATGGTTCAAATCAGCGATGGACTGACAGAAACAGCGGCATGTGGATGCGCCACGTTATATGATAAGGCGAACGGCCTTATGTTTGTCAGCTATATGACGGGGCTTCCCAAGCGTTACGGCGAATCCACAGGTAAAATCTGCCTGTCTGTTTTCTCGCCTTCTCAGCCCGAAAACTGCCGCCGCCGCATTATCGACGAAGGCGTGGGACAGTCCAGAGGCGTAATCTGCTCTGCTATTTATCTGATCGGTGACGCCAAGGTCCGGCTTATTTTCACCACTTCCCGTGGGGAACTTGCTACATATTGCCGTGATTATGACTTTTATAATGATACCCTTTCCGAAAGAAGAGAAGTTTTCTTCCGCACGGAAAAAGGAGATGTCCGTCTCAACAACGAGTCCTATGTGGCATATTTGGAAGACCATGGGTATAAGGTTGTTCACGATGTGCACCCCGGAATGGAGCCCATTGTCAATAAGGTAACCACATATAAAGGCGAGCTTTATACCGCCATTACCCTTGACGACAAATCAAACCCCACCCTTTGCAAAATTGAAGATAACATTCTGGTGCCCTTTGCCATCTGCTCCGAGGAAACCTGCTATGAATTCCGCTATTATGTAAGTGATGACGGGATTTTCGGCACCCTCCGTATTCCGCCGGATAACCATCTTACAGGTCACGCAGGCTTTACCGTTTCAAAGGACGGCGGCAAAACCTGGGAAACAAAAATATATGAGGATGGCGTGCAGTCCCGCCTTGATATTACGGAGTACTACGGAAAACCGCTGCTTGTTTATAACTATAAAAGCGATAAATCCATTGAGAATTTCCCCCATATGCATAACTTCCGTAATTCCATCAAAATGGTTTATGACGGGGAAGTGATTTTTGATTTCTTTACAAAATACGGCATCGTGGAGCATGAACTTGTCAATATCCGCGGCGACCTATATATGGCGTTTTCTAACTGTCCGCAGGCGCTTTCCACCGAAAACGGCGGCGCCTGGATTGAGGACGGCATTCCCGTAGAACAGGGGAAAGAAGCCATTCAGTGGGCAAAACTCGGCTACCTTTTAGGTGAAAAAGATAAAAAATAATAGAATGTGGCACGGTTTTCCACACGCTGTTCGAAAACATTGTAAAAAAATGTAACGAGAGGTCAAAAAATGTTGACTTTCTAAAAATTTGGTGATATAATTTACCTGTTGGTGCGACTTGAAAACGTGCCAAAAAATTTTTTGCCGATAAGGCAAGGAGGGTATTTACTTATGAAGAAGACGCTTTCTATTCTTCTCGTTGCCGTAATGCTCGTAGCATCCTTAGTATGCTTCACAGCTTGCAGCGACAAAAAAGGCGCAGAGGTAAGTGCTGATTTCAAGGTTGGTTTCATTTTCTTACACGATGAAAACTCTACCTATGACAAGAACTTCCTTGTAGCAGCAGAACAAGCAACAGCTGAAATGGGTCTTAAGCCCGAACAGGTTATCTTCAAGACCAATATCCCCGAAGGTAATGAATGCTATGAAGCAGCAGCAGACCTTGCAGACCAGGGCTGTGACATCGTTTTTGCAAACAGCTTCGGTCATGAACCTTACATGCTGAAGGCAGCAAAAGAATTCCCTGAAGTACAGTTCTGCCATGCAACCGGTACAACTGCTCACACAGAAAAGGTTGCTAATTTCCACAATGCATTTGCTTCCATTTACGAAGGCAGATACCTCGCAGGTATTGCTGCAGGCATGAAGCTCAACGAAATGATCGAAGCAGGCAAAATCACCGCAGAACAGGCTAAGATGGGTTATGTTGGTGCATTTACATACGCTGAAGTTATGTCCGGTTACACTTCCTTCTACCTCGGTGCAAAGTCTGTTTGCCCCACAGTAACAATGGAAGTTCAGTTTACAGGCAGCTGGTATGACGAAGCGCTTGAAAAAGAAGCTGCAACAAAGCTCCTTTCCAACAACTGTGTACTCATCAGCCAGCATGCTGACTCCATGGGTGCTCCCACAGCTTGTGAAAACGCAGGCGTTCCCAACGTTTCCTACAACGGCAGCACACTGGCAGCTTGCCCCAACACCTTCATCGTTTCTTCCAGAATCGACTGGACACCTTACTTCAAGTACATGATCGAGACCGATCTTAAGGGCGAAGCTATCGCAGCTGACTGGTGCGAAGGTTTTGAAGCAGGTTCCGTTAAACTTACCGAAATCAACGATAAAGTTGCAGCAGCTGGCACAAAAGAAGCTATCGAAGCTGCAAAAGCAAAGCTTATCTCCGGCGAACTTCACGTATTTGACGTAAACACCTTCACCGTCAAGGGCGAAAAGCTTGATTCTTACAAAGCTGACGTTGATACCGACGCTGATTACACACCGGATACTGAAGTTATCAAAGACGGTTACTTCCATGAATCCGAATTCCGCAGCGCACCTTACTTCGATCTCCAGATCGATGGTATCACACTCTTAAACAGCGCATTTTAATTAAAACTATTCGATATAGGGCGGGGTTTTCTCCGCCCTTTATTCGATTTATACCTTGTGTTTTGTTATAAATTGAAGGTGTATTTATCAGAAAACACAAGATTATTTATAATGGAGAGTATTATGGAAAAGAATGTTGCGCTTGAACTTAAAAACATTACGAAAACCTTCGGCAGTGTTGTTGCCAACAAAGATATTTCTCTGAAAGTTCGAAAGGGCGAAATCCTTTCAATTCTCGGAGAAAACGGCAGCGGTAAAACAACCCTTATGAACATGGTTGCCGGCATTTATTTTCCGGACAGCGGACAGATTTTTGCCGACGGCGAAGAAATTGTAATCGCCTCGCCAAAGGATGCATTTCAGCATAAAATCGGTATGATACATCAGCACTTTAAGCTTGTTGATGTTTTTACTGCTGCGGAGAATATTGTTCTCGGGCTTGAAGATGAAAAAGGCTTCGATATGCCGAAATATGTTGAAAAAATTCAGAAAATCACCGCACAGTACGGGTTTGAGCTGGACCCTTATAAAAAGATTTATGAAATGTCTGTTTCCGAAAAACAGACTGTTGAAATTATTAAGGTACTGTATCGTGGGGCGGACATCCTCATACTGGACGAGCCTACCGCAGTACTAACGCCCCAGGAAACGGTAAAACTCTTTAAGGTGCTTCGCAACATGCGTGAGGATGGCAAGGCAATTATCATCATCACCCATAAGCTGCACGAAGTACTGTCCCTTTCCGATAATGTTGCCGTTCTTCGGAAGGGCGAATATATCGGCACCGTAAAAACCGCCGAAACAAACGAAGCCGAGCTTACGGAAATGATGGTAGGTAAGAAAATCTCTTTAAATATTGAACGAAGTGCTGTCGAAGGCGGGGAAGACCGTCTGGTGGTGGAAAACATCAGCTGTATAAACCGTGAAGGCGTAAAGCTTCTGGACAACGTATCCTTCTCGGTCCGCTCCGGTGAAATTCTCGGCATTGCAGGGATTGCAGGCAGCGGACAACGTGAACTGTTAGAAGCCATTGCAGGGTTGCAGCATCTGGAAGAGGGAAAGGTTATCTATCATAACCCCAAAACAGGCGAAGAAGAGGATCTCCGTGACAGGACGCCTCTTGAAATTCGACAGATGGGCGTAAGGCTTGCTTTTGTGCCGGAGGACAGACTCGGCATGGGCCTTGTAGGCAACATGGATATTGTAGATAATATGATGCTCAGAAGCTATAATAAGGGACAGTCTTTGTTTTTACAGCGAAAAGCACCCAAGGGTCTTGCAGAAGAAATTGTGGACAGGCTTGAGGTTTCCACGCCTTCTCTTGCAACCCCCGTCAGAAGACTTTCCGGCGGTAACGTGCAAAAGGTTCTCGTTGGTCGTGAAATCGCATCTTCTCCCACGGTGCTTATGGCAGCATATCCTGTCCGTGGCCTTGACATTAACTCTTCCTATACCATTTATAATCTTCTCAATGAACAGAAGAAGAGTGGCGTTGCGGTTATTTTTGTCGGCGAGGATCTGGACGTTTTAATTGAGCTTTGTGACAGAATCATGGTTATCGGCTCCGGCAGAATTACCGGTATTGTGGATGGCAGAAATACTACGAAAGAAGAAATCGGCATTTTGATGACGAAATCAGATGCCGCATGTATGCAGGAAGGAGGAGAAGGTGAAAATGCGTAAACTCGATAATTTCTTTTTAAAAGTCGCCTCCGGTTCCTATGGCCACATTATCAAACGTGACGATATCATCTGGTGGAAGGCATGGGGAATCCGCATCCTTTCCGTCTTTTTCGCACTTATCGTGTGTGGCTTCGTAACCGTTTCCCTGACGGATCTCAATCCCATTGAAATGTACGTTACCATGGTAGAAGGTGCTGTGGGCACACCCCGTCTTACCTGGAATCTTTTCCAGAATACAGCAATTCTTCTCTGTGTTTCTCTGGCGCTCACCCCGGCTTTCAAAATGAAGTTCTGGAATATCGGCGGGGAAGGGCAGATTCTGATTGGCGGTCTCGCCACGGCAAGCTGCATGATTTTCCTTGGCGGAAAATTGCCAAACGGGGTTTTAATTCCCATTATGTTCCTGGCAAGTGTGGTGGCAGCCTCTATCTGGGCTCTCGTTCCTGCGTATTTTAAAACCCGTTTTAATGCAAATGAAACCCTCTTTACCCTTATGATGAACTATGTAGCCATTCAGCTCGTTGCATATTTCACTTTGGAGTGGTCTGTTCCCAAGGGCTCGGGTACACCGAGAACACTGGAATTCGGTCAGCTTCCCACCCTGCTTGGGCAAAAATACTTAATCAATATTCTGGTGGTTATTGTCCTTACGGTGCTTTTGTATATTTATTTAAAGTACAGCAAACAGGGCTATGAAATTTCCGTTGTCGGTGAGAGCGAAAAAACAGCAAAATACATCGGCATCAACGTAAAAAAAGTCATTTTAAGAACTATGGCAATTTCCGGTGCCCTCTGTGGCGTGGCAGGTTTCCTGCTCGTGGCGGGGACGGACCATTCACTTAAAAGTGACACCTCCGGCGGACGTGGCTTTACGGCCATTATGGTATCGTGGCTTGCAAAATTCAATCCCGTATTTATGATAGTCACCTCGCTTCTTATCGTGTTCCTGCAAAAAGGTGCTTCAAAAATTTCGGAAGTTTACAGGCTCAACTCTTCGTTTTCCGATATTATAACCGGTATCATCATTTTCTTTATTATCGGTTCTGAGTTTTTCATTAATTACAGAATTAAGCTTGCAAGAAAGGAGAAGAACGTATGATTACAACGATTATTCAGCGTGCCGTAATGCAGGGCACACCTCTTCTCTTCGGTTCCACGGGTGAAATCCTTACGGAAAAAGCAGGCCACCTGAATCTGGGGATTCCCGGTATTATGTATGTGGGCGCCATTAGCGGTGTTGCAGGGTCTTTCTTGTATGAACAGAGCTTTGCATCTCCCACAATGATAAACCCGCTTCTCGCCGTGCTGATTCCGTTTTTGTGTTCCATCGTCGGCTCGGTTTTAATGGGTCTTATCTATTGCTTTTTGACGGTCACATTAAGAGCGAATCAGAATGTAACAGGCCTTGCGCTCACCACTTTTGGTATCGGCATCGGTAACTTCTTTGGCGGTTCCCTTATTAAACTTGTAAATACCGATGTTCCTTCCATTGCACTTTCCAACACGAGTAATGCATTTAAAACCAGTCTGCCCTTTGCCGAAAAGCTCGGCTGGTTCGGGGACATATTCCTTTCTTACGGCTTTTTGGTATATCTGGCCATTATTGTTGCCGTGATTTCCTCTTTTATTTTGAAGAAAACCCGTATGGGGCTCCACCTTAGAGCTGTCGGGGAAAGTCCGGAAACGGCAGATGCTGCAGGTATCAACGTTACAAAGTATAAATACCTTTCCACCTGCATCGGTAGTGCCATTGCAGGTCTTGGCGGTCTGTACTACGTAATGGACTATGCCAACGGCGTCTGGTCTAACAACGGTTTTGGTGACAGAGGCTGGCTTTCCATTGCCCTCGTTATCTTTTCTGTATGGAGACCGTCTCTCAGTATCCTCGGTTCCATACTCTTCGGTTTCCTGTATGTAATCCCTACCTATATACCGAATATCAGCGTCAGTGCGAAAAAGCTTTTTGAAATGCTTCCGTACGTGGTTACCATTGTGGTACTGATTATCACCAGCGTCCGGAATAAAAAAGAGAATCAGCCCCCTGCGGCTTTAGGCTTGCCTTACTTCCGCGAAGAACGGTAATATATAATCCCGGAATTTTTATAAGTTCCGGGATTGTTTTACAATTATGTGCATAAAAACACATTTGGAACTTTCTTTGCATGCATATGAGAATACTCTGTGTGTCAATGGAAAGAAAAGCATTTTGTGAATGGAGAAAGAGTGGATATGTATAAATACTTACTATGGGATATAGACGGAACCGTGCTTGATTTTCTTGCCGCTGAGGCGTGTGCCATGCGTGCTCTTTTTCAAAAATATAATCTTGGCGAAATCAGTGAAGACAAGATTAAGTTATATTCGGATATTAACTTAAAGTACTGGCAGATGCTGGAGAGAAACGAGCTTACAAAGGCGGAAATTTTAGTGGGAAGGTTTCGGGAGTTTTTTGAAATCATCGGAGCGGATGTTTCCCTTGCGGAAAACTTTAACCGCGATTATCAGGTGGCACTTGGGGACTATGTGGTGTTTATAGAAAATGCAAAGGAAATTCTCCTTTCCCAAAAAGGAAAATATACACTTGCAGCCGTTACCAACGGCACGAAGATTGCACAGGAAAAGAAATTACGACTTTCCGGTCTTGATAAAATTTTTGATGGAATATTTATATCAGACTGTGTAGGCGCAGAAAAGCCAAGCAAAGCGTATTTTGATTACGTCTTTGAGAAAATCGGCGTTACCGATAAAAAAGAAGTACTGCTCATTGGAGATTCCCTTACCAGCGATATGAAGGGAGGCGCCATGGCAGGGATTGATACATGCTGGTTTAATCCGGCGCATAAACCGAACACGTCAGGTGTTTCCGTTACATATGAAATCGACCGGCTTGGAAAACTTGAGGATATTCTAAGCTTACGAGGCTAATTTTGATACAGTCACAAGCTGACAGGGGAAAACGAACGAAAGCGGTTTTTGGGTTTTCCGCATTTGCAAACGGATGTGCAAGCGCCAATTTTATCGTTTCCATTTTAACAACAGCCCTTGCATTTTCCAAATGGTTATGCTAGAATAAATTTAAAAGTAAATAATTGCACACAGAGTGTCGGCTATGCCGCAGAAAAAGGCATAGCCGGTGAAAAGGGAATGGGGCGAGAATCCCCTGCGATACCTGTCGGTGTGTGCACCGAAGTTTTTATAGCCGTTATCGAAAGATAGTCATTGGGAAACTGAGAAGGCAGACTGTAAAAACGTGGACGATATCGTCTATATGGTGCGAGTCACAAGACCTGCTCTGATGCTATCCTGTATTTTAAAGAGGCAATGGATAGCGTTTTTGTATTTGAACAAATTGTGCCTGTCACAGGAAAACGCAGCTGTGGTAATTTTTTTAGTAAAATTACTGCGGCTTTTTTATTGAAAGAGAAAGGAGGGGAAAAGGTTGCATGCATTTAAAACCTATCATCCGATTGTGAATTTCACTTATTTCGTTTTTGTAATCGGTTTTTCCTGCTTTTTGATGCATCCGGTGCATCTTTTGATCTCTCTCTTTTCGGGGTTTACATATTCTGTGATGCTGAAAGGCAAAAAACAGGCAGGGCGGAATTTAATATCTATGATTTCCATGCTTTTGTTGATGGGGCTTTTCAATTCTGCATTTAATCATGAAGGGGTTACCACACTTGCCTATTTTCCAAGCGGAAACCCGCTGACGCTGGAAGCTATTCTGTACGGCCTTTTTGCCGGCACCATGATAGTTAGTGTAATCTGTCACTTCTCTTCCTATAATGCGGTTATGACAAGTGATAAGTTTATGTATCTTTTCGGAAAAATCATGCCGGCAATGTCACTTGTCATTTCTATGACGCTTCGTTTTGTGCCGCGGTTTTCTGCACAGCTGAAAGAAGTCCGGACTGCACAAAAATGTATGGGGCAGGCAATAGGAGGCAGAAACTTCTTCCGCCGCATAAGGCATGGCCTGGCGGTTTTGTCCATTATGACCACATGGGCGCTGGAAAATTCCATTGAAACGGCGGACAGCATGAAAGCCCGTGGATACGGCATCCCGGAAAGAACAGCCTTTTCTGTTTATAAATTTGATAGAAGGGATAAAAAAGCGCTTATTTGCATTCTGTTTTTAGGCATGTATACCTTATTCGGGGCCATTTGGGGCAGCACTTATTTCAGCTTTTTCCCGGTTCTCAGAATGTCAGCCGTTTCTCCGTTTGGTATAAGCGTATTTGCGGCACAGTTTCTTCTTTTTATGTGCCCTGTTATAATTGATGTGTGGGAGGTGAGAAAATGGAAAGCTTTAAGCTCGAAAATCTGAGCTTTACCTATCCTAAAAGGGAGAAGAAAGCAATTGATACGGTCAGTTTTACCGTCAATCGAGGCGAATTTTTGCTGATTTGCGGCAGGTCGGGATGCGGAAAAACCACGCTCTTGCGGCTTTTAAAGCCGGCCATTTCGCCATTTGGTACGCTCTGCGGCAATATAGATTTCGAAGGAAAACCGCTTTTGGAATGGGATGAGAAAGAACAGGCGGCTCGCATCGGTTTTGTGATGCAAAATCCGGAAAGCCAAATTGTAACCGACAAGGTATGGCACGAGCTTGCCTTCGGGCTTGAAAGCCTCGGATACAAAACGCCGGAAATTCGGGCAAGGGTATCCGAAATGGCATCATTTTTTGGTCTGGAATCCTGGTTTCATAAAAATGTAAGTGAGCTTTCAGGCGGCCAGAAACAGCTTTTAAATCTCGCCGCCGTAATGGTTATGCAGCCGTCCGTTTTAATACTGGACGAGCCCACAAGTCAGCTTGACCCCATCTCGGCCGCAGAGTTTTTAAAGGCGCTTGAAAAAATAAACCGTGAGCTTGGCGTTACCGTGATTCTCACGGAGCACCGTCTGGAGGATGCATTTCCGCAGGCAGATAAAGTCATCGTACTGGACGGCGGTAAAATTGTCGCCGAAGGCACCCCTGAAATGGTGGGGAAAACCCTTCATGAAACAGGCCACAGCATGTATAAAGCATTGCCGACGCCCATGCGGGTGCACGGTGCAGTCCCAAATCATCTTCCTTGCCCCGTGCATGTCAAAGACGGCAGACTGTGGCTCGAAGCCTACGGGAAAGAAAACACTATAAATCCTGACGCTATTCCTGCAGATGCCCCTGAGAAAGACGGGGAAACCGTCATCGAAATTCGGGAGGCATGGTTTCGGTACGAAAGAGATGTGCCCGATGTAATCCGAGGGTTAAATTTACGTGTCAAAAAAGGCGAGCTGTACTGCATTGTAGGCGGTAACGGCACAGGGAAGACGACGGCACTTTCCCTCATTGCGGGACTAAACACACCGCAAAGAGGCGATGTATATATAAAAGGGATGCCGCTTTCCAAAGTGCCCCATCTTTATGGAGGCGTTCTCGGCGTACTGCCGCAAAATCCACAGAGCGTATTTTTGAAAAATACAGTTTTTCTTGATCTGGTGGACATGCTTTCCGCCCAAACACTTTCCAAAGAAGAGAAAGAACAAAGGGTTAAAAAGGTTGCCGCTTTTTGCGAAATTGATTATCTTCTCAATATGCACCCGTATGACCTGTCGGGCGGAGAACAGCAAAGAACCGCCCTTGCAAAAATTCTTCTCACCGACCCTGAGATTTTGCTTCTGGACGAGCCCACAAAAGGTATGGATGCGCATTTTAAAGCGGAATTTGCCCGTATTCTTGCAAAGCTGAAGGCAAGCGGCAAAACGGTTATTATGGTGTCGCACGATATAGAATTTTGCGCCGAGTACGCTGACAGATGCGCCCTCTTTTTTGATGGCAGCATCACATCCGAAGGCGCACCGAGAGCGTTTTTCAGCGGAAAGAATTTTTACACGACGGCGGCAAACCGTATGGCAAGAACAAGCCTTCCACATGCAGTTTTGGCAGAGGATATTATTCGGGCCCTGGGGGGAAGCGTAAAAGAAAATGCGGAAAAGCCTGCCCTGCCAAAGGTGGTTGAAACGAAACAGGAAGAAACCAAGGTACCCAAAGCCACTGCGAAACGGACGAAAAAAAGAAAACTATCCCCGCTTTTTATACTTCTACTTATTCCGCTCACCATTTATATCGGTACTTCGTTTCTCGATAACAGAAAGTATTATTTTATAAGCCTTCTTATAATTCTGGAAACGATTTTTGCTTTCTTTTTATCCTTTGAGTCAAGGAAACCAAAAGCAAGAGAGCTGATTACAATCAGCGTCCTGTGTGCAATTGGTGTAATCGGACGTGCCGCCTTTTTTATGGTTCCCCAGTTTAAACCTACGCTGGCCCTTGTGATTTTATCGGGCGTGTGTTTTGGCGGGGAGGCCGGATTTTTGGTTGGCGCCGTCACAAGCTTTGTTTCAAACTTTTTCTTCGGGCAGGGCCCGTGGACTCCATGGCAGATGTTTGCTTTCGGCATTATCGGATTTCTGGCAGGCATCCTTTTCAAAAAAAGGCTTATCCCAAAAACAAAAGGACCGCTTTCTATATTTGGCATACTGAGCGCCCTCGTTCTTTACGGCGGCATTATGAATCCGGCATCCATCATCATGTGGCAGGATAAAATTAAATGGGAAATGATTGCCGCCTCTTTCATGGCGGGGCTGCCCCTCGATATCATTCATGGCCTGTCAACTGCATTTTTTCTGTGGGTGCTTTCCGGCCCCATGATAGAGAAACTGGAAAGAGTAAAGATAAAATACGGCCTCGACTAAACAAAAAAACCACTCAGATGAGTGGTTTTTTACATTGTTTCATTCAGGATATGGAAGAATGTTGAAATATTTTTTTGTTTATGGTATAATGAATTCAACAAAGTTGAATTCAGCTAAATTCGCCTGACGGCGAGCTAAATGTGCTGACGCACGCTAAATTACTTCGTAGCTAAATTGACCTTCGGTCAGCTAAACGGCGAATTTAATTTAGCTACTCCGAAGGAGTTATTTAGCTATGGAGCGAAGCGAAATAATTTAGCTTTGAACTTTAGTTCAAAATTTAGCTGAAAATAGGCATCTAAATCGTTCACTGATTTTATCATTGTGCTATAATAGGGACAAGTCAAGAAAACCTTGATATTTCAAGGGTTTCGAAGACTTGTCTCTTTTTGTTTTGCAAAAAGAACAAGCTCAATTTTCATTTAAAGTCTAAAATTTATAGCAAAATGAGG
>JAFSCR010000009.1 GCA_017436645.1 Clostridia bacterium | reverse complement strand
TAATAATGAATGATGAATAATTGTGGTTGAAAATCGCAATGCGATTTTCTTTTAATTCAAATGCAGAGCATTTGTTCCTTAATTCTTCACTATTCATTATTCACTTTTCATTGATTTCATCTATTTGATGAAATCTTTATAGGATCATGCCCAGTTAGGACGTAAAACAATTCATGCCGCATGGCAATTCATTGCGATTAATCTTTAGCCACAGTTTTACGACAGTTGTACCGGCACAAAATCCCGAATATGTAGTGCATGAGGCAACACTGTGCAGTTTAAACAGTATACCCCCACGCCTTCCGCCGCCGCCTTTAAAAGTGCACCTGCAAATGCAGGGTGCGCCGCACGGTTCGGCATAAAGTGCTTTGCCTTTTCCGTTTTTGCGATAAAAAACACAAACGACTCATACCCTTCCGCTTTGGCCGCAATCAGATGGTGCAGGTGCTTTACGCCTCTTTCGGTAGGGGCATCGGGAAAAAGAACCGTGCCGTCGTCTTCAAGTGTTACACCTTTTACTTCGACGAATATTTTCCTGCCTTCCGCCTCAATATAAAAATCAAATCTTGCATTTTTATAGGTGCATTCCGGCTTTACATGGGAAACTTTGCCGAAAAAGCCGCCTTTTTCTATCCACTCACCGAAAACGGCATTTGGCGCTGCACTGTCAATATTAAAAAGGCTCTCCCCTTTTTTAACAGCTACAAGGCTGTACTTCGTTTTCCGCAGGGGATTTTCCGCCTTTTCCAGATACACCTCGGCGCCTTTTATCAGAAGCTCACGGCACCGCCCCGTGTTCTTTACGTGGCAAAAAACCGTTTTTCCCTCAATTTCCACTTCTGCTATGAAACGGTTCGGGCGGGACAAAAATTTTCCTTCATATACAGATTTATATTCCATGTTTTTCTCCGAATGAAAAGTGCGGGCAAGCGAAATGCTTGCCCGTTTTTTTAACGAATGTCTGATAAGAGTTCTTTTGCGCCTTCGATGATTCTTTCTGCAACGCCTGCCTTAAACGGCGAGGTTTTGGCTTCATAGCCGCCTTCGTCATATGCGGACTGGACGGGGAAATATCCCATGTCCCCGTTTGTGAGCGCACAGGGAAGAATCATTCTGTACCCTTCTGTTTCTTTAATCTTCACGCCGATTTCCGTAAACGGTTCGCCGGGAATCCCGAGCATAACAACGTCACCGAGTCGCAATGCCGTCAGGTTCAGCATATAGTTTTCAGGGCCGTTTTCAAGGCGGACCATACGAAGGGCTTCCGCCACAACCGTAGTAAGCTGCATAGCCTTGAAGGGAATTTCGTCGTCCCTTCCTGCATCATGCAGTTCTTTATATTTATGGGCAAGGGGCAGTTCCTCTTTTGTGGGCATATTGGACGGAATGGGAATTACCTTTTCCATAAGGTCAATGCTGTCCACATCAATATATTCCACTTTGTCGTAAACCTGCAGTACGGTGCCTGCCAGTGCACGGCCGACAAACCGTGCCATACCGGGGCTCTTCATTTCGTTATCAAAGCTGATTTCCGTATCGTTCATGTCGCCGCCTTCGGGGAAAACGTGGGTGGAGCCAACGTCGCCCTGGGCGCCTGCATAGAACATACATTTTGTGCCGTCCAGCACCTTTTCCACGGTGCGGCGCATCCATCCAGGCCAGTCGGAAGAGAACATTTCGCCGTTTACCGTGTCGGCATGAAGACCGTAGTTTACAAGCACAATGCTGTGGCCGCCTTCACGGTCAAAGCGGAGAACGTTGACTCTCTGGTCAAGCTCGCCGATGGGGTGGTCAATGTTGGGGTCACCAATAGGCGGACAGGTAAAGGTAGAGCCGTCCTTCATCTTATAGCGGCGGATATAGGCAACACGTTCCGGTGCATAGCCTACAATAAAGCCCATTTTGGCATCTTTCAGATCTGCAAGTGCCATCACCGTGCCGTCTACAATTCTGTTTGTTACAAATTCAGCATATGTACGAATGACTTCCTCATCGGCTTCAAATGCCTCCGTGGGCACGAGAAGTGCACCCGTGTGGGTATGGGTTGCAGAAAGGAAAATGTTACTTTCGGGAATGTCGGTTTTTTCCGCAATACCTTTCTTTACTTCCTTTAAAACGGATGCGGCAAATCCGCATACGTCAACGCTAATGAGGGCAATTTTCTTTCCGCCGCAGGAAAAGACCATAACTTCGCTCATTAAATCATCTAAAAAGCCTTTGCCATAGCGGGGGATGTAATAACCGCTAACACCTGCGCCAAGCGGGGGATTAATGTTTACTTCTGCATAACCTACCTGAAACTTACTCATTTTAATTCTCCTTTTTCTACTGCAATTTTGCCTTCCAGCATTACTTTTTCTACATTAAATTTATCATCTACAAACACAAGGTCTGCATTCTTGCCTGGTGCAATGGAGCCGATGGTGTCAAACATGCCGACGGCCTTTGCAGGATTTGCCGCTGCCATCAAAAATGCCTGGCAGATGCCGCAGTTTGTGCTTTGCATTACGTTCCGGCATGCAAGATCCATGGTCATCTTGCTGCCGCAGATGCCGCCATAAGGGTCAAAATTCAGATCCTTGATATGTGCATACTGGGGCGGCGTTTCCGCTTCCTCGGTACTGTCTGTTATGAGAATGATTTTATCTACGCCTTTTGCCGCAAGAAGCATCCTTTGCATATCGGCGTGAACGTGCACACCGCCCGAATCGCTGATAAGCTCGGCATACATATCGGGCTGAGCAAGGCAATATTCGTCAGGCCCGTAGCCTCGGGTGCCGCCATAGACGGGTTTTCTTCCCGTTGCATTAAAGATATGCGTCATAATACAGGGCCTATACGTTTCACCAAGCGCACGAACTTCCTCCGGCGTTGCTTCGCTGTGCCCGAGGGCAAATTTTACATCCGGATTTACTTTTCTCGCATATTCGAGAAAGGGTTTTAAATTTTCAACCTCCGGTGCAATGGACCAGACTTTTATAAGCGAGCCTGCCGCATCTACAAATTTCGTATATTCTTCTTCATGCACCCCGTGGCGCCAAGGATTCGTCTGGGTATTGGCACCGTAATTGGGGTTTAAATAGGGGCCTTCCGCATAAATGCCTTTGATAACCTTGGTCTTCCCCATTGCCTCGCGGATGCATTCCATAGCACGGGTCATTTCTTCGGCATTCATATCGTAAAAGGGCGTTGCCAGTATAGTCGTTTCGCCGTGGCGCAGAAAATGGTTTGCCGCCTCGAGAGGCTGAAAGCTTGTAGAATACTTGCCGCCTGCGTGGACGTGAATATCCACAAAGCCGGGACCCACATATTTGCCTTCTGCATCTATAATTTCTGCTTCTTTCGGAATTTCCATTTCTCTTTCCTTGCCGAAAGCTTCGATTTTGCCGTCTTTAAGAAGCAAAACACCGTCCCACAAAATGCCGTTTTCAAGGACAATTTGTGCATTTTTAATTGCTGTAATTCTCATACTAACCTCCCCAAATATAACGCTTCATTATCAAATGTGGGTTATTTTTATATGGTTTTCCCCTTTTTGAATGGGAATTTCCAAAGCACCCGCTGTAACCGTTTTCGTATTGACAATCTCGCCGTTTACCTCAACTGCATATTTACCTTCTGCCATACAGACGATAATCTTCGACGCACTGGTCAAAGATGTGCATTCTACATAAGCTTCCTCAAAGTCACCGGCCCAGCTTTGTTTATTTACCAGTGTCCTGTGGCCCGCTGTTACAGTTCCGGGCTTATAATAGGTTTCAAAAAACATAAGCACAGGGGTGGAAAGTCCTGAAAACTGATGGAAGCCGCTTCCTCTGCCGTTTTTTATCATAAAGTGCTCAAAGCAGCAATATGTTTCTTCCACTTCTTTTTTCCACATTTCCAATGCCTTATGTGCGATTTCATATGCAAGCTCTGTTTCACCGTAGTCCAGTAGTGCCTTCCACAAAATCCACTGATGGGACATCCACACGGAACCGTTCCAATATCCCGAATCGGAAAAATAGCTTGCCCTTGTATCAACAACGCTTATACCAATATCGGTCATAAGGCCATTTTTGATATTGTCAAGAATCCTATCACTTTGTGATTTAGATGTAATGCCGGCAATATAGGGATAAATGCCGTCAAAGCCCATATTATAGTTGCTATTGTCAGAATACCGCAAAAACTTCAAAGGCTTGCCGTCGGCATCATGTACCAAATATGAAAAGTATCCGCATTCCTCATCCCAAAGCTCCGCTTCAATAACATCACTGTATTTTTTTATCACAGCATCAAACGCTTCGGTTTCAAAGCCGAATTTTATAGATATGACCTTCATTATTTTTGCAATCAGCACGGTAATTGCTGTAGTGATGACAGGCGTGGTATTCTTTTGACTGATTTCCCCGTCGCCTGTGCGTACAAATTTCTGCGGCGGATAATCATCCCAACCGCCCGAATTATAGAAAATATGCCAGGTTTTTAAAATGCCCGACGGGAGCTGTTCTTTTCCTGCATCCATATTTGCAAAAAAGCGATAATACTGCATTACCATGGGGTAAAGGTTTTTAAGTTCCCGGTTTTTTTCGGGATATTTGTCAATCAGATATTTATACAAAAATATCTGTGTCGGCACAACGCTTCCGTGAAATATAAACGGAGAATGCATATCACCCTCAGGCGTCAGATAAGTATGCAGGCAGTCAAAGCCACGCTGAAAGTCTGCGGCCCCGAGCCCCATGCCGATAAATCCCGAGTCCCAAGTATAAAGGCAATCCCAGAGTCTGCCCGGTGTATTGTGGCGGATATACTGTCTTCTTGTGTAAATGGGATAGACAACATTCAAAAACGTATTATATGCCATCATATTTTGCGAAAAGGCATATTTTTCGCCATCGGGATTTGCAGAGACTTTATAGATAGGCTCCGGAAGCGCTTCGGCCTCATTCTTCTTGTCGGTGGTGATTGTAAAGGTTATTGTCTTTTCGCTGCCTGCTTCAAGGAACAACGGCTCTGAAAGCATATTATCATAAACGCCTTCTCCGGTTCCGTACAGGACGGATGCAACATGGTTATGCACATTTTTTTCAAGTGTTACGCCTATATCTGCACAATAAAATCTTCTCATCAGCTGTACAGGCTGCCTGCTCTCTATGGTGTATGTTTGCTCTATGTCTTTATATGTTAATGTCATTTTATTTCCCGATATGGTTTTTTCGGGTGCAAGATTTAAGGTGACCTGCTCAAAGCTTACCTTGTCTGCACTAACGCCTGCACATATCGAGTCCAAACAAACGCCTACACCTTGCGGTCTTAACTCTATGCTTTCCACCCGGGTTTTATCAAAGCACACATAAGTATATGAAAAATCATCTGTCGCCTTCAGCGGAAGCTCTGTTTGTATACTGCCGTTTATGATACAAAGAAGCTTTGTGTCCGATTGGCACTTATATCGTACACCAATTTTATCGGATGCCATGGCGTTTACTTTGTAACGGACAAAATGCCGACTATCATAATAGTAGTCCTCTCCGATAGCCGTACCAAACCCCGTAGCATAGTCTACCGCAGCCTCTCCAAGGTACTTGCCGTCCTGTGAGAGCTCCTGGTCGCACAAAATATCCTCATAATCTACCGCATCAACCAAAACTGTATTATCAGGCACAAGTGCTCTACTCCGCAAGTTATATCCCTTCACTCTGTCCTTGGGATACTGCAGAGAAGCACACAAATTCATATTGACCGACTGCGATACATTTGTATTGTTATGAAAGGTGCAGCTTATTTCACAACGCTTATCACCGTATACTTCAAACATTGCATCGCAATACACCATATCCTTCCACTGAAGCTCATACCGATAACAAAAACGTGTAAGATTGGCGTTGGCACCCCACATTTTCAGTCCGCCGTCACTAAGGCTGCTTGCGGCTACTGTGGAACGTCTGAAAAAGCCAGGAAACAACTCTACATTAAAGGTGGCCCCCGTTTTTTCATCCGCTATATGTAATATTCCGCAATACTCTTTATTATAAGGACCCCATTTGCCTAAATTCAAATCAAATTTTTTCATTTTTGATTCACCTCTTACCGATGCCGCTGTTTGGCGATATACAGAATTTATCTATAGCGAATTCAGTATATCACAAAAGCAAAAAAATGACAAGACTTCAAAATGAAATATTGTCATTTTTTATATATTCTATATGTCAACACCCAAAAACTTCTTTGCCAGAACGCCCACCCCGAAGGAAAGTACCGCAACGCCGATGCTGATAAGGCTCATTTCGAGGAAGCGTGGACGGAACCGTTCACCCTTCGCCACGGAAATATAGAATGTAAACCCTGCAATAATGAGAATAACAACCGCAATCATGGCAAAGAGTGCCGTAAGATACTGTGACGAATCGAGGATAAGATAGGGCAGAATGAGAAGGGCAACGGTGATAAGATATGCAATCCCCGTATAAAGGCAGGACTTAAAGGCATCGCTTCTGCCTTCGTTCTTCGCCGCCAGAAATTCGCTGGAGGCCATGGAAAACGTAGCGGAAATGCCGACAATGAGACCCGACACCGCCACAAGGCGTGTGTTTTGCATGGCAAACGTAAAGCCTGCCAAGGAGCCGGTAAGCTCCACGAGGGCGTCATTCATGCCGAGCACCATACTGCCGATGTACTGCAGGCGTTCTTCGTCAAGCATCTCGAGAAGTGCTTCTTCATGTTCTTCCTCTTGTGCACGAATCTGGGCGCTTTCTTCCACCTCTTCAGCAAGGAGCGCATATTCCTTCTGGGCATTCCCTTCGCCGTTTTCCATAAGTTTTACGGCAAAGGTAAAGCCGAGAACACGGGCCAAAAACTTAAATTTCACCACTTTACCTTTTTGCGGCTTCATTTCGATGCCCGTATACTTTTTCCAGATTTCGTAATGGGCCTTTTCTTCCGCCGCCAGGCGAAGAAGGGTTTTTTTGTTTTCTTCCCCTTTTGCAAATTTTGCAATCTCAGCGTAAATGACGCTCTCCGTCAGTTCCCCCTGCTGCATTTTCAGAATAATTTCTCTTGCTTTTTTTGAGATTTCTTTCATTTTTCTCTCCTATGCTTTTTTATATATTCTTTTCTTCGGGCATTACAAGGGCGGCTATGATATAGCCGATAATCCCTGAGCCGCCGAGCATGGTTAATACCACCCATGCAAGACGGATAAGCGTGGGATCAAGATCAAAATATTCTGCAATACCGGCGCAAACGCCGCTGATTTTTTTGTCTGTTGATGATTTATAAAGTTTCTTTTTCATTTTGTACCTCCTATGATTCTTATGTCCGCCATCTATTTTTTCAAAGTTTTCAAATACTGCTTTTGCTCATCTGAAATCCTGAAGCTTTCCACTGCTTTTTGTATCGTCTTATTATGTGTCCAAGTATCAAGCTCTTTCTTTTCTATAAAAGGAACCGTAGCATCATAACGCTTTGCAAGCGCCGTTGCAAAGTACCATGCGCGCATCATATTAATGTAATATTGATCTGAGAAAATCTCTGCAACCATCCTCGGATACTGCACATCAAAATTTTCATCGAGATAAAAGCGCATCAAAAGACCGATTGAAAATCGAACGGTATATATATCCGCCGCCTGCATCCACCTTTGGATATGCCCCAAAAGTTTTTCAGGTTCTTTCCCAAGGACCTTTGGCGCCATAGAGTCACAAGTTGCCCAGTTATCAACGAAAGGCAGGAAAGCATCAAGTTTTTCTATGCAGGCATCAAAATCTTTTTCCCGTTCTATAAGGAAAGCATGCAGATTATTTTCTTCAAAATACGTATGGGGAAGGTCAGCCAAAAACCCTTCGTAATCCGTAAGACTTTTTGCATATTTCCGAAGAATGGGCGTCCGAATGCCGATAACGGTGCTTTTATCCACCGTGGGCATAAGGCGGGCACTAAAATCCCTGTATGCTTCTTCCCCCATTTGGAGAAGTTCCTTTTGTATGGTCGATTTTATAAAAACCACCTCTTACCGTTTTATCTGATTCAGTATGGGCGCAATCGTTTCTTCATTAACATCATCGACAACGCTGTAGAGATTGAATATTTCTTCCGTTACTGCGTTCTGCCGTACCAAATCCCGAATAAGCGCAATTAATGTATCATAAAAGCCGTCAAGGTTTAAAACCACAATGGGTGCATCCAGTCTTTTCAAATATTTCAGCGTAAGCACCTGAAAAAACTCATCCATGGTGCCTATGCCGCCGGGGGCAACGAAGAAAACGTCCGCATGCTTTTCCATAAGCGTCTTTCTCTCCGCCATGGTGTCAACCTTTACCGTGTTATCGCAATCAAATATTTCTTCAAATTCACCGATAAAGTCCGGTGTGATTCCCATTACGAACCCGTTCTTTTCTTTCACGCCACGTGCCACAGCACCCATGCAGCCCGTAGCACCTGCACCGTAAACGAGCGAAAAATCATGTTCTGCAATCATTCTTCCAAGCTCTTCTATCTTTTGTTTATGGCGGGAGTCAATTCTTTCATTTGCGCCCCCATATACACATGCAAAATATCTTTTTGACATATTTATTCCTCCTTTTCTGCCTTATTGTATGCAGTAAATAAAATTATAGCTACATTAATTTTAACATAATATGAAAAAAATAGCAACAAATCCAAAAGAAAAAACGGACGATTTTTTCGTCCGCTTCTTTTTATTTTAAAATGCAATAAACAAAATAGCCGTAACACCAACGGCAATGCCGATTTTTTGTTTTAAAGTAATCTTTTCTCCAATAAGGATTCTCGCAAGAATTGCCGATGCAATCACGCCGCCGCCGTTTACACAAGGGAAGACGATAACGCCCGGCAAAACGCCGGAAATATAAACATTAATTGCATTGACAACCCCAAGGGTAATCCCCGAGCCTGCCGCCATTTTCAAAAACGCTTTCTTCGGAAGGCGCAGATTTTCCTTCGGCATAACAAGGAAAGCGGTAACCATACCCACAAACGTGCACACAACCATAAAGCTACTCTGCTGGTGCCGATAGGGGGACATACCGAACACCTTCTGCATAGTCCCTAAAATACCGTTACATAAAAGTGCAATTACAATAAATAAAAGCCACTTTTTCGTTGCCGCCTTTTCCTTTTTATTTACGGTTACCAAAAAGGAAATCAGCATAAGCACCACGCCAATGCCCTGCCAGATGGAAATATCTTCTCCATATAAAAAGAAACTGACAACAATGGGAATCAAAAAGCCGGAAGAATAAAAGAGGGTGCTGACGGAGGTGTCACCAAGATTCATGGCTTTTATCAGAAATGTCTGAGAAAGCACAAGGAGAACGCCATAACACACGGCAAGAAAAACCGTAAACACGCTGAGCCCTTTCCATGTAGGAATGCCCACAAACGCCGTAAACAGAAACGTTACAACCATCATATAAAAATTATAGGTATAAATATTATGCTCAGCCGTAAGATGACGATTCCCCATCTTGGCAAATACGCTCTTAAGCCCAAGCGTTGTAAACGATATAAAAAGTAATATATAGTCCATTTTTTCGCTCCCTTTCCGAAAAATGTGCCTTTTTATGCGGCTAAATGAGATTATAGCATACTTTTTTTGAAACAGCAACCTCCTGTTTATGCAATTTTTCCACATATTTTTTAAAGTTATAAAATAATTATTTATATTTACATTTTAATAGGTAGATAGTCAGTTTTTTAATATTTTATATATGCATTATATACAAATAATTATATATTATTTAAGTATATCTTTTAATATCTTTAGGAATCATTTTATTTTTTATATAAGAATTTATAAAAATTATATTACAGAAATCAGATATAGTTTTCAGAATGGAGATTTAAATTCCACCCCTTTCCCCGGTATGCGATTACCATAATTTGGAAATTATGTCGAAAAAAGGCGGCGGAAAAATGCGTATTGCAAAGCACCCGAAACGCTTTTATAATAGGCTTACGAAAGGAGAAAAAAGTATGATTTTTAAAAAGGAAAAGCGCGTACCATCCATTACATATTTTGTCACAGAGCCTGTCCCCTTCCCCGAAGATGAGAGCATTCTCGTCTACGGCATCGGCATCAGGCTTGGGGATAAAACCATTTGCGATCCCGTTTTCTCGCCCGATAAGGAAGAAGCCATCCGCATGGCAGAGTCCCTTTGCCAAAAGGGCGCTACCCCTGCCACCTTCTATGCAGTTATGGAAGAATATTTTGCCAGTCGCTAATCACAAACAAAAAAGGAACGGTACATCTACCGTTCCTTTTTTATAATTTAATGTTCAGACTGCATCTATGCCGAAGAATATAATTGCCAGATTTTCCAGCATTCTGTTTTTGTTGCGGCGCACCGTGGACGGGTCGCAGCAAAGCTCTTCCGCAATTCTTTCTTCGGATAATCTTTTCGTATATTTCAGTTCCAAAAGCGGAAAGTAAGGGTCTCCCGAAAGGGTGGCGGTTGCCCTGTCAATCCGTTTGGCCGCTAAGCGGTTTTTCGCAAGCAAGGCTTCTATATCCGCCTTTTTATGCGGAATTCCCAGCGCATCTCCTTGCGGAAAAAGGCGCACAACCTTGCCTTCTGTTTTTTCGTATGCCATGGAAGATTCAATTTCCGTATCGGTTGCCTCCGAAAGCTCTTCCTCCAGTGCCGAAATCAAGATGTCGAGCCCGCTTCTTGCGTAAAGAAGCCGTTCCACTCTTTCCCGATACGAGCGCGTGCTCTGTTTTGCTTCCGTTTGAGCACCCATTCGCCAGGCATCCGAGATGGCCTTGTCAAGCATAGTTTGTAGTTCATTCTTTAGTACTGTCGTTTTCTCTTTAAGCGATGTGTTTTGACGCATCTCGTGCCTCCTTTATGAAATTTTCCGGTTCTTTTGTAAGACGGTCTTCTACAGCCATAAAAGCTGCGTGGTAGACCGTGCCACGTACCGTGTTGCGTTTTGCAAAGCGAACTGCATCTTCCAGTAGTGAGAGATAGCAGGAAGCGCAAATCGAGTACTGCCCGAGAGTGATAAGGCTGTCCCTTTCCATGCAAAGCGCACAAGTTTCAATTTTCGTCATAGCACCTCCTTTCTTGTTGCTTTTTGGCAACAATGTCAGTATACAACAAAAACCGACGTTTGTCAAGCAAAAATTTCAAATTTCGAGCATATTTATAATCCTTTGTACGTTGTCCGTATCGTATTCAATTTCTTCTGAAAACCGTCGTGCCGTATCTAAAAAATCTGCCATATCAGCGGACAGATTCAGCACGGTTTTTACGGCATACAGGCAAAATGCAACGCCTGCCGCTTCCCTGCCTTCAAAATACAAATCTGCCAAATGTCTGTACACAAAATAGGCAAAAAGTCTTTTTGCCGCCATGTGTGTTTCTTGGTTTTCCCCCATGGGCGCCCGAAGAAGCGAAAGCTTTTCGGTCCAGCTATCATGGAGTACTGAAAGAGAAGTGTAAAAATCAAAAGAAGGCTCGGGGATAGACAGACCGAATTTTTCGGCGATGTCCGCCATACATTTTCTGAGCGGTTTATCCGTAAAAACCATATCGAGAAGGCTTTCCCGAAAAGCAAAGAAGGTCGCTTCTTCCTCTGTTTCTTCCGGTGCAGCACCGCCTAGCGCCACCATTTCAGGCCTTTTCTCCCCTTCCAGAATCAGCCTTGCCGCAGCCTCGCAGGAAAGGCCGAGGCCCACTTCCGTGCGGCTTTCGAAAAAGTTACGGTACCTCGGATGGTCCCGACAAATCCGGCAAAGCGCATCTTCGCCAAAGTGCAAAATCAAATCGCAAAGGTTTTTATCATTTAAAAAGGGACAGCGGTCCCCCTCGGAAAGGCGAAAATGAGCACCTTCCCCGTTCGTAAAAATACTTTCCCGAAGCCGTGCGCCCATTTCACCTTCTTCTGCCATGTATCGGGCGAAAGAAGCTTCGTCAATATCAATTTCCCATCCCAAGCAGCAGGTGTGCTTACATTGATCGGCAATGCATTTGAATTTTTCATAGTAATCGGGTACAAAAATTTCCATAAAATCGCCTCCGTTTTTTCATTTTATCACACCTCCCCGAAAGGGACAAGGAAAATTCCCTTTTTTATGAAAAAAATGCTTGAAAAAAGGCTGATTTCATTGTATAATGTACTAATGGAAAGGAATGATTATAAATGATATATTTTGACAACGCAGCCACCACTGCCGTTTCCCCTGCGGTACGGGATGCGATGCTTCCATATTTTGCAAATAATTTCGGCAACCCTTCTTCCATTTTCTATTCTCTCGGCTCCGATGCAAAACGGGAAATGGAAAATGCCAGAAAGACGGTTGCAGAATGCCTTGGGTGTGATTCCAAGGAAATATACTTTACGGCTTCGGGCAGCGAAGCGGATAACTGGGCCATTAAAGGCGTAGCCTTAAAAAGCGGCAAAAAACACATTATCACTTCCGCCATTGAGCACCATGCCGTCCTTCACACCTGCGAATTTTTAGAAAAGCAAGGCTACCGTGTTACCTATCTTCCCGTAGACAGTGACGGGCTTGTATCCCCTGCCGACCTTGAAAATGCCATCACAGACGATACGGCCCTCGTATCCATTATGTATGCAAATAACGAAATCGGCACCATCCAGCCCATTAAAGAGCTTTGTGACGTTGCCCACAAAAAAGGCGTGCCCTTCCACACGGATGCGGTACAGGCCGTAGGCACACTTCCCATAAACCTGCAGGACCTCGGTGTGGACATGTTGAGCCTCTCCGCCCACAAGTTCCACGGCCCCAAAGGCATCGGCGCTCTGTATATTAAAAAGGGTACAAAAATTGAACGCCTTATCCACGGCGGCGGACAGGAAAAGGGTATGCGTGCCGGCACGGAAAACACGGCTTATATTATCGGCCTTGCAAAAGCGCTTTCCGATGCCACCGCCAATATGGAAACCAAGACGGCACATATAAAACGCCTTCGTGATAAGCTTGTAAAAGGCATTTTAGATGCTGTTCCTTATACGATTTTAAACGGCCACGCCGAAAAAAGGCTCCCCGGGAATGCAAACTTCTCCTTCCGCTATATTGAAGGCGAAGGCATGCTTTTACACCTTGCCCTCTCCGGCTTTGCCGTATCTTCAGGTTCTGCCTGTGCCTCTGCTTCCCTTGACCCCTCTCACGTGCTTCTCGCCATCGGCCTTCCCCACGAGATTGCACACGGGTCCCTCCGCATAAGCCTCGGGGCAGAGAACACGGAAGAAGAAGTGGATGCATTTTTAGAAACGCTTCCCCCCATTATCGAAAAGCTTCGGGCTATGTCCCCTTTATATGAAGATGTTTTAAGAAAGGAGAACTAATATGTATACAGAAAAAGTTATGGACCATTTTCAGAACCCCCGCAACGTTGGCGAAATTGAAGATGCAAACGCCGTCGGCACCGTGGGCAACGCCAAATGCGGCGATATTATGAAAATTTATATGAAGATTGACGAAAACCACGTCATTACCGACATTAAGTTTAAAACCTTCGGCTGCGGTGCCGCCATTGCCACAAGCAGCATGGCCACCGAGCTTGTAAAGGGCAAAACGGTGGAGGAAGCTTTAAAGCTTACCAACAAAGCCGTTGTAGAGGCTCTTGAAGGTCTTCCGCCGGCAAAGCTCCACTGCTCGGTACTCGCCGAGGAAGCCATTCATGCCGCTATTGAAGACTACTGCAAGCGCACAGGCGTTACCTTTGAAGGCAATAAGAAATGTGACGGGTGCTGCGGCTCCTGCCATCATCACCACGAAGAACACGAAGAAGAATAAAGAATATTTTAAGATATTGCAAAATGCGAAAGGGAATGTTTAAAAATAAACATTCCCTTTTTTATTATCTATTATTTATTCCTTTTCAAATTTTATTATATCGCTTACTTCACAGTCCAGCGCATAACACAGTGCATCAAGCGTTTTCGTGCTGATCGCCTCTCCCTTCTTCATACGATGTAAAGTGTTGGCGGAAAACCCCTGCTTGAAAATCATATAATATTCTGTTAACCCTTTTTTAAAAAGCGTTTCATAAAAAGGTTTATAACTTATCATTTCTCTCACCAAAATTATTTTATCATACTTAATCTATTGACAATACTCAATATATAGAGTATAATTATGTTGTGTTGCAACAAAAATAATTATGCAAAGGAGAAACAAACTATGGGAAAACTATTCAACTGTAAAGCTTGTGGCAACGAAATGGCAAAATCGGCAAAAACTTGTCCGAATTGCGGAGCAAAAAACAAAACACCTTTTTACAAGAAATGGTGGGTTTGGGTAATTACCGTCGTTGTGGTGGTCGTAGCCGCAACATCCGGCAACACCGGCAGTGAAAATAACAGTGGTAATACGTCTGCTCCTCAAAAAAATTCTCCTAAAATTTCAATGGAAGAATTCGAAAAAATTAAAACAGGCATGTCCTACGAAGAAGTTGTTTCCATCATTGGTGGAGAGGGCGAATTAACCTCGCAAGTAGATATTGCAGGATATGACACAAAAATGTATACATGGCAGGGAGAAGGCGGTCTTGGTGCAAATGCAAACGCCACATTCCAAAACGGCGCTCTTACGAGCAAAGCACAATTAGGCTTAAAATAATCAAAAACCATATACACATGGCATGGCAATTATTCGATTTACTATTTCTGCTCCATATGGCACAAAAAAGGAAAACGCAAAAATGCGTTTTCCTTTTTATTATTTGAAGTTCTTATTTTATCATTTCTCTTATTCTTTTTCCCATTTCCCTACACCCAATTTGTGTGCATCCCGTCTTATCTTCGGGCATAATATCGGCAGTGCGCCAGCCTTCGGAAAGGACGGCGTCCACCGCTTTTTCGATAGCCTCTGCTTCCTTCTCCATATCGAAGGAGTAGCGGAGCATCATAGCGGCGGAAAGAATTGTGCCGATGGGGTTTGCCATGTCAAGCCCTGCAATATCGGGGGCGGAGCCGTGAATGGGCTCGTAAAGGCCGCAAGGCGAGTCTCCAAGGCTTGACGAGGGAATCATACCGATGGACCCCGTAATCTGTGAAGCCTCATCGGAGAGGATATCGCCGAACATATTTTCCGTAACGATAACGTCAAACTGAGAAGGGTCCTTCACAATCTGCATGGCGCAGTTATCGACAAGCATGTGAGAAAGGGTAACGTCCGGGTATTCTGCCGAAAGGCGGCACATCACCTTTTTCCAAAGGCGGCTCGTGTCAAGTACATTACTCTTTTCTACCGAGCAAAGCATGCCCCTTCTTTTCCGTGCCGTTTCAAAACCGATTCTGCCGATTCTTTCGATTTCATCTTCCGAGTATCGCATTTCATCGACTGCGGTGTCCCCCACCGTTTCGTGCTTACCGAAATAGATGCCGCCGATAAGCTCCCGCACAATGATATAATCAATGCCTTTTTCCGTAATGGAAGGCTTTAAGGGGGATGCATCTTTGAGCTGCGGCCAGATTTTAGCAGGGCGGTTATTACTGTAAACCCCAAGGCCTTGGCGAAGCTTTAAAAGGCCTTTTTCGGGGCGAAGGTGTGCTTCTACGCCGTCCCACTTCGGGCCGCCTACGGCGCCGAGGAGAACGCTGTCACTCTCTTTGCATTTTTGAAGCTCTGCATCGGGCAATGGCTCGCCGAATTTATCAATGGCATCGCCGCCCATGCTGACCTCCGCAAACCTAAAATCATGGCCGAACTTTTCTGCAACAGCATCAAGTACGCCTATGGCCTCGGCCACAATTTCGGGGCCGATGCCGTCACCACGAATGACTGCAATGTTTTTTTGCACAAAATCACCTTAATTCTTTAAAGAGGCGAGTAGGCCGCCCTTTTTAATGATATTCTGAATAAATGCGGGAAAAGGCTGTGCCTTGTAGCACTTGCCCGTGGTTTCATTGGTAATCACGCCCGAATCAAAGTCCACGTGCACACGGTCCCCTTCGGAAATTTCCGATGCCGCTTTCTCGCATTCCAAAATGGGAAGGCCGATGTTAATGGCATTGCGGTAAAAAATCCTTGCAAAGCTTTTGGCAATGACACAACCGACGCCTGCAGTTTTAATGACAAGGGGTGCATGCTCACGGGAGGAGCCGCAGCCGAAATTCCAGCCGGCCACAATAACGTCACCGCACTCCACTCTCTCTACAAAAGTTTTATCAATATCTTCCATACAATGAGCGGCAAGCTCCTTAGCATCTGCCGTGTTTAAATACCGTGCAGGGATAATAACGTCCGTATCCACGTTGTCAGGATATAAAAATGCTTTTCCGCGCGTTTCCATTTACATAACCTCCTTCGGGTCCGCAATGTGGCCCTTTACAGCACTCATAGCCGCCGTCAGGGGCGAGGCAAGGTACACTTCACTTTCCACGTGCCCCATTCTGCCTACGAAATTGCGGTTTGTGGTGGAAACACATCTTTCGCCTTGCGCTAAAATCCCCATATAACCGCCAAGACACGGACCGCAGGTGGGTGTAGAGACTACAGCGCCGGCATCAATAAATGCCTCCGTATACCCACGCCTGATACATTCTTTATAAATATCCATGGTGGCAGGGATGATAATGCATCTTACCCCTTCCGCCACCTTTTTGCCGTTTAAAATTTTATACGCCGCTTCCATATCTTCCATTCTGCCGTTTGTGCAGCTGCCGATAACGACCTGGTCGATAAGAATTCCCGAAAGGTCCCGGGCAGGCTTTGTGTTGGAAGGAAGATGAGGGCAAGCCACTGTGGGCACAATTTCGGAAAGGTTAATCTCAATTACCTCGTCATATTCGGCATCCACGTCCGCTTCATATATAACGGGTTCACGCTCGCATCTGCCTTTCATATAAGCGATTGTTACATCATCTACAGGAAAAATGCCGTTTTTCGCCCCTGCCTCAATGGCCATATTGGCGATGCAAAGGCGGTCATCCATGGAAAGAGTGGCGACGCCTTCGCCTGTAAATTCCATGCTTTTATAAAGTGCCCCGTCCACACCGATTTTGCCGATAATGGAGAGGATTACATCTTTACCGCTGCAATGGGGTGAAAGCCTTCCCGAAAGGACAAATTTTATGGCCGACGGCACACGGAACCATGCATACCCCGTAGCCATGCCTGCCGCCATATCGGTGCTGCCTACCCCTGTGGAAAAGGCACCGAGTGCGCCGTAGGTACAGGTATGGCTGTCTGCCCCGATAATGCAGTCCCCTGCGGTAACTACCCCCTGTTCAGGCAGAAGGGCATGCTCAATGCCCATTTTGCCAACATCATAAAAATGGCTGATTTTCTGGGCACAGGAAAACTGGCGGCATCTTTTGGACTGCTCTGCCGCTTTAATATCTTTATTCGGTACAAAGTGGTCGAGAACCACCGCAATTCTATCTTTGTCGAAAACCTCGGTAAAGCCTGCTTTTTCAAATTCATTAATGGCAACAGGCGTGGTAATATCGTTTCCCAGCACCACGTCAAGCTTTGCACTTATAAGCTGGCCTGCCTCCACCTTGTCGAGACCTGCGTGGGAGGCCAGAATTTTTTGTGTCATGTTCATGCCCATTTATGCTTCCTCCCTTTCTTTAACCATATTATTAAAGGCAGAAAGAAGCGCATAGGAGCTGGCCTTAATAATATCCGTATGCTTACCTGCGCCCCAGAACATGGCACCGCCTTCTGTTTCAATCCCGATGTACGCCGCCGCAATACTTTTGGAGCCGCCTTCCTGCATACTGTGTTCCGAATAGACGGAAAGCTTATAGTCCTTGCCCGTCACGGTCTTTAAGGCATCGGAGATGGCGTCAAGAGAACCGTTTCCGGTAGCATGCACCGTTTTTTCTTCTCCATAGAGTCTAAAGGTGACTTCCGCTTCCACGCCGTGCTCCTGCTGTTTAAAGTGAAGCGCCGTAATGGCGGCAGGCGTTGTATGTTCAAAATAATGTTCTTCAAAAATGCGAAGGACGTCCGCCACCTTGAGTTCTTTATGTTCCTGGTCGGAAACGTGCTTACAGAGATAGCTTAAATGTTCACGCATACCTTTAGGCAGGCTGTAACCGTAGTTCTGCTCCAGAAGGAAGCCGATACCGCCCTTGCCGCTCTGGGAGTTGACACGGATAACGTCCGCATCATAGGTGCGGCTGATATCGGCAGGGTCCACGGGAATATACGGCACGCTCCAAGTGTGCAGTCCCTTCTCTTCCCGCCATTTCATGCCCTTTGCAATGGCATCCTGATGGCTGCCCGAAAAAGCGGCAAACACAAGGGCGCCGGCATAGGGCGAGCGGGGATGCACGTGCATGCCCGTACACTTTTCGTATGTTTCCACGATGGAAGGCATATCGGAAAAATCAAGGCCCGGGTCCATTCCGTGAGAATAAAGGTTCATGGCAAGAGTGACCACGTCCACATTCCCCGTCCGTTCGCCGTTTCCGAAAAGTGTTCCTTCAATTCTGTCAGCGCCGGCGAGTAGTGCAAGCTCTGCACAGGCAACACCCGTGCCTCTGTCATTATGGGGATGGATACTGATGGTAACGTGCTCTCTGTATTTAAGGTGTTTGTGCATGTATTCCACCTGACCGGCGTACACATGGGGAAGGCTCATCTCCACCGTAACGGGGAGATTGATAATAACATTATTTTCGGCAGAAGGCTCCAGTACGTCCAAAACGGCATTACAAACCTCTAAAGAAAACTCCGGCTCTGCCCCGGTAAAGCTTTCGGGTGAGTACTCAAAACGGAAGTTGCCTTCATATTCACTTGCCATTTTCTTGACAAGGCGGGCGCCCTCTACCGCAATTTCCATAATTTCTGCCTTAGACTTTTTAAAAACCTGCTCCCTTTGTGCAACGCTTACGGAATTATAAAAATGCACAATGGCATTGGGGACGCCACGGAGGGCTTCAAAAGTTTTGCGGATAATATGTTCACGGCACTGGGTTAAAACCTGCACCGTTACGTCTTTAGGGATGCGGCCATCGTCAATGAGTTTTCTCAAAAACTCGTATTCCGTTTCCGAAGCCGCAGGGAAGCCCACCTCGATTTCTTTAAAGCCTACTTTTAAAAGCAGTTCATAAAACCGAAGCTTTTCCTCCATGCTCATGGGAATTACAAGGCTCTGGTTGCCGTCACGAAGGTCAACGCTACAAAACGTAGGTGCTTTGTCGGGACGGTCCTTTTTCACCCAATCATATGTACTTTCCGGCGGCGGAAAATATCCTACGCCGTATTTACTCACATCCATCATGGCTTTTACCCCCTATCTATCTGTTTTTAGTGTAGCACAAAAATATTCTTTTTTCAATATTTTATTGACAAATCTGTCTATTTATTGTAGAATACAAGTACAGGATTTACATGACTGACGGATTTGCGGAGTACCGCAAGGGAGTGTAAGTCTGGGTAGCCGACCGTCTGGGCAAATCAGTTTTTTATGTAAAGCTGTTTTGCCCTTTTTTGTTTGGGCAAAACCGAAAGAGAAAGGAGAACGGAAAATGCAAAATGAATGTTGGAAAGGCTTTGCCGGCGGAAAATGGCAAACGGAAATAAACGTGCGTGATTTTATTCAGGCAAACTATAAAGAATATACGGGAAATGCAGATTTTCTCGCCTCTGCCACGCCCCGTACCCGTAGGCTTATGGAAAAAGTAAACGCCCTGTTTTCTCTGGAAAGACAGTATGGCGGTGTACTGGATGTTGACACAACCACCGTTTCTTCTCTTACGAGCTACGCCCCCGGTTACATTGACAAGGACGAGGAGCTTATTGTGGGTCTGCAGACGAGCCGCCCGCTCCGTCGGGGCGTAAACCCCTTTGGCGGCATCCGCATGGCACGGCAGGCTTGCGAGGCTTACGGTTATAAATTAAGCGATAAGGTGGAAGAGTATTTCCGCTACCGCACCACCCACAATGATGGCGTTTTCCGTGCCTATACGGACGAAATGCGTGCCGCAAGAAAATGCCATGTCATCACCGGTCTTCCCGATGCATACGGCCGTGGCCGCATTATCGGGGATTACCGCAGAGTTGCGCTTTACGGCGTTGACCGCCTTATCGAAGAAAAGAAAAAGGATAAAGCCGCCCTGGCCGGGCGAGATTTTAATACAGATGATGTGCGCCTTAGCGAAGAGCTTTTTCAGCAGATTACCTTCCTCGGCTATATGAAGGAAATGGCGAAAATGTACGGCTACGACATAAGCGCACCTGCAAAAAATGCAAGAGAAGCCATGCAGTGGACCTATTTTGCTTACCTTGCATCCATTAAAGAACAAAACGGTGCCGCAATGAGCCTCGGCCGCACAAGCACCTTCTTTGATATTTATTTTGAACGGGATATCGCCCAAGGCATTCTTACAGAAGAAGGGGCACAGGAGCTTATGGACGATTTTGTCATAAAGCTTCGTATGGCACGCCACCTTCGCACGCCCGAATATAACGCCCTTTTCGGCGGCGACCCCATGTGGATTACGGAGGCTGTGGGCGGCATGGGCGAAGACGGGCGTACCCTCGTTACAAAAAGCAGCTTCCGTGTTTTAAACACCCTTTATACCTTAGGTTCCTCTCCCGAACCGAACCTGACGATTTTATGGTCCAATTCTCTGCCCGAAGGCTTTAAAAAATTCTGCGCCAAAGTCAGTGCGGACACGGATTCCATTCAGTACGAAAATGACGACCTGATGCGCCCCATCTACGGGGACGATTACGCCATCGCCTGCTGTGTTTCTGCCATGCGTGTTGGCAAGCAGATGCAGTTTTTCGGTGCACGGTGTAACATGGGCAAGCTTTTGCTCATCGCCTTAAACGGCGGCTATGATGCGGAAAGCGATATGCACATTGGCCCCCAGATGGAGCCTATGACAGGTGCACCCCTCGCTTTTGATAAGGTTATGGAAAGATTCGATATCTATATAGATTGGCTTTCCCGCCTTTATGTTAACACCATGAACGTCATTCACTATATGCACGATAAATATGCCTATGAGAAAACCCAGATGGCACTTCACGATACGGATGTGCACCGCTTTATGGCATTCGGCATTGCGGGGCTTTCTGTTGTGGCGGACTCCCTCTCTGCCATAAAGTATGCCTCCGTTATGCCAAAAACAAACGAAAACGGGTTTATTGTGGACTTTGAAACGGCGGGCAGTTTCCCGAAATACGGCAATGATGATGACAGAGTTGACCTGATTGCCAAAGAAATGGCCCACAAAATGATTTGTGCCCTTCGCCGTACGCCTACCTACCGAAATGCAGAACACACCTTATCCGTTCTGACCATTACTTCAAATGTTACCTACGGCAAAAACACAGGTGCCACCCCTTGCGGCAGAAAGAAGGGCGAGCCTTATGCCCCCGGTGCAAACCCCATGCATAACCGTGAGGAAAACGGCGCACTTGCCTCTCTCAATTCTGTGGCAAAAATCAGCTATGACGATTGCCGTGACGGTATTTCCAACACCTTCTCCATCACCCCCGATGCCCTCGGGAAAACGGAGGAAGAAAGAATCTGTAACCTTGTTTCTATCCTGGACGGATACTTTGCAAAGGGTGCACACCACTTAAACGTCAACGTTTTAAACCGTGAAACCCTTCTCAAAGCCTACGAAAATCCGGAGGAATATCCCAACCTTACCATTCGTGTTTCGGGCTATGCGGTAAACTTTAATAAGCTCTCCCGTGAGCAGCAGAAGGAAGTTATCAGCCGTACCTTCCACGAGGTTATGTAATGAAGGCGGGATATGTGCACTCCATCCAGTCCCTTGGTACCGTAGACGGGCCGGGCGTCCGCTTTGTGGTGTTTATGCAAGGGTGCAATTTAAGATGCGGCTGCTGCCATAACCCTGACACGTGGGATATAAGTGGCGGCGAAAGCTATTCCGCTTCTGCCCTTTCCGAAAAAGCTGAAAAATACCGCACCTATTTCGGAGAAAAAGGCGGTGTGACAGTATCCGGCGGTGAACCCCTTCTGCAGGCAGAATTCGTGTCAGAATTTTTTCGTGCTTGCCACGAAAAGGGGATACACACCTGCCTTGATACCTCGGGATGCATTTTAAATGATGTCGTAAAAGAACTTCTTTCCCACACAGACCGCGTCCTTCTCGATATGAAGTACACAAACGAGGAAGCTTACCGAAAATATGTGGGATGCAGTATGGAAGGGCCCCTTGCCTTTTTGGACTATCTAAACGAAGTCGGCATCCCAACCACCCTTCGGCAGGTTATCATTCCATCGCTTAATGACACGGCAGAAAACATAACGGCACTTTCGAAAATTTCTGAAAAGCATCCGTGTGTAGATAAAATCGAGCTTTTGCCTTTTCGGAAAATCTGTATGACGAAATACGATAAGATGGGCATTCCCTTCCCCTTTGCCGATATGGAAACGCCTACAAAAGAAAAAATGGAATATCTTGAAAGCATTTTAAAAGACCGCTAAATGCGGTCTTTTAAAATGCTTTTTTACATCCAGAACTCTCTTTTCCCCGTCGATACAGCGGAAGCGCCACAGGAGATTGCCTCTTCTATTTCTTCATTCGTTTCTATGAGGCCGCCTGTAACAATGGGCAAATCAAGTTCTTTTTTCAGCCTTTTAATCACTTTGGTCACCGTTCCCGGCATAATTTCAACCATGTCAGCTCTCGATGCGCCGGCAGATTCAATCGCCGTATAAACGGACTGGGAATCCACGATAAAAAAGCGCTGAACCGTAAACAGTTTTTCCTTCTTTGCAAGCTTTATAATGTTTGTGCGGGTACTGATAATACCATCAACGCCCTGCTCCTTTACAAAACGGATTCCATGCTCGTCCTTGCCGATCCCCATAGCCAAATCAAGATGTATAAACAGCTTCTTACCTGCCTTATGCACTATTTCCGTCTGGCGTTTAATATCGGCAATACTGGGTGCCAGCATAAATATAATTTCAGCTTTTGAACGGGCCGCCTCCAGTAGTTCTTCGTCGCTTCGTGCCGCAGCAATGATTCTCATTTCTCTCACCCTTTTATTAAAACATATTTTTCACAGCCACTATATTACTGCCGAATACATCTTTCATTATAATATCTCCTGCCGAAATTGGCAATACCGGATGTAAATTATTTATAATTTTCATTGCATCAAAGACTTTTTCTTTCGGTATGGTTCTGTCTGTTTTTACAGGCAGAATCCGGCCGCCTATGCATCGGACCGTTGTGGTAACTGTCCTCTTCGGTGCTACGCATTCCGTTTCTGCATACGCCTTGCCTCTCGGACAGGTGTTTCCCGAAACCGAAACCACCTTGCCGTCCTCTATCTCTGCCACAAGACTGCATCCTATGGGACAAACGATACAAGTAAGTTCTCTTTTCATGCATTTACCTCCTCCAGTTTAAACTGCAGTTTCCGGCAGTTTGCAAGCATATCTTCAGAAAGCTTTATGCTTTCCATTTCGCCGGGTGCCACCTTCACTTTTTTCTTTGCCAGAAGAAGGGTGTCCCCGTCATACACACAAATTTTAACATTTCTGTATACATCCGCCACCCGAAAATATACTGTAACATCCTTCTTTTTTGTGATTTTCTGCGGCACGGTGTATCTGATTTTACCGTCGGTTTCTACATTAATATGAATATTTTCTTCCTTTATGCCGCTAATATAATCCGCAGCGCTTTGTCCTGCAATTTCCGCCTCGTCCGAAACGAAGTCCACAAGGTCGTGTACATGCAAAACGTTTCCGCAGGCAAAGATGCCGGCACAGTCGGTCTGTCTGTCCTGGTCAACTGCGGCACCGCCTGTTATTTTGTCAATCGAGACGGATGCACCTATGGAAAGCTCGTTTTCGGGAATAAGCCCTACCGACAAAAGAAGGGTATCGCACGCTATATATTCTTCTGTGCCTATAATCGGCTTTTTGTTTTCATCCACTTTTGCGATTGTCACGCCGGAAACCCGTTCTTTTCCGTGAATTTCCACCACGGTGTGGCTCAGCTTTAAAGGAATATCAAAATCACATAGACACTGCTCAATGTTTCTTGCAAGACCGCCTGAATACGGCATAAGCTCACAAACAGCCTTTACCTTTGCCCCCTCAAGCGTCATTCTTCTTGCCATGATAAGACCAATATCGCCGGAGCCTAAAATTACAACTTCTTTCCCCGGCATATATCCTTCCATATTGACAAGCTTTTGCGCTGTGCCTGCACTATAAATGCCGGCAGGCCGTGTGCCGCCGATATTAAGAGCACCCTTACTGCGCTCACGGCAACCCATGGCAAGAATAATTGCCTTGGGCCGAAGCTTAAAAATACCGTCCTCACCGTTTGTGGCAGTAATCACCTTATCTTTTGTAATACTGAGCACCATGGTATTCAGTTTGTAACGTATGCCAAGCTCTTTTATTTGGTTTTCATATTGCAGGGCGTACTCGGGGCCTGTAAGCTCCTGCCCGAATTTGTGAAGACCGAAGCCATTATGTATGCACTGCTGTAAAATACCGCCCAAAGCGCCGTCACGTTCCAGTATCAGAATATCACGGACACCCTTTTTATAAGCGGCAATGGCCGCACTCATACCTGCAGGTCCGCCGCCGATGATAACAAGGTCTGCCATATTATATTTCCTCCTTGGTTTTACCTGTAATCAGAAAAGAGTTTCCGCCTCGCTTGGTAATTTTCTCACAAGGCACACCCATTTCCCTCGCCAGAAGCTTCATGATAAGGGGCATACAGAATCCGCCCTGGCATCTGCCCATTTGTGCACGGGTGCGCCGCTTTACGCCGTCAAGGTCAGAAGGCCTGGGATTTGTGCGGATTGCCTCTAAAATTTCACCTTCGGTAACGCCTTCGCATCTGCATAGGATTCTGCCATAAGCAGCATCTTTTTTTATGATTGTATTCTTTTCTTCATCGCTCGCTTCTCTGAAGGCATGCATGGGTTTTCTTATGGGATTAAAGTTTCCTTTCTCCCGAAGGACCAGTCCGCCCTCCATAAGAAGGTCCCGTACCATAAGCCCGATTGCAGGCGATGAAGTGAGTCCCGGCGATTCAATGCCTGCAGCATTGATAAATCCGGATCTTGGTGAATGAATAATAAAATCACCGGTACTGCCCACGGCACGCAGGCCGCAGAAAGATGTGATTGTTTTATGAAAGGGAATGCAATTAAGGTTTTCGCATGCTTCTTTTATAATCCGTGCAAAGCCTTCGGCTGTGGTGCTTTTATCTTCTTTGTCATCCATATCAACGGACGTGGGACCTGTCAGCAGGTTTCCGTCCACGGTGGGTGTCACAAGAATGCCCTTGCCCATCTTGGAAGGGGTACGGAATACTGTATTGGAAACGAGACCGCCGCATTCCTTGTCAAGCAGGATATATTCGCCCCTTCTCGGTGTAATCTTAAAAGAGGTATCCCCCACCATTTCTGCGATTTCGTCCGCATAAAGGCCTGCCGCATTGACGACAAATCTTGCCTTTATACTGTCATTTTCAGAACAAATTTCATAGCCTGCATCCGCCGCTTTGATACTGCATACTTTAAATCCCGTCCGAAGGTCTGCACCATTATCCATGGCGTTACCAATTGCGGCAACCGTAAGCTCATAAGGGCAAACAATAGCGCCCGTTTTGGCATAAAGGGCCGCCGTGGCATTGTCGGATATGTTTGGCTCTATGGCTTTCAGCTCGTCTTTATCGAGAATCTCGAGACCATCAACGCCGTTTTGTATGCCTCGTTCCAGTAAGTTTTCAATGGTGCGCTTATCTTCATCATGAAAGCCGATAACAAGGGAGCCGTTATTTTTGTATTTTACGCCAAGTTCCTCGCAGACCTTTGGCATCATTTTTGCGCCCTGCACGTTTAATTTTGCCTTCAGGCTTCCCGGCTTTGCATCAAATCCGGCGTGCACAATTGCCGAGTTTGCCTTTGTTGCGCCCTCTGCAACATCATTTTCCTTTTCCAGTATACAAATTTTCAGTTCATACGCCGCCAGCGTTCTTGCAATCATGCCGCCAACAACACCGGCACCGATTATCGCCACATCATACACCGAATATGCCTCCTTTGCACAAAAAAAGACGCACCAAAATAAACCCTAGGTTTATTTTGATACGTCTCCAAATCTCTGTATCGCATTTATTGTACCAAATTGTCTTTCATTTGTCAAGGGGAAAATAAATTTTGAAAAAAAGCTTGTCGAACCAGTGAGAGATTTTATTTCTAATGATTTGACAACCCCGTTGTCATGAATTGGCTGTGCCATGAATTGTTGCTATCGCAACATGAATTGAATTGCCTTTTTATGCACCGACAGGTGCAATTCATGAGCCGCAAGACTCAATTCATGAAATCGCAGATTTCAATTCGTGCCGTAAGGCAATTCATTGAAAAAACGACTTGTTTTAACAAGTCGTTTTTTCTGGTGGAAGCGGCGGGAGTTGAACCCGCGTCCGAAAACATATTCACAAGAGCCTCTCCGAGCGCAGTTTGTGATTAAGATTCCCGCCTCCGAAAGTTCACAAACAACCTTCCGGATTTGGTAGCTTCATTATTCATGCTTGCGGCAAAGCTTACGCAAGTCACGTTCACTGCTTGGTCACGCCCTGTCCCGTGCCGCAGTCCTCACGGGCAAGACGGCAGCTTTAATTAAGCTGCAAAAGCTAACTTATTATTGTCGCTTAAAATTTAATTTTGGGCTTTTAAAGAGGCGCCCGCCTCTGCTCGCTGCTCCGGCTTCAACATCCCCGTCGAAACCGTTACGCCCCCATATGAGACCGCAAAATGCGGTCTTTTTTTAGTATAAACAAAATTGGTCCGTTTTATTTTTCTTCCGGCGTCACCATTTCTTTGATGCTTGCCGCAAGACCTGCAATCCCCTGAATTTCAGAAGGGATAATCAGCTTTGTTGCCTTGCCGTCCGCCACTTTTTCAAGGGCCTCCAGACTCTGAATGGTAAGATAAGCCTTACCGGGGTTCGCTTCGTTAATCATGCGGATACCTTCTGCTCTGGCCTTTTGCACCTTTAAAATAGCTTCCGCTTCGCCTTCTGCCTGACGGATTGCCGCTTCACGCTCAGCTTCCGCACGAAGGATGGCCGATTCCTTTTCACCTTCCGCTACCAAAACAGCAGATTTCTTTTCGCCTTCTGCACGAAGAATGGCTTCACGGCGTTCACGTTCCGCCTTCATCTGTTTTTCCATTGCATCCTGAATTTCACGGGGCGGAATGATATTCTTAAGTTCCACACGGTTAATTTTAATACCCCACGGGTCAGTGGCTTCGTCCAGAATGGCACGCATCTTGGTGTTTACCGTGTCACGGGAAGTCAGCGTTTCGTCCAGCTCCAGATCGCCGATGATGTTACGGAGTGTGGTGGCAGTTAAGTTTTCAATAGCCATCATGGGCCGTTCCACGCCGTAAGTGTAAAGCTTGGGGTCGGTAATCTGAAAATACACAACCGTGTCAATATGCATCGTAACGTTATCCTTTGTGATAACTGCCTGGGGTTCAAAGTCCACAACCTGTTCCTTGAGGTTTACCCGTCTTGAAATCTTGTCAATAAACGGAACTTTAAAGTGGAAGCCGACGCTCCACGTTCCCTTATATGCACCAAGGCGTTCGATAACGTATGCATACGCCTGCGGTACGATTTTAATGTTACTGATAATTACGACAAATGCAAGAATAATAAGTCCGCCTAAAACTACGCCCATAGTTTTCTCCTTTCTATGCCGTTCTCACTACAACGGCCTTTACGCCCGAAATTTCTTCTACCTTTACTTTCTCACCCACCGGTATCCGTGCGCCGCTTTTGCTTTTTGCCGACCACACAGCCCCCATAACACGGATTTGACCTGTGCCGGCAATTTCATCAATTTCTTCCGTTACAACAGCTTCTGCGCCGATAATTCTGTCCGCATTGGTGGCAGTTTTTCTTGCCGCCATTTTGCGACGTGTATAGGGCAGCAAAAACGCCAGCATCAGTCCCGATACCACAAGGAATACCGAAATCTGCACACCGAATACTGCACCGAAGAATGCCGAGATGAGTGCACAAAATGCACCGACTGCAAACCAGACCGAAACGAGTGCCGCTGTAGATGCTTCCAATATCAGCATCAGAACCAAAACAGCAGCCCAAAGACCAATATACAGTTCCATATCTATCACCTCACATTGAAAGTATATCACATTTTATGCTGTTTGTCAAGAAATGCACTATCGGTGCATATATTTTTAAAAAGTGTTGACAATAATGATTTTTTCGTGATAAGATGATTCTGCAAATAAACGAAAGGACTGATTTTATGTTCAAAAAATGTACTCTTTTCATTCTCACACTATCGCTCCTCGTTTCTGCAGTGGGATGCGGCATCGACAAAAATCCTGCAAAGCCGGAAAAACCTGTCGAAAAAGCGCCTCGTGTATTTACAAATTTAGAAGATGAATACGTCCTTCTTAGCGATGCCGTAATAGAATCCACCCTGCCTCCCATCGCCTCCGGCAGCAATGCCCCTGCCCATATCAGCGGCGAAGGCGTGCTTTATGGTGAGAAAAAATCTTCCATTTCCGTCGATACCGAAACTATGGATGCAACCCTCACCGTAGACGGCATCTCTATCCCCGTATCTTTAGAAAACTTCCTTGGTGCAAATATTGTGGACCTCAATAAAGAGGACGGCTTCAATGAGCTTGCCCTTTATGTGGACGGCCCCAGTGCTGACCCCTCTGTTACCTTCGTCCGTTTTGACGGCAAAACCTTAAAACCTATTGAAAACGTGTATGAAATGGGCTCCTTTTCCTACACTTCGCCTCAGATTTACGGCGATTTTTATGCTGATGAAAAGGACGTTATCCCCACTTACGGTGCCATCTGGACAAATCAGAAGGGTTCCATTGTCACCTCCTTCCAAAACATCGGCTTTACAGCTCCTCGCATTGCACTTTCCCGCTTTGTGCTTTCGGGCGATGCATGGAAAGAAGAAAAGCTTTCCCCGAAGGTGGAAGGCACCCATGAAGTTGCCGAAACCTTCAAAACCTTCTTCACGCCTATGGACAATCCGCCCATAGATTACGGACATTACTCCTTCACCCAAGGGTATGACGATAACAAGATGCGAGAATTTAAAAAAGGTGAAAAAATTGAATTTTTAGGCTACGGCGAAATGTACAATTACTATTCTTTCTATATTAAAGTCGGAAACGAGACAGGCGTTATCGCCTTCTGGCTCGGCGACTGATTCTTCAGGGCTGTCCCAATTGGGACAGCCCTATTTTTATAAAAAGGGGTGATTGACTTTTCTTTCCGCCGGTGGTATACTTAGTATATACATTTTTATTATAAAGGAGCTTTTATATATGAAAAATCTTGGTTACTACAATGGGAAGTATGGGGAAGCCGACGAAATGACGGTCCCCATGAATGACAGGGTATGCTATTTCGGGGACGGCGTTTATGATGCAACCTACAGCCGCAACTATAAAATCTATGCGCTGGACGAACACATTGACCGCCTTTATCGTAGCGCTGCCCTTCTTCAAATTGAAATCGCCCAGACGAAAGAAGAAATGCGGAACATTTTAAATGAAATGGTAAAGAAAATGGACACAGGCGAAAACTTTGTTTATTGGCAGGTCACACGTGGCACGGGAAAGCGGAACCACCTTTTCCCCACAGACGGTTCCAAAGGCAACCTCTGGATTAATATCTCCCCCAAAGACATCGTGGATATACATAAACAGCTGAAACTGATTACAATGGAAGACACTCGTTTCTTCCACTGCAATATTAAAACGCTAAACCTTATCCCGTCCGTTATGGCATCTCAGAAAGCCAAGGAAATGGCTTGTGACGAAACGGTCTTCCACCGGAGCGGCAGGGTTACGGAATGTGCACACAGTAACGTGCATATTATAAAGGACGGCGTTTTCAGAACGGCACCCCTTGATAACCTGATTCTCCCCGGTACCGCCCGTGCACATCTCATTACTGCATGCCATAAGCTCGGCATTGCTGTCAGCGAGGAGCCATTCTCTGTTGCAGAAATGATGGCGGCAGATGAAGTCATCGTATCCAGTGCAGGTTCGCTCTGCCTACAGGCCGTTGAAATTGACGGCAAACCCGTCGGGCAGAAGGCCCCCGAAATTCTGAAACCGCTGCAGGATGAAGTTCTGCGTGTCTTTATGGAAGAAACCAACTAAGGAAGTTTAGAATGGATACATTACATAAATACCCACCATATATAAGAACATTTGCCCGTGTTTCCCTCGATGCTATAAAAGAAAACTTAAAAGTGCTTAAGGCGCCGCTTAAAGAAGGTGTTCTTTCCATGGCCGTCGTCAAGGCGGACGGGTACGGGCACGGAAGTGTCCGTGTGGCACGGCACATTGAAGAAGACGTGGATTATTTTGCCGTCGCCTGTCTTGAGGAGGCTGTAACGCTTCGGGAAGGCGGCATCAAAAAACCCATACTGATTCTTTCCTACACAAGTCCCCTTTTATATGATACGGTGCTGGATTTTGATATCACCCCCGCCATTTTGTCATTACGGGAGGCCGAAAAATTATCTTCTCTTGCCGCTATTCGTGGCAAAAAAGCTAAAATCCATGTGGTGTGTGATACAGGCATGGGCAGAATCGGCTTTACGCCCACGGAAGAAAGTGCCGGAATTGTACGGCAGATTTCCCTTCTGCCCGGCATTGAAATCGAAGGTCTTTTCAGTCACTATGCCTGTGCAGATGCGGCAGATAAAACCGATGCCTTATGCCAAATGGCACTTTTCGACACGTTTATTGACCTTCTTAATGAAAAGGGCGTACATATTCCCATAAAGCATATTTCAAACAGCGCCGCCTCCATGGATTTTGAAAAGCAATATAACATGTGCCGTCTGGGCATTGCCATTTACGGCCTTTATCCCTCCGATGAAATGGATACGGAGAAAGTAAAGCTTACGCCTGCCATGGAAGTCATCAGCCACGTGGTGTTTGTAAAAGAAGTGCCGAAGGACTTTAAAATCGGGTACGGGCATATTTACACTGCCCCCGAGGAAAGAAGGATTGCCACCGTATCTATTGGATATGCAGACGGGTATAACCGGTGTATGACAGGCTGTGGCTACGTTTTGATTCGTGGCAAAAAAGCGCCCGTTGTGGGCAAAGTTTGTATGGACCAGATTATGGTAGACGTGACGGATATTCCGGACGTTTCAGTCGAGGATGAAGCCGTAATTTTAGGCAGAAGCGGCGATGAAACCATTACCGCTGAGGACCTCGGCGCACTTTGCCATAGCTTTAATTACGAAGTGGTTTGTAACTTTATGCCAAGAGTGGCGAGAATATATTAGACTTAAAAAGGGTCGGACTTGCGTCCGACCTTTTTTGTTCTTCTTCCGACATTTTGAACAAATCTTCTTTGTAAATTGTTTTAATATTTAAAAGAAAAAATCTCATCCTTCCAATCTTTATATAATGGATTATTCATAACGCCTTCGATCCACGAATTTAAGGTAAATTTGTTCCATGTTTTTTTGTTTCCCAACACCGTCTTCTTAACAATCCTTTTAAACTTTTTTCGTTTGCCTATAACAAAATCAACCCAATCGTGATAATTAACACGCGTTTTTGACGTTTCGTATATAAACATGCAAGTGATATTCATGACAAAATATGAAAAAACATCAATATCAGTACTTGGTTCTCGATCATACCAAGGAATAGGTTCTATATCGCGGGAATAAATGTCTAATCCACACTCGCCTCCCATGGCTCTAGCAAAGGCTAACTCAAAATGTACAGGGTTAAGGTGTCCACCACGCAACAAATGTGCGCACTGAATAACTCCCGAACCATACATAAGTTGGTAGCCGCTTAATTTATCGGCATATCGTTCTTTTAATATACAGTAAATCGTGCTCATATTTTTGCTGGTTAATGATATATTATCAAACATCTTTGCTTTACCCATTTTTATTATAACATACATGTAGGCTGAAATCAATCTTTTTAGGCAACCATTGCCTTTCGGGTTTTCCTTCCATAGCTTTTCTAAAATGGTCTGCCACTCCAAAAGTGTCTTTTTGTCTCTCTTCTCATCCGGTCCCATCACCTTAAGAACACGGATGTGGTCCTCCGCCTCCCCGAGAAGCTGCACCGCATGGGCTTCCGAAACTGTGTTTCCCTTTTCCACCTTTCGGGAAAGGTTTAAAGTTTCCACTCTCGCACGTACAGCATCCTTCAGGTTGTTGGAAGCCGCCGCCGCTTTATGTACGGGCTTCAGATATTCCGAAATAAGTTCATCCGCATCCTCACCCATAACATCCTTAAAGTTTCTTTCCATCGATTCTATGGAATACCGCAGGCCCCCGAGCGCCACCTTGTCCTTCCACTTCCGAAGATTGCCGAGGTGCTCCTGCGCTTGCGCTCTGAGGCCGTCCTTTCTTCTTTGGTTGTAGGCACGGATTCGCTTTGCATACCCCTCGTATTCTTTTTTCGCCTCATATACCGCAAGGATGCCCTCCGTGTCGCTTCCTTCCGGCAAATGTTCCGGCAGTATTTCGCCCCGGAGAAGTCTCCCCACGTGCATCTTGTCCTCATCCGAAAGCCGCATGCGGCGGTTCACCTTCTCAAGCTCCCGCCTCGTCCGCTTCACTTCGCCGTAAGTCTTGGCAATGGATTCCATCGTTTCCGGTTCCTCCACTGCACTTGTTTCCCTTGGCGAAACCGCAGCATCTTCTTTGGCTATGGCGTATTGGCGGCCATCCGTTGAAGACTCGTCAGAACTTTCGGTGTCCACATTTTCTATGTCTGTTTTTATGATTTGTTCATCATGGAAAGCAATGTAAGAATCTCCGTCTCCTTCAAATCCATTCGGGTATACGATGCCGTCATACTTTTTTTCTTCAAGAATCTCACGCAGTCTAATTGCTGCATCCGAGTCGTACCCGTCTTCTTTGGACGCCAATCTTTTTATATATTCGTGTTCCTCATTTGTCAAATACCCCTCTGACCATAGATACATGGCTGCCGGCCGCGCCCTCCACCCCATGATGTCCAGACGAGCTCTTATAGGATTTTTTAAATTCAGGTAAGCTCTAAATGTTCTTCCGCTTTTTGCCTGAATGTCTTTGCCCCGTTTTTCCGCTTGTGCTTTTGTGCCAAAATGGAATCCTATGTCTCCTTTCGAAAACTCAGTGAACTCCTCGTTTGGTGTGAAATGATATACCGCAAGTGGTCTTCCGTTCACATCCAAAACTGCGGTACTTTTAATTTTTTCGCTTATTTCCGAGCTTATTTCTCTTCCTTCACTATCCGAAGTGTGTATTTTTGTATTTCCTCTTGCGTGTACCCCGATCCCGGCTTGCTCGCCATTTCTCTGAGCTTCGCGTACGTATCCATTGCGGTCTGTAGTTTGTCCTCTGTTATCCGCTTCTTGAATCCCCAACCGTCCTCCACTGTTATCCACTTCTTGTCCATGTTCTTTACCCCCTGTTATTTCATCAGATTCATTATACCACGGCCGTTTGTTTTCTGCAACGTTTTCCTCGTCACCAATCATAAACTGCCGCCCGTCATCGTAAAGCATACTCTGTCCCGCCATGCTCGCTTCTGCTTCCTCCATGTCGAGTCGGGCATCATATTCCTCGTCCGTCATGGTGTCCATAGTACGTGCTTCGTTTTGCCCCGCCATGGGTTCCGCTGTGCTTCGAAGGTCTGCCGCAGTTTCTCTCCTTGCATCCGCCATCGTTTCGGATGCTGTTTTTGCTTCTGCCATAGATTTTGCAGATGCTGTATCGCCTCTGTATTCTCCGCCGGCTTCCATTCCTCTGCTCTCCCGAAGGGCTTTTGCATAAAGCGCTCTTGCCTTTTGCACGAATGCTCTTTCCCGGGCATCCTTGTTACCAAGCTTTGCCAGAATGCGGTCGAGGAAATTGAGGATTTTATGACCGCTTTCCTTGTCTGCATTCACAATGGAAGCAATGCTTGCCTCATCCGTAAACAAATGCTTCTGCGCATACTCTGCCACAAGGTCCTGATCTATTTTTGCCGTGGTGTCCAGATCTACCCCGTTTTCGGCATATCGTGCCTTCAACTCCGCGCGGGCTTCGAAAAGGTTTATGCCGTCTGCCTGCATCTTGCGAAGTACCGTTTTAAAGAAGCTTATATATCCGTCCGTCAGCTGTATGGCGTGCACCATTTCGTGGCCGAGGATTATGGCAACCGGGTCTTTCGCATCGGCGTTTAGATAAATTTTCCCGTCATTGTGGTTATAATACCCTAGGTCGTTTTTCACCTTCCCGTCCGTGTTTCGATAAAAAACAACCTCTTTGCCGATAATTTTGGCAAGTCTCTGCACGGTCCGGATTATTTTTTCCGGCACACCCAGAAGAATCCCCGTCCGTTCCGTTTCCGTCTCTGCCTTCGCCGCCCGCCTCTGCCTGTCCAACTCCTTCGCCGTGGGCAAAACATTTCCTTCCAAAGGATTTTGTGCGGAATTTTCTTGACTAAAAGCGGCGTTTTGTGATATACTGTTACTAGGAACTGTTGGCGAATTGTTTTCGTCTACCACAGCAAGTAAAGTCTGTGGGGCAGCTCCTTCGATTGAAGCACTTGTCCCTACCGCAGAAGCATTCTGCTTGGCCTTTGAGCCACGAGGGAACTGTGCTTCTTTTATTTTGCCCACATTGTAAACGGTGTTAATTTCTCCGTTTATACCCACAGAAAGCGTAAGACGATAGTACTGTCCATCAAAATCTTCAAAATATGCTGTCCTGTAATTAAAACCATCTTTAGCAAATGCGTGGTTCTTTTCGTCCGGTACAATTTCCTTCCCTCTTGTGGACACTTCCGCCACTTCGTCTATGTGTGTTTCTGTTCTGAGCTTGACTGCATATTCTTCATCCGTCATTTTTCGATATGTTCCATCCGCCATTCGGACATCATTTCTAAACCTCGCTTTGCCGGATGAATCCTCTGTAATATACAAAATATCCCCATCCGCCGCAACGACCGGTACATCTTTCCCATGCCGAATTTCTGTGTCAATGTATGCCTTTACATCTTCCGCCCATTGTGCAGTATCCGTTCCCTTTATAACCTGCCTGTCCGCTTTTACATACTGCATCTGTGTTCCGGGGATATTTTCAATGGAATAGCTTTTATTTACGCTTGCCGTCCCCATACGAGCATCATATTCCGCATCTGTCATGGTGTCCATTGCCGTGGCATTTGCATTTGCACCGTTTCCCTGCGCCGCCATCGTTTCCTTTGCAGTAGGTAAAACAAAACCTTCCGCAGTATTTTGTGCGGAATTTTCTTGACTAAAAGGCATGGTTTGTGGTATATTATCATTAGAGTTAAACGCAGACGTTCTGTCGCTCATCTCCGCAAGGGGAGTCGCGGCTGTCTGTGTTTGGCTTTTTCTTTTTCCCACATTATCTCCTTTTTGAAAGAAGATACACAGTAAAACAAATTATCGGTTGCACCAAAACCAGATTTATGATAAAATTACAGTATACAAAAGAGTGGAGGTGCTTTATGATAGATACAGGGCGCATTTTAGATAAACTGGATGCTTTTTTGAACAAAAATGATTATGCCGGTGCTGAGCGGCACATTTTATACTGGCTGGAAGAAGCCGGACTCTCCGGCAACAAAAGCACCATGCTGCTCCTCCAAAACGAACTTTGCGGTCTTTACAGAAAGCTGGGGCGGAAGGCGGACGCCCTTTCTGCCGTAGAAAATGCCCTCCGGCTAGTTAGCGATATGGGCATAGAAAACAACGTGGGCGCCGCCACAACCTATATTAATGCAGGCACGGTTTTCAAGGCGTTCGGAAAAGCACAGGAGGCCATGCCGTTATTTGAAAAAGCACTGGCCGTATACCAAAAAGAACTCCCCGCCAACGATAAGCGTTTTGGCGGTCTATATAATAACATGGCACTCACCCTTGTGGATTTGAAAGCATTCGGCGAGGCCCTCGCCCTTTACGAAAAAGCCATTTATGTAATGGAAAATCAGAAGGACGGGATGCTCGAAGTTGCCATAACGCTCCTCAACATTGCAAGCCTCCGTGAAGCCGAAATGGGCCTTGAAAATGCAGAGAAGATTATAGGTGAGCTTCTGGACAAGGCAGCAAAAATCTTAGACCATTACGAAAACCGAAACGGTTATTATGCTTTCGTATGCGAAAAATGTGCCTCCGTTTATGGGTATCACGGCTTTTTTGCCTATGAAAAAGAGCTGAAAGAAAGGGCCGGGGAAATTTATGAAAGGAATTGAGCTTGCCGAAAAGTTTTATAAAGAATACGGCGAAAAAATGATAGAAGAAAGCTTTCCTCACCTAAAGCCGTACCTTGCCATTGGTCTTTCGGGAAGCGGTTCCGAATGTATGGGCTTTGATGATGCAATCTCTCGTGACCACGACTTTGAGCCGGGTTTTTGCATTTTTTTGCCCGATGAAAGCACCGTTTCCAGAAGAGATGCCTTTTTACTGGAACGGGCATATGCCAAGCTTCCGAAAGAATTTTTGGGTCTTGCAAGGCAGCCTTTAAATCCCGTTGGCGGAAACCGACACGGTGTTATCAGAATCCACGATTTTTTCAGGGACAAAACAGGCGATGAAAACGGAGAACTGACAACACGTGGGTGGTTCCTTGTTTCAGAGCAGTTTCTTCTGGAAGCAACCAATGGCAAAATATTTGCCGATCACTTCGGTCTTCTCTCCTCCATTCGCCAAAAGCTTTCGTATCTTCCCGAAGATGTGCGGCTAAAAAAATTAGCAGGGAATCTTCTCCTGATGGCACAGGCGGGGCAATACAATTACCCCAGATGCATAAAAAGAGGCGAAACGGGTGCAGCTCAGCTGGCTATGGGCGAATTTGTCAACGCCGCATTAAAAGTTGTTTTTCTCCTGAATCGAAAATATATCCCTTATTATAAATGGGTTTTCAAAGCCTTGAGAGACCTTGCGGTTCTCTCTTCCCTATCTTTGCCCCTTGAATTTCTTCTTTCAAGCGGAAACGGCGATGCAGAATCGAAAGCCAAGGCGGAAAGCATCGAAAAAATCGCCGCTGACATTATCGGCCAGCTGAAAAAGCAGGCACTTTCGTCAGCTTCATCGGAAAGCCTTGAAGCACATGCCTATTCAGTCAATGATAAAATCACGGACCCCGAAATCCGTAACCTGCACATTATGTATGCGGTGTGATTTGCTTTCTGTATAACAAAAAAAGAGTACCTTTTGGTACTTTTTTTTGCCCCATTCTGTGCCGTCTGAAAAGTACACACTATAAACATACACATCTCCCGACTTTACTGCATTGTCCATAAGCTGCCAGTTTCTTGCAGAAGTGGACCCTGGAGAAATCGCCGATTACTTCAATGTATCTGTAGACTATCTTCTGGGAAGAACAGAAAACCCGAAAATCAATAGATGAAGGTGACAAGTAACATCATGCATTATTTTTGCAAATCCTGTCTGGCTTAATGAATCATACAAAACCAAAAATCCTATCTTTCGATAGGATTTTTGGTTTTATTAATGCCGAAATCTATAATAAGTTTATTATCGGCAAGTGTTATCATTTTTTCTTTGGTACTGAAGTTTCTTGGCGTTCTCGGCAAAATATTATTCTTGCGCCATACAGACAAAATTAATCCTACATAAATCATATTGGTCAAATAATTCGTTCCCCCATACGAAATGAATGGCAAGGAAACACCCACATAAGGGCACATGCCGAAATTAAATAAAATGTTGATTACAAACTGTACCGCAAGCATTACGCATGATACAAGTGATAAATACATCCCAAAGGAATTTCTTATTTTATTTGATGTAATAAACATTTTCACTATAAAAATCGCAATTATAGCAACAAGCGCAATGCCGACTACCCATCCAAAATTGTTTATTAAGTTAACTAATGCAAAATCTGTAGTAATTTCAGGCATAACCCAATCTATACTGCCCTCAGCAAGCGGTGTCCCTTTTCCGAATAAATTGGATGATTTCAAAACTTTATCTGCCATAGCAAATATCCATCCGCTTCCGGAACGATCATTGGCACCATTATTCCAGAATGAAAGTAATCTCTCCAGTCTGGGCGGATTACTTAATAAAGCGCCCAAAGTTATCAATGCGGATATTCCGCCAAGAGAAAGAACCGCTATCATTTGAATTTTTTTGTTGCCTTCAAAATGATTTGCAGAAATTGCTCTTATAATTAATACTGCATATGCAACAAATAAAACAAAAGCCATACTCATGGAGGGTTGTAAAACAAACAGCATCATGGAGCCGATACCCCAAAACATCAGTTTTAAAATTCCCATAAATCCTTTGCCCTGATACTTCTCCAAAAATCCGCAAAATGAACTAACAAATAATATGCCGGCCACAGAATTCACCGAAATAGCAGATTTGCCAACAACAAGCATTTTTTGAGTGCCGGCATAAGCTGTGCCAAAAATCATACAAAAGATAAGCAGTAATACTGCAGCAGAATATAGAAGTTTGGGATGTTTTTTTAATTTTATATAATCCGTAAAATACATCCCAATTAAGGCCGCTACGCCGAAAACCACATGAAAAATGTGTTTTGAGAAAGAAACAGGTTGATTCTCAAAATGGCTGCTGACATACATAACCAATATACCGAAAATTGAGATAATTGCAGTTAATATAATTAAAGACCATTCAGTTTGAGGTCTGTGTTGTTTGTTAAGCTTTTCTCCGATTTCAGCAGCATTTCCCATGTCAGCTATTGCTTTTTTCTCTGCCTCTTCTTCAGGCAATCCTTTGCTAAGATAAGAATCTTTTAATTCGTCAATATGTAAAGACAGTTCATCCTTGACCTCATTATGAACACCTTTATATTTTATACAACTGCAAACATCCTTGATAAATCTATCTGCAATTTCACTCACAGCAAATCCCTCCTATAACCGTATTAACTGCATTAGAATAAGCATTCCACTCAGCCTTTTTATCATCCAAAAGCTTCTTCCCGATTTTTGTGATGTGATAATATTTTCTGCGTTTCCCATTATCACCATCTTCCCAATATGCCTCTATTGCCTTTTCGTTTTCCAAACCATGTAAAAGAGGATATAAGGTACCTTCTTTCATTTCAAAAACATTATTGGTTTCTTCTTTTAAAGTTTGTGTGATCTGGTAGCCATACATATCTTCTCTTGATAATAACGATAAAACAAGAATAGAAGTGCTGCCTTTTACAAGTTCCTTATTAATAGCCATTTTCCTCACCCTTACATCTTAATTCTATATACATAGATATTCTATGTATATAGAATATACCACAAATTATAATCTTTGTCAATAGTAAAATATAAAAACATTCTTTTATATCCAACAAATCGTAGAGACGGGCGAGCCTTGCGGACACAAACACAAAAAAGGTTAGACGCCATTAGCTGACCGCAGGTCAATTTAGCTACGGAGTAATTTACGTGCGGCAGCACATTTAGCTCGCCGTCAGGCGAATTTAGCTGAATAAAGCACCATATAGTGCCGAAGGCACTCGTAAAAAGGTGGTAGCGACCGCGAGCCGTCGTGAGTGCGTTTACAAACGAACAGGCAAGCCGAGCGTGCCTTTTTACGAAAGAGGAGGAGCAGCGTTTTAGGCGAGCTCTGTTTTTGCATAAAAAACAGAGCAAGCGCTTTTACGCTTGCTCCAACGTGGAAGAGCCGAACGGTTTAGATGCCACCTATTTCTATTCTTCACTTATACCAATTTCAATTTGTTTATTCCAATTATCCTTAGTATGATAAATTCTTACTTTTTTCCCATCTCTAAAAGTTTCAATGGCATAATATGTATCATTATCTGCAAATTTAGATGGTGGGAATTTTGTAACATCAATGTTTTTCTTTTCCTTTCGCAAAGTATGTGTGGTAGTATCAAAAATACATACAACATAGTTCTTACTAGTCCCTTCAACTTTCCCCCCACATTTATTACAAAACATACTATCTATCGATAATTGTGTCCCGCACTTTCTACAAAATGCAACTTGCTCATTTGTTTCTGTTGATATGTTTTCTTTGGTTGCCATATCCTCAATATTTTTTGTTTTTTCCGAATTGTATACTGATTTCTCGTTCAATTTTTCTTCATCTGAAAATATTTTTTTGCGTTTGTCAAAATATATGGCGTTTGGCAGAAACCAAAATAATAGTAAAGGTATAAACATTACCCAAAAACATCCCCAAGCAACATCTGCATCATATCTATTGCTAAATGAAGTAAAGTAGCTATCTAAAGCAAATCCTATTGAGGGCAAAAAAACGCTAGCAAAAATCAAATAGTTATTTAATATGTAACCAGTTCTTTTCAGCACAATTAAATATCTATATGTAACATAACATAGCACTCCTATAACTGCACTAATTATCGCTTTACAAACCACATATTCTATATCATAGGGGCTGGGCACAAAAAATGCCGTACTCAAATTAGTGAGGTTATTAATCATAGCGACCCATATCCATACTATATACAACCTAAACCATCTCATTTTAAATTCACAATTCTTTAACCGTTCGTTTAATTTCATTAGTTTTATCCTCCAAGTAATATTATTACTATATTAACACACTCAGCACATTATATTTAAAACCATTAATTCAAAAAAATTATAACACAAAAAATAAGTAAAGTCAAAAGCAAAAAACAGAACGATCTAGATTGGCATCTAAATCGTTCTGTTTTGGTGGCTCCCCCTGCCCCGCTTGAACCAACGACCCTTTGTGGTTCCCGACATCTGCCTTCGGCGGCAAAAGCTTTTGCACGAACTAGAGCATTGTTATTGCGAAGCAATACATCATTTGTGCGAAAGCACAACACCATTTGCCGAAGGCAACATCATTTATCGTAGATAACATCATTTTGTGTCCGCTAAAGAGAAATGATGTTCGGGCATTGCCCGAAATAGTGTTTGAAATTTCATTTCAAAATGATGTTGTGCCCTTTCGGACACAAACACAAAAAGAAAAGCACCCATAAGAGTGCTTTTCTTTTTGGAAGATCCGAACAGTTTAGATGCCACTATTTATTTGACAAATTTGCACTCCCATCTTCCTGTTATGTGCAGAGGTGCGTCAGCTTTTGAAAGACCGTACATTTTTTCAATTACGATTGTGTATTCTTCACCTGACTCGAATTTTGCATTGTCTATTGAAAGATTAACTAATATCTCACCGTCACTAACAGTTCCTTTAGCTCCATCTTCTGCAGAAAGTTTGGTTTTGATGATTTCTTTATTATTGCTATCAACTATTTTATATTCTGAAACTGAAACTTCCTGAATATATGGGAAAGGTGCTTCTGTTGGATTTTCAAAGGTTATGTCTAATGGAATAATAATATTACCATTTTCTGATGCCAATTCTAAAACATCGACTTTAATATCGCTAGTTGCGTTTTCATACTTCGTTCCGGTTATAGCTCCGTCAAAACGAACGATGTCGCCAAAAAAACCTTTAATCGAATTTGCTAATGGTGTCATTGTAAAGGTTATAATGCAAAGCGCTAATACTGCAGCAATTGCAAGAGTTCTTTTCATAGTTATTTTAGGTTTACTCATAGTGTTTACCTCCATATTCTTGATTTCTTCATTCAGGTCGAAAGGAGCCTGCATGACACTTTTTGTTGTTTGGGCGTGTTTTCTTAATTTGCTTTCCAATTCAGATATTCTCATTTTGCATCTCCTTCCAAAAGTGATTTTAATTCGACCAGTGCCTTTTTAGTTTTGTATTTTACATTTGAAACGGATAATTTCAAGGTGCGTGCAACCTCATCGTAAGTCATATCATTATAAAACCTGAGAGTTATGTAGAGTGATGACTTTGGATTAAGTTTGCATATACAATCCATTATGCCTATTTCGTCGGTCGGCATATCGCAAAATACATTTAAGTTGTCTGTTAATACTTCTGTAAATCTTCGTTTTTTGAGATAATCTTTGCTCTTGTTGATTACAATTCTGGTAAGCCAAGTCTTAAAATACTCTTTATTGTTTAAAGAATTGAAAGATTTTAAAGCAGACAAGACTGCATCCTGCACACAATCTTTTGCATCTTCGGTATTGTGCAGATAACCAATAGCAACCAAGAACAAAGACTTTTCGCATTCTTTATATTTCTGCTCGAACAGTTCGTACAAATTAAGTCCTCCTTTCACCTTTGTAAAAGCTCTTACACCTATTAGACGATTTAGAAACGAAAAAAGTCAAAGTTTTTTATAATATTTTTATATTAAATACTCCTTTGATTAAAAGAAAAAAACTTCAAATCTGAACACTAATTGTCCAAATTTGAAGTTATATACCTCTAAAGTTCTGCCTTGGGTTCCTGCGAATGTTCCTTTATTTTATCAATAAATTCTTCTATTAATGGATACCCACCAGCCGCGTGACGAAATTGAGATAAGGTGGAACCTTTACTAGTATCTTTCAAAAAAGCAAACTGTTCTTCTATAACTTTTCTATCAACAATTCCTAGATGCCATGATACCATAAGTGTTTCAAGTGTATTTAAGTATGTCACAACATGCCATCTTAATTCGGTTAAAATTTTCCCATCGACAATACTACTATCTTTTAATGAACACTTGTCGCACAAGGATTTATCCAACGGACAAAACTTACATATTTCTTTCTTTAACTCTTTGGATACTTCAAAACCTGTATGCTTATATAAACAAATGCACTGTTCATTACTAAGCTGTCTTGCAACTTGTTCGGCAATGCACGTATCTTTTTTAACAGAATTACACCAAGAGGCCATAAAATTAGTTGTGTTTTCCCTTCTCCGTTCTTCATGTTGTTCTTTAATCTGTTTTTTCATCAAAAAAATCTGCGGGATGATCAAAATGGCAGAAACAGTCAATACAATTAATTCAAGTAAAGATATAACACACATAAACATTCTCCAACATCTTATTTTCTATTACCAATTGTATCATATATAGAAATAAAAAACAAGATATTTGTCAAAATTTGTATGTATAAACATATGAGTAACACTATAAATATAATTAGCATCAATTTTTAATTAAATTCTAACAAAACCTTTATTTTATATTGAGTCCCGTGAGTTTGACTTGCTTTGCTGGTAAAAAAGCACTAGCGGACAAACAATCCACTGAGCTGTTTGTTTGGACTGCTCGACGGAGTCCTCCGTCAGAAATATAAAAAGAAACCAAATGGTTTGGATGCCATATAAAAATAAGCTTTGCATAAGCAAAGCTACCTTAACCTATTCCTTATTCACTATTACTTATTACTTTCCAAAAATCGACGCAGCTTTTTAGGGAATAGTGACGAGTGAATAAGTAATAAGTAAAATCGACAAGACTCTAACGAATCTTGTCGATTTTTGGCTCCCCCTGTTGGACTTGAACCAACGACAACGCGGTTAACAGCCGCGTGCTCTACCGACTGAGCTAAGGAGGAATATTTAGTTTATTCTATGCTTTCTTTCCCGCATTATGCAGAAATTCGAAAAAATAGCAGTTCCGGCGACGCCCTAATTTCCCAGGCGGTCACCCACCAAGTATCATCGGCGCTGCGGAGCTTAACTGCTGTGTTCGGGATGGGAACAGGTGTGACCTCCGCGCTAT
>JAFSCR010000001.1 GCA_017436645.1 Clostridia bacterium | reverse complement strand
TAGTCAGCTTTTTTTAAAAAACTTTTCCTATTAAAATATAAAAAACGCCGCTGCATGGTGCAGCGGCGTTTTCGAAAGCTTCATTATGCGTTTTCTTTTGTGTAATTGAGGAGGCCGCCGGCGAGCATAATTGCCTTTTGGCGTTCGGAAAGGGACAGGGTGGTTTTAAATTCCGTGCCACGGGTTACATTCTTTACGATAATGGTGTCACCTGCCAAAATTTGGGCGGGCGCATCCGCAATTTCAAGTGTATCTCCTTGGGAAACCGTATCGTAATCCCCCTCGTTTTCGAATGTGAGGGGCAGAATGCCGGAGTTTATGAGGTTTGCCATATGAATACGGGCAAAGCTCTTGGCTACAACGGCACGAACACCAAGGTATAAGGGAACAAGTGCCGCATGCTCACGGCTGGAGCCCTGACCGTAGTTGGAACCGCCTACGATAATACCGCCACCATTTTCCTTGGCACGGGCGGGGAACTCGGGGTCACAGGGAGCAAGGCAGAAATTGGAAAGATGGGGAATGTTGGAACGGAAGGGGAGAAGAGAAGCGTTTGACGGCATAATGTGGTCCGTTGTAATATTATCTTCTACCTTAATCAGAACTTTTCCGTCCACCGTATCTTTCATGGGCTTATTAATGGGGAATTCTTTAATGTTGGGGCCACGGACAACTTCGGGTTCTTTACCTTCGGGTGCGGGAGCCACAACCATATTATCATTGGTATAGAAAGAAACGGGCATTTCCACTTCCAGTCTTTCGCCAAGAAGTGACGGGTCAGTCAGTGTGCCGCAAATGGCGGAAAGTGCCGCCGTTTCCGGACTTACGATGTAAACCTGTGCAGATTTTGTGCCGCTTCTGCCTTCAAAGTTACGGTTATTGGTACGAAGGGAGATTGCACCGGTTTTCGGTGCCTGACCCATACCGATACACGGACCGCAGGCACATTCAAGGATTCTGGCACCGGCATCAATCATATCGGCCAAGGCGCCGTTTTCTGCAAGCATGTGGAGAACCTGCTTAGAACCGGGACCGATAACAAGGCTGACATTCGGATGAACAGTTTTGCCTTTTAAAATGGCTGCCGTTTTCATCATATCCGTATAAGAAGAGTTTGTGCAGCTGCCGATAAATACCTGGTCTACGGGCAGACCGCCAAGTTCGCTGACTTTTTTAACATTGTCAGGACTGTGGGGCATTGCAGTCAGGGAAGTCAGGGTAGAAAGGTCAATGGTGATTTCTTCGTCATATACTGCATCTGCATCGGGGGTAAGGGGCGTAAAGTCTTCTTCGCGGCCTTGGGCACGAAGGAATGCACGGGTAACTTCATCGCTGGGGAAAATGGAGGTGGTGGCACCAAGCTCTGCGCCCATATTTGTAATGGTGGCACGTTCCGGAACGGAAAGGGTGGCTACCCCTTCACCTGCATATTCAATAATTTTGCCAACGCCGCCTTTAACACTTAAAATGCGGAGAACTTCTAAAATAACGTCCTTTGCGGAAACCCAGCCGGAAAGTTTGCCGGTGAGATTTACCCGAACCATTTTCGGCATAGAAAGGAAGTAAGCGCCACCGCCCATGGCAACTGCAACGTCAAGACCGCCTGCACCGATGGCGAGCATACCGATACCGCCGCCTGTGGGGGTGTGACTGTCAGAACCGAGAAGCGTCTGGCCGGGAACGCCGAAGCGTTCCAGATGCACCTGATGGCAGATGCCGTTACCGGGACGGGAGAAATAGATGCCGTGTTTTGATGTGACCGTCTGAATATACTTATGGTCATCTGCATTTTCAAAGCCTGCCTGAATGGTGTTATGGTCAATATATGCGACAGATTTTTTTGTTTTTACCTTCGGAATGCCCATGGCTTCAAACTGCAGATATGCCATGGTACCGGTAGAGTCCTGCGTTAGGGTCTGGTCAATGCGAATGGAAATTTCGCTTCCTGCCTTCATTTCGCCGGACACGAGATGTTCTTTAATAATTTTCTGTGCCAAAGTAAGTCCCATTATATGTACCTCCTAAATATTTAAAACGGCGCCGCTGCGGGCGCCGCCTTACAGCTTGTTTTCTTCGGACCAGTGCCGCATACGGACTACATTTTCCTCACTGGGCCTTCGGGCGTTGGTGTCTTTATCCCGCCAGGCTTCCTCAGCGAGGGCATACGTATCGTACGGCTGTGGATTTTTTCGCTTTTTCTGTTTTTTTCGTTCCTCCTGCATGCTTTCACTCCTTTCGGAATTTAGCATTTGCAGACAGAAAGATATTATTCCTAAAATAAACTGCCTCAAAATGAGGCAGAATAAAATGTATCAGTTGTATCCTCTGCGGGAGATGGTGCGGCGAGGCTCGTTGCCACGTTTCATGGATTGCATGCGTTCATCACTTTCGTGCTTAAACTGCAGAAGCTTATCTTCAAAACTGTCACCGGAAGTATCCCGCTTTTTGGACCAATCATATTCCATGGGAACGGAAGAGCGGCGAGGCTGCGGCGGTTTTTCTTCCATAACGGCTTTTTTAATGGAAAGTGCAATTTTGCCACCGGGCTCCATTGCCATTACCTTTACACGGACAGTTTGTCCTTCCTTCAAAAAGTCATGTATATCCTTTACGTATGCTACGGCAACCTCGGAAATGTGTACAAGACCGGTTTTACCGTCACCGATATTTACGAAAGCTCCGAAATTTGTAATCCCTTCTACACGACCTTCAACAATTTGACCAACCTCAAGCGCCATAAACTTGCGTTCTCCCTTCGGAAAATGATTATCTAGGGTGTTTTAAAGTGTCGAAAAAAGAACACAGCTAACGCCCGGATACGTCCACAAAAACCGTTTCATCAGGCTGGACAAGACCAAGCTTTTCTCTTGCCACCTTTTCGATGTACGCATCGGACTTAGAAATACGGTCCAAATCCTGAACCTCTGCAAGACGGCCTTCCGCTTCTGCAATTTCTGCTTCCAGTTGCGAGACCCGTACTGCAGACTGACGAAGAGAAACGAGCTGCCCGCAAAGCGTATAGGAAAGATACGCAGCAAATACCACGATGAGACAGACACGAATATTCAATTTTCGTTTCGGTTTCCCTTGTCTTTTTCTCTTGTTCATTTCTAAAACCCCACTTTTTTTTATTATAGCGTAAAAAACTGAATTTGTAAAGAACTTTTTAATACATTTTTCGTCTTTTTTTGATTTTTTTTGCAGTCATTAAAAAACGGTATCTTGCTTGGCGAATTTTCCTTGTAAAAAATCGAAAAATCCGGCAAAAGCATGACTTGATAAAACGGAAAATCGGAGAAAGCAGGCGATATAGGATACAAAACGGAATCAAAAGAATACGGCAGAAGAGGCGCAGAAGTATTTGCAGAAAGCGGAAAAACAGTAAAAAAAGCCGAACGATTTTATCCCCCAAAAGGAGATGATAAAAAAGCGCACCCAAAAGGATGCCGCAAAAAATAAACCATCTCGGCTGGCCGTAATTGAACCGGTACAAAAAGAAAAAGACAGCACCGGCAAAGAATAGCCAGAAAACCGTGTCCTGTACGCCCACAAAGACGGTGCCGCTTTTTACAAGACGCCGCATGGTGCGGAACATATCAAAAAAAATGCCCACCAATGCACCGCCTATGAGGGAGAAGAGAAAAACATACGCTTCGCTTGTTACGGATATGGCCACGGGCGTTAACGGAAGAGGCGAGCCAGAAAGCTCATACCTTTTGATTTTGTATCGCCGTCGCTGTATACGAGGGAATCCACTCTGCCTTCAACGGAAACTTCTCCCGTTTCAACTGAAAGCTTACTCAGATGCAGGTCGCTGCCTTTTATACAAAGGGCACCGTCATCCGTAAAAAGCGTAATGCTTTCTTCATCAAAACAATCTACATCCAGAATGCCCGAAAGCGTCAGCTTTTTTCTGTTTTCCAAAATGGCATTGTGAAGATTTTCCTTCGGTGCAGTTTTCTGAAAACGTTTTTCGTCAAGCATTTATGATCTTCCTTTCTTTGGGTTTTGGTATAGTAAGTATATGGGATGGGACGTGTATTTAGAACAAAAAAAGAATACTTTGCAAAAATTTTTTTAATTTATGCAGGACAGGGATGCCGGTTTTTGCCGATTTTTCGGTGTTTTCAGGGAGCATCAAACAAAAAAACAAAAAAAATAAAATTTTTCCTTGACAACGGGATTTTTTTGTAGTATACTAATATCTGCGCTTAAGCGAATAGGTCATGTGGCGGTGTAGCTCAGTTGGCTAGAGCAAACGGTTCATACCCGTTAGGTCGGTGGTTCGAGCCCACTCGCCGCTACCATCATGCGGCCCCTTGGTCAAGCGGTTAAGACATCGCCCTTTCACGGCGGTAACACGAGTTCGATTCTCGTAGGGGTCACCAAAAACAGAGAGCACTTCAGCTGAAGTGCTCTTTTTTACTGTTTCTTTGCCGATTCTTTGATATACTGAAAGTGAAGAGGTGCTTTTATGAAAGATAAATATAAAAGAATTCTTACCGATATAGGAATTACCGTTTTGGTCATATCCGTATTTTTCTGTTTTAGTCTGATTTTACATAAAGGACTTGGTGCTTCGGAGCTTGTCACGCCGCTGTTTGTACTTGCCGTGTTCCTCGTTTCCCTCCTAACCCATGGCTACGCCTACGGTATTCTGTCGGCACTCATCAGCGTTCTGGCCGTTAATTTTGCTTTTACGTTCCCGTTTTTTGCCTTTAATTTCGCCATACACGAAAATATTATTTCGGCACTGATTCTGATTATCGTTACCATCGCCGCAAGCACGCTGACAACAAAAATCAAAAATCAGGAAAAGGTGCGCGCACGTGCGGAAAAGGAAAAATTGCGAGCGGACTTACTTCGGGCGGTTTCTCATGACCTGCGAACGCCCCTCACGGCCATTTACGGTGCCAGCTCAACACTTCTTGAAAACTATGAGGCCATTGAAGAGGATTCCCAGAAAGACATTCTAAAGGGTATTCAAAATGACAGCATCTGGCTTATCCGCATGGTGGAAAACCTTTTGTCCGTCACAAAGCTGGAGAGAGAAGGCGTACATCTATTAAAAAGTCCGGTGGTTTTAGAGGAACTGGTGGATTCTGTTTTGGCAAAATTCAAAAAACACTATCCTGAAAGGGAGATTACCCTTTCTTTGCCGGAAGAATTCATTGTCCTTTCCGCAGATGCAATGCTTGCCCAGCAGGTTATTTTAAATCTTCTGGAAAATGCCGAACAGCATGCCACGGGTTTGACGGAGCTTTCGCTTTCCGTGTCCGTTTCGGGAAATAATGCCGTTTTCAGCGTAAAAGATGACGGATGCGGTATTGACAGTGAAAAACTTAAGACCATTTTTTCAGGATATTATATGGAAGAAAAAGCCGTTAAAGATAATCAGAAGCGATGCATGGGTATAGGTCTTTCTGTTTGCGCCGCCATTATTCGTGCCCACGGCGGTGAAATAGAAGCCAGAAACCGAAAAACAGGCGGCATGGAGTTTCGGTTCACTTTGGAGCTGGAGGAGAACATAGATGAATAATAAATATAAAATTCTTTTAATTGAGGATGAAGAAAACATCCGTAAATTCGTCACGGCGCTACTTGAGGTTCACGGCTATCAGGTCCTTACGGCGAAAACGGCGGAAGGCGGCATTTCCATGTTTTCTTCTTATTTGCCGGATCTTGTCATACTGGATCTGGGCCTTCCCGATAAGGATGGCACCGAATGTTTACAGGAAATCCGGAAATCGTTTACAACCCCTTGCATAGTACTCTCTGCAAGAAGCGGGGAAGCGGACAAGGTGGAAGCGTTGGATATGGGGGCAAATGATTATGTAACGAAGCCTTTCGGGTCTGCAGAGCTTTTAGCACGAGTCCGTGGCCTTTTACGCACAAATTCTCCCCGTGCAAAAGAGGGGAAACTGCCGGAGGGAAAGTTTGAAACAGGAGAACTGGTAATGGATTATGATGCCAGAAAGGTTTTTCTCAGCGGTGCAGAGATTCATTTGACGCAAACGGAATTTAACATTGTGGCGCTTCTTTCCGCCCATTTCGGAAAGGTGCTTACGTATAGTACAATCATTCGGGAAATCTGGGGCTATTCCGATATGGGAAGCATTAAAAAATTGCAGGTGAACATGGCCAACATCCGCCGTAAGCTCGGCATAAAACCGGGAGATGACCGTTTTATTTCCAACGAACTCGGCGTAGGCTACCGCATGCATGCCGACGGTGAATAAAAGTCTTATCCGCATCTTTGCCAAGGATATGTTATAGTAAAACAAAAAAGGCAAAGAAAGGACAAATTATGACAGTTTTTGACGTTTTAACACTAATTGGCGGGTTATGCCTCTTCCTCTTCGGCATGAGCGTTATGGGCGATGCCCTCGAGCGGCGTGCCGGCAGCGGCCTCAGCGCCATTATCGGGAGGCTGACCACTAACAAATGGGCGGGCTTTTTAACAGGCCTTGGTGTCACCGCCATTATTCAGAGTTCCTCCGCTACTACCGTTATGGTGGTAGGGTTTGTAAACTCGGGACTTATGACGCTTCGCCAATCTATCGGCGTCATTATGGGGGCCAATATCGGTACCACCGTAACGGCATGGATTTTAAGCCTTGGCGGAATTGAAAGCAGTAATTTTGTAGTGCAGCTTTTTAAACCCATGTCCTTTACGCCCGTACTTGTACTCATTGGCACCGCCTTTTTTATGTTCGGCAAAACGAATAAGAAAAAGGATACGGGTACAATACTGCTGGGTTTTGGCGTTTTAATGTTCGGCATGGATATTATGTCCGGTGCAGTGGAAGGCCTTAAGGATGTGCCCCAATTCCGGGAGCTTTTCATTCTCTTCAAAAATCCGATTTTAGGCGTTCTGGCCGGTGCAATTCTAACGGCGATTATCCAGTCCAGCTCCGCATCCGTCGGTATTTTGCAGGCACTTACCGTCACAGGCCAAATTTCTTACGGTGCTGCACTTCCCATCATTATGGGACAGAACATCGGCACCTGTATTACAGCCATTCTTTCCTCTTTCGGCACAAACCGCAATGCAAAGCGTGTGGCGTTGGCGCATTTGTCGTTTAATGTAATCGGAACCGTTGTTTTAATGATTGTGTTATACATTGTAAAAGGCATGTTTGCACCGCCGATTTTAGATGCGGAGGCAACCCATTTTGGCATTGCCGTAGCCCATTCTTTGTTTAATGTCGTTTGCACAGCCATCCTTCTTCCCTTGTCCGGACTTTTGGAAAAACTCGTTTGCCGTCTTGTGCCGGATACAAAGGGCAAAACGGAGAAAACAGAACTGGATGAAAGACTCTTGTCTACGCCTGCGGTGGCATTGGATGCCTGCAGAAAGCAAGCGGTTATTATGGCAAACTGTGCTGTAAGCTCTCTTGCGGACAGTATATATGTCCTTTTCGATTACAAAGAAGCGGTGGCAGAGGAAATTCGTATAAACGAGGAGAAAACAGACCATCTGGAAGATGTTATCGGCAATTATCTTGTCAAGCTTTCCGCCTATCAGAAAAATGAAGATGAGAGCAGTGAAGCGGCAAGACTGCTTCGGATTATCGGGGATTTTGAACGGATTTCCGACCACGCCGTAAATATTCTGGAGTCGGCAGAAGAGCTGCAGGAAAAAGGCATTCGCTTTACGGAGGAAGGCAGGAAAGAGCTCTCTGTGCTTTCCGATGCGGTGCGAGAAATTGCAGACCATGCCCTTTCAGCATTTGAAAAAAACCATCTGGAAACAGCGCTTAACATCCAGCCCTTGGAAGAAATTATTGATGCGCTGAAAGAAAAGCTTCGTGCAAACCACATTGCCCGCCTGCAAAAAGGCGTGTGCGGTATTGAGGCAGGATTTGTATGGAGTGACCTTCTGACGAATTTTGAACGGACGGCTGACCATGCTGCCAATATTGCAGGGTGTATTATAGAAACGAGTCACCATTCCCTTAAAATGCATGAGGGGATTTACATGCTGAAATCGGAAAGTGATGCCTTCAAAGAAAAGTTTGCATATTATTCCGAAAAATATCGTTTACAGTAAAAGAAAAAAGGCTGAACAGAATTCTCTGTTCAGCCTTTTGTATGGGCATTAATAATTTTTCACAAGCATTTTGAAGTATGCCTTGGGATGTGCACAAACGGGGCAAACCTCAGGTGCGGCTGTACCTACATGGATATGACCGCAGTTTGCACAAATCCAAACCTTTTCTTCTGCCTTTTTAAATACTTCATCCTTTTCGATGTTGGAAACGAGAGCATTATAACGTTCTTCGTGTTCCTTTTCGATTTTGCCGACGGAATCAAAGAGAAATGCAATGTGGTCAAAACCTTCTTCCTTTGCAACACGTGCAAATTCAGCGTACATTTCTGTCCATTCGTATTTTTCGCCGCTTGCGGCATCCTTTAAGTTTGTCAGTGTGTCGGGCATGCCGTCATGAAGAAGCTTGAACCAGATTTTTGCATGTTCCTTTTCGTTGTTTGCAGTTTCCGTAAAGATTTCTGCAATCTGCTCAAAGCCATCCTTTTTTGCTTTGGAAGCATAGTAGGTGTACTTGTTTCTGGCCTGAGATTCGCCTGCGAAAGCGGCCATTAAGTTTGCTTCTGTTCTGGATCCTTTAAGATTTGCCATTTTTAAAACCTCCAAAAAATTTCTATTATTTAAACGAAACGGTTTGTTTCGTTTTTGGACAAATTAATCTATATATACATTTCTCGGATTGTAGTGGCGGAAGGCCGCAACCATATCCTCCGTGGGCTGGAAAATGACGACGGTACGTGCACCGACCCGTTCAAATACGGCAAAGTAATTGTCGGGATGGGCGTCATTTGCTACGTATGAACTTACCGGTAATGTTTTATAGTCGTTATACCACTGACCACGGTTTACGGGGGCAATGATTTCACATTCACGGCTGTCAAAGGAAACCATGCGTTTCCTTTTTTGTTTCGCAATAATCTGGTCAATATCCACAGTGCCTTCCGTTACAATGTACTCATATTCCCAGTAGTGGAATATAGCTGCACGGAGACCGAAAAACAAAGCAAAGAACGCAGCGCCAAGGCCGATATACTTAAGGCCGATTAAAAGCCCTATATAGTAAGCGGCCACCGCCCCGAAAAAGCCGGCGGCGACAAAGCCGACGTCCACAAGGTAATCCTTTGGCTTTTTCTGATATTTAACGATTGATTCATAAAATCCTTCCAGCATAATATCCTCCTTTTTGACTTGCACGATATATTTTGTTATACAGAGGAATGGGCCTGCCTATACCGAGAAGACATATGCATAGTATGTGAGAAAACAGGCTTTCCTATGTATAGAATATGGTAGGAATGGAAGAAGACGGCTACTCGATCACATTTTCAAAGTACCAACTTACGCCGCTTCTAATCGATGCATCATCCCATGCCGCACTCCCTGCAGAGGCGATGGTGTTACCGTTATTATCCAAAAGGGCAACATCTTTGAGAGCACCGGAAACCATTTGTTTACCTTCAAATATTTTATATTCGCCGCCTTGCAGCTTTGCCCCGGCCGCTTCTATGGCTTCCTTTGTGCCTTCTGCACAGGCTTCGGAAACGGGGGAGAGGGCGACAACGCCGTCACTCATACCGCCGAAGTAGTTTTCGCCCGACCATCTGCCTTCCATGACTTCTCTCGTAGCCTTCATATAGTATACACCCCAGTTGAAAACGGGGGAAACGAGAGATGCACCGGATGTATCAAGCACATCGCCGCCACGTTGGCCGAAAACGTCACAGCCTAAGGCAAGAAGATCTTCTTTGGCTTCCTGCTTGCGCTCAGGCACTACAACACGGATATAAACTTTTGCATTTGGATTTACGGATTTTACGCCTATTGCAAAAGCGTTAATGTCAAGTTTAACCAAGGTATCCTCTTTGCCCATGGTGGCAACATAACCGATTTTACCCGATGCCGTCTTAAGACCTGCGGCAATACCGGTCAGATATTCGGCTTCGTAGGTGCGGGCGGCGTAGGTGCTCATGTTGGGAATGTGGGATACATTGCCTAAATATTGGGAAAAGAAAATATCCGGATACTGTTTTGCCATGTCTTCCATTATAGCCTTATAGTCCGCCTCTGTGCCAAAGATAATGGCACATCCTTCCCGGATACACGCTTCAATGGCGGTACGGGCAGATGCCTCATCCGCACCATCAATATTCATTTTGTGGACAACCTGATCATCAGAAAGGCCGAGATTTTCACACATGGAAAGGATGCCTTCCTTGTGATAGCAGGCATAACCCTCGTCACCGACGGGAGCATCCTTACAGATAATGCCCACTTTAAAGGCACTTTCTGCCGAAGAATCATCCGTGTGTTTTTTACATGCCGTAAAAGTAAAAAATAGCATAAATGCAAGGAAAACAGCTAAAAGTTTTGCATGTTTCATTTTTGGGTTTCTCCTTTGGCATTCGTCATCACGCCAAAAAAATCAAGCGAAGGAAATGGAGCCGTCCTCACCCATGGATGAAACAATGGCGAGGGACTCTACACGAAGCCCGGTATCTCTTACGATTTTTCCGCCCGTCTGGAATCCTTTTTCTACTGCAATGCCTGCACCGACCAAGGTAGCACCGGCATCACGGACGAGGGAGGCAAGGCCCAAAAGTGCGCTGCCGTTTGCCAGAAAATCGTCAATTAAAAGAACACGGTCCTCTTTATGTAAAAACTCTTTGGAAACGATAATATCATAGATGCGGCCGTGGGTAAAGGATTCTACCCGGCTTGTATATACATCGCCCGCAATATTTTTTGTTTGTGTTTTCTTGGCAAAAACAACGGGGACATCAAAATACATTGCTGCAAGGCAAGCAATGCCGATACCGGAGGCTTCGATGGTCAGAATTTTCGTAACCTGTTCATTTTCAAAGCGGCGACGGAATTCTTTGCCCATCTCACAAAAGAGGGAGACATCCATCTGGTGATTCAAAAAGCTGTCCACCTTTAAAACGTTACCCGGAAAAACTTTGCCGTCTTTTATAATTCTGTCTTTTAGTAACTGCATAAAAAAGGCCTCCAAAAAATTACTGCACAAGGCAGAAAATGTATAAGAATATTTTACATGAATCTGTCATAAAATGCAAGATTTTTACGATAATTTTTATTTTTTTATCGTCGGAGCCAATTGGAGATGAGGTCCCGTGCCATGCCTGCACAGGCGGAACCGGTGGAACCGGAATTTTCCAAAACGATGGCAAGGGCGATTTTCGGGTTTTCTGCCGGGGCGTAAGCGACGAACCAAGCGTGATCCTTTTGGCCTTCCGTTTCTGCAGTACCTGTTTTGGCAGCCACGGATATATCGGGAATATAGGCACCCGTCGCCGTTCCGCTTTTCACCGTTTCCTGCATCATTTCGCCCACCTTTTGTGCCGTGGTGGAAGAGGTGGCACGGCGGAGAATACGGCCGGACTGTTCATAAACGGCCTTTCCGTCCTTTTCTGCACGGCTGACTAAATACGGCTGCATCATAATACCGTCATTTGCAATGGCAGAAGCGACCATGGCCATATGGAGCGGCGAGGTGGTCGTTTGCCCCTGACCGTAGCCTACGGCCGCAACCTCGGCTTTTGATGGGGAGCCTGAAAGCGTTTTGCTTTCCCGAAACGGAATATCAAAGGGGATTTCCGTATTGAAACCGAAGCTTTCGGCGGTTTTGCGGAGCTTATCTGCCCCCAGCATATCGGCAATATGGGCAAAATATGTGTTGGAGGATTTGGAAAAAGCTGTTTCCATATCCAGCGTACCGTATGTTTTTTTGCCGTAGTTATAAATGGGATGGCCGTCAATATAAAGAGGCTCGGTATCTTCGTATACGGTGGAGTCCAGACCATTTTCAATGGCAGCGGCGGCTGTGATAATTTTAAATATGGACCCGGGGGCATAATTCCAGCTGGTAGCACGGGGATAAAACATACCCGGCGTTTTGGAAAGGGTTTCATAATCCTCGGAAAGGGTATTGGGGTTATAGGTGGGATTTGAAACCATACAGAGCACTTCGCCCGAAATGGGATCAAGCGCCACCACGGCGCCCTTTCTGCCGCCAAGCGCATCGCTTGCAAGCTTTTGGAGCCGGTGGTCCACTGTTAAATGTAAATCCGACCCTTCCGTATCCTCAATCCCCAAAAGCGTTTCCACAAAATCGGCCTCTGCACCGCCGAGGATATAGGAATTAAAGCTTGCCTCGAGAAGGGAACGCTGATAACGGGGGTCACTATAGCCGATAAGCTGTGCATAAAGGCTGTCATAGTGATGCACACGCCTCTGGCCGTCCGCCTCCATTTCGCTTTCAACAAGGCACACGCCCGTTCTGTCGTAGATACTGCCCCGTTTGACAGACTGCTCTCTTGCAAAGGTGCGGGGATTCGTGCTGGCGTTTGCAAGGGAGGCACTTTTAAAAATCTGAAAATAGGTAAAGTACAAAACAACGCCGGAAAAGAAAATCAGCATTGCCATTAAAACGTAAACGGCTTTTTTGTTAAATGTCATCGGACATATCCTCCTCTCTTGCAGAAATAGCCTGCAAAATGGCAAGGGAAGCAAAGGAGGTGGCGAGAGAACTGCCGCCGGCACTCATAAAGGGCAGGGTGATGCCGGTGAGGGGAATCAGCTTCGTAACGCCGCCGATAATAATCAGCGTCTGAAAGCCAAACATCACGGCAATCCCCAGTGCCACGGCTTTATAAAATGGTGTTTTTACCATAAGGGAAATCTTGATGCCACGGTAAACGAGCAGGAAAAAGAGAAGGACCACGGCAGAGGCACCCAGCATGCCGAGCTCTTCGTATATGGCGGAGAAAATAAAGTCACTTTTTACAACGGGTACACGCCAAGGCTGCCCCTGCCCGATGCCGGTGCCCGAAAAACCGCCGGCACTCATGGCATAAAGGGACTGGGCAATCTGATAGCCGAGGTCATTTGTGCCCGAAAACGGGTCACGCCAGATGGCAACACGCTCCTGAATGTGGGACATAAACTTATACCCGAGAAGGCCGCCACCCATAGCCAGGACGGCATTTATAAGGAGAAAGTAGTATTTAGAACTTAAAACAAACTGCAAAACAAAATAAATGAGGAAATATAAAACAGCCGACCCCCACTCTCTCTGGAGGACCAGAAAGCCGAGGTGCAGAAAAGCGTACACCATAATAAGAAGCTGGCGGCCGGTCTGGCTGTCATAAAGCCGCATGAGGAATTTAAGGGGGCGCATAAGGCGAGGAAGTCTTTTTTCGGTGAAAGCAAAAAGACGGTCGTGGGGACGGCCATATGGTGCCGTATAAAGTGCGGCAAGGCCCAGAATAAACAGAATTTTAATGGGTTCGGAGGGCTGCAGACTGATGCCGCCGAGAGAAAGCCAGTTTTTTGCCCCGTTGACACGGCTGCCGAATAAAAGGGTGAAAACGAAAAGAAAGAAAGCAATCAGCGCATAAAACGGAAAAAGCTTTGGCCATGCTTTGCATTTCCGAAAGAGAATATACACGGCATAAAACCCTGCCATTCCCACATAAAACCAGGTGATTTGTGTCATGGCCTGGGTGGGGTCAAGGCGAAAGAGCATCAGAATGCCCACGGTTAAAAGTGCCGAAACGATGAGAAAAAGATAATGGTCCCCCATAGAAAAGAATACAATCAGCATATAGGAGACGAGCACAAGGCCCAAAAGCGCCAGAGAATAATAAAGCGCCTGTGTATCGACGGAAGCACTCGAGAAAAAGAGAATCCCGAAGCCTAAAATATTCATAAGTAAAACGAGAAAAAGAGGGGTAAGTTTGCGGAAATTACGCATCTTCCATATCCTCCGTTACAAAAATCAGAGAAAGCTGCCCCAGGTCAATCTTATCGCCGCTGAAAAGCTCAACGGGGTCGCCTTCGGCTTTTTTGCCGTTTAAAAACGTACCGTTGGTGCTGCCCATATCCTGCAGAAAGCAGGTGCCGTCCCGCCAGATAAAGGCGGCATGGCGCTGGGAGAGAAACGGGTCGTCAATGGAAATTTCACACTTTGCACTTCGCCCCAGAACAGAATCCTTCAGTATGGGATAGTTTTCCTCCACGGGAAAATCCAGATTATGCCGAAGGTTCAGAACCTTAATATAGGTGTGGGCTGCGATTTCGCTCGTTTTACGGCGCCGCATCACCTCAATGTCTTTGGACACCATCTGGATGATTTTAATAATAAATAAGTAGACTGCCAATACAAAAACATAAGACAGGAGCTTTGCAATCAGTACAAACGGCATGGTTTTTTCCTCCTCCGGTTTGATATGCATATTTTATCACAGTCTTTCATAAAATGCAAATTTTTTACTTGGCGATTAAAAATATGGAAAAACTCCTTGACAAGGCAAAAGAATTTGCTTAAAATAAAAATACAGACATAAATAATGCGGAAAAGGAGCGATAGTATGGCAATTTTTTATTTAGAAAACGAAAACTTTACGGATGCGGAGAAACTGGTTGTTTCTCATGGCGATATCCGTGTTTACACCTTCCGGTATTCTACCGGTACGGCAGGGCTCAAAATTGAAAACAAACGCGGTTATTTTACCGTTCTGCCTTTTTACGGGCATCAGATCTGGCGTGCCAGCTTTGACGGCATTGACCTGCACATGGACACAAACCTCGCCGAACCCACAGAGCTTGAGCAGTTCCTCGATTCTTACGGCTGTTTTGTTATGCACTCAGGCCTTTGCGGCGTAGGCGGCCCCGGCCCTGAAGATAGCCACAAACCCCACGGCGACCTGCCTGTTGCCGCATTCCGCCATCCGAGAATTGAATGCGGAGAGGACGAGGGCGGCCGCTATGTACGTGTGCTCGCTACTTTCCATAAATACAGAACATACAGCGATAATTATAAGTTTACCTCCGGCTATAAGCTTTACGAAAACGGTGCAGTCATTACCTCCAGCGTCAAAATTGAAAACCTCAGAAAGAGACCTATGGAATACGTATATCTCTGCCACATAAACTTCATGCCCTTTGAAGGTGCAAAGCTTATCGGCACGCTTCCCCTTGATAAAGAACATATTGAAGTTTTAAAGGTCATTCCCGCATCCATGCCCGAGGAAGAGGCAAAGAAGCTTTCTGACTATATGGACAAAATGCAGGAAAACCCCGAAGTGCATGTTGTAGTAGATAAAAAGTCCCAGATGTATGACCCCGAAATCGTTGCAAAGCTTACATACCTTGCCGATGAAGAAGGGTATGCCCACACGCTCCAGAAGCGGACGGACGGCTATGCCTGCTATGTAAAGCATCCCGTAGAGCCTTTAAATAACAGCCTCCGCTGGATTTCTCGCACGGATGATGAGGAAGCCATGGGCATGGTTCTTCCTGCAAGTGCAATCAATAAAGGCTACACCTATGCCAAGAAAAACGGCATGGTTCGCACCATCGAGGGCGAAAGCACGCTGGAATTTTCCATGGACTTTGGCCTTCTGGTCCCTGCAGAAACAGAAGAAATGTGCAAAAAGATTGAGAAGGTGCTCGCAAAATGATGGATGCAATCGACTATAAAATTCTACATTGCTTAAAGCGGAATGCAAGAGAAAAAGCATCCGTTATCAGTGATGAAATCAATCTTTCCGTTTCTGCCGTGCTCGAGCGCATCCGCAAAATGGAAAAAAGCGGTGTAATTAAAGGATATACGGTTGTGCTTGACCATAAGCAACTTGGCAACGGCATGACGGCGCTGATGGAAGTAAGCCTTGAGCATCCCCGCTTTTATGAATCCTTTACGGAAAGCATAAAAGCAAATGAAAACATTATTTCCTGTGACTATTTAACGGGCGATTTTGATTTTATGCTGAAGATTTTAACGGACACATCAGAAAGTCTTGAAGAAATTCACCGTCGCATTAAAAGCCTTGACGGCGTTTCCGCCACAAGAACACATTTCGTTTTGAAGAATGTTAAGGATGAACCGACTGTCATCCCCAGATAAATAAGAATAAAAAAACGGAGTAGCCTGTGCTACTCCGTTTTTATGCATTATTTTACCTGACAGTTCTCTACTGCGTATTCCAAAAGAATATGAATGAGTTCATTTCTGGAACGATTCGTTTCTTCAGACAGTTGATTTAATTTACTTACAGTTTCATCCTTGATGCGAACAGAAAAAGTTTTATAACCATCTTCGCCCTTGAGCATTTTTTTATTTATAACCAGTTTGTCCTTCATAATCATTCACCTCACATATATTCTATCTTGACAATGACACGTTTTATATGTTATAATTTATAACATATTCAAATAACATATACAGAGGTGCGATGATGATAAAGAAGAAATTATGTGCTTTGATTTTTTCGCTTCTTATGGTTTGCAGTCTTTCTGCTTGCGGCGAAAGCGAAAGGACGGCGAAGCTGCAAACAAATCTATTGCAGGAAACACCCCAAACAGAACAGGGAAAAACATATTCTTATATCGGGAACAAAAACTCGGGGAAGCTCCATTATCCGCACTGCACCAGCGTGAAGCAAATGAAAGAAGGGAACAAGGCGTATTTAAACTGTACGCAAAAAGATGCCGTTTCCAAAGGTTATGACCCTTGTAAAAAGTGTAATCCGTAATAAAAAAGCATATCGCACAAGCGATATGCTTATTTTATTGCGCCTCAAGGTGCGCTTTATCCACAATTTCGGTAATGGGCGGGTCAATACTTTCATCCTCGGATTTTCGGATATGTAAAAGGTATTCAATATTGCCTTTGGGGCCTTTTACGGGGGAGAAGTCAAGCCCTAAAACGGAAAAGCCGATTTCCTTTGTAAAGGCAATGACGTTTTCAATCACTTCAATATGGGTTTCCTTATCCCGAACAACGCCGCCTTTTCCAACCTTTTCCTTGCCTGCTTCAAACTGGGGCTTTATAAGGCAGACCATTTCACCGCCGGCGCGAAGGCGCTCATACGCTACGGGAAGAACAAGACGGAGAGAAATAAACGAAACGTCCACGCTTGCAAAATCGGGGTTTTCGGGCACTTCGTTTTCCGTAACGTAGCGGATGTTGGTGCGCTCGAGATTTACCACTCTTTCGTCAGTACGGAGGCTCCATGCAAGCTGGCCGTACCCTACGTCAATGGCGTATACTTTTTTGGCGCCGTTTTGGAGCATACAGTCGGTAAAGCCGCCCGTGGAAGCACCGATGTCCATGCAAACCGCATTTTCAAGGGAAATGGGGAAGGACACCATGGCTTTTTCAAGCTTTAAACCCCCACGGCTTACGTAGCGGAGTGTGTCTGTTCGCACTTCGACCTTGTCGCCTTCCGAAACGGTTTGTCCCGCTTTATCGGCTTTCTGTTCGTTAATATAAACATCCCCTGCCATAATCACGGCTCTGGCTTTTTCACGGGTGGGGACAAGTCCGTTTTCCGTTAAGTATATATCCAGCCTTTGTTTCATGCTTTCAGAATCCTTTCTGCTTCGGCGGCAAGGCTTTTCGCATCCATTTTATAAAGGGCGAAGAGCTCGTCCACATTGCCGTGGGTTACAAACGTATCAGGGAATGCTTTTATAGTTATGGGACATATGCCTGAAAGCGCAGCGGCAATTTTTTCACCTGCACCGCCCGATAATACGTTATCTTCAATGGTAAGAACCTGCCCCGTCTTTTTGGCGGAGGAAACAAGTGTTTCCACGTCAAGGGGTTTTACGCTTCGAATGTCAATCACCTCGGCACGGATGCCTTTTTCCAAAAGTATATCTGCAGCCGCAAGCGCCGTATGCACCATGCGGCCCAGGGCGGCGACGGTAATGTGCGCCCCTTCTCGAAGTACGGCAGCTTTGCCGAAGGTAAAGGACGGCCGTGAAAACGAAGGCAGTGCGCCACGGGGGTAACGGACTGCAATGGGGCCGGCGTGTTCTTTTATGGTATACCCAAGCATTTCCGAGAGAGAATCCATATCCGCAGGTGCCAGAACACACATGTTCGGAATGTGGGAAAGATAGGAAATATCAAAAATACCCTGATGGGTTTCCCCGTCACTTCCCACAATGCCTGCACGGTCCACCGCGAGGACAACGTGTCTTTTTCCTAGGGCCACATCATGGACAAGGGAATCGTATGCCCTTTGTAAAAAGGACGAATAAACCGCCAAAACGGGGGTCATCCCGCCTTCGGCAAGGCCTGCCGAAAATGTGGCGGCGTGGGCCTCTGCAATGCCCGTATCAAAAAAACGATGGGGATATTTTTTTACAAATTCCGATAGACCAGAGGCATCCGGCATAGAAGGGGAAATGGCAACGACGGACGGGTTTTCGTCTGCGAGTGTAACGAGGGTTTTTCCAAACCGTGCGCTGCAGGTTTCGCCCTCTGTTTTCTTAGGAGAAACAGCGTGATAGCGGGAAGGTGCTTCCTCGGAAGGCGCATAGCCTTTTCCCTTCTTCGTCATCACATGCACAAGAACAGATGTGTCAAGCCGCTTCGCTTCCGAGAGCGTGTCGCAAAGCTGGCGGATATTGTGACCGTCCACAGGGCCGAGATAACGGCAACCCAGCTTTTCAAACACAACGCCGGGGGTAACGCAGTACCGGAGAAGTCGGCTCAATTTTTTCAGCGCCATGGCAGAGGGTTTACCGAGGACGGGAATCCGATGGAGAAGCTCGTTTGTTTCCCTTTTTACCGTATAGTAGGCAGAGCGTGTGCGGATTTTATTGAGATACTGGGAAAAGCCGCCTATGGCTTTGCCGATGGACATTTGGTTATCGTTCAGAATCACAATCACTTTATGATGGCAATGGGCGATGTGGTTGAGTGCCTCCATGGAAAGGCCGCCCGAAAACGCCGCATCACCGATTACGGCAATGGCCTCACCCTTTTCACCCTTAAGGTCCCGTGCTGCCGCAAAACCGAGAGCGGCGGAAATGGAGGTGGAGGAGTGGCCGGTATCAAAACAGTCATATATGCTTTCCGCCTTTTTGGGGAAGCCGGAAAGACCGCCAAACTGCCTGAGCGTAGGAAATTTATCCTGTCTGCCGGTTAAAATTTTATGGACGTAGCTCTGATGGCCTACATCCCAGATGATTTTATCTTCGGGCACAGAAAAAACACGGTGCAGTGCGACCGTAAGTTCGACTACACCGAGATTGGAGGCAAAATGCCCCCCTGTTTTCGGAACATTTTCAATTAAAAAGGCTCTGATGCATGCACAGAGCTTTTCCATTGTGGGTACGTCCATTGTCTTTAAATCAGACGGGGACTGTACCGAAGATAAAAGATTATCCATGGTTTTTCCTGCTTTTCTTAAGCTTTGGCGAAAATATCGCCAAGATTTTGCCAATACCAAAAACAAACTGATTACACTGGTTTATAGCAAGGGTTTTACCAAGGGCTTTTCCGCCTACCGTAAGAGCGGATACAACGCCTGTAACAAAAAGGCTTGTAAGGAGCGAGGGGAGAGAATAATTTGTCACAAGCTGGGCCGCAATAAAACTGCCCGTGGCACCGGAAACAATACCGCAAATATCCCCGACAACGTCATTACAGAAGTTTGAAACCTTTTCTGCGTTGCGGATCAGGCGGATAGACTGGACGGCACCCGGCACACGGTTTGATGCCATGGCGTGGAAGGGCGCTTCCGCCGCAGTCGTTACGGCAATGCCTAAAATATCAAAAACGATACCGAGAAATACGATAGACAGTAAAATTAAAAACGCCACCGTCATAGCTACATTCCCGAGGAGGGAAGAGGTGATTACGGTGATGGAAACAGAAAGCACAAAGGTCAGAAGGATGGTTGTAATCACCCACGAAATGCTGACCTTACGATTTAGCGTATGGTTGCTTTTTACTCTTATTTTTTTACGTTTTTGGGGTATGTCCTCTTTCACGGCACGTCGTCCTTTTTAAAAATATTGGTGGCAGAATACGGAGTAAATTTTGCGGCATAGGTCCGAGACGGATTTCCCACTTCCGTGCCCGCGCGTCGCCGCTCCGGGCCGTTTCCGATTAAACAGAAGCCGAGCCAAAGACTCGATTCGGATTGCCACTGAGTCCGCACTGCAATCCTCCGTATTCCACAGGTTACTGAACAGCCTAGGAGATTTCCTCTACAGTCAAACCGATTCTTAGCCTTTTTTGCAGATAGGATTTCAAACAGCAATATCTCCGTTTTGTTGGCCGACAAAACGGGGCATGAACCGTTATCCTTCATATCCACGCAAGGCAGGCTACTCTGTCCACAGCACTCTTGAGCACCGCATGACAGGTTTACTCCTACGCCGTACTTCGTTCCGTCGCCCTCAAGGGACGAGCAGAGGTAGAAGCACGAACGCAGGTCTCCACGGAAAAGGGGTCAACGCTCGCATGCCATTGCGAATCGCCCCTAAACCTTAACCCCCAGCATCGACCCCCGACTGGGCGTCGAAAGCCAACACCAGGAACTTCATCGATATGCCCTTCTACGGATTTTTAGGCCCGTCTTGGGAATCGGCATCCTGACTAGGATACTGCACCACCTTTCCATGCAGTATATCATATTTATTTCACTTTGTCAAATTTTATCACGCTTTTTCGGCCGACAACACATCTCGCATTGCCGCCGAGGTCATATAAAATCCGTATGTTTTCAAAATACGGTGCTAAAATGGCGGATACGGCCGCCCCCTGATTATAGCCGATTTCAAGGCCGAGCCACCCGCCTTCGGGAAGGGCACGGAAGGCCTTTTCGGCAATGACGGGATAAAAACCAAGGCCGTCATTGCCGCCGTCAAGGGCGGAAAGCGGCTCAAAATCACGGACGTCCTTCTCAAGGGTTTGAATGACGTCTGTTTCAATATAAGGGGGATTGGACAAAATCAAATCAAAGGATGCAGAAAGGTCGTCCTTTAAAATATCCGTTTCAATAAATTCCGCTTCCACGCCGTGCCTTGCGGCGTTGCGCTTTGAAACCTCGAGCGCTTCTTTGGAAATATCCGCAAGCGTCAAGGAGCGGACAGGTGCATTTTTTGCAACTGCAATACCAATGCATCCCGAGCCTGAACAAAGGTCCAAAACACGTGCGCCCTTTGCCTTTTCAATGGCCCATTCCACGAGTAATTCCGTATCGGGTCTTGGAATGAGTGTGTGCTCGTTTACGAAGAAGGGGAGAGAATAGAATTCCTTTTCGCCAAGGATATAAGAAAGGGGACAGCCTGTTTTTCTTTTTTCACAAAGGCGAACAAAAGCGGCCTGCACCGCATCCGGCACAGGCTCGCTGTAAAGAAACAACAGTTTTTCTCTCGGCACACCTAAGACATGCGAAAGGAGCACCTCGGCATCCAGTCTGTCAATTTCGGCAGAGGCTAAAAGCTGTCTTATCACCATTTGTCATCCTCCGGATTTCCCGTCAGGGTTTCGGAAAGCGCCAGAATGGCGCATTCAATCTGCCCGTCGTCCGGCTCAATGGTTGTAATGTGCTGGAGCCATACGCCGGGGGCGGAAATGATACGGGTCAAAGCATTATCATGGCGGCCGGCAAATTTAATGAGCTCATAGCCGACGCCTGCAACAATGGGCAATGTGAGAATCTTGATGCCCGTACGGACAAGGGGATTTTCTGCGGTGATGAACATGGAAATGATAATGCCGACAAGGAGCACTAAAATCATGAAAGAGGTGCCGCATCTCGGATGAAAGCGGCGCATCGTCTTAACATTTTCCACCGTCAGCGGTAGGCCTGCCTCGTAGCAGAAAATGGTTTTATGTTCGGCACCGTGGTACATAAACGTGCGGCGCATATCCTTCATAAGAAGCATGGCGCACATGTACCCGACAAATATAAGAATACGAAGTCCGCCTTCAAAGATACCACGGGCGATGCGGTTGTCAATGGAAGGGAAAGCGTCCGCCAGAAGACGGAACAGAAGGGAAGGAAGGTAAATGAAAAGACCCACGGAAAGGATAACGGCAAAAACGACACTACAAACCATGAGAAGGCTCATGATAACCTTGTTTTTCTTTTCGTCCTTTTTCTCCTCTTCTTCAAACCCTGCAATTTCTGCTGAGCGCATCAGGCACTTATAGCCGTATTTCAGGGAATCTATCATATTAAATATACCACGGACAAAGGGAAGCTTAAAAAACTTCGGCCGTGTGTTTTCGGGCGTGGGCATCTTTTCCAGTACAATTTCACCCTCCGGGTTCCGTACTGCCATGGCCGTAACACGGGGGCCACGCATCATAACGCCTTCGATAAGCGCCTGCCCGCCAATGCTTGTTTTATGTGCAGATTGTTTCATGCGATAATAACTCCTTTGTGTTTAAGGATTTCTTCCTTAGAGTATAGCAGAAAATGAAAACAGAAACAAGAGTTTTTACAGTTTTCAGTCACCAAAATACAGAATTTCTTCCATATCTTTCCGCTTTTTGGGACGGAGAGAATCATTTTTTGCATAGCCGACGGCGAGAATAAGACGGATGCGGCTACCCACGGTATCGCCCAAAAGCGCTTTTACCTCCGCTTCGTCAAACCAGCCCAGGATACAGGTGGAAAGACCGAGGGCGGTGGCTGCAAGGCACAGGTGGGCGGTGGTAAGACCGATGTCGATGGGGGCATAATGTTGGTCCTTCACAGAACCTGCAATCTTTGCCATAAGCGTAGCCTTTTCTTCGGAAATGACAATAAAAGCAGGGGCGTCATTCGTAAATTTGTTCATGCCTAATCCTTGGGTACATTGTGCCAGTGCCGCACGTTTTTCGCCCGAAACTACGGTAAACCGCCACGGCTGAGAGTTACAGGCCGACGGGGAGAGGCGTGCCGCCTCCACCATACGGCATAAGAGGGCTTTATCTACAGGGCGGGTGTCAAAATTACGACAGCTTTCCCGCGTTTCTATAAGCTTTAATAAATTTTCCATTTTTAAAAACCTCCTTTTTTAAAAGTATAGCATAAAGAAGAAAAAAAGACAACAAAATATTACACTTTTTCCTTTTTTATACGGCGAAGGAGAGAAAGAAAAAGGGTTAGGAGCGGAAAGACGATTTCAAAAACGGAAAAGACGTATGCCCCCGTATTTCGGAACCAGTCAGGAAGGGTAAGCCCTGAGCGGAATAAATACATGGCGGCAAGGATTACGGCGACAGAGAGAAACAGAAGGAAAAGGCCCCGCCGCCTAAACGTTCTGCCCACCGTATCTTCCGCCGCCCGTATGGCGGCGCAGAACAGAACGCTGAGTTTAAAGACGCGCATAATAATAAGGGTAAATGCAAATACGATTTCGAGACGGGAAAACACGTTCATGAGGTTTATAAGACGGATGGCTTCGTAGGTTGGTTCCGTCAGATAGGAAAGAGCGATGCCAAGGGTGGCAATGTCCCGGAGAAATGTACATAACAGATAGGCACCGCCGAGTAGAAGTCCCCACAAAAGGCCTTTTTTCACGTCCGCATCCCTTTCGGCATAGGGGAGAAGAATTAAAAAAACAATCACTTCGCAAAGGGGTGCTGCCGTGAGTACAAATGCACCCTGTACGTAGGCGTCATAGCCGAGGGTGAAAACGGGAAGGAAGTTTTTAAGCTCCATATTCGGAAGAAGTAAAAGTGAGTTTAAAAGCAGTGCCGATGCCATAAAAACAAAGAACAAAAAGGCGTTCCGAAGGATGATTACAATCCCCTTTTTAGCAAAGAGGGAACAGGTGGCGGCAACCAGAATGAGGGTTACGAGCATGGGCGTTTCGGGCATAATAAAGCCGGTAAAAAAGTCCCCGATGTTTCGAAGACTTACGGCAGAAAAGCCGATGCAGAAAAGGGTATAAAGCGCATTTAAGAGCCGCCCTGCCGTTTTGCCATATACAAGCTTGTGAATTTCCAAAAGCCCGAAGCCCGGGAAACGGCGGAGCAGCAGAATATATACGGAAATTACGAGTAGACTGAAAAGTATCGCCAGAAGGGCGGCAATGTAGGAATCCTGATGTGTGATTTGTGTCACAAAAACAGTAAAAAGAGAAGAGCCGCCTATGAAGGTGGCGATGCCGAACATAAATTGACGTGTGGTAAACATACGTTTGCCTCCTTTTATTTTACGGGCCGTCCAATCCGGCCGGAGGAGTCAATCTTTGTTTTAACCTCAATCCGGACGGGCAAATCGTAAAAGGCAGTATTTTGCATAGATTCCCATTTTTTGGGGTGATACCGGTAAAGAACATCCGAAAAGCCGAACACATCGGCGGAAAGGGTGCGGCCTTTTGCAAGACAGGCACGTATCTCGCTTTCAATTTCTTTTGCGAAGGCATTTAAGAGACGGTCAATGCCCTCCGGCGTTGTATAATTTTCCTTGCCCCGTTCACTGCCCAGAGCGCCTTCAGCCTCGGCGGAAATCACCATGGTGACATTTCCGCCCTCCCCAAGCTCGGCCTTCATTCCGCCTTTGGCACGGAGCACTTCAATGCCGATTCTTTCCTCCCCCAGAGGTACCATAAGAACGGCCTGTTCCACTTCGTCTGTGGCCCACAGAAGGCCTCTCGTTTCTCTTTCGGAAAGCGCACCGATCATTTTATCTCCGGAAAAAACGGCGGTGCCTGACATGTGCAAAACATCTTCGCCGCCGCTTTTGCTGATTTCAATCAGCGGAATGAGGGGGGCACCACGTCCGGCGGCAAGCTTGTTCATGTAATCAAAAACCGTTACGGTCATGCCGGTGGAAAGCTGCTTTTGTGCTTGGATCAGGTCATGGATGTGGAGGGAGGGAATGCTTTGGAATCCTGCATTGACATCCAGAACGTCAGCACCTTTTTCCCGTGCCACCAGAAGATGCATATCCAGCCTAAGCTCGTGGTCGCGAAGGAAAAAATCCATGTAATTGCCAAGCCCTTCTTCCGCCGTTTCACGGCCGAAGAGAACAACATAATTGTGCGCCATATAAAGCTTTGAACCGGATTTGGAAACGGAGGAACGGATGGACGGAAAAACGTAATCACCCGTAGAAGAAAGGTTCAGATAAGGTTTCGGCTTTGCACCGCCGTCCTTCCCTTCGCTGGCGGAACTGATGGTTCGTGTATTGGCAATCTGGGCTGTGATTTCGATTTCATCCTCTTTTTCGCCTTTGTCAACGGCAAAACCCATTACAATGGCAATTTTCCCGATTTCCCGTCTGTTCCAACAGCCGCAAAGGCTGAGGCAAAGAAAAACCGATAAAATTGCGGCAATCGTTTTTTTCATGGAAGCTCCTTTCAAGGTTTCATTCGGCTTCGGCGGGGATTTCGTGCAGCAAGAGACGTGGGCCTTGTTAAAAGCCACTTAAGGGGCAGACGGAAAAGCGCATCTTTGTTGTCTGCAGGGTGAAAGGGAACAACGGGGGAAAGGTACGGCACACCAAAGGAAGTGAGGGTACCCAGATGCAAAAGAAGGAGAAGAAGACCGAGGGTAAGCCCGAGCCCGCCGAAAATGCCTGCAAGAAGAAGGAAGAGAAGACGGAGAATCATAGATGCATTTGCCTGCGCCGGTGCGGCGAAAGCCGAAACGGCCGTAATGGCCACGGCAATGACCATAGGCGCGCCGATAATGCCTGCCGAAACGGCTGTTTCGCCGATGATAATGGCACCCACCATGCTGACTGCCTGCCCTGCAGGACGGGGAAGGCGGATGCCGGCTTCTTTTAGAATTTCAAATACGATAATCATAATCAGTGCTTCAATGACAGCAGGGAAAGGTGTATTTCCTTCTGCCGCCGCCATGGAAAGAAGAAGCTCTGTCGGGATAAGCTCCTGATGGTAGGTGGTCAGCGCCACATATAAAGGCAGGGCAAGAATACTAATCATAAAAGCCGAAAAGCGGACAATGCGAAGGGCGGATGCAAACAGCGGTGCAATATAATAATCCTCGCTTGTCTGAAAACTTTCGGCAAAAAACGATGGGGCTGTGAGTACATACGGTGACCCGTCCACAACGATGGCAACTCTGCCTTCCAAAAGTTTACCGGCCACCGCATCCGGTTTTTCCGAGCTTGCCATGGTGGAAAAGAAGGGAGAACCGGTGTCGGAGATGTACTGTTCCACATAACCCGAATCCAAGATAGCATCTGTTTTTATGGAGGAAAGCCGTTTTTTTACGTCTTCGACCAGGGTTTTATCCGCAACGTTACGAAGATAGACAATGGTGACGGGCGTGTTTGTTTTCTCACCTATTGTCATCATTTCCAAGGTCAGGAACGGACTTTTGATTCTGCGGCGAAGAAGTGCTGTGTTCGTCCGCATGTTTTCCACAAAGCCTTCTCTCGGGCCACGGAGAACGGACTCTGTCTGCGGGTCCTCTATGTTTCTTTGCGGAAAGCCTTTGGCGTTTATAATCATGGCACCCTTTATGCCGTCAATGAGTACTGCCGCATCTCCGATCAAAACGCCTTCCAAAAGCATGCCGAATCGGTCGGCCGTCCGGCTTTCTCCGGCAGTCATATAAAGACTTTGCACTTCTGCAATGGTTCGGGGCATTACTTTCGGTTCGTCACCGATAAATCCGTCATACATTAGCGGCTTTACAATTTCGGGGGCAATGCGGTCGGCACGGACTAAGCCGTCAATAAACACCATGACGGCACGGGTGCGCTTTTGCCCGAAGGTAAAGTGACGGAAAATAACGTCACCGCTTTTCCCAAACATTTCTTCCATAAGCTTTACGTTTACGGAAAGATTCTTTCCGATTTCCATACTTTCCCAAGGCGTATTGTCAATTCCGGGCGCATCTTTCCGCCGGGACAGGGCATTTAAAATGTCGGCCAGTTTTTTCATGTAAAGCCTCCTTTTTTCAGTAGTTTGCCTGTCAAACCGGAATTTATACCCTTTTTTTACGGCGATAAAGGCTGAAAAAACGGGGAAAACAGCGGACACTCCAGAAGAAACTAAAAAAATTTAAAAAAAGTCTTGACAAAAAGGAGGGACATGTGCTATTATATTTCTTGCGTCATGAAAGCGCTGGTGTAGCTCAATTGGCAGAGCAGCTGATTTGTAATCAGCAGGTTGCGGGTTCGAGTCCCATCACCAGCTCCAAATATTCGGAGGGGTTCCCGAGTGGCCAAAGGGGGCAGACTGTAAATCTGTTGTCAGTGACTTCGGTGGTTCGAATCCACCCCCCTCCACCAGAAAAAAGCACCAATCTTGTATCAAGATTGGTGCTTTTTTCAACTAAATCCGTCTTTGCAGACGGAATAAATCAATCTTCGATTGATGATATCTGCTTCGCAGATGAAATCGCCTGCGGCGGATTAAAGACGGATTTAATTTCATCGAAGCCGCAAGGCTTTGATTTCATCCAAACTTGTTTGGATTTCATCGTGCTGTGCACGATTTCATTATTGAAATATTTTAAGCTTGTGGTATAATGTCATAAAGAGGTGTTTTAAATGGCCGAAAATAAATTAGCAGATTTGTCTATGGATTTTGCAGTAGAAATATTAAAAGTTTGTGATGGAGTTAAGGGACACTATTCTATTGTCAATCAATTGGAACGCAGTGCAACAAGTGTTGGCGCAAATATAAGAGAAGCCAAATATGCACACAGTAAATCAGACTTTATTTCAAAGCTTCAAATTTCATTAAAGGAGTGTTATGAAACTGAATATTGGCTTGAACTTATGCAAAGAGCAGAAATATTATCTGATGTTTCTTTGCTCCTTCATAATTGCGGTGTAATTCGCAAAATGCTTATCTCATCAATCAGCACCGCAAAGCAAAATACAGACAAATAAGAATTTAATAAAAGAAGGGAAGCTAATTGGGAAATATTAGAATAAGTATAAAAAAAGCACAGCTTGAAGATTTACAGGAAATATTGACACTTCAATATCTTTCTTATCAAAGCGAGGCAGATTTGATTGGTACTAACGATATTCCACCGCTAAAACAAACGATAAGTGAAGTCGTTGATGAATATAAGTGTGGTACTATACTTAAAATGGTCGCTGAAAATAATGTTATCATAGGCTCTGTCAGAGCCCAAAAAGTGGATGGTACAGTGTATATTGGCAAACTTATGGTTCACCCTGATTATAGAGGGAAAGGATTTGGTACTAAGCTTTTGATTGAAATTGAACAGTGTTTTCCTGATAGTAGATATGAGTTGTTTACAAGCACTAAGAGCGTGGACAACATACGTTTATATCAAAAATTAGGGTACAAAATATTTTCTAAAAAGGTTTTAAACTCCGGATTAGTTTTTGTATATATGGAAAAATGTATTTAAGTTTTCAAATTCCAATTTGCCAACATTCAAAATGGTGTACTTTTTTCGGATTTAGCTACATATATATACAATTTGGCAGGAGTTAGTCAGAAGGAAGTACCAATCTTGATACAAGATTGGTGCTTTTTATAATTCCCACACTTGACGAATTCAAATTCCTATGATATACTATATGGCGATATTTGGAAGGTAGCAGCCTGAGAATGGGACTATGGCTGCATGCATACTTTTTATGTTCGGTTGTAACCGACGGAGATTCAATATGAATATTAAAAAGTTTTTTACAGTTTTACTTATTATATTACTTGTTGCCGCTGCTGCTTTTGCAGGGGTAGTGGTGGGCTGGATAAACAGTCCCCCCTTTAAAGCCGGTGAACATGGCAATGCTTTGGCCAAAATCGGTTCTGACGGTATTGTGAACATTCTTGTGGTCGGCAAGGACCATGTGGGTGCCAATACGGATGTTATTTTAGTGGCATCTTTAAATCCGAAGGCACACAGAATATCCATTTTATCCATTCCCCGTGATACACGTGTAAATTATCGGGGTGAGCGGAAAATCAATTCTGTTTACAGTTATGCCCAGTATGCAGGATATAAAAAGGAAGAGGCGCTCATCAGCGTGGCGTCGCAGGTTTCAGGTCTTCCCATCCACTATTATGCAATCGTAAACCTGCGTGCATTCCGTGATGTTGTGGATGCCCTCGGCGGTGTGGAATTTAACGTGGAACGCCCGTACCATTACGACGATCCTTTGCAGGATCTGCATATTCATATAGACCCCGGTTATCAGGTACTGGATGGCGAAAAGGCGGAAGGGCTTATCCGCTTCCGTGCAGACTATATTGAGGGCGATATAAAACGTGTACAGGTACAGCAGGCTTTCCTCACGGCTATGGTACAGCAGAAACTGCAGCTTAAATATATCTCTAAAATTCCGGATATTTATGAGAAAGTGACAGATAATGTTGTCGGGAATCTGACGGTAAGTGACCTTATGGACCTTGCAAAAGCCGCAGCGTCCTGCGAAGCGAATACGTACACGCTCCCCGGCTATAATTCTCAAACTTCTTCGGACTGGATTCGGGATGATGCTGAAACAGAGAGATTAATTCGGGAGAAATTTGGATATACTGACGAAAACTGAAAAAATACTTGCATTTCAGGAAAAATTCGTTTATAATTGTACTAAATGTGCAAAGGGGTTTTTTTATGCGCACTTTTGTTAAAATTTTCACTATGCTTTTGTGCATTGTAATTTTGGTGCTTTTTGCAGGTTGTTCGGACAAGCCTGCGGAACCTGATTTGGGAAGCGCACCGGCAGAAACACCTTTATTTAAGGAGGGCGAAATTGTGAACGTAGTCATCACTATGGAGGACGGCGGCAAAATGCAGCTGGAACTCTATCCCGATAAAGCACCGAAAACGGTTGCAAACTTTGTAAAACTCGCAAAAGAAGGTTTTTATGATGGTCTCACCTTCCACAGAATCATTGAAGATTTTATGATTCAGGGCGGTGATCCGCAGGGTACAGGTATGGGCGGCGCTGATGAAGAAATCTACGGTGAATTTGCCATGAACGGTTTCCGTCAGAATGACCTTTCCCATAAGCGTGGTGTCATTTCCATGGCACGTGCCCAGAACCCTAACAGTGCATCCAGCCAGTTCTTTATTGTACACGCAGATTCCACATATCTTGACGGTCAGTATGCAGCCTTTGGCATGCTGAAAGAGGGCTTTGACGTTCTCGACCGTCTTGCAAAAACACCCGTCGGCATGGATGGGCAAACACCTATGGCCAAGCCGGTGATCAAAACAATCACCGTTGAATAAAATAAATGGAGGTATGGCAAAATGGCAGTAAAAGTAGGTATTAACGGATTCGGCAGAATCGGCCGTCTCGTATTCAGAGCGGCAATGGAAACGGGCAAGGTAGATATCGTTGGTATCAACGATCCCTTTATCGATGTAGACTACATGGTTTACATGCTCCGTTACGACACAGTTCATGGTCAGTTCAAGGGCGATATCGCTGTTAAAGACGGCAAGCTCGTTGTAAACGGCAAGGAAATCGCTGTTTACGCTGCAATGAACCCCGAAGAAATCGGCTGGAAGGAATGCGGCGCAGAATACGTTGTAGAATCCACAGGCGTTTTCACAACAACTGAAAAGGCTTCTGCTCACCTTAAGGCAGGCGCAAAGAAAGTTGTTATCTCTGCTCCCAGTGCAGATGCTCCCATGTTCGTTATGGGTGTTAACAACGACAAGTACACAAAGGATATGACTGTTATTTCTAACGCTTCCTGTACAACAAACTGCTTAGCTCCTTTAGCTAAGGTTATCAACGACAACTTCGGCATTATCGAAGGTCTCATGACAACTGTTCATGCTACAACCGCTACACAGAAGACCGTTGACGGTCCTTCCAAGAAGGACTGGAGAGGCGGCCGTGGTGCAGCATTCAACATCATTCCTTCTTCCACAGGCGCTGCAAAAGCAGTTGGTAAGGTTATCCCCGAACTCAACGGCAAGCTCACAGGTATGGCTTTCCGTGTTCCCACAGCAGACGTTTCTGTTGTTGACCTTACTTGCCGCCTCGAAAAGGGTGCAACTTACGAAGAAATCAAGGCTGCTGTTAAGAAGGCTGCTGACGGCGAACTGAAGGGTATCCTCGGTTACACCGAAGACAAGGTTGTTTCTTCTGACTTCATCCATGATGCACGCACCTCTATCTTTGATGCAGATGCAGGTATCTCCTTAAACGATAACTTCGTAAAACTCGTTTCCTGGTACGACAACGAATGGGGTTATTCCAACAAGGTTGTTGACCTCATTGCATATGCTGCAGGCGTTGACGCAAAATAATAGTCGTCTTTGGACGATTGAAAAAGGGTTACCTTCGGGTAACCCTTTTTTATGATTGACTTTTTTTGAAAAATCCGTTATACTTAAAAAGACAAAAGAGGAAACGGAGTAAGAACATGAAAAAAGCAGAACTTCTGGCACCGGCAGGCGACCTTGAACGCCTGAAGGTTGCCATTTTATATGGGGCAGATGCAGTATATATCGGCGGCGAGGAATTTTCCATGCGCACCGCCTGCGAAAACTTTTCGCCCGAGGACATGAAAAGGGGCATAGATTTTGCCAAAGAGAGAGGCAAAAAGGTGTATGTGGCCCTCAACGTCATTATGCGCCAAAATGATATGGACGTTTTGGGCGAATATGCCCAAAGCCTTGAGAAAATGGGGGCGGACGGCGTAATCGTTTCTGACCTTGGTGCCTTCGGTCTTATTCGAAAGGCAGCACCCCAGCTTCCCATTCACGTCAGCACCCAGGCCAATATCACAAACGCCGAAACGGCAAAAGCGTGGTACGATATGGGGGCAGAACGTGTGGTTCTTGCCAGAGAGCTGACAAGAGAAGAAGTGGTTTCCATCCGGAAAAATACGCCCTCTGATTTAGAACTTGAAATGTTTGTGCACGGCGCAATGTGTGTATCCTATTCGGGGAGATGCCTACTCAGTAACTATCTTATCGGCCGTGACGCAAATCGTGGCGACTGTGCACAGGCTTGCCGCTGGAAGTATACGCTTATGGAAGAAAAGCGGCCGGGGGAATATATGCCCATTATTGAAAATGACAGGGGCAGTTATATTTTTAATGCCCATGATTTGTGCCTTCTTGAATTTTTGCCCGAAATTCTGTCTGCCGGCGTTATGAGCCTTAAGATTGAAGGCAGAGTGAAAAGTGAATATTATGTTGCCACAGTGGTCAAAGCCTATCGTGATGAGCTGGACCGCTACTATGAGAATCCCGAAAAATACAAGCTTTCTCAGGAATCTTTAGACCTTGTTCGGAAGGTAAGCCACCGCAGATATTCCCACGGCTTTTGGGACGGGGAAGCAAAAAACGGCTGTCAGTATTTAGAGTCTAATTCCTATGTCCGTAATTATCAGGTGACAGGCATGGTAACAGAAGAGGAAGAAGGCTACCTTCGTTTCGTTTTGAAAAATAAATTTTCCTTGGGTGATACCCTTGAAATTATGACGCCGAACGGAAAGACATACGAAAAAACCGTTTCGGAAATGTTTGATGCAGAGGGGAACAGCATTCCGGATGCACCCCATCCCATGATGACCGTTCGAATTCCTATGGAAGGGCACTTCCCGAAGTATTCCATGATTCGAAGACAGATCTGTGACTAAATTCAAACAATTTGTAAATTTTTCTTGACATTACAGGCAGAATTTAGTATACTATATCTATCGCATATGGGCTTTGCCAGGAGGAATGGAATGCAAAACGAAGTGCGTCCGGATAAGTTCGCTGATTTCAGCGACGAGCGTCTTGCACTGCTCTCCCAAGCGGGAGATGACGAGGCTACGGAATATCTTCTTTCCAAATATCGCACACTTGTCAGACGGAAGGCGAGAACGTATTTTCTCATCGGTGCCGACAGGGAGGATATTGTGCAGGAGGGTATGATTGGTCTTTTCAAGGCCATCCGGGACTATAAAGAGGACAGGCAGTCCGGCTTTCGGGCGTTTGCCGAGCTTTGCATTACCCGCCAGATTATTACGGCAATTAAAATGGCAACCCGTCAAAAGCATGCACCGCTGAATACGTATGTTTCCCTTGACAGACCCCTCGGTTTTGAGGAATATGAGCTTACACTTCTTGATATTGTCAGTCGGGAAGAACAGAGTCTTGATCCGGAAGATATTCTGATTCACAGAGAGCAGTTTTCCGATCTTGGGACAAAGCTTATGGGGATTTTAAGTACGTTTGAAAGAAAAGTGCTTTCTCTGTATATTCAGGGGGAGTCCTATCAGGAAATCGGTGCGGTTTTAGGAAAGGACCCCAAGTCCATTGATAATGCCCTGCAGCGCATCAAACATAAAATCCAGAAATATGTGGAACGATATCCAAAATGATGCGGGTATAGCTCAATGGTAGAGTTCCAGCTTCCCAAGCTGGCTGTGCGGGTTCGATCCCCGTTACCCGCTCCAAACTTTTTGTTTGGTGCGTCCATATGCCCAAAAGCTTACGGCGAGCAGCTGTGCATAGCACAGAAGGGTCGGTTCAACTCCGGCAAGGGTAACATTCATTTATTTCAAAGTGAGGAGATCATTATGTTCGAGGACAAAACATTAGTTTGCAAGGATTGCGGTAAGGAATTCGTTTTTACTGCCGGTGAACAGGAGTTCTACGCAGAAAAAGGCTTCCAGAATGAACCCATGCGTTGCAAAGAATGCCGTATTGCGAAGAAACAGGCACTTCGCGAAAATCGCGAAATGCACACAACTGTTTGCGCAGCTTGCGGTAAAGAAGCAAAGGTTCCCTTCATTCCGAAGAATGATAGACCGATCTATTGCAGCGAATGTTTCGCAAATCACCAATAATCTCTCGCTTTGAGAGTTATACTGTGTGAAAAGAAGGGCACGCAAGTCTTTGCGTGTCCTTTTCTCAAAAGTTTTGTTTTATCTCCGTTTCAAGGAAAGGAGTTTCGATATGAAAAAGATTTTATCTGCAATTTTGGCGGCACTTTTAATTTTCCCGTCCGCAGGGTGCAAAAAACAGGAGAACTCTCCTGAAACGGGTGCCGTTTCTCTGGAAGAAATTGAAAAAATCTATGAAACAGACCCGAATGCAGCGGCATGGAAAATGATTGAAAGCATGAGCCTGGAGGAACGGATTTATCAGCTGTTTTTAGTAAATCCCGAAACGCTTTCCGGCGGCTTTGCCGAAACGGAAGTGACGGACGCTATGCGGGAAGGATTTACGAAATACCCCGTCGGCGGTGTCATCCTTTTCGGGGACAATATTAAAAACCGTGACCAGGTCATAAAGCTTATAGAAGGCATGCAGAAAGCATCCAAGTATCCCTTATTTGTCGCAGTTGACGAAGAAGGCGGCACCGTATCCCGCCTTGGCGATATAAACGGCGTAACGAAACAGCCCGCCATGCGGGAAGTGGGGGACAGCGGTGACGTGCAGCGTGCTTATAATATCGGCAAAACAATCGGTACGGAAATCCGTGCCCTTGGTTTTAATGTTGACTTTGCCCCTTGTGCGGATACGCTTGTAAATCCCGATAATACAGAAATCGGTTCCCGTTCTTTCGGTACGGACCCGTCTGTTGTCAGCGTTATGGTGGAAAACATGGTAAAAGGACTGCGGGATGGCGGTGTGGCAAGTACAGTCAAGCACTTTCCGGGCCATGGCAGTGCCGAATCCGATTCGCATTCGGGTCGTGCCATAAGCACAAGAAGTTTTGACGATATTTCCGCAACCGACCTCCTGCCCTTCAAAGCAGGCATTGAGGCAGGCGCAGATTTTGTAATGATTTCCCATATGGTGAACGAAAGCATTACGAAAACCAACATGGAATGCTCCATGTCCACAAACGTTATGACCAACATTTTGCGAAACACTATGGGATACACAAAGATTATTATTACAGATTCCCTTTCCATGGGTGCAATCACGCTGCATTTTTCGGCAGGGGCGGCGGCTGTGACAGCCCTCGAGGCAGGTGCAGATATGCTCCTGATGCCGGCGAACGTGGAAGAAGCGGCAGCGGCAATCCGTGGTGCAATTGAAAGCGGCAGAATCACAGAGATGAGAATAAACGAAAGCGTGGCCCGCATTTTAAAGGTCAAACTGGAACGGGGTATCCTGTAGGAAGGAGAACACCATGGGATTCGTACATTTACATGTCCATAGTGAGTATAGTCTTTTAGACGGCGCTTGCCGTATAAAAGACTTGGTACAAAAAGCAAAAAATGAAGGGCAAAAAGCAATTGCCTTAACTGACCATGGGGTAATGTACGGCGTTATTGATTTTTACGATGCGGCGGTGGAGGCAGGCATAAAGCCCATTATCGGGTGTGAGGTGTATACCACAGATCATGACCGCACACAAAAAACTTTGGGCCGTGACGAGGAAATCGGCCATCTGGTGCTGCTTTGTAAAAATGAAGAAGGCTATAAAAATTTAATCCGCATGGTGTCTGTCGGCTTTACGGAAGGTTTTTATTATAAACCGAGGGTGGATATAGAAACAATTCGGGCAAACAGCGGCGGACTCATTGCGCTTTCCGCCTGTCTTGCAGGGGATATTCCCCGTGCCCTTCTTCGTGGCGACTATGAAAATGCAAAAATGCGTGCGCTCCGGTATCTGGAGATTTTCGGCGAAGGCAACTTCTATCTGGAGCTGCAGGACCATGGCATCGAAGAACAGCGAAAGATAAACCCCCTTCTTGTAAAACTTTCCGAGGAAACGGGGATTCCCCTCATTGCCACAAACGACGTGCACTATACAGAAAAATCGGATGCAAAATATCAGGACGTGCTCCTTTGTATTCAGACAGGCAAAAACGTCAGCGATACAGACCGCATGCGATTTACAGGTGAGGAATTTTACCTGAAAAGCACGGCAGAAATGGAAGCACTTTTCCCCTATGCACCTGAGGCAATTTCCAATACGGAAAAGATAGCAGACAAGTGTAATTACGAATTTAAATTCCATCAGCGTCTTCTCCCGAAATATGATGTGCCGGGCGGGGAGGATGCCTTTGCATATTTAAAAGGCCTTTGCGAAAAAGGGCTTTCCCAGCGGTACAAAACGCCTACGGAGGAAGCGAAGGAACGCCTTTCCTATGAGCTTGGCGTTATCCAAAACATGGGGTTTGTGGATTACTTTTTGATTGTCTGGGACTTTATAAACTATGCCAAAACAAACGGCATTGCCGTAGGCCCCGGCAGAGGTTCGGCGGCAGGCAGTATCGTGGCGTACACCCTCTATATTACGGATGTGGACCCGCTTCGTTATCAGCTTCTTTTTGAACGCTTTTTAAATCCTGAGCGTGTCAGCATGCCTGATATTGACGTGGACTTTTGCTATGTAAGACGCCCTGAGGTTATCGAGTATGTAAACCGCAAGTACGGGGCGGACCATGTGGCCCAGATTATTACATTTGGTACCATGGCGGCAAGAGGCGTTATCCGTGATGTGGGGCGTGTTCTCGGTATGTCCTATCAGGAAGTGGACGTTGTGGCCAAAATGGTGCCAAACGTTTTGAATATCAAGCTTCGAGATGCGCTGGAAATGAATCCAAAGCTGAAGGAAGCTTATGAAAACGACAGCCGCATTCATGAACTTATTGATACTTCTTTGGCTCTTGAGGGCCTTCCGCGCCATGCATCTACCCATGCGGCAGGCGTTGTTATTTCCAATGCACCTGTATCGGTGCATGTTCCCCTTCAAAAGAATGATGATGTAATTACGACCCAGTTTCCCATGGGGACGCTTGAAAGACTGGGACTTCTTAAAATGGACTTTTTAGGGCTTCGAAACCTTACCGTTATTCAGGATGCGGCAGAAATGGCAGGCATCACCATGGATACGAAAACCATGGTATATGATGCGCCCGAGGTGTTTGCGCTTATCAGCCGTGGCGATACGGCAGGCGTATTTCAGCTGGAAAGTGCAGGCATGAAGTCCTTTATGCGAGAACTTTCGCCGGACTGCCTCGAAGATGTTATCGCCGGTATTTCTCTCTATCGTCCGGGACCTATGGATTCCATTCCCACCTATATCCGAAACAAGAAAAATCCCGATAAAATTACGTATCTGCATCCCCTTCTGGAGCCTATCTTACGTGTTACCTACGGCTGTATTGTCTATCAGGAACAGGTTATGCAGATTGTAAGGGACATTGGCGGATACAGTATGGCAAGGGCGGACTCTGTCCGAAAAGCCATGAGCAAAAAGAAAACAGACGTTATGGAAAAGGAACGGGAAGTTTTCATAAACGGCCTTGTAGAGGACGGCGAAGTAAAAATTCCGGGGGCTGTAAGAAACGGTGTGCCCGCTAAAGTGGCAAACCAGATTTATGATGCCATGATAGACTTTGCCAAGTACGCCTTTAATAAGTCCCATGCGGCGGCGTATGCGGTTCTTGCTTATGAAACGGCGTATTTAAAGTGTTTTTACAAAGTGTACTTTATGGCGGCACTTTTTAACAGCGTTATCGGCAATACGGATAAAATCACATCGTATGCAGTGGAATGCGAAAAAATGGGCATTCAGCTTCTGCCACCGGATGTAAACAAAAGCTTTTATAAATTCACGGAAGAGGACGGTAATATCCGGTTTGGCCTCGGCGCTGTCCGTGGCGTTGGACAAGGCTTTTCCCAGAATATTGCAAAGGAAAGGGAAGAGAAAGGCGCATTTCGTGGTCTTGGCGATTTTATTGAGCGTATGCTCGGAAAAGACATGAATAAGCGTGCCCTTGAAGAACTGATTGCCGGCGGCGCCTTTGACTTTACGGGGGCACACCGTGCACAGATGCTGGGAAGCTTTGAAGCTATGCTTGAATCCAAGGCAGGCAGAGCGAAAAACAACATTGCCGGACAGATTTCCATTTTTGGCGGCGCCATTGAGGTGGCGGACGAATATCCAAATATTCCGCCCCTTTCCGCAAAAATACAGCTTGCAAAAGAAAAGGAAGCACTCGGCATTTATATGTCCGGCCATCCGCTCGATGCTTATAAAGAAGTCATTGCGGCCATTGGGCCAACACCGATTCTTTCGCTGAAGGATACAGAGGGCGGCAATTTCCATGACAGGCAAACGGTGGAGATTGCAGGGCTGATTTCCGGCCGAAAGAACAAAATGACAAAAAATAATGCCCTTATGGCATTTCTGACGGTGGAAGATTTGACATCCTCCATGGAAGTAATCGTGTTTCCCAAGGTGCTTACTTCCTGTGATGAGGCGGCAGCGGAAGGGATGGCCGTTCTGATTCGGGGAACGCTGAGCATCCGTGAAGAGGAAGAGGCAAAACTTCTGGCAGAGGAAATCCGCATGCTTCCCACCCAAAGTGAGGTGGGCGGCAGCGTGACGATTACTGTCAGTGCGGGCGAGGAACAAAAACTGGACGGTTTTCGGAAAACGGTCGTGCACAATCCGGGGAAAGATATTTTATATCTGGAAGTGGGCGGCAAAGTATACAAAACAAAAATGATGGTTTCCGCATCGCCTGCCTTTTTGAAAGAGGCGGCACAGCTTTTCGGCGATGCGGCGGTAAAAATGAATAACGTGTAAGGAGGAATCAACATGACCAGAGAAAAACTTTCACAAAGAAAGCTTCCTGATTACACAAAAGGTGAAGAAATCATGAATATGGTGTCCCACATCCTAGGGTCAGTGGCAGGCGTTGTAGCGCTGACGCTCGGGCTTGTTATCGCTGTGTGGTTCGGGGACGGCTACAGCATTGCCGGCGCTCTTGTTTACGGCATTTCCATGATACTTTTGTATACATTTTCCAGCGTCTATCATGGCCTTTCAAAGCATCTTCTTGCCAAAAAGGTTATGCAGATTATTGACCATTGTTCCATTTTTATTCTGATTGCAGGCACCTATACGCCTATTGTGCTTTGTGCAATCCGGCGCTTTTCTCCCGTCCTTGGCTGGACGCTTTTCGGCGTGGTATGGGCGGCGGCAACGGTGGGAATTATTTTAAACAGCATTGATATAAAGCGGTACAAGAAATTCTCGGCCGCCTGTTACCTTCTGATGGGCTGGTGCATTGCCTTTGCATATCCTGCGCTTGGCTATCTTTTGGGCCGTGGCGGCTGGGGCTTGCTTTTGGCCGGTGGACTTTCCTATACGGTGGGTGCTTGCTTTTATTACTTTTTCAAGAAAACAAGGTATATGCACTCGGTCTTTCATCTTTTCGTACTTGCCGGAAGCATCACCCATATGCTTTACATTCTTTTATACATTCTGCGGGTGAACTGATATGAGAGAGCAAATGGCCGGAGATTTATCGGCATTACTGTCCATAGGGCATGCTGCTTTTTATACACTCCTTTATGTGGAAAAAGGCCGCATTAGAGTCAGACTTTTTGATGCGGCATATGAGATAGAGGCAGGAGAAGCTTTTCTCATTCCGCCTGATACGTATGGCGAGAGGGTGGGAGAGTGGAATTTGGCATCGGGGAAATATCTTTTACTCCACGATGCATTTTCAGCGGACGAATGTAAGGTGCTTTATCCGGATGAAAGCGGAAAAAGGATATTAAAAACCGCGTGTTTTGATGGTGCAGTCGATACGGAAATGCTTTTTCGCCATCTGCATGCCGTTTTGCCCAAAAAGGGACTTGCGAAAAGAATTCGGGATTATGTAAAAGAAAATCTGCACACAAAGCTTTCTTTACAAACTGCGGCGGAGGACCTTGGCGTGTCACCCGTAAGGCTTTCTGCGGCATGCAAAGAGGCGCTTGGGTGCAGCTTTGCCGCATATGTAAGTCGGAAGCGGCTCGACGGTGCAAAACATCTTCTCCAAAACAAAACCCTGAAAATATCCGACATTGCGAAAAAACTCGGGTTTTCATCTAAGCAGTATTTTTCCATTTGTTTTAAAAAGGAGACGGGGCTTTCTCCATCCGATTACAGAAAATACATAAAATAAAAAAAGACAGCGAAAGCTGTCTTTTTTTATATGAGTAAGCCTGTAAGCCGAGTTCTGTCGAAAGCAATCATCTATCTACGCCGCATATCGCTATGCGGCTTTAGCCACCGGTCGAAGAAGCGTCGGGCCGACTTATCTCTTCTGTTGGTGTTGCACCGGGTGGGGTTTATACGGCCGGTATGTCTCCATACCGCCGGTGAGCTCTTACCTCGCCTTTCCATCCTTACCACTCTCGTGGCGGTAGTTTTCTGTTACACTATCCTTAGAGTCGCCTCCACCAGACGTTATCTGGCACCCTTGCCCTTTAGTGCTCGGACTTTCCTCACCGAAGCATACGCTTCGCCGCGATTGCCCAGCTTACTCATAGGGATAGTATAGCACAGCCTTATAAAATTTGTCAACGTTTTTTTCTACGGCATCATAAAGTGACGAAGTCGCTCAATTGCCCGTTTCTCCGTGCGGGAGACCTGTACCTGGGTAAGCCCCAGAAGACGAGCGGTTTCAACTTGCGTTTTATCCTGAAAGTAGCGGCATAAGATAACGTTCTTTTCCGTTTCGTCCCCCGAGGATAAAAGGCGCAGAAGAGAGATGCGGTCCGTAAGCTTTTCTTCTATATCCTCACCCGTTGCCAAAACATCCATGAGAAAACCTTCTCCGTCACCGATGGGGCGGTGGAGAGAGTCCGGCACTTGGACAGCCTCCATAGCTGCTGCAATTTCTTCGCCGGGAACACCGAGAAAATCGGAAACGGCGGAAATGGTTACTTCGCCGCCATGTTCTTCTGAGAGTGTTCGAAATGCCGCAGAAGCTTTCATGGCGAGTTCCCGCACGCTTCGGCTGACTTTTATGATGCCGTTGTCCCTAAGGTGCCGACGGATCTCGCCCATAATCATAGGTACTGCATAGGTGGAAAGGGCAAGGCCACGGGAAAGGTCAAAAGCACGGACAGCCTTGATAAAGCCTATGGCACCAAGCTGGAAAAGGTCCTCATCTTCCGTGCCTCTGCCCCGAAACCGTGCGGAAATACTTCTTATGAGATTCGCATTATCCTTCGTAAGCTGTTCGAGTGCTGCTTCATCGCCACGCTGTGCGGCGAGAATTGCCTCGTATGTAGCCTTATCCATGAATCTGTTTTGTCATAACAACCCGTGTGCCCATGTCAATACGGGAGGAAACGGAGAGAGAATCCATGAAGTTTTCCATAACCGTAAAGCCCATACCGCTGCGCTCAAGATGGGGCTTGGAGGTGTAAAGCGGTCGCATAGCCTTGGCCACATCCCGAATGCCCTTTCCTTTGTCACGGATAATAAAAGTGAGCAGGTTGTCCCGTCGCTCCATTTCAAGGCAAACTTTTCCTTCACGGCCTTCATAGCCATGTATAATGGCGTTGGTCACAGCCTCGCTGACGGCTGTTTTAATGTCTGCCAGTTCCTCAAGCGTGGGGTCAAGCTGCGTGGCGAAGGCGGCGGCCGTCACACGGGCGAAGCCTTCGTTTTGTGATTTGGCGTCAAAAATTACTTTTACTTTGTTTTGCATTGTAACCTCCTTATAGGCCGGCGGCCGCCTGGCTGACGGTTTCATACACGGGAATGATTTTATAAATGCCGGCCAGAGACAAAAGCTTGTCCGCTTCTTTCGATGGTGCGGCAATTCGGGTTTGTCCACCGAGGGCGGACACAGTCTTGTATCGACCAATTAAAATTCCAAGTCCTGAGCTATCCATAAACCGAAGCTCGGAAAGGTCGAAAATAAGATTCCGCATTCCCGAAGCACAAAATCGGGACTCCAATTCTTCACGAACATAGGCGGCACTGTGGTGGTCAAGCTCACCCCGGAGCGTCGCAACCATTGCTCTGCCTGTGGTTTTGCAAATCAGTTCCATTATCTTCCCTCCAAAAGGTAAATTTTTTTACAGATAAAAAGAGTATTCTCCCTGAAAATTCAAATTCCTTTCGCAAAAAAACACTACCTTTGTCGAATGGGTTTTTTTGGAAGAAAAATCAAATAATTATGTAAACCAAAACAAAAAACGACAAAATTCCTGTTTTAAGAGGCTGAAAAAGTTTTCCACATAAAAATCCTTATTTTATCAAGTTATCCAATAAGTTATCCACATTTTCCACACGGTTTTGGCCTGTTTATTTCGGAATATGTGGAAAACACAAAAGTACGTTTTTTAGGCAAAAACAGAGGTTTACAAAATTCAGTTTGCCGAATGTAAAAAAACAAAAATTATCATGTGAAAATGAGGAAATCGACGTTTTCTCTTTTATATTTCCGCAAAATATGTTATAATACAAAATAAGAGGTGAGGAATGCAAGATGAAAACGAAAATTTTATGTATTTTTTTAATCATATTACAGCTTTTTCTGCCTGTTTCCGCAGCGGAAATTTGGTCGGAGACAACAGAATCAATCATAACGGAAGGTGTTCGGCTCCGGCATGAAGAACGTTTTCTGACCGACGGGTGGGAAAGCGTTCACGTTCTGGAAATTGATATAAAAAATGAGAACCTGTCTTTATCCGCTTTGTACGACAGCCGTGGAATCAGCCACAGTAAAAATGTTTTAAAAATGGCAGAGGAAGGGGACGTGGTTGCGGCCGTTAATGCTGACTTTTTTAACTGGACAGGAACGCCCCTCGGTTTTACCGTAACTGACGGAAAAGTCATTTCTTCGCCTTCCCACGATCCGGGCCTTGCGGTTTTTATGGAAACGGAGGAGGGAGATTTCCTTTTTGATTATGTGGATATGTCTCTTTTCGTGACTTGTCCGGAAGGATATAAGGCAGAAATTATTCATATTAATAAAGTGCATTCCATGGAATCTATGGTGCTTTATACATCGGACTGGGATGAAAAAACGCCGGGGAGTCATGACGGTGTTTCCGAACTTGTGGTTGAAGACGGCATTGTAAAGGAAATACGGCTTGAGATGGACGGCGCAGAAGTGCCGGAAAACGGCTATGTGATTGCAACCTCAACCAAAACGAGCACCTACCTTGTGGATAATTTTAAAGTGGGCGATGCGGTAGAACTTTCTTACAGCATCACGCCTGAAATTGAAAATATAAGAACTGCCGTAGGCGGTGGAACGGTTTTGGTCAAAGACGGTAAAGTTGCCACGTTTACCAATGTGATTTCCGGCACCCATCCGAGAACGGCCATCGGGGTGGATGCGGCAGGCGAAAAGCTGTACCTCGTCACGGTGGACGGGCGAAAGACGGCAATGCCCGGCTTTACCCAGACAAAACTTGCCGAATATATGATTTCTCTCGGTGCGGATAAGGCATTAAACCTTGACGGCGGCGGCAGCAGCACCATGGTGGCAAGAGAGGAAAAAAACGGCATTCTTTCGGTTGTCAATAACGTTTCTGATGGGGCACTCCGTCCGGTTGCAACGGCAATCGGGGTACAGTTTACGGGAGAAAAGGGTGCAGCAGCATCCATAAGGATTTTCGGGGATAGTTTTTCTATGCTTGGTGAAGGTGTGCCGCTTTCCGTTATGTTTTATGATGCGGCGGAAAACCCCCTTTCCGCTGAAGAAAACTCTGTCCGCCTGACTTCGGCAGACGGAAAAATTCAAAATGGCGTGTTTTATCCTTCCCACAGCGGAACATGCACTGTAAAAGCCGCCTCGGGCAAGATGAAGGCAGAAAAGACAATTACTGTTTTAGAACCGGCTGCGGATTATGCGGCGGAAAAGCCAAAGGGCGGTGCGAGCGTACTGCTCCTTCCCGGACTTGCCACGGAAAAAACGGTGCTGAATGGATTTGTCAATAAAAAGCTTTCCGCCCTTGCAAAAGGCGAGGAAACGGTATATACATTCGGAAAATATGAAAATGAACCGGAACTTGCCGTTACACGTTTTTCTTCTCTTAAAGCAGAAAACAGCCTTTTTGTAACGATAAATGCAGGGCTTGGCAGTATCCGTGAAACGGATGCTGACCAATGGAAATACATTATGGAAATTGGCGACTCTGCCGAAGAAAAGAATATATTTTTCCTTCTTTCCACGCCTCTCTCCGCTTTTTCAGACCCGAAGGAAGCAGCGCTTTTTGAGCGGGTAATTACGGAAAAACTGCATGCAAAAGGTAAGAATGTGTTTGTTATTTCCACAGGGGCAGAAACGACGGAAATGGAGAAAAACGGCGTCCGCTTTATCACGGTTTCCAAAAAAGCCGGCCTTTCTGCGACAGATATTTTCAGCGACAAAAATGGCGGCGTGCGATTTACGCTTGAAGGGGACAATGTGCATTTTGAAAAAGTTCCGCTTTATATGCGGGAGGGGAAATGATGCGTTATCTGATTGCGATTGACAGGGAAAGAGGAGAAGGGATTCTTTCTACAGAAACAGGGATTATTCTTCGCTACATAAAAGAGAGCGGCGAGGACGTTATATCGCTTTTAAAGACACTTACGGATAAAATTCCGTTTTCTAAAAAACAAGCCGCCATACATATTTCGTATGGTGACAGTGCGGACGTTACGGATTGTGACAGGCTTGAAAGAGAGATAGAAGTATGGGCGGATGAAAGAACTGCAGTTCTTTGCGAGGACAGAATGGTGCACCGCCTTTACAGTTCGTTTGAAGAGGATGAACAAGGCATTGCGCTGTATGTTTACCCTGATGCCGGTGCCGGCAGACTGCATGCGGGCGGGATTGCCGTCGTGGGCGGCGTTGGTGCACCCGTTTTCAGCGAGGGGTCGGCATTTACGCTTGGTATAAATACCGTTCGTGCGGCACTTTCTGCCGCTGAAAAATCCGGACCGCCTTCTATGCTTGTAACCCTTCTGGAAGAAGCCTTTGGCCTTCCCATCCAAGACGTAAGAAATGAACTGGCAGCTTTAAGCCCGATAAAACTCGCACATTATGCAAGGCTTGCGGCGAAAGGTAAGGAGATGGGAGACGCAGTTTCCACGGCTTTGTGGAACGATATGCTTCGGGGTCTTTCATCGTATGTTTATACCCTTTCCCGTGGGGAAGAAAAACTGAGGGTAAAAGTGACGGAGGGACCAAAAACCTTTTCTTCCCTTCTTATAGCGGATTTGTCCGCATATCTGGGTGACAGATTTTCGGTGTCAGAATCTAAGGTGCCCATTCTCCTCGGCGGCATAAAAAGAGCCGCAGAAATGCTCGGCATTCCTGCGGACGATAGATTTTGCCTTACGTTTTTGGAAACATACAAAAATATCGGAAAATAAGAACAGCCCCGAGAGAGACACTTCGTAAAGAAGTTGTCTCTCTCGGTTTTTATTCCAACAAAACAAATGACACTTTACACAAAGATTGTGAAAGTGTCATAGTGGGTTACATACGTTGAGAAAGGTAATACTTGCTGAAAAAACAAAATTTCTTTTTCGGTTGGTTAAGTTATATTGCAAACTGATGTTTGCAGTGATATTATATTCGCCCTTAAAGCTGCCCAAAGGGCAATATAACTAGCGTCAGCTAATATAACTGCGAAGCAATATAACTCGCCGTAAGGCGAATATAACTGAGGCGCACTTCCTTACGGAGTGCGCCTCGAGGGGCTGTTCTTTTTATATATGCAGTATCATTTTTGCCACGGTAAAATAAAGCGCAAGGGCACAAATATCAACGATTGTGGTAATGATGGGGGAGGCCATAATGGCAGGGTCAAGGCCCAGCTTTTTAGCGCCGATGGGGAGAAGACAACCCACACTTTTGGCAATTATAACCGTTGCCAGGAGGCTGATGGCTACTACAAGTCCGAGTGCAAAATTATGGTCATAGAAAAAGTAGATGCGAAGGAGGCTGACGAGGGAGAGGACAATGCCGCAAAGCACGGCGATGCGAATTTCTCTCCACCATACCCGAAGCGCATCCCTGCCCTGGATTTCGCCGAGGGAAAGACCGCGGATAATCAGCGTAGAAGCCTGAGAGCCGCAGTTACCGCCCGTATTCATAAGCATAGGCATAAACGAAACCAAAATGGGCATAACAGCGAAGGAATCCTGAAATTTCGTAAGTATGGAGCCTGCGAAAATGGAGGAAAGCATCAGAAGAACGAGCCACAGCACACGTCGTTTGGCATGGGCGAAAACGCCGGTTTTAAGGTATGGTGCCTCCGAAGGCGTCATAGCGGCCATAAGTTCAAAGTCCTCGGTGTTTTCCTGCTGCAAGGCTTCCACGGCATCGTCAATGGTAATAATGCCGACAAGGCGCCTTTCACGGTCTACGACGGGCAGAGACAGAAAGTCATATTTCTGAAAGAGATTCGCAATTTCTTCTCTGTCTTCATCCGTGGAAACATAAATGACGTTGGAGTCCATAATATCTTCGACTTTTTCGTCTATATGTGCCAGAAGAAGGTCTTTTGCGGAAACGATGCCTTCCAGCTTTCTGTTTTCGTCCATGACATAAAGGGTGTAAATCGTCTCCTTGTCGGGACCTGTGCGACGGATGGTGTCAAAGGCGTCCCTTACAGTCATTTCCTTTTTGAGACCCACAAACTCGATTGTCATAAGGCTCCCTGCAGTGTCCTCTTCATATTTTAAAAAGCGATTAATGAGTGTGCGCTTTTCCTTTCCAGTGTTGGCAAGCACACGTTTTACCACATTTGCAGGCATTTCCTCAATAAAGTCAACAGCGTCGTCGAGGAAAAGCTCATCAATGATACCGGAAAGCTCACGGTCAGTAATGCTTTCCACAATGTGTTTTTGTGTGTCCGTTTCCATATAACTGAAAACGTCCGCCGCCATGCCTTTCGGCAGAAGACGGAAAATAACGACGGTATATTCATCATCTAGCTGATCAAAAAGGTCTGCCACGTCAACGATATTGGATTCTTCCAAAAGAGAACGGATTTCCATATATCTGCGTGTTCTTAAAAGTTCTAAAATGTTTTCAAGCACAAAAAAAGCCTCCCTTCATTTTTAGGGCGGCAAACGGAAAATGGGGGCGGCAAAGAAGCCGTCCATAATTTTTGTTATACCACCCGAGGGCAGGCCATAAGTGAAATGATGCATGCAGACTGCCCTAAACTAACGTTATACATACATAATCGACCGGGATATCCGTCCACAAGCTCACTTCCTTTTTTCGTAATTTTTATTCATTATACCATAGTCTTTCAGTTTTGTAAAGGTGTTTCATAATAAAAAGTGCCCCGAATTTTCGGGGCACTGGGTATTAGGCGAGTTTTTCGAGCTTTGCATATGTGGCAAGTAAGGTTTTCTTGCCTGCAGCGATAAAGTCAATTTCAAGTTTCGTATCATTTCCGACAGGAACGGCGGAAATGACAACGCCTTCGCCGAATTTCTTATGAGAAACTCTGTCACCCGGTGCAAGGTCGCAAGAAACGGCTTTGGAGGGCGCAGGGGCGGTAGAGGCCGAAATGGTTGTGCCAAACTGTGCCATGCGGGGTTTTCTGGGTGCCACAGGCGGCAGATCCACGCTGAAGCTTTGGGCACCTTCCTCCGTGTAAAGCGTCTGAGGAATATCCAGCATAAAGCGAGAAACACGGTTTCTGGTGGTGGTGCCCATGAGCGTTCTGGTCTGGGCATGGGTAAGATACAGGTTCTTTTTGGCACGTGTGAGTGCAACATAGCAAAGACGGCGTTCTTCCTCAAGTTCACCGCTTTCGTAAATGGAACGGAAGGAGGGGAACACCCCTTCTTCAAAACCGGCTATAAAGACGACGGGGAACTCAAGACCCTTTGCCGTGTGAATGGTCATAAGGGTTACCAAGTCCATATCCTCGTCATAATCATCCACATCAGAAACGAGGGCAAGATTATCAAGGAAGTCCGTAAGGGACGAATTTTCCGCTTCCTTTTCGTACTTTATGCCGACGGACAAAAATTCCTGTAGGTTTTCAAGACGAACGCTGTCCTCGGGATTTTCGGGATTAAACTGCGCTGCATAATTGGTTTTTTCCAAAATCAGTTTAATAAGTGCCGTTACGGGAACTTGCCCCACTTCTTTTCTGATTTCTTCCATCATCTCCGAAAAGGCGTACATTTTCGCCCAAGAGGAGCCGACAGAAGAAGAGAAATTCTCGTCACGGATTACGGTATACAGACTTACGCCGTTTTTATCTGCCACTTCCATGGCACGACCAAGGCTTGTGGCACCAATGCCTCGCTTCGGTTCGTTGATGATACGGGCAAGACTTACAGAATCGTTCGGATTATGCACCGTGCGAAGATATGCAATCATATCTTTGATTTCCTTGGCATCATAGAAGCGGTGCCCTTTTACAATCTTATAGGGGACTGCATTTAAAAGGAGCTGTTCTTCTATGGGACGGGACTGGACGTTCATGCGGTACAGAACAACCATATCTCCATACGGAATGCCTTCCTGCCTGTGGAGGCGTGAAAGCTCGGAAGCGATATAGCTTGCCTCATCGTATTCCGTGCTCGAACGATACTTTATAATTTTTTCTCCCTCGCCGTTATCCGTCCAGAGGTGTTTGCCGAGTCGCTCTGTGTTATGGGCAATCACAGCATTTGCCGCATCCAGAATGTTCTGGGTGGAGCGGTAGTTCTGCTCAAGACGAATGGTTTTGGCATCGGGAAAGGATTTTTCAAACTGTAAAATGTTCTGAATATCAGCACCGCGGAATTTATAAATGCTCTGGTCCTCGTCGCCCACAACACAGAGGTTTCTGTGCTTTTCAGCGAGAAGGCTTACAAGGCGATATTGAACGGCGTTTGTATCCTGATATTCGTCAACATGAATGTACTTAAATTTATTTCTGTAATACTCGAGGACTTCGGGACATTCCTCGAAAAGACGGACTGTGAGACAAAGCAGGTCATCAAAGTCCACCGCATTAAACTTTTTAAGCGTTGCCTGATAACGAGTGTACACCTTGCAAAATCCTTCCATACGGAAGTTTCCGGCGTGGAATGCACTATAACTTTCAGGCGACATCATTTCATTCTTTGCAGAGGAAATGTTGGAAAGACAGGAAGAAACCGGATACGTTTTTTCATCCAGATTCAAAGCCTTAAGGCAGTCTTTGATGATTGCCTTTTGCTCGGCAGTGTCATAAATGGTAAAGTCACTCGTATAGCCGATTTTTTCAATATCACGACGGAGAAACCGCACACAGGCGGAATGGAAGGTGCGTGCCCAGATAAAGGCGGCATCTTCCCCTACGAGTGTTTCAAGGCGTGCCTTCATTTCTGCCGCCGCCTTATTGGTAAAGGTGATGGCAAGAATGTTTTGGGGATTGACGTGCTTTTCACTGATGAGGTAGGCAATACGGTAGGTAAGAACACGGGTCTTGCCGCTGCCTGCCCCTGCCAGAACCAGAAGGGGGCCTTCTGTGGTAGCTACGGCCTCACGCTGTACGCTGTTGAGTTTTGTCAGTAAGTTATGCATAAAAGACCTCTCTAAAACGGAAAAGGGCCGCACACAATGCACTGATCACGTAAAGCAGATGCTTTGCGCCATGCCGGCATTGTGATACAGCCCTTTATGTATCCTTTAAATTATGCGTTCTTCTTTGCGATGGTTTCGAGCGCTTTTTCTGCGATGTTTTCAGCTGTCAGGCCGTACATCTTAAGAAGGGGTGCGGGTTTGCCGCTCTTACCGAACTTATCCATGATACCAACACGGGTAAGGGGTGTGGGTGCATTTTCGGAAAGAACTTCGGCTACTGCGCTGCCGAGACCGCCGATGATGTTGTGTTCTTCAGCCGTAACAACAGCACCTGTTTTCTTTGCACTCTTCGTAATAAGCTCTGCATCGATAGGCTTAATGGTGTGAATGTTGATAACTTCTGCACTAACACCTTTTTCAGCCAAAATCTTGCCGGCTTCGATTGCTTCCTGTACCATAAGGCCGGTTGCAATAATTGTAACGTCTGTACCTTCGGAGAGAACGATACCCTTGCCGAGTTCGAACTTGTAATCGGCGGGATCGAAAATCTGGGGAACGGACAGACGACCGAAGCGGAGATAGAAGGGACCGTCATTTTCAATAGCGGCCTTTACTGCTGCACGGGATTCGGTAGCATCAGCGGGGCTGATAACTGTCATACCGGGCAGTGCACGCATCAGAGCAATATCTTCGATTGCCTGGTGGGTAGGACCGTCTTCACCAACGGAAATACCGGCATGTGTTGCACCGATTTTAACGTTGAGCTTCGGATAGCAAACAGCGTTACGAATCTGTTCAAAAGCTCTGCCGGATGCAAATACGGCAAATGAGCTTGCGAAAACAGTTTTGCCTGCAGCTGCAAGACCTGCGGCAGTTGTCATCATGTTCGCTTCTGCAATACCCATATTGAAAAAGCGTTCCGGAAATACCTTTTTAAAGGAATCGGTTTTGGTGGACTTGGAAAGGTCAGCATCCAAAACTACAAAATCATGTTTTGCGCCAAATTCGGCCAGCGCTTCACCGTATGCTTCTCTTGTCGCTTTCTTTTCAGCCATTTTTAGTTACCTCCCAACTCTTTCATAGCAATCGCATATTCTTCATCATTCGGTGCCTTGCCATGCCAGCCGGCCTGGCCTTCCATGTAGGAAACACCCTTACCTTTGATGCTCTTTGCAATAACTACGGTCGGCTTGCCCTTTGTAGCTTTTGCATTTTCAATGGCAGCTTCCAGAGAATCAAAGTCATGTGCATCGGCAATTACAACATTCCAGCCGAAAGCTTCAAACTTCTTGTCAATGGGAGTGGGGTTCATAACCTTGGTGATGTCGCCGTCAATCTGCAGACCGTTAAAGTCAACGAAAGCAGTAAGGTTATCAAGGCCGTAGTGTGCGGCAAACATTGCTGCTTCCCAGACCTGACCTTCTTCGATTTCGCCGTCACCTAAGATAGAGTATACACGGTAGTCCTTCTTGTCGATTTTTGCAGCGAGAGCCATGCCGTTTGCAGCACAGATGCCCTGGCCGAGAGAACCGCTGGACATATCAACGCCCGGAACACCCTTCATATCCGGATGACCTTCGAGGTAGCTGTCAACACTGCGGAATCCCTTGAGGTCTTCCGTGGGGAAGTAGCCACGTTCTGCAAGCGTGCCGTAAAGTGCGGGTGCACAGTGTCCCTTGGAAAGAACGAAACGGTCACGGTCGGGATTTTTGGGGTTTTTGGGGTCGATGTTCATAACATCAAAATACAGATAGGCCATAATGTCGGCAATACCCAGAGAACCGCCCGGGTGACCTGCACCGGCGCTGTGTACCTCCGTTACGATGTGCTGGCGGATATGATTGGCCTTTTCAGCCAGCATTTGTTTCTTGGAATTTTCCAAAATCAACGCATCCTTTCAAATCTATATTTTACCGCCAAAAGGCGGAAAGGAAACAAAAGTTTTAAAACGGATTATTTATGAGATACTCATAAACTTGTCCCAGAAGAAAATCGAGCCTTTCCGTGCGGTTTTTTAGATACAGAAAGCCGCAAAGTGCTTCAAGGCCTGTGGCATGGCGGTAATGAATCACATCCGCATGCTTTGGAATGGTACCCGATTTTGCATTTCTGCCGTGACGGAACACATTTTCCTCTTCTTCCGTCAGAAGGGGAGAAATGTGTTTTGCAGCATGAAACTGTGCGGCGGCACAGACGAGATGGGAGGCTTTTTGGTGAAGAACGTTTACCTTTTCAGGATGGTCCTCCGAAAGCCTTTTCCGCATATAAAGTCCATACACCGCATCGCCTACAAAGGCTAGGGTTAAGGGTGCAGTTACGCTCTGTGCCATTTTACGCCCTCACGAGTATCTTCCAAAACAATGCCCATAGAAAGAAGCTGTGCGCGGATTTCGTCCGCACGGGCAAAGTCCTTGTTCTTTCTGGCAGCCTGTCTTTCTGCAATGAGGCTTTCCACCTCTGCATCCGGCTTTTCTTCTTTTCTGCCGGAGAGAAGCCCTAAAATGCCTGCCAGCTCTTCAAAAACGGCAAGGCATGCACCGGCAGCGTTTTCACCGCCTCCGTCGAGAAGAATGTTTATGGCACGAGCCATTTCAAAAAGAGCACTGATAGCGTCTGCCGTATTTAAATCATCGTCCATAGCGGCGAGGAACTTTGCTTTCTTTTCTTCTATTTCTGCGGGAACTGCGCCGTCACCTTTGGGAAGCGCGGCAAGACGCTCACGTACTGTATAGAGTCTATCCAGTCCTGTTTTTGCCGCTGCCATTAAATCATCGCTGAAGTTTATGGGACTGCGGTAATGGGCGGAGAGCATGAAGAAACGAACAACCTCAGGGTCATACTTTGCCGTAATATCACGAACGGTAAAGAAATTACCTTTGGATTTGGACATTTTTACGTTATCAATATTTATGTAGCCGTTGTGGAGCCAGTACCGTGCAAAAGGTGCACCGTCATGGGCACATTCGCTCTGCGCAATTTCGTTTTCGTGGTGAGGGAAAATAAGGTCCTTGCCGCCGCTGTGAATATCAATGGTTTCACCTAAAAAGCGGCCTGCCATGGCGGAGCATTCAATATGCCAGCCGGGTCTGCCCATGCCCCACGGGCTTTCCCATGCAATTTCCGTATCCACCTTCCGCTTTTTCCAGAGGGCAAAATCAAGGGGATCTTCTTTGCGCTCGTCAACGCTTATGCGAGCGCCGGAAACGAGGTCTTCAAGCGGCTGATGACTGAGCTTGCCGTATTCCTTGAATTTTTTTGTGGAGAAGTAAACATCGCCGTCCACTTCGTAGGCGTAGCCTTTTTCGATAAGGTCAGCACAAAGCTGGATGATGGCATCAATGTTTTCCGTGGCACGGGGATGGTATGTAGCTTTTTCAATGCCGAGAGCGGCTGCATCTTCAAAATAGGCGTTAATATATTTTTCCGCAAGAAGAGGGACCGTGGTTTCCTCTTCAAGAGCACGGTTTATAAGCTTATCGTCCACATCTGTGAAGTTCTGCACGAAGGTTACTTTGTACCCAAGGTAACGGAAGTAACGGCGGAGCGTGTCAAACACAATAAAGGGACGAGCGTTGCCGATATGGAAATAGTTATAAACCGTCGGCCCGCAGGAGTACATTTTTACTTCTCCCGGCACAAGGGGCACAAAGGTTTCTTTTTGGCGTGTCATGGTATTATAAAGCTGCAAGATACACCGTTCCTTTCAAAAATAAACACACTAAAAAGCCTTGCCTTTAAAAAATCATCCGGCAATGCTCTTATAATCTTATATATTTTACCATAAGATACATGTAAAAGTCAACCCTTTATAGAATGGAAATTTAAAAAAAAGACATACTATAAAAGAGGAAAGGAGTGAATATTATGAAATTTCTTATGGTTTTATGTGCAGTACTCATGCTCGGCGGCTGTAATATGACGAAAGACGACATACCGCTTCCCTCTGAAATGCCGACGATAGATCCTTCTGCAATTCCTTCCATTATCCCTTCCATGACACCCCAGGCGACGGAAAGCCCCGTCGCCCTCGGGGTGTTTATAACGGAAATATTGGACACGACGCCCGACAGGGTGCATAATCTGAAGCTTTGCGCCGAAAATTTAAACGGGAAGATCATTTTGGCAGGCACAGATTTTTCGTTTAATGATACGGTGGGCGAGCGCACACGGGAAAAAGGGTACAGGGAAGCCATTATGCTTGTGGAAGGCGAGAAGGTAGAAGCGGTGGGCGGCGGCCTGTGTCAAATCAGCAGCACACTTTTCGGTGCCGCCGAAAAAGCGGGCATGGAAATTTTGGAAAGACATGACCATACAGGCGAAGTACATTATGTGGAAATCGGGCGGGATGCAGCCGTTTCTTTCGGGGAACAGGATTTCCGTTTCAAAAATACAAAATCTTTTCCTGTCCGTATTGCTGTTTCGGTGGAAAACGGGCAGGTGCATGCGGCACTTTATAAAGTGTAAAACAAATATTCCCCTTTGTCATATACTGACAAGGGGTGATTTTTTTGCCACAAATTAAACCCTACAGAAGAAGAGATGCTGTGCGCTATGCGGAAAAGTGGGCGTACGGTCGGAATCCTGCCTATTATGATTTTTCTGCCATTGGCGGTGACTGCACAAACTTTATTTCCCAGTGCCTTTATGCGGGCAGCGGCACAATGAATTATACGCCTGAGATAGGATGGTATTACAGAAATATAAATGACCGCTCGCCTTCCTGGACGGGCGTAGGTTTTCTGTATGCCTTTCTGAAAAACAATCAGGAAAAGGGGCCGTTTGCCGTGGAAGGGGCGAGGGGAGATATGGAACTCGGGGACGTAATTCAGCTCGGCGACGGGGAACGGTTTTACCATTCACTTTTGGTAACGGGCATAGAGGGGGACGGCATATTTGTGGCGGCCCATTCATTCAATGCCTATATGCGACCGCTTGCAAGTTACACATTTGCCGAGGCACGGTATTTGCATATTGAAGGCGTTTATGTATAACACGAAAGGCTCGCCCCCAGGGCGAGCCTTTCGTGAGAAAAATGAAAAAGAATTGGTTTTGGGGAAAAGAATTCCCACACAATTATCCTAGCACAGATTTATGTCCTGTCTATAATGAAATTTTAAACAATTTGTAAACATCATGCGGCGCACCAACGGCGCAGGAGCTGGGCAAGGATGCTCCCGAAGGACTTTTTCGGGATATCTTCTGCCGCCAGAAGCGGCACCTCGCCCAAAATTTCGTCTCCGATGTGGAAAACAACCTTTCCTGCCGCATCGCCCTCTTTTACGGGCGCTGTCAGGCTTTCTGCCGCCTCAATGCGTGTTTCCACCTTGTTCTTTTTTGCTTTTTCCAAAAGGACAGAGAATGCAGAGCCGCAGCGGAGCGGTACGTCTGTGCGGACGCCCTTTTCCACTTTTGTGATATAGACGGGCGTGGTCGTGTCCGAGGTGTGGGCAACGGCATATGTGGCAAACCCGTAATCCAGAAGGGCTCTGGCGCTGTCAAACCGTTCTTTTGTGGAAGGGGCACCCATAATTACGGCGATGAGCTGCATATCGTCACGCTTTGCGGTGGCGGAAAGGCAGTAAAGCGCACCGCTTGTTGAACCTGTTTTCAGACCGTTTGCCCCCGGGTAGAACCGAATCAGCTTGTTGGTGTTGGCAAGCCCGAAGGCGCCGCCACGAAGGCTATCTACCCAAATGGTGGTAAATTCAAATATTTTTTCGTGCTTTAAAAGTTCACGGCTCATAAGGGCAATATCATATGCACTTGTCACGTGACCTTCCGCATCCAGCCCGTTACAGTTTACAAAATTGGTGTTTTTCATACCGAGGGCGGCGGCACGCTCGTTCATAAGTCGCACAAATTCGGCTTCACTTCCGGCAAGATGCTCCGCCATGGCAACACAAGCGTCGTTCCCCGAGGCGACGGCAATCCCCTTCATAAGGTCATAGACTGTCATTTCCTCGCCTGTGTCAAGATATATGGTAGAGCCGCCCATACGCTTTGCATTTTCGCTTGCCACCACCACCGTGTCAAACGTAATCTGTCCGCTGTCTATGGCCTCCATAATGAGAAGCATCGTCATAATTTTTGTAACGGATGCAGGCGGCATGGCCTCGTGGATGTTTTTTTCAAAAAGAATACGCCCTGTGGAAGCTTCCATCAATAGTGCGGACTTCGCACTGACGGAAATGGCAGGCGTATCTGCCAGGACAGGACGTACGGGTATAAAAAATATGATGCACAGAAAAAGAGAAAAAAATTTTTTCAAAAAGCAGGCCTCCAATCCGGCAAAAGACAGGTTTTGCCAATTTGGTAGTATCCTATTCGGCCTGTGTTTAAAATATGTCACAAATTCGCTCTCGGGTGTGCTTTGTCATAAATATCCATGATTTTGTTTTCAATAATTTTTGTATAGATGGCCGTGGAAGAAGGGTCAGTAAATCCCATCATTTCCTGAATGGCCGCAGCACTTGCCCCGTTTTCCAAAAGGTGTGCCGCAAAGGAATGACGGAGCATATGGGGCGTGATTTCCTTGTCAATACCGGCAATTTTCTTATAGTGTTTCATCAGTTTCCAAAACCCCTGCCGAGACATTTCCGCTCCGTTACAGCTCAGGAAAAGGGCGGCTGTCCCGCTCCCTCTGAGAAGAAAGGGGCGAGCCTGTTTTATATAGTCGGAAAGTGCAATGGCACAGGGGCGGCCAAAGGGGATGGTGCGGCGGCGAGAACCTGTGCGGAGAGAAAGCATACGGCGGCGGAGATTTACGTTATCCACATGCAGGGAGATAAGCTCGCTGACACGAAGGCCCGTAGCATACAGAAGCTCCAGCATGGCACGGTCCCGCATGGCTTTCGGGGAATCCCCTGTCGGGGCGGACAGGAGTCTGGTTACTTCCTCTTGTGTCAGAATCATGGGCAAACGCCGCTCAGTTTCGGGTCGGGGGATGTTTTTCGTCGGGTCCTCTAAAAGACCTTCCCGCTGGGTCAGATAGCGAAAATAGGCGTGAAGCGACGAAAGGAATCGTGCAATGGTGGAGGCGGAGCGCCCTTCGCTTTTCAGATGACGGATAAAGGCTTCCACATCCTTTTCCACGCCCTCTGCTGCCGGCTTTTCCAAAAAATCAGAAAAAAGCATTACGTCACGGATATAAGAATTTACCGTGGCGGATGAAAGTTGTTTTTTTGTTTGTAAAAAAGCGGCAAACCGTTCCATAAAAAACTCCTTTACAGCATGGACGAGAGAATACGCCGCATAAGCGGCGCAGAAACGTATCCCTCTATAAGACAACCACATAAAATGGGGACAGTCAGGAAAAGTGAAATCAGGAAAAATGAGGCAAGATTCTGCCGCATGTTACGTTCCTTTTTAAGGAGCTGACCCGAAAAGCCTGCGCCGAATACGGCAAGAAGGCAGAAAAAGGGTACATATAAAAGGTTGTGGGGGAAAATCCCCAGCGCAGAAGCCAGAAATCCTCGAAAACCAAAAGCGGCAACGAGGGCGCCTACCGTTTGGCCCAGACCGTACCCCCGAACACCCAGCAAAACGGCAGAGGGTACGGCACCGATAAATGTAGTGCCGAAAATCAAAAAAAGAACGGCATGCAGAGCATTTTGGCGCAGGGCTTTTAAAACGCTGTCGGCCATAAGAGAGGCGGAAGATAAGCTGTCGGCAGCGGTAGAAAAGAAGGCGGCGGTGTCTATCCTCGCCGCCGAAAGACTTCCAAGGCATATGCCCAAAAGAAAAGATGCGGGCATAATCAGAAACCAAAGTTTATATTTTGTCATTTTAACCCCTCCATTCGCTAGAGTCTATGCGGCAGGAGGGACAAGTATGTCGCTATTTTTTAAGGAGTGCACTTTTTTCGGCACACTTTTTTTCGGCCGCCATGACCGAAGCACGAAAACCGCTTTTTTCAAGTGCATTTACAGCTTCGATGGTGGTGCCGCCGGGAGAACAAACATTGTCGCAAAGTACCATGGGGTGCTCGCCTGTTTCCAGTACGGTTTTTGCGGCACCGTAAACGGTTTGTGCGGCAAGGAGCAGAGCGTCTTTTTTAGAAAGACCCATAAGTACGCCGCCATTTGCCATGGCGTCAATGAGCATATAGGCATAGGCAGGGCCGCTGCCGCTGACGGCAACGACTGCATCCATAAGGCTTTCCGGCACGTGCACACATTTGCCGAGGGCGGAGAAGATTTTTTCTACGAGAAGGGCGTCTTCCTCTGTGGCGGGTGCGGCATAGGAAATGGCGGTCATGCCTGCACTGACGAGGGCAGGCGTATTGGGCATAAGGCGCACCACTCTTGCACCGGGCAGGAGAGACGATACAAATGCAATCGTATTTCCTGCGGCAATGGAAATGACGAGCTTGCCCGAGAGAATGTTTGAAAGAGAGGGCAAAGCCTTTTCGTAAATATTCGGCTTAATTGCCAAAATCACGGCATCGCCGCTTCTTGCGGCATCTTCGTTTGCACCCGTTTGCACGCCGAGGGCGGCGACGGCCGAAAGCTTCTCTGCCGAAATGTCGCTGACAAAAATATCAGAAGGGGCTGTGCCTGCCCCGATAAGACCTTTTGTTATGGCTGTGGACATATTACCTGCCCCGATAATTCCGATTTTCATTCTAATCACCTTTTGTTTTTTTCTTCATTATACACCGAAAATTACATAAATTCAATCTTTTTTTGTTCTGCCGGAAATTAAACGCTTTCTCCTATTGCATTTTTCTGATTTTTGTGATATGCTTACCCATAGAATAAGAAACGGAGGCTGATTTTATGCGGGCAATTATTTTAGCGGCAGGAAAAGGCACAAGACTCCAGTCTGAACAGTTTAATCTTCCTAAGGTACTGCGTTCTCTCTGCGGCAAGCCCTTAATCGGGCATGTTCTTTCAAACACTTCTTTTATTGCACCCGAAGATACGGCAATTGTTGTAGGGTATATGCGGGAAAAGGTTATGGAAGCCGTAGGCGGCGAGTATAAATTCGCAGTTCAGGCAGAGCAGAAGGGTACGGGCCATGCTGTTCTTTCTGCAGAAGAATACTTTGCCGATTATGACGGGGATGTCATTATTCTCTTCGGTGATATGCCCATGTTCAAAAAGGAACATTATGAAGGCGTAATCAAAAAGCATCAGGAAAGCGGTGCAGACCTTACGATTTTAACTGCAATTATTGATGCACCCCTTCCGTACGGCAGAATTATCCGTGACGAAAACGGGAATGTAAAGGATATTGTAGAACATAAGGATTGCACGGAAGAACAGAGAAAAATAAACGAACTGAACGTGGGTATTTTTGTAGCAAAGAGCCGTCTTCTTTTCGAGGCGCTTCATAAAATAGGCAACAACAATGCCCAGGGCGAATATTACCTGACGGATGTGCCGAAAATTCTCATTTCGGAAGGCAAAACCGTAACGAGCCACGCAATTTTTGATGAAGTGGCCATTGTGGGCGTCAATACCGTAGAAGACCTGGAATTTTGCGAAAAGCACATGAAGGATAGAAAATAAAGAAAGGGGCACATTTTGTGCCCCTTTCTTGCATTTTGCCGAATCATGTGCTATAATAAAGGAACAAATTTTTTTCGAAAGGATATATAAATTCAGATATGAATATAATGCATTTGAGATATGCGCTTGCAATTGAAGAAACGGGGTCGGTTACAAGAGCGGCGGAGCGCCTTTTTGTGGCCCAGCCCAACATCAGCCGTGCCATACGGGAACTGGAAAATTCGGTAGGCATGGAACTTTTCAGAAGAACGCCTCTCGGCATGGTGGCAACAGAAGAAGGCAAGCCGTTTTTAAACCGTGCACGCCACATTGTCAGTGAAATTGATGGCCTTAAGAGCACCTATGAAAACGGGAGAAACACCCATGGACATTTTTCGGTATGCAGCCATGGCGCCAGAGCTTACGCCGCGGCATTTGCAAAATTTGTTACGGCACAGACGGAAGATGCGTTTTCCTATTCCTTTACGGAAACCGGTTCTCGGGATGTAGTATTTACAGTTGCACAGGGGTCTTGCGGTTTGGGCGTTATTCGGTTTTATCTTGAGGAAGAGGCGGCGGTACAGCAATATGTTGCTTCACACGGGCTGGAAATGCGACCGCTTTTCACGGCACCGCTGCTTTATACCATTTCGGAAAAATGCCCCCTTGCAAAGGTGGCGGCAATTTCACAGAAAGATGCTGCACGTCTTACGGAAATCACAAACCCCGCCATTTTGCGGATTGAGGCGGAGAAAAATCCCGGGGCACGAAGAATTCGTCTTTGGGACAGGGAGAGCCGTGTGCAAACGTTGAATACACGTTGGGACACGTTCTTTTGGTCCGCAAAAGAGGAAGAAAGCTTTTTGAAAGCAAACGGACTGGAGCAGAAACCGCCTGTAAACCGTCCAAGCTTTGTAATGGATGCAGCGGTGTTCCGCAAAAAGTATACGCCGACAAGGCTTGACAAGATGTTTTTGGAATATGTCGAGGAGCAAATATCTATATATAAATAATGATATAAACCTATATATTTTTTGTCATTGTCAAATTGCGACGAAATATGGTATGATAAATAGAGTCATGTAATAAGGAAAAAGAGCATATTTTTTTGTGAATTTTGCCAAAAAAAGTGCATGCCTCTATACAGAGGTATCCTGATGAAACGATAGGGAGTGATAACAAAATGGAGAAAAATTTTGACAAGGTTTGTGCAATTTTGGACAAACATGAGAGAGAATCTCATAAGCTTATTCCAATTTTGCAGGAAATCCAGGAAGCGTACAGTTACCTTCCGGCAGACGTTATGCTGTTTGTGGCAAGGGAACTTGGCGTTTCTCCTGCCAGCGTTTACGGTGTAGCAACCTTTTATGCACACTTTACGCTGGAAGAAAAGGGTAAGTACGTTATCAAGGTGTGTGACGGTACTGCCTGTCATGTTAAGAAATCTGAAGGCATCTTAAAGGCCTTATATGAAGCGCTTGGTCTTTCTCAGGACAAACTTACCTCTGATGACAGACTTTTCACACTCGAGACGGTTGCCTGTCTCGGTGCTTGTGGTCTTGCACCGGTTGTAGTTGTCAATGATAAAGTTTACGGCAACATGACGCCGGAAAAAACGAAAGAACTGATTGCAGAAATCCGGAAGGAGGAATCGGCAAATGCATAAGACGAGCCTCGAAGAACGTAAAAAGAATTATCAGGCTGCCATGGAGCAGTATAAAGCACGTATCGTTATCTGTGGCGGTACAGGCTGTATGGCAAACGGGTCCGGTGAAATTTATGAAAGATTCCTGGAAGCTGTAAGAGAAAAAGGCCTTTCCATTACGGTAGCCATGGAAAAAGAAGAAACAGATTACATCCTCAAAAAGAGCGGATGTCAGGGCTTCTGCCAGATGGGCCCTCTCGTAACCCTTTATCCGCAGGGCATTATGTATGTCCATGTAAAGGCAAGCGACGTTGATGAAATTATCGAAAAAACACTTCTCCGCGGCGAAGTAATCGAACGTCTTCTCTATACGGAAACAGACGGCACACGTGTTGCCGAAATGAAAAAGATTCCGTTTTATGCAAAGCAGTCCAGAACTACGCTTGAGCTTTGCGGCATGATTGATGCACTGGACATTGACGAATACATCGCCCACGGCGGTTATGAAATGGCAAGAAAAGCAGTTCTGGAGATGACGGGTGATGAAGTTTGTGATCTCGTTTTAAAATCCGGTCTTCGCGGTCGTGGCGGCGGCGGCTTCCCCACAGGGAAAAAGTGGCAGCTTACACGTGTGCATGAAAGTGACGTAAAGTACGTTATCTGTAATGCGGACGAAGGTGACCCGGGTGCATTTATGGATCGCTGTGTTATGGAAGGAAATCCCCACAGCGTTCTGGAAGGTATGATTATAGCAGCATGTGCGATTGGCGGCACGGAAGGTTACATTTACGTCCGTACCGAATACCCTCTGGCTGTTGAACGTGTTAAGATTGCCGTTGAAAATGCAAGAAAAGCAGGCATTTTAGGCAAGAACATTTTCGGCTCGGACATGAGTTTTGATATCCATATCATGGAAGGTGCAGGCGCATTCGTTTGCGGCGAAGAAACAGCACTTATCGGTTCTATCGAAGGCAAACGCGGCATGCCTACCATGAAACCGCCGTTCCCGGCTGAAAAAGGTCTCTTTAATAAGCCGACCGTTATTAATAACGTTGAAACCCTTGCAACCATTCCTGTTATCATGCAGATGGGTGCAGATAAATATGCGGCAATCGGTTCAGAAGGTGCATCCGGCACAAAGACGTTTGCCCTCACCGGTCACGTTGCCCACACCGGTCTTATCGAAGTGCCTCTCGGCACCACCTTGCGTAAGATTATCGCTGAAATTGGCGGCGGTGTAGTAAATGATGATGGTTCTCTTTGCGGTAGTGACTTTAAGGCTGTGCAGATTGGCGGCCCCTCCGGCGGCTGTCTTACACAGGACCATCTCGACCTGCCCCTTGACTATGACCACTTAAAGAGCGTAGGCGCTATGATTGGTTCAGGCGGTCTGGTTGTTATGAATCAGCAGACTTGTATGGTAAGCATCGCACGCTTCTTCATGCAGTTTACCCAGAATGAATCCTGCGGCAAGTGTGTTGTTTGCCGTGAAGGCACCCGCCAGATGCTTGCCCTTCTCGATGATATTATCGAAGGCAGAGCAACAGGCGAAACGTTGGAACTTCTGGAAGAACTTGCAAAGACGGTTCAGGTCGGTTCTCTCTGTGCACTTGGTAAGACGGCACCGAATCCGGTTCTTTCCACACTCCGTTACTTCCGTGATGAATATAATGCACACGTGTTTGAAGGCCGCTGCCCTGCAGGTCGCTGTGAGGCGTTTACGAATTATAAGATTGACGAAACAAAATGTAAGAGCTGCAGCCTGTGTGCACGTAAGTGCCCGGTTGGTGCGATCAGTGGCGAACGTGGCGTACCGTATAAGATTGACAGCGAAAAATGTATTAAATGCGGTGCATGTATCGAAAGCTGTAAGTTCGGCGCAGTATATAAGGGTTAAGGGGTGAATACGATGAAAACAATTACGATTGATAATACAGTTTATCAGATTGAAAACGATAAAAACCTTCTGGAAGCCATCCGAAGCGCAGGTATCGACCTGCCCACCTTTTGTTACAATCCGGAACTAAGTGTTTACGGTGCTTGCAGAATGTGTATGGTTGAAGTGGAAGGCAGAGGACTTGTGCCTGCTTGCTCCACCGCCGTTTCCGACGGTATGGTTGTAAAAACCAACACAAGACAGATTCGCAATATGCGTAAAATGATTGTGGAACTGATGCTTGCACACCATGACCAAAACTGCACAACCTGCCCCAAAAGCGGCAACTGCAAACTGCAGAAGCTGGCACATGACCTGGGCGTTTCCAAGGTTCGCTTTAAGCAGCTTGAATGTGATAAGACCATTGACACTTCCTCCGCTTCCGTTGTACGTGATTCTTCCAAATGTATCCTTTGCGGTGACTGTGTTCGTGTTTGCCGTGAAGTACAGGGTATCGGTGTTTTAGAATTCTCAAGACGTGGTTCCGATGCCAAGGTTATTGCAGGTTTGAATCAGCCCATGGCAAAGACGGACTGCGTAAACTGCGGCCAGTGTATTAAAGCTTGCCCTGTTGGTGCACTTTATCCCAAGTCCCAGGCGGACAGCGTATGGGAAGCAATTTATGACGAAGAAAAGACGGTCGTTGTGCAGATGGCACCGGCTGTTCGAGTAGCACTTGGTGAAAACTTCGGGTTTAAACCGGGCCAGTTACAGATTGGCCAGATGGTTGCCGCACTTCGTATGATGGGCTTTGACTATGTATATGACACATCCTTCGCCGCTGACCTTACGGTTATCGAAGAAGGTAACGAGTTTATCCAGCGTTTCACGAAAGGAGAAAGAATGCCCCAGTTTACCTCTTGCTGTCCGGCATGGGTAAAATACTGTGAGCAGTTCTATCCTGACATGATTCCGAATCTTTCTTCCTGCAAATCTCCGCAGCAGATGTTCGGTTCTCTTTGCAAGGATCACCTGACAAAGAATCTGGGCATTCCGAGAGAAAAGCTGGTTGTTGTTTCCATTATGCCCTGTACGGCAAAGAAATTTGAGGCTGCACGTCCTGAACTTTCGGTTGACGGCAATCCCGATGTTGATTTTGTTATCACAACACAGGAACTTGCACAGATGATTCAGGAACGTGGCATTGATTATGCGAACATCAAGCCGGCATCCTTCGATATGCCCTTTGGCTTTAAGACGGGTGCGGCAGTTATCTTCGGAACAACCGGCGGCGTTAGCGAAGCCGTTCTCCGCTATGCGGCATATGCATTAAACGGCGGCGTAATTCCGGAAGTGAAGGAACTCAGAGAAGCGGACGGTATCCGCACCGTAGAAGTACCTTTAGGGGATATAAAACTCCGTCTGGCAGTTGTAAGCGGTCTTGCAAATACGAAGGCCCTTATCGAAAAGATTCGCTCCGGCGAAGAACAGTATGACCTTATTGAAGTTATGGCATGCTGCGGCGGCTGTGTAAACGGCGGCGGTCAGCCCATTACAGAAGAGAAGGGCGCTGTAGCTGCCCGTGCGAAGGGACTTTATGAAGATGATGCTTCTCTCCAGTTTAAGAGTGCAGAAGAAAATCCGTACCTTAAGGAAATGTACGAAAACGGCCTGACACACGAGCTGGCACACGAGCTTCTCCACACGACCTATACGGACAGAAGCGGCATGGGACTTGAATAATTAAAAAATGAAAACGCCGAGGTTTTGCCTCGGCGTTTTTCTTCGTTTCATACAAAATATTTATTCTTTGTGTCTCTATTTTTGCTGAAATTCTGTCTTTTTGCGGACCGGACTTTCTTACAGCCGGCCCTTTTAAATTTTTAGCCTATAATCAGAGACGAACCTGTCATTTCTTCCGGCTTTTCAAGCTGCATAAGCTCCAGCATTGTGGGAGCAATATCTGCAAGGCGACCGTCTTCTCTGAGCTTTACATCGCCTGCACCTGCCACAAGAAGGGGAACAGGGTTTGTGGTATGTGCGGTGAAGGGACTGCCGTCCTCGGCATACATGCAGTCTGCATTGCCGTGGTCAGCCGTTACGAGACATACACCACCGGCTTTGATGATGGCATCAACCACCTCGCCAACACAGGCGTCCACCGTTTCAACGGCACGGACTGCACAGTCAAATACACCGGTGTGACCAACCATGTCGCAGTTTGCAAAGTTTAAGATGATAACGTCCTGTTCGGTTAAACGGGCAAGGACAGCTTCTTTTACTTCCACAGCGCTCATTTCGGGCTTTAAGTCATAAGTAGCAACCTTCGGGGAAGGAATCAGCACTCTGTCTTCACCTTCTGCGGTTTTTTCTACGCCGCCGTTAAAGAAGAAGGTAACGTGAGCGTATTTTTCCGTTTCGGCAATTCTGAACTGTGTGTAGCCCTTTTCGGAAATGTAATCACCAAAAGTATTTGTAAGCTTCTGGGGCCGGAAGGCAACTTCCACATTGGGCATGGTTGCATCGTACTGGGTCATGCAGATGTAGGTTGTGGGGAAGAACTTGCGGGAAAAACCATCAAATTCCGGATCCACAAATGCACGGGTGATTTCACGGGCACGGTCGGGGCGGAAATTAAAGAAAATGATGCTGTCATTCTTTTCAATTTTGCCTTTTTCTGTTGTAGCCGGTACGATAAATTCATCCGTAACTTCTTCTTCGTAGGAAACACGGACATATTCGGCAGGATTTTCAATCTTCTTACCCTTGCCCCGTGTCATAACGTCATAAGCTTTCTCAACACGGTCCCAACGGTTATCACGGTCCATGGCGTAGTAGCGGCCCATAACGGTAGCAATTTCGCCAACGCCGATTTTTTTCATTTCAGCTTCCAGGGCTTCGATAAAGTCAGCACCGGAAGTGGGGGATACGTCACGACCGTCTAAAAGTGCATGCACATATACTTTTGTAAGGCCGTGGCGCTTTGCCATTTCAAGAAGGCCATAGAGATGTGTGATATGGCTGTGGACGCCACCGTCGGACAAAAGGCCGATAAGGTGGAGTGCCGAGCGGTTTTCCTGACAGTTTTTCACGGCGGAAAGTAAAGCGCTGTTTTCGAAAAAGTCCCCGTCAGAAATGGATTTTGTGATACGGGTCAGCTCCTGGTATACAATTCTGCCGGCACCGATATTGGTGTGGCCGACTTCGGAGTTACCCATCTGACCTTCGGGGAGACCGACGTCCATTCCGCTGGCCTGTATATCCGTGTGGGGATAGGTGGCGAAAAGACGGTCAAGATTCGGGGTGTTTGCTGCGGCAATTGCATTTCCTGCATTTTTGGGCGCTGTGGCAAACCCGTCCATAATAATCAGCGCTGTAAGTCGTTTATCCAAGATTTCGTCTTCCTTTCTTTATATAAGGGAGCCTGCCGCACGGGTAGACTCCCTTTTGTGTTTCGCTGCTTTATTTAGCTGTTTGCAATAACGGTAAAGTCATCAGCCTTAAGGCTTGCGCCGCCTACAAGACCGCCGTCAATATCGCTGCAAGCGAAGAGGTCCTTAGAATTGCCGGCATTCACGCTGCCGCCGTAAAGGATGCGAATTTCGTTTGCAACATCGGCACCGTAAAGTTCGACGATAAGAACACGAATGGCTGCACAAACTTCGTTAGCCTGTTCGTTTGTAGCCGTCATGCCTGTGCCGATAGCCCAGATGGGTTCGTAAGCGATAACGAGTGCTTTTGCCTGATCAGCCGTAACGTCCTTCATAGCCTTTTTAATCTGCATGCGAATCCATTCGATGGTGATGCCATCCTGGCGCTGTGCAAGGGTTTCACCACAGCAGATAACGGGGCAGAGGCCGTATTCAATCGCTTTTAATACTTTCTTGTTTACGGTTTCATCCGTTTCGCCAAAGTATTCACGTCTTTCAGAGTGACCGATGATTACGTGGGTAACGCCCATTTCACGGAGCATGCCGGGTGCTACTTCACCGGTGAAAGCACCTTTGTCTTCAAAATACATGTTCTGTGCGCCAACCATAATCTTTGTGCCTTTTGCAGCTTCGAGTACTGCATCGAGGCATACAAACGGGGGGCATACGAGAACGTCATTTGCAGCATTTCCTGCCTTCTGGGCAAGCTCTTTCATGAGAGCTGCAGCTTCGGCAGGTGTTTTGTTCATTTTCCAGTTGCCTGCAGCGAGTTTAGTTCTGGCCATAGTAATCAAATTCCTTTCTTATTTATCCTCAAGGCAAGCGATACCCGGGAGGATTTTGCCTTCCAGGAATTCGAGAGATGCGCCGCCGCCTGTGGAAATGTGTGTCATTTTATCAGCAAAGCCGAGCTGTTCAACAGCTGCAGCACTGTCGCCGCCGCCGATGATGGTTACAGCATCAGTTTCAGCAAGAGCCTTTGCAATAGCAATGGTACCTTTTGCAAGGATGGGGTTTTCAAATACGCCCATGGGGCCGTTCCATACAACTGTCTTTGCGGTTTTTACAGCGTCTGCAAAGAGAGCCTGCGTCTTGGGACCGATATCAAGACCCATCATATCGGCAGGAATTGCATCAGCATCTTTTGCTTCTACAGCGATTTCTGCGGTAATGGGGTCAGGGAATACGGGGGAAACCATGGTGTCAACGGGGAGAAGAAGTTCTACGCCGTTTGCTTCTGCTTTCTTTAAAAGGTCTTTTGCAAGTTCAAGCTTTTCTGCATCGAAGAGGGATTTGCCGATTTCGTACCCTTTTGCCTTGAGGAAGGTGTAAGCCATACCGCCGCCGATGATGAGCTTGTCTACTTTGCCGATGAGATTTTCAATAACTGCAATCTTGTCGGAAACCTTAGCGCCGCCGAGAATTGCAACGAAGGGACGGGCAGGGTCGGAAAGTGCTTTACCCATAACGTCAAGTTCCTTCTGAATGAGGTAGCCGCACACAGCCGGGAGATAATCGGCAACGCCTGCGGTGGAAGCATGGGCACGGTGTGCTGTGCCGAATGCATCGTTTACATATACTTCTGCCAAAGATGCAAGCGCTTTCGAGAATTCTGCATCGTTCTTTTCTTCTTCTTTGTGGTAACGAACGTTTTCAAGGAGAACAACGTCGCCATCCTGCATTTCGGCAGTCAGTGCCTTTGCGCTTTCGCCGATAACATCTGCAGCCATCTTAACTTCTTTGCCGAGGTGTTCGGAAAGACGCTTTGCAACAGGTGCTAAGCTGTATTTGGGATTTACTTCACCCTTCGGACGACCGAGGTGAGAGCAGAGAATTACACGTGCGCCCTGATTTACGAGGTACTTGATTGTGGGCAGAGCACCTAAAATTCTGGTTTCGTCTGTAATGTTCTTATCAGCATCGAGGGGGACGTTGAAGTCACAACGGACAAGAACTTTTTTGCCCTGTACGGCAATAGATTCAATGTTTTTCTTGTTCATACTATCACTCCTACTAAATTTTCCCTACTATTTTACACTAAAATCCCGATGAAATCAAGGGAAATTTGAAAAAAACAGTATTTTAGGTAAAAATATTTTTCCCACGCTTGACAGGTGGGTATTACTTAAGGTATAATTATACAATAAGTAAGGAGTGTTCTACTATGTCTGAAAAGAAAAAAGCCCTTGAGGCGGCAATGGGCCAAATCGAAAAGCAGTTCGGTAAAGGCGCCGTCATGAAAATGGGCGAAAATACACATTTAAATATTGAAGCTATCCCCACGGGAAGCCTCGCTCTTGACCTTGCACTCGGTATCGGCGGTGTTCCGAGAGGCAGAATTGTTGAAATTTACGGGCCTGAATCTTCGGGTAAAACCACGGTTGCGCTCCACATTATTGCGGAAGCACAAAAACGTGGCGGCGAAGTGGCATTTATTGACGCTGAACATGCCCTCGACCCCCAGTACGCCAAAAATCTCGGCGTTGATGTGGACGAGCTGATTGTTGCCCAGCCCGACACGGGGGAACAGGCACTTGAAATTGCAGAAGCACTCGTCCGAAGCGGTGCGCTGGACGTTCTGGTTGTGGACTCTGTGGCAGCCCTCGTCCCGAAAGCAGAAATTGAAGGCGAAATGGGCGATTCTCACGTAGGCCTTCAGGCACGTCTTATGAGTCAGGCGCTCCGTAAGCTTGCAGGCGTTGTGAATAAATCCAACACCACCGCAATCTTTATTAACCAGCTTCGTGAAAAGGTGGGCGTTATGTACGGTAACCCTGAAGTGACCACAGGCGGCCGTGCACTTAAATTCTATGCATCTGTCCGCCTTGATGTTCGCCGCATTGAAGGCATTAAGATTGACGGCAACATTGTAGGTAACCGCACAAGAATTAAGGTTGTGAAAAATAAGGTTGCACCCCCCTTCAGAGAAGCAGAGTGCGACATTATGTACGGTCAGGGCATTTCCAAGGTGGGTAATATTTTGGACCTTGCAGCAGATTACGGGCTTCTTGAAAAAAGCGGCGCATGGTATTCTTATGACGGTCAGCGAATCGGGCAGGGCAGAGAAAATGCCAAGAAGTTTCTCACAGAAAACCCCGCCATTATGGAAGAGCTGGAACAGAAGGTCCGTGAAAAGGTTGGCGTAGCATCCGCCAAAGAAGAATAAAATCCTGAAAAAGCTTGCAAACATAAGCTTTTCATGATATAATAGCCAAAAAGCAATGAACGGGAGAGTAGGCAGAAGGTACCTTTCGGAGAGAAAAAACGTCGTAGGCTGGAAGCGTTTTAAAGGGAAATCTATCGAAGTTCACCCGGGAGCTGTGCATCTGAAATAGGAGTAGGGTGTGCCGGGGAAAACACGTTACGTTTTAAATGAAGTGCCCGATAAATTCGGGAATTAGGGTGGTACCGCGATATTTTATCGTCCCTATCTTTTTGGATAGGGACGATTTTTTTATTTTTAGGAGGTTCGTATGAAAGAGAAAATTGCACTTATGCGGCAAACCATTACGGAGGAACTTTCCGTAAGCCTTGGCAGAGAAGGTTTTGCAAAGCTTCGTGAGCGGTTTTTGAGCCGAAACGGCGAAATTCCCGGTCTTATGAAGGAAATGAAGAATATTCCGCCGGAGGAAAGACCTGCCTTCGGTAAAATCGTAAACGAATTTAAAGTATGGGCAGAGGCAAAGTTTGACGAGGTGGATGAGGCCATTAAAAAAGCAGACCTTGCGGCAAAAAATGCAAGTGAAGCTGTGGACGTTACCATGCCTTCTGTAAAAAATGAAACGGGTGCCCTTCACCCCGTTACCATTACAAAAAATGAAATCATCTCCATTTTTCAGGGTATGGGCTTTGATGTGTTCGAAGGTCCGGAAATCGAAACGGATTATTATAACTTTACGGCGCTGAATGTTCCCGAGGACCATCCGGCAAGAGCCGAGCAGGATACTTTCTATATTACTGAAAAAATCCTTCTCCGCACACAGACTTCTCCCGGGCAGATCCGCACCATGGAAGCGAAAAAGCCTCCCATTAAAGTACTCAGTCCCGGCAGAGTATTCCGCTCTGACTATGACGCCACCCATTCGCCCATGTTCCACCAGATGGAAGGCCTTGTTGTGGATAAGAATATTTCCGTTTGTGACCTTTACGGCATGCTTGATCTTCTTGCAAAGAAAATCTTTTCTGCCGATACAAAGACGAGACTCCGTCCTTCTTTCTTCCCGTTTACAGAGCCCAGCGTCGAGGTTGACGTTACCTGCTGCGAATGCGGCGGCAAGGGATGTAAGCTCTGTAAGGGTACCGGCTGGATTGAAGTACTCGGCGGCGGCATTGTAAACCGTGTTGTTCTTGAAAACTGCGGCATTGATCCGGAAGAATATTCCGGCCTAGCATTCGGTATCGGTATTGACAGAATTGCCATGCTCAAATACGGCATCAATAACATTCATATTCTGTTTGATAATGATATCAGAACACTCCGTCAGTTTAGACAAGAAGTGAAATAGGGGGGATAAAAATGAAAGCACCACTCAGCTGGCTTCGTGATTACGTTGAAATTGATATATCTGCAGAAAGCCTTCAGGAAAAACTGTTTTCCGCAGGCTTTGAAGTAGAAGAACTTATTTATCTTGGTGCGGAGGTTTCAAAGTGTGTAGTCGGTCAGATTACCCACATTGAAAAGCATCAGGATTCGGACCATCTCCAGATTTGCCGCCTCGATTGCGGCGATGCGTGGGGGCGTGACATTCAGATTGTTACAGGCGCCCAGAACGTGTTTGAAGGGGCCAAAGTGCCCGTTGCGCTTGACGGCTCCACCCTCTCGGGTGGTATAAAAATCAAAAAGGGTAAGCTCCGCGGCGTAGAGTCAAATGGTATGCTCTGCTCGGGCGAGGAACTCGGCATTACGGGCGACTGGTACGAAGGTGCCGACGTTTACGGCATTTTGATTCTTCCGGAAGACACACCCATCGGGGAAGATATCCGAAAGGTTGTAGGCCTTGACGATTACGTGTTTGATATTTCCATTACCGCAAACCGTCCTGACTGCCAGTCAATTTTAGGTCTTGCAAGAGAAATTGCGGCAATCCTCGATAAACCCCTGAAAGAACCTTCCCTTGCATATACGGCACACAAAGCGGCAAACGATGATGAAATCACCGTCAAAGTCGGCGCACCCGACCTTTGCCCCCGCTATATTGCCCATTATGTAAAGGACGTTAAAATCGAAAAAGCACCCCTTTGGATGCGGAAACGGTTAGCCCTTGTCGGCATTAACGCCATCAGCAATATCGTTGATATTACCAACTTTGTTTTAATGGAACTGGGTCAGCCTATGCACGCCTTTGACCTTTCCGATCTCGGCGGCAAGACCATTGATGTCCGCAGAGCGAAAAACGGTGAAAAAATCACCACACTTGATGAAAAGGAATTTACCTTAAACGAAAATAACCTTGTTATCTGTGACAGTACCCGTCCCGTAGCACTTGCCGGTATTATGGGCGGTCTTAACAGCGAAATCAAGGAAAGCACCAAGGATATCGTGTTTGAATCGGCAAAATTTGCAAGAGACAGCGTCCGTAAGACTTCCAGAAGCCTCGGCCAGTCCTCTGATTCCAGCGCAAAGTTCTGCAAAGGTGTGGATGAATACACAACGCAGATGGCAATGAAACGTGCACTTCACCTGATTGAAGAGCTTGACTGCGGTACCGTGTCGGAAACAGGTTTTGAAGTAGCGGCAAAGGCGCTTGTGCCTACCGTTATCAAAACCACTTATGCGAAAATCAATAAAGTGCTCGGCATTACCGTGCCGAATGAAAAAATCGTTTCCATTCTCAGAAGTCTTGCTTTCGAAGTGGAAACAGAAGGGGAAAATTTAACCGTTACAGCACCCCTTTACAGAGAAGATGTGTTCGGCTATGAAGACCTTGCCGAAGAAGTTATCCGTCTTTACGGCTATGAGCATATTAAACCACAGCTCCTCTCTTTTGCGGCTGTTACAAACGGCGGCTTATCCCTCGCACAGAAAATGGAACTGAAGGCAAAGAATGCGCTTACAAAGCAGGGCGCTTTTGAAACGGTAACTTTCAGCTTCTATTCCGTGAAAGAATTGGATATGCTGCGCCTTCCTAAGGAAGACGTCCTCAGAAACGCCATCCGCATTGATAACCCCATCAGCGAAAACTATTCCATTATGTGTACTACATTAGTACCCAATATCATAAACATCATGGTGAAAAACTTCAAAAACGGGAACGACAAGGGTAGATTCTTCGAACTTGCCAATGTCTATATTGCAGACGAATTTCCGCTTGTGAAGCTTCCTTCGGAAAACAAAACCATTGCAATCGGTGCCTACGGAGACGGGGAAGATTTCTTCCGTGTAAAGGGTATTGTGGAAGGTCTTGCGGATGAATTTAACTTGAGCTTTACCTACCGCAAGGCCGAAAAATCCTTCCTCCACCCGGGCATGACGGCTGAAATTCTCTGCGGTGATACGGTAATCGGTTATATGGGTAAGCTTTCCTATGAGGTTTGCGAAGATATTTCCCTTGGGAAAGATGCATTTGTGGCAGAAATCAGTTATGAAGAACTGAAAAAGAAGTTCTCTTCCGGCATGAAATATGCACCCCTTCCCAAAAATCCGGACGTTGTGCGTGACTTTGCATTCGTCTGTGATGAAGGCATTACCTGCGGCGAAATTGAAGAAACCATCCGAAGGGCATCCAAAAATGTCATTGACATCCGTCTTTTCGATATTTTCCGTGGTAAGCAAATCGGGGAAGGCAAAAAGAGTATGGCATACACCGTAACCCTTCGTGCCGGGGAAAAGGCGCTTGACGACAATGCTGTTACGAAAATTACAGATAGAATTCTGAAAACACTTGAAAAGGAGCTGGGCGCAGTATTGCGCTGAGGGTAGTATGAAATACACAATGAAAATCGCAGGGCTGGAGCGGGATCTTCCCCTTTGCCCCTTGAATGAAAATCTTTATATCGGCGCATTCGTTATGTTCGGCGATGTGGAACTGACAGTTGCTTCTGCCGCTGCACTCCTTGAAATGGCACCTGAGTTTGACGTGCTGGTCACAGCAGAATCCAAGGGGATTCCGCTGTGCTATGAGATGGCACGGCAAAGCGGAAAGCCGTATGTAGTGGCAAGAAAAGGCGCAAAGCTCTATATGGAAGATGTTACAACCGTAGAAGTCCAGTCCATCACCACAAAAGGCGTACAGACCCTGTGCTTTGGCAAAAAAGAACGGGAAACCATGGAAGGCAAACGGGTTCTTATTGTCGACGATGTTATCTCAACAGGCGCATCCCTCGCCGTTGTGGAAAAGCTTGTGGAAACGGCCGGCGGAAAGACAATCGGTAAAATGGCCGTCCTTGCCGAAGGCGATGCTACGGAAAGAAATGATATTTTATTCCTCGAAAAACTGCCGCTTTTTGACGGCAAAGGAAATCCAATAGCATGAGTAAAAAAAAGAAGGGGGCAACCGCCCCCGCAGACATGCAGAAATGTGAAGCATTTTTGCATCGGATTCTATATCGGGTAAAACTTCCAAAAAAGGAAATGAAGGCGCTGAAAGAGGATTTTTTGCGCCTTTTTGCCTTGTATACGGAGAAGGGACTCAGTGAGGCTGAAATAGAAGAAAGGGTGGGAGCAGATATTTTGGGCGATTTTTATCGGCCTGCTTCGCCCTATCTTTGGTATCCGCTCGATAGTGCCGCCAAAGTGTATCCCCTTTCCATGACCCATACAAAACAGACCATGTTTCGAGTGTCCGCCTATATGAAGGAGGCGGTGGAGCCGGCAATATTGCAGGTAGCACTCCTTTCGGTTTTAAAGCGGTTTCCGCTTTTCGCCACCACCATAAAACGTGGCGTGTTCTGGCACTATTTTGATGCAGTTCGCACGAGATTTTCGGTGCAACCGGAGAAAAATCCGCCCTGCTCGTCTATCTTTTTAGGCGGCAACAGGACGCCGTGCTTTCAGGTGCTGTACTACAAAAACAGAATTTCACTTGAGATTTTTCATGTCCTGACCGACGGCACCGGCGCCATGACCTTTTTAAAAAGTCTTGTAAAAGAGTACCTGCGTCTTCTGGGGCATAACGTGGCAGAAAACCTGCCGTCACTTTCCGAGCCTCCCCATGAGGAGGAGACTGAAAATGCATTTCTCCGTGCCGAAAAACAGAAAAAAGGCACAGGCTTTCTCCAGCCCATGGCCCTCCAGCCGGGGAAGGGAATCAAAAAAAGAAAAGAAGCACGGATTCTCCACTATATCATGCCCACGGATAAGCTTATCTCGGCAGCAAAGCGTGAGGATGCGACCGTGACCACATTTTTAACAAGCTGCATTATAAAAGCCGTGCAGGATACGGCTGAAATGGCAGGAGATAAAGAACGGATTTCGGTACAGGTGCCTGTCAATATGCGCCGGTTTTATCCGTCGCAGTCACTTCGGAATTTTTCCCTTTATGCCGTAATCAGTACACCCTATGGAATGAGGGACCGGGCGGAAATTCTTGGGGAAACGAAAAAACAGCTCGAGGAGCAGACTACGCCGGAATCTCTCGCTCGTATGATGCACTCTGCAAACCAGATGGCAACAAGTCCCCTTGTAAAAATTTTGCCTCTTGGTCTTAAGGGATATGTGCTTAAGAAAGTGTACGGTGTACTTGGGGAAAGCACCTTGTCGGCAACTTTGTCAAACCTCGGCAATATGACGGAAGATTTCGGCGAACATGTTCGATTTTTCGATTTTGTTCTCGGTAGAACAAGTAAGCAAAACATAAAATGTACGTTGGTATCCTACAAAGAAACGGCGGTTTTGACTGTAACAGATGCACTTTATGAAAGCCGTTTTCAGGAAAGCATGGCAAAGAGCCTTTCTGATGCAGCGGTTCCGTTTTATATTGAGGGGGTGGCAAGATGAAATCATGTCCTGCTTGTAAAACGAGAATCGGGGATGGCTTTGCAAAATGCCCCATTTGCGGCCTTGGGCAGGAAAATGTAAACCCAGCCGATGCATTCTATCCGAAATGTAAGACAAGAAAAACACTTTTTTTCTGGCGGAAGCTTCTCGTTTACCTTTTATGGCTCGGAACGGCGGTGACCGTTTTCATAAACTGTCTTTTAGGCGGTGTGCCGTGGAGCGTGTACGTGGTGCTCAGCGCATTTTTAGTGCAGGTTTTGTTTCTTTCGTGGGAAACGGCAGAGATAAGCCTGATTCGCCGTATTGTACTGGGTAGCTTTGCAATCTCTATTCTGCTCCAATGGATTGAATATGCCACAAAATCCGGCACATGGGCGAGAGAAATTGTGATTCCCCTAGTTTTGTTTGCGGCATTTTGCGCATCTGCCGTACTCTATTTTTCCGCATTTCGCCGCTTCAAGGCACAGTTTTTACCCATGCTCGGGATAGCCGTTTTTTCATTTGTTGCCATTTCCCTTGCCATGGCAGACATTTTGCCTATTGGCTGGCCGCTTATTCTGCTTTCGGTGTTTTCGTTTGTAACAACTCTCGCCATTCTGTTTACATTCCGCAAACAGTTCTGGGCAGAATGGAAGAAAAAATTACACAGATAAAAGGAGAAAAGTATGCACGATTTGAAAAAGAAAAAATTATTTCTTCTTGATATGGACGGGACCATTTATCTTGACGATATGCTCTTTGACGGTACCGTGGATTTTTTAAATTACGTAAAATCCATAGGCGGCAGGTATATGTTCCTGACCAATAACTCCTCAAAAAGTGTGGATAAATATATTGAAAAACTGGGAAGTCTTGGCATTGACACAGAGGCGGAAGATTTTCTAACTTCCACCAATGCCACGGTTTTATATCTTCAGAATAAAGAATATAAAAAAATATATGCCCTCGGCACGGCGTCTTTTGTTTCTCAGCTTCGGGAAGGCGGTCTTCCCGTTGTAACAGAGCGGGAGGAAGGCATTGATTGTCTTTTAATGGGCTTTGATACGGAACTTTCCTTTAAAAAACTGGAGGACGCCTGTATTCTTTTAGGGGAAGGGGTGGACTACATTGCCACAAACCCTGACCTTGTTTGCCCCACCTGGTACGGTTTTGTGCCGGACTGCGGGTCCGTTTCTGAAATGCTTTATAACGCCACCAAAAGAAGGCCGAAGTTTATCGGCAAACCCCAGCCGGAGATGGCACTTCTTGCCATGGAAAAAACAGGATTTACCAAAGAAGAAACTGCTATTTTCGGGGACAGGCTCTATACGGATATTGCCTGCGGCAAAAATGCAGGGGTTACGAGTGTGTTTGTGCTTTCCGGTGAAGGGACTATGGAGGACGTAGAGAAAAGCCAGACAAAGCCGGACCTTATCTATAAAAACATCCGTGAAATTTATGAAACAATTGTAAAGTAAGTATTGCTATTTTTAGCTTGATTTGTTATAATTGCGGTTAAGAGAAAGAAGGGAACAAATTGAAACTCAGCATAGAACAAATTAAAGAAATTACTACCGGCGCCGTCCGCTTTGAAGAAACGGAAAAGGGACTTGCATTTCACCGCTTTACGAAAGAACAAAGCGATTGGTATGCACGCACGAGTGAGAATTTTTACATAAAATCACTTTCGCCTGCAGGTGTAAAGCTTTCTTTTAAAACCGACAGCGAAAGGCTTTTCCTGAAACTGGAGACGGTAGAAAGCGTATCCCGCTGGTATTTTTCGGTGGATGTTTTCTGTGACGGAAAACCGGTCGGATACCTTGATAATATTGGAGAACAGACGCTTCCCAAAAAGTTTGCATTTCTTGATCAGGAGGATGCGAGATTTTCTCAAAATCCAGGCATATATTTTAAAGATTTTTCTTTGGGCAAGGGCGAGAAAACCGTATGCGTGCACCTTCCATGGTCTACCCAAGTTTTTCTTTCGGAAATGGAGGTGGATGACGGCGCTTTTGTAGAAGCCGTAAAACCCGAAAAGAAAGCACTTGTCTTTGGGGACTCCATTACCCACGGCTATGATGCACTTCGTCCGTCAAACCGCTATCCGGCAAGGCTTTGCGAGGCACTCGGCGCGGAAGAAGTGAATAAAGCCATCGGCGGCGAACGGTTTAAACCGGAACTTGCTGCGCTGAAGGATAATTTTACGCCTGATTTTATCACCGTTGCCTACGGCACCAATGACTGGAGCGGCAGCGAGAGGGAAGTGTTCAAAGAAGACTGCAAGGCGTTTTATAAAAACCTTCGGGATAACTACCCGGGCGTAAAGATTTTTGCCATTACCCCTGTCTGGCGAAAAGATAAGGACGAGGATACGGCGTGTGGACCTTTTAAAACCGCAGAAACGTTTATCCGTGAGGCGGTGGAAGACCTTGAAAATGTAACGATTGTTGATGGCATGGAGCTTGTTCCCCACGATGAGAACTTTTATGGGGATCTTCGCCTCCATCCCAATGACGAAGGCTTCCGTCACTACGCAGAAAACTTATATAAAATAATAAAAAAAGAAGTATAGAAAAGAGGAAACAGTTATGAAAATTCGTTGGGGAATTATTGGTTGCGGCGGCATTGCAAGACGGAGAACAATGCCCGGTCTTGTGCTTGCCAAAAATGCAGAGCTTGTAGCCGTTATGGATACAAATGCCGTTTTTGCAGAAGAATGCAAAGCGCAGTTTGGCGCAAAGTATGCTTTTTCAAATTTAGAGGAAATGCTCGCCTTAGACGAAATTGATGCGGTGTATATTGCAACACCTGTATTCTGTCATAAAGAACAGGTATTTGCCGCCGCAGACCGTGGCAAGCACATTTTGCTCGAAAAACCTATGGGAATGACGAGCGCAGAGGCTGAGGAAATCAGCGATTATTGTGATAAAAAAGGCGTAAGGCTTTCTATCGGCTTTATGATGCGCTTCCATGCCTACCATGAAGAAGCAAAGCGCCTTATAAAAGAAGGCGTAATCGGCGACATTGTATCCGTCCGTTCCCAGTTTTGCTGCTGGTATCCGGATATTCCGGGTGCATGGCGGCAGGACAAGGCAAAATCCGGCGGCGGGGCACTGATTGATATGGGCGTACACTGTATCGACCTTGTGCAGGATATTACCGGCCTTCGTGCAAAAGAGATTGCAGCGTTCTGCGAGACCCAGACCTTCCATTACTCCGTGGATGACAGTGCAACCCTCCTTATGAAAATGGATAACAATGCACTTTGTGTTGTTGAAGCAAACTTCAATATCCCCGACGATGCCGTAACCGGTAAAATTGAAATTTACGGCACAAAAGGCAGCATCCGTGCAGATGGCACTTTGGGTCAGGAAGAAGTGGGCACTCTGCAGGTATTTCGAAGTGATGATTCCAAGGGCTATGACCCTAGTCAGGAACGCATCGAGATTGTGCCCATGGAAGTAAACGTTCCCACAGGCAATATGTATACGAAGGAAGTAGAGCGCTTCGGCGATGCAATTTTAAATCATACTGCATCTCCCGTTCCGGCGGCGGAAGCCATTTTCGTGCAGAAAATTACGGAAGCGGCATATCGCTCCAGCGATGAAAAGCGCTTCATTGAAGTATGATGAAAAGTTCATTTTGGAAATTTACAAAATATTATAAACCGTATCTCGGGATTATGGCGGCAGATTTACTTTGTGCCGCCTTTTCCGGCGGTTGCGAGCTTGTTTTTCCCGTAATTGTCCGGGAAATTACGGAGAGGGCCACGGCGGGCACTCTCGTCATGTCTCTTATATTGAGGCTTGGCGGTGTATACGTTTTTCTTCGCCTTCTGGACACCCTTGCCAATTACTATATGTCAAATGCCGGTCACGTTATGGGGGCACGGCTTGAAACGGATATGCGGCGGGATTTGTTTGCCCATCTGGAAAAGCTGTCCCATCGGTTTTACGATAATGCCAAGGTGGGGCAGCTTATGTCCCGCATTACCCACGATTTATTTGACGTGACGGAGTTTTCGCACCATTGTCCTGAGGAAATCTTCATGTCCGGCATTAAAATTCTGGGGGCGTTTCTGATCCTTCTTTGGGTAAATGTTCCTTTAACGCTTATGCTCTTTTTCCTCCTGCCCTTAATGCTTCTTTCGAGAATTCTTCTTCGGAAGAAAATGCAGGCGGCATTTAAGAAACAGAGAGAACAGGTTGGGGAACTGAATGCTGCCATTGAAGATAATCTTCTCGGCATTCGTGTTGTAAAAAGTTTTGCCGCTGAGGAGTATGAAAAACGGCAGTTTGAAGAAGGCAACCAGAGGTTTTTATCTGCGAAAAAAGACGCCTATAAATATATGGCGCTTTTCCATGGCGGCATCCGTTTCTTTGACGGTGTTATGTATGTTGCCGTTATTATTTTAGGGGCAGCGTTTCTCTTTAGGGAGAAAATTTCCCCGGGCGATTTTGTGGCATATCTTCTGTATATTCAAACGCTCATTGCCTCCCTTCGCCGTCTTGTGGAATTTACAGAACAGTTCCAGAGAGGGATTACGGGCATTGACCGATTCATGGAAATTATGAACGAGCCTGTAGAAATTACCGATAAGGAAGATGCGGTGCCGCTTGAAAACGTGGAGGGGCACATCCAATTTGATAACGTCAGCTTCCGTTATAACGAAAAGGGAAAAACGGTACTTTCTCACATTGACCTTTCCGTGAAAGCCGGTGAAAAAATTGCACTTGTTGGGCCGTCCGGCGGCGGAAAAACAACGCTTTGCAGCTTAATCCCCCGTTTTTATGATGTGGCGGACGGCAGAATTTGCGTGGACGGAAAGGACATAAGAGACCTTACGCTTTCCTCCCTACGGGAAAACATCGGCGTTGTCAGTCAGGAAGTATACCTTTTCAGCGGTACGGTTGGAGAGAATATTTTGTACGGCAAGCCGGATGCAAACCGTGAAGAGATGATTGCGGCGGCAAGGGCTGCAGGCGCCCATGATTTTATCGAAAGTCTGCCCAATGGGTATGATACCTATGTGGGCGAAAGGGGCGTGCAGCTTTCCGGCGGACAGAAACAAAGAATTGCCATTGCCCGTGTGTTTTTAAAGAATCCGCCTATTCTTATTCTGGACGAGGCAACGAGCGCGCTTGACAATGAAAGCGAGCGACTTGTGCAAGCTTCTCTGGACCGACTTGCAAAAGGCAGGACCACGTTTATTATTGCACATAGGCTTACAACGGTCAGAAATGCGGACAGAATTCTTGTTTTAACTGAGGATGGCATTGCGGAAAGCGGCACCCATGAGGCACTTTTGGATATGGGTGGCATTTATGCAAAACTGCACAGCCTTTACACATAAGTTTGCGCAAGATTTTGGGAAAAAACAATTGCGGCATACTACTAGTTGTAAAAGGCAACGGATTGTAACGGTTTTGTAAAAATAATGCTGGCATTTTGTAACAAAAGCTGATATAATTAATCTTGGACGGGCGACCTCTGGTCGCCCGTTAGAGTCTGTAAATATTAAAAATCTGCCCTTATAATGCGGATTTTTCAGGATAAAATCTTCGGAAGGAAACGAAAAATGGTCAATTACAGGATTTCAGGTTCTATGGGCCTGCCGGCTTTTCCGGTGGCCAGTATATTTGTTGATAAGTACATGGCCGATGCAAATGCAACGTTTGTTAAAATTTATTTGTATGGGCTTCGCCTTTGCTATGCCGTGGGTACAAAGCCCGATAACGCCCATATTGCAGAAGCGCTGGACCTTTTAGAATCCGACGTTGTCCGTGCATGGCGATACTGGGAGAAAAAAGGCGTTATCCGTCGCCGTGAGGACGGGGGCATTGAATTTGTTGACCTTACCATGGAACGCCCGAATCCTCTGGATGTGCCGGAAAAAGAAGAAAATCAGGGGAAACCCCAGTATAAAGCCAAGGATATTTTAGTGGCAGTGGAAAACGATAAAAGACTCTCTATTCTGCTTGATTATGCACAAAACATTTTCGGCAAGACCTTAAGCACGAGCGAAACGGCCACGCTTTTTAGTTTTTTCGACTGGCTAAAGCTGCCCCTAGAAGTGATTATGATGCTTTTAGAGCATTGTGCCTCCCTTGAAAAGTACAATATGCGCTATGCGGAAAAGATTGCACTTTCCTGGGCAGACGAAGGGATTGACACCATTGAAAAAGCGGAACAACATCTGAAAAATGCTGACAAGCGTTCCAAACTTTCCAGAAAATATAAAAGGATGCTCGGCATTGTGGGCCGTGATTTATCCGATGCGGAATACGCGCACATTCTCCAGTGGACAGAGGAAATGGAAATGCCACAGGAGCTTATTAAAACGGCTTACGAAAAGGCGGTGCTCCAGACGGGAAGCGCATCCTTTCCTTACATAAACGCCATTCTCCAGTCCTGGTATAAGCAGGGCATTATGAAGATGGAGGACCTTTCTAAGGACACGCCCCAAAAACCCGGCGTGTCGAAGACGAAGAAAACAAATAAATTTTTGGATTATCAGCAAACGGCGTCCTATGATGTTGCTGAATTTGAACGCCGTGCACTTGAAAAAAGGATAAGAGAACATGGATGAAAAAAGCCTTTCGGCTGTAAACAAACAATTTAATCAGCGAAAGAAGAACAGGGATGTTCTCCTTGCCGCCCGCAGGGAGGAAGTGTACCGTATGTCTCCTCGCATCCGTGAAATTGATGATGCGATTTTTAGCGGCGGCCTTTCCATGCTTTCCGCTGTGTGGGACGGAAACGAATCTCCCGAACAGGTTGCAGGCGGATATGCTGCGAAAACGGAAAAATATGCGGCAGAGAAGCGGAAGCTTTTAAAGGAAGCGGGATTTGCGCCAGACTACCTTGAAGTGCCCTACACCTGCCCCCACTGCAAAGATACGGGGATGCATGGGGATAAGCTTTGCGGCTGTTATCTTTCCCTTATGAGCGAAGTTTTATTTGAGCAGTCCGGCATGGGAAAGCTACTCAAAAAACAAAAATTTGAAACTTTTGACCTTGGTTTTTATGACGATACGCCCTATGAAGGCCGTCCCCTTTCCCCAAAGAAAAACATGCAGCTGAATTTGAAAATCTGCATGGATTTTGTAAGGGATTTTGAGGAAAAGGCAGATAATCTCTTTTTATACGGCAACCCCGGCCTTGGCAAAACGTTTTTATCAAGCGCCATTGCCAATGCGCTTTTAGAGCGTGGCGTTTCCGTCCTTTACCAGACGGCAGGGCAGATTACGGATATATTGTCCGATGCAAGATTTGGCAGAGGCGAAAGCGAAACGGCAACGTTTTTTAAAGACCAGCTCGTAAAAGCGGATCTTTTGATTATTGACGATTTAGGAACAGAATTTATAAATGCCATGACGGATGCGGATATGTTCTATGTAGTAAACAGCCGCATATTGAGTGAAAAAAGCACCATAATCAGCACGAATTTGTCCCTTGAAGATATTAAGCGTGTATATTCGGAGCGTATGCTTTCCCGAATTATGGGGCATTATCAAACACTTTGTTTTTATGGTAAGGATATAAGGAGCATGCGATAAATGTATACCTTCACAGAGCCTTCTGAGGTAAAGCTCATTATTATGTATATCATCGAAAATTTCGGCGAGCCCATTGACAACGGCCAGATTACCGATATTTTCATGGATTATGCATTCGTGGATTACTTCACAATGCAGACGTATCTCGATGAACTTGTCGAAATGCAGCTCGTTGCCATTGACCGTGCCGATAAACTCCGCCTGTACTTTTTGGCACCACACGGCAAAGATGCATATGAAGCCTATATTCATAAAATCCCCACGTCCGTTCGTGAGAAACTTTTAAAAACGATCAAGGCCTATAAAAGAAAAGAGCGGCATGCAGAGGATATTTCCGCTTCATTTCGCCCCCTCAATGCGCTTTCCTATCTTGCCGAGCTTTCCATTCGGGATGGCGGTTTTCCCCTTATGGAAGTGCGCCTCACTGTCGGCAGTAAGGACGCGGCAAGGGAAATTTGCCAAACGTTTAAAGAAGACCCCGATAAAGTGTATAAAGCACTTATGGGGGCGGTAATGAATGAAGAAAATAAAAAAGCGTGAGCCTTTTGGCTTACGCTTTTTGTATATCCGCTTATTTTTCGTTCTGTGCCCGTTTTTTGCGAAGGGCGGGAAGAATGTCATATCGCATAAATGCGACGCAAATAGACGAGAAAACGAAGGTTTCCGTAAGCATGCCGGGGTAGGAACGGAAAACTAAGTTATAAATAAGCCAAAAAGGGGAGGACGGTGCAGAAACGAGGCGCACCACGAAAGGATTTTTAATCCAGAAGGCAACGGTGGTTAAAAGCATGGCGCACATGGGGAGAAGGCTTATGGCCCCTTCCCAGAAATAAACGGCGGCACCGATGAAAAGGGCGCAGAAAAGGAAGAACCACACAGGGTTTGACGCCCATTTTTTATCACGGTTTCTGAAAATGGCGGCACGGAAAAAACCGATTGCATTGAGAACGCCACCGAGGGTTGCCCCGAGAAGGCAGAAATGCAAGCACCAGAACACGGACGAAATCATCTGCATGGTGACAATCCGTTTCTGGGAATTTTGCTGAAAAGACAGTATAGCAATCGTGAGGGCGATAACGCCGAGACACTGGGCGAAAATATACATAATAACCTCCGTTATTTTCTTCGGGGTGCAAGCTTTTCTTTTGCTGTTTCTTTCTGGAAGAAGCACCCACGGGTGAAGGGGAAGGGGGCAGGTGCCCGCATTTTATAAAGGGACATGATTTCTTCCACTTCTTTTTTCGTTTCCGTTGTAAAACGAAGTACAAAAGCGGAAATGCCTGCACCTTCCAAAACGTCCATTTTGTCCGCCATGTATAGGGGACGGGCATTTAAAACTTCGTTTCGGTGGGGATAGGCACAAAGGACGGGGAACACGTTCCCCTTCTCGTCTGTAAGGGGATATACGTCCTTGCCGCCGTGACAGGTGCTGTGCACCTTGGCAAGGCAGTTTTCCATGGTCATAAGCGTTACCCTTCCGTAAACGAGAACGGCAAGGGGGAGCGGCTTTGGCATGGTGCGAATCTGGGAGGCGAGAAGTTCGGGAGATGCCATAACGCCTTCCATATCGGAAAGGGATGCGGTGCGGCCGTTAAAAATGTGAAGGCCTGTGCCGCCATAGGGGAGAAGGCCCATTTCCCGACAGAGAAGGCTCTGCCCGATGGTATGGCACATTACTTTTTTGAGGCCGAAGGTCTTTAAAAGCTCCAGCTTTTCCCTTACTGGTTCCATTTCTTTGTCAAAAATAATGGTGGGGAGAATGGCACCCACATTTTCGCCTATGGGCTTTTCGATGGCGAAGAGGGGAAGCCAGATGAAATCTATATTGTGAGAAGCGGGAATCTGGTCGGCAGACTGAAAAATACAATGGATTTCCGCCTTTTTTGCAGGCTTACTTTCGACGTCGAGAGAAGGTTTCTTATATTCATATTTCTCCATGGCGGCCTGCCCGAGTGCCGCAACAGCATCACGCCTTAGGGCATTTAAAGCGGCGGCAGGGAGGAACAAATCGGGGCCAACAGATGCGGTAACTGATGCAGAATAAGGCGTTCCGCCAAGTTTTGAAAGTGCTTTTTCGCAGTCCGCTATGCTTAAAGGGCGGGATGCGGCTTTTTCGGGCACGGCACCTTCCACACGAGCGGAATACACGCCGTCCGAAACGGTAAGAACAGAAGGGACACCTTCTGCAATCTGCATATCCATGGAAAGGGGAATGGGCGTTTCGGCAAGGGAAACGGAAACATTTTGCGAAGCCTTTTTGTCAGCCTCCGTGCGGAAACCGAACATATGTTTCCCCGGTTTTTCCAGAAAATAGCCGTCCGTAAAGCCCTGCCTTGAAAACAGGCTTCTGAGATATTCCATTTCTTCTTTCGTGGCACTTCGCCCTTCGTCGAGTAGTGTTCGGTATGTAGAAACAACGCCGCCCACATAGTCGGGCGATTTCAGCCGTCCCTCAATTTTGAGTGAGGCTATGGGCATGGAAAGAAGGGTGGGGATATGCTCTGCAAGGCACAAATCATGAAGACTTAAGGCGTAGCCGTTTTTATATTTATGGCGGCAAGGCTGGGCACAGGTGCCACGGTTGCCGCTCCTTCTTGCCAGCATACTGCTGAAATAACATTGTCCCGAATAGGAAATGCAAAGAGCACCATGAATAAACACTTCAATTTCAAGAGGTGAATTCGCAATAAGCGCAGGGGAGAAGGATTCACGGGCAAGAACCACACGGCTAAAACCGAGCGCCTCGGCTCTTTTTATGCCAAGAGAATTATGCACCGTCATCTGGGTGCTTGCATGCAGGGGCAGCGTGGGTACAGCCTCGCGAAGAAGGGAGGCAAGACCGATATCCTGCACAATTACGCCGTCAATCCCCGTTTCCGAGAGGAAGTGGGCATACTCGGACATTTCATGAAGTTCCCTGTCCGAAAGAAGCGTGTTCAGCGTTAAATACACTTTTTTATGACGAATGTGACAGTATTTTACGGCATCGGGAAGTGTTTCATCCGTAAAGTTTTCGCCGTGAAGCCTTGCATTATGGCGGCTTGCGCCAAGGTATACAGCATCGGCACCGGCGCACACTGCCGCTTCCATTGCCGCAAAACTTCCGGCCGGGGCGAGCAATTCATGCATTTTTCTGCCTCCTTTCGAAAAAAGCAGCTATCTTAGGACAGCTGCATGACGATTGCCTTTGGCTGATTTTTGATTTCAACAATATTTGCACCCTCTTCAAACTCTCCATCGAGGGACCAGGGGAAAATCTGGTCCATAGAAAAAGTGAGGTGCCTTGATTTAAAGAATGTGATGAGGTCCGAATTATACTGCTTGCGGATGAGAGAAAAAACAATCTGCTGCAAATCCGTGGCAGAGCGGGGCATGCGAATCAGCATGACTTCAAAAAGACCGTCATCATAGCTGATGTTTTCGGGGGAAAGGCGCATGATACCACCAAGTGAGGTGGAGTTGGAAATGGACCCGAAAATATATTCACCCTTTAAAATGCCGCTTTCCGTTTCTACCGTCATACGGCAGGGACGGATGTTGGGAATATCCCGCACGGCTTCGAAAACATATGCCATGTGGCCGATACGGTTTTTGGCATCCTGTGAAGCTTTGTAGGATGAATCGGAAAAGGCGCCGAAGGACGCCACATACGTAAAATAGCGATTGCCGAAAGTACCTACATCAATGGGCATGGGCGAGCCGTGGCGGATTGCCTCTGCGGCCTTGCCGATTTCTTTCGGTATGCCGAGGCTGGTGGCAAAATCATTGGTAGTGCCGCAAGGAATGTACCCAAGAGGCGGACGGGAGGGTAGGCGCATGAGGCCGTTTACCACACGGTTTAAAGTGCCGTCACCTCCGACGCAGACCAAAAGCTGATATGCGGCGGCGTGGTCGGTTACATATTTTTCTGTGCTTTTGCCGTCTTTTGTATAATAAACCGTAGCATCATATTCGGAGAAAAGCGCGGGAAAATCAATGGATTTTGCCCGCATTTTTCCGGCGATGGGGTTTATAATGAGTAGAAGCTTTCCGAGAGAGGGCATAGATTTACCACCTTAAAAAGTTTAAATTACAAAAAGGGGAATTACCGATGGCGATAATTCCCTCTTATGTACTTTTTGCAATTTATGCAAACATGGGGCTGACAGAAATATCAGCATATATACGTTTGATGGCTTCTGCAAAAATGTCTGCAACAGACAAGACCTGAATTTTATCCAGCATTTTTTCCGGCGGAAGTGCAATCGTATCCAGAACAACAAGTTCTTTGATGGGCGATTTTTCGATTCTTTCAAGCGCAGGTCCGGAAAGAACGGGATGTGTGCAGCAGGCGTAAATTTCTTTTGCGCCACGTTCCATAAGGGCGGAAGCGCCGTTTGTGATGGTGCCTGCCGTGTCAATCATGTCGTCAACGAGAATAATCGTTTTGTCCTTAATGTCGCCGATGATGTTCATAACCTCAGCAACGTTGGGACGGGGACGACGCTTGTCAATAATGGCAATGGGAACATCCAGACGCTGTGCAAATTTTCTTGCACGGGTAACGCTGCCAAAGTCAGGCGAAACAACAACAACATCGTCCATATGGTCAGCGAATTTTTTCATAAAATAGGGTGCGATTTTGGTAAAGCCCAAAAGATGGTCCACGGGAATATTAAAGAAGCCCTGAATCTGTGCGGCATGAAGGTCCATGGTCAGCACTCTGTCCGCACCGGCGGTTTCGATAAGGTCCGCCACAAGCTTTGCAGAAATCGGATCACGTGCTTTTGCTTTTCTATCCTGACGGGCGTAGCCGTAATAGGGAATAACGGCGGTGATTCTGCCGGCAGATGCACGCTTGAAAGCATCAATCATAATGAGCATTTCCATAAGGTTGTCATTGACAGGGTCACAGGTGGACTGTACAACAAAAACATCACTGCCGCGAACGCTTTCGTTGATGTTTACAAAAATTTCACCGTCACTGAATTTGCCGACTTCCGATTTGCCAAGGCTGATTTCACCGATGTGCATACCGTTGCCTTCGGCACCGAGCTTATATTCCGCAATTTTGTTTTTCAGCTCTGCAACAATGGCAGAGGCAAGCTGTTTATTGGAATTGGCTGTGAAGATTTTGATATCATTTCCGTGGGTTATCATCAGTAAATCGCTCCTCCTTAAAATCACTTCTTATATTGTACCGCATTTTCCCATAAAAATCAAGTCCTGAGAAAGGAAAAAATTAAATTTTTTCCGAAAGCAGAGCGAGCGAGCGCTCGGCCATGGCAAGGTACCGCTCGTGCTTGTCCCGAATCCGTTCGGAAAGGGGCGGCAGAATGCCGAAATTTGCATTCATGGGCTGGAAATCGCCGAGGGCACTTTCTGCAATGTAGTGGGTGAGGGCCCCCATCATGGTTTCTACGGGGAGGATGATGGGTGCATCGCCTTTTAAGCGCTTTGCCGCATTGATGCCGGCGAGAATGCCGGAAGCGGCAGACTCCATGTAGCCTTCCACACCCGTAATCTGTCCCGCAAAGAAAACAGACGGGTTTTTTCTTAAAGAAAAGTCTTTACAAAGCACTTCGGGGGAGCGGATAAAGCTGTTTCGGTGCATAACACCATACCGAACAAACTCGGCGTTTTTCAAAGCAGGAATCATAGAAAATACACGTTTTTGTTCGCCAAAACGGAGATTGGTCTGAAATCCTACAAGATTATATAGGGTGCCGGCCTGATTGTCCTGCCGGAGCTGGACGACGGCATGGGGACGCTTATCCGTTTTCGGGTCACGAAGACCTACGGGGCGAAGGGGGCCGTATAAAAGTGTTTCCCGTCCTCTGGATGCCATGATTTCCACAGGCATACAGCCTTCAAATACATTAACGTTGTCTACCCCGTGCTGTGGTGCACGTTCTGCAGAAATTAAGGCTTCGTAAAAAGCCTCATATTCCTCCCGATTCATGGGACAGTTAATATAATCATCGCCGCCACGGCCGTATCGTGCGCCGTAAAACGCATTTTCCATATCAATGGTATCTTTTAAAACAATGGGTGCCGCCGCATCAAAAAAGCTTAAGGTATCGCCGCAAAGCGAGCGGATTTGTTCAGCCAGAGCACCGTCGGTAAGAGGGCCGGTTGCAATGACCGTAATGCCGTCGGAAGGAATTTCCGTCACTTCTTCACGCTGCACCCGAATATTCGGATGGGCATAAATGCGCGCCGAAACGGCTTTTGCAAAAGCCTCACGGTCCACCGCAAGTGCACCGCCTGCAGGAACGCTCGTTTCCTTGGCGGCCATGAGGGTGACGGAACCCAGTTTTTCCATTTCCGCTTTTAAAAGACCTCCGGCGCTATCGAGCCGGGAGGCCTTTAAAGAATTACTGCATACGAGTTCACATAAATCTTCCATAGAGTGGGCGGGAGAATAGCGGTGCGGCTTCATTTCGTGAAGAATAACCGCACAGCCCCTGTTTGCTGCGGCAAATGCGGCTTCACAGCCGGCAAGTCCGCCGCCGATTACATGAATCTGCATCTTATTTCTCCTTTGTTTTTCCGCATTCACGGTTAGAACAGGCGATTATCGTGGTACGGCCACGCTTTTTGGAAACTTCAGGGCTGCCGCACTTTTCACAAAGGGTACCTGTGGGCATATCCCATAAAATTACGCCGCATTTTTCGCTGTTTTCACAGGCATAGAAAATTCTGCCTTTTTTGGAGCGACGTTCAAGGACTTTGCCGCCGCATTTGGGGCAAGGGACACCTACTTCCGTTACAATGGGTTTTGCATTTCTGCATTCCGGGAAACCGGGGCATGCAAGGAATTTGCCGAATCTACCCATTTTATATACCATGTTGCGGCCGCATTTCTCACAAATTACGTCCGAAACCTCGTCCTGCAGGGACACTTTGCCGATGGCGGCATCGGCCTTTGCCAGCGTTTCGGCAAAAGGCGTATAGAACTGGCGGAGAAGTTCCACCCAGTTTTCCGTGCCTTCTTCCACACGGTCAAGTTTGGATTCCATATCGGCAGTAAACTCAACGTTAATAAGGTCACCGAAATGCTCGGTCATAAGGTCCGTTGTTACATATCCGAGTTCCGTAGGCATAAACAGTTTCTTTTCACGCACCACATAGCCACGGTTTAAAATGGTGGAAATCGTCGGCGCATAAGTACTCGGCCGGCCGATTCCCTTTTCTTCCATGGCACGGATGAGTGCACCTTCTGTATAACGGGACGGCGGCTCGGTAAAGTTCTGCTGCTTTTCCAGCTTTTTCATGGAAAGTGCATCGCCCTTCCGCATGGAAAGCATGTCTTCCGCCTCGTCCTCGTTTTCCGCTTCCGGTTTATATACAAGTTCAAAACCGGGGAAGGTCATTTTGGCAAAGGAAGCCTTGAAAAGATAGGCATCTGCCTTGATGTCCGCCTGCAAGGTGCTGTAAATTGCGTCCGTCATCTGGCTTGCCATAAAGCGTTCCCAGATGAGTTTATACAGTTTATATTGGTCAGCCGGCAAGGTTTTCTTAGCGATTTCCGGCGTAATTTCAATATTTGTGGGGCGGATAGCTTCGTGGGCATCCTGTGCGGCGGCACGGGACTTATAAAAACGTGCCTTGGAAGGGGCAAACTCCGTGCCGTAGCGACCTTTAATATAGGAAAGTGCCGCTTCGGAAGCTTCTTGGGAAATGCGGAGAGAGTCGGTACGCATATAGGTGATAAGACCCACGGTGCCGTGGCCTTCAATTTCCACACCTTCGTAAAGAATCTGGGCGGCGGACATGGTTTTACGGGAAGTAAACCCGAGCCGTCTTGCCGCTTCCTGCTGCATGGTGCTTGTGGTAAAGGGGGGAGCAGGAGCCTTTTTACGGTCATCATACTTTGCATTTGCAACTTCAAATGCGGCATTTTGTAAATCCGCAAAGATGGCCTCGGCGGTTTTACCGTCGGAAATGGTCATCTTTTTGCCGTTTTTACCGTGGAATTTTGCCTTGAAGGTATGCCCGTCCTTGCATTTTAAAAGTGCATGAATGAGCCAGTACTCATCGGGAATAAAGCTTTCAATTTCCCGTTCTCTTTCTACAACAAGGCGTGTTACAACCGATTGCACACGGCCTGCCGAAAGACCCTTTTTGACTTTGCGCCACAGAAGCGGGCTTAATTTATAACCAACAATGCGGTCCACCGCACGGCGTGCCTGCTGGGCGTCCACAAGGTCAAGGTTTATGGGACGAGGCTCTTTTACAGCGGCTTTCAGCACATTTTTTGTAATTTCATTAAATGTAATACGGCAATCCGAGGCAGGGTCCAGCTCCAAGATATGTGCCAGATGCCATGAAATTGCTTCCCCTTCACGGTCAGGGTCAGTTGCGAGGAAAACGCGGTCTGCCGCTTTTGCTTCTTTTTTCAGCGTGAACAGAAGGTCACCTTTGCCACGGATGGTAATATATTTCGGTGCGAAATCGTTTTCTATGTCAATACCGAGCTGACTTTTCGGTAAATCACGGAGATGTCCGAAGGACGCAACAACCGAATAGTCCCGTCCCAGATATTTTTTAATGGTTTTCGCTTTCGCAGGAGACTCTACGATAATTAAATTCTTTGCCATGACCATTTCCTTTCTGCGTTGTTCTTTTTACAGTATCACAGATGCAGTCTGTTTGTAAAGAGTTTTTTAATTTTTTTTCGTTTTCTCTTGGAAATAAGAAAATATGTTTTCTGCGGTCCGCTTGTCTATGCCCGGCACTGCGTTAAGTTCTTCCAAAGCGGCTGTTTTAATGGCGGTGACGGACTTGAAGTGGGTAAGGAGCGCCTTCTTCTTGGCAGGACCTACGCCACGGATACCGTCCAGTTCACCCGAAAACGTTTTCCGGCTTCGCAGTTTCTTGTGGTAGGTAATCGCAAACCGATGGGCTTCATCCTGTATGAGGGTAACAAGGCGAAAGGCGGCAGACCCGGGGGTAAGACTTACCTCGCCGTCCGAGCGGACAAGCCCTCTCGTTCTGTGCCTGTCATCCTTTACCATACCGAGCACGGGAACGGGCAGAGCCAGCCTTTCCAGTACTTCTTCTGCGGCATGTACATGTCCCATGCCGCCGTCTACGAGTATCAAATCGGGAAGAACCTCAAAACCGTCGTCCCCATCATGATAGCGGAGAAAACGGCGGGAGAGTACCTCCTTCATACAATCATAGTCATTTGAACCGATAATATACTTAATTTTAAAACGTTTATACTCAACAGGTGCTTTCTTGCCGTCTAAAAACACAATCATGGAGCCTACGTTTTCACTGCCGCCTGTGTTTGAAATGTCATAGGCCTCAATGCGGTGGGGAACTTCGTTCATGCCGATTTCCCGTGCAAGCTCCGTAAGTGCCTTGTCACGATTTGTGCGGCGGAGTACCTCCAGCTTAAAAGATTCAAGCGCATGGGCAGCGTTTTTGGTAGCCATATCGGAAAGCCGGCGGAGTTCACCACGCTTTGGATGATGAATGGAAACAGTTTTCTGTTTCTTTTCCGTCAGAAATGCAGAAAGCGCCTCATCACCCGTCAGCGGATATGCGGAAACAACCTTAGGTGGGATTTCAACTTCCCGGCTGTAATATGCCTGCACAAAATCGGAGAGCGTTTGTCCTTCATCTGCATAAAGGCCTTCACTTTCCCGATAAAGGCGGCTTCCCAAAAGCTTACCGCCTCGAATGAAAAATACAGAGAAAACAGCAAGGTCATCCGATACGGCAAGGGAAAAGATGTCTGCATCACGGTGGCCGCCGATGACCTTCTGGTCACGGGCAATGCGACGGATGCCTTCAATTTTATCACGGAAGGATGCGGCAACCTCAAATTCAAGACGGGCGGCTGCGTCTTCCATTTTTTCTTCCAGTTCACGGATGAGTTTCTGGTGGTCGCCGTTTAAAAAGCGGGCAATTTCCGAAAAAGTTTTCTGATATTCTTCCTCGGATATATTTCCCGTACACGGTGCGGCGCATCGGCGCATGGCATGATAAAGACACGGCCTCGTCCGCCCAAATTCCTGCGGAAACCGTTTGGTACAGTGCTGAATGTTAAAAATACGGCGTATCACGTCAAGTGTATCATATATAACGGCGCTTGAAGGATACGGGCCATAGTACTGCCCGTCCCCGTCTTTTTTTCTGGCAAGGGATATGCGGGGATACGGTTCATTTGAAATTTTTATAAACGGATACCCTTTATCATCCTTCAGAAGAATATTATACCTTGGTTTGTGCTTTTTAATAAGGGTACTCTCAAGGCAAAGTGCTTCAAATTCGGTGTCTGTTAAAATATACTCAAAATCCGCAATTTTCTCAATCATGGCCGCCACCTTCGGGGCATGGTCAGTCCCATGAAAATACTGGCGGACCCTGTTTTTGAGGACCTTGGCTTTGCCGACATAGATAATGGTCCCCGATGCATCATGCATAATATAAACCCCGGGGGAAGACGGTAATGTTTTCAGTTTTTCGCTTATTCTTTCATTCATATTTCAAAATGGTTCAGCCCGAGCGGGCGTCAAAATTCAGTTTTATATCTTCATGGGGAAATGACATAATCCGACAAAGCATAAAAGTGAAAAAACAGCCTCAAAGAGGCTGCTTTTATAACTTTTTTATTCGCACACACCGTCTGAAATAAGCATACAAAGTGCGCTAACGGCTTCGGCTTCGTCTGTACCTTCGGCCGACAGCACAATTTCGGTTCCCCGTGTAATCCCTAAAGACAAAATACCGAGAAGGCTTTTGGCATTTACACGGCGAGCATCCTTTTCTACCCAGATGGAGGCCTTGAATTCATTTGCTTTTTGTATAAATAATGTAGCTGCCTTTGCATGCAGGCCAACCTGATTGAGTATAGTGACGCTTTTAGATACCATAATTTACGCTCCTCAAGGCAAAAATTCAATGTGTGCCCTTTTCTGCTAGTATACCACAAAGAAAGCAAAAGAGTCAAAAAGAGCGCTTTTTTGCTTTCCTGATTGCATGTAATTTTTGTAAAAAGTCACGACCGGGCGGCTTTTGCCGCCCAGAATAAAAGACTTATTCAGATACCTTTACTACTTCTCTGTTTTTATAGTAGCCACAGGCACTGCAAATCCGATGGGGACGAATGAGAGCTTTGCACTTGGGGCATTCAATCATGCCGGGTACAGAAAGTTTGTACGTTGCACGTCTCTTATCACGTCTAGCCTTGGAGATTTTATTCTTGGGTACTGCCATTTTCCACACCTCATCTTTCCGGAATCCAAACTTCTACATTTTTAGTAGTAACACACGATATTATACAGCCTTTTGCATCTTTTGTCAAGAAGTTTTTGCAAAAATTCTGTTTTTCGGGGTTTTTAGGGAATATTAAAGGATTTTAACGCCTTCTTCGCCTTTTTCAACCACGCCGATTTTATAAACTGTTTCGCCGGCTGCCTCTAAAATTGCTTTTGCTTCATCAGCTTTATCAGCACTAACGGCAACAATCATGCCGATACCCATGTTAAAGGTATTATACATTTCATGTGCGGGAATATTGCCCACTTCCTGCATGAGTTTAAAAATGGGGGGCAGGGGGTAAGAAGCCGTATCCAGAACAGCCGTAAGACCTTCACGCATCATGCGGGGGACGTTTTCAATAAAGCCGCCGCCCGTAATGTGACTGATTGCCTTGATTTCCACTTTTTCCATAAGCGAAAGGATGGCTTTTACATAAATTCTCGTCGGTGCCAGAAGGGCTTCGCCCAAAGTGGTGCCGAGAGAATCAATAGATTCATTTAAAACTGCACTTTCGGAAATATTAAAAAGCTTACGGACAAGGGAGAAACCGTTTGAATGTACGCCTGTGGAAGCGAGACCTAAAAGTACATCGCCTTCCGAAAGCTTTGTGCCGTCAATAATCTTCTTTTTGTCCACAATACCTACCGCAAAACCGGCAAGGTCATATTCATCTTCGGGATAAAAGCCGGGCATTTCAGCCGTTTCACCACCGATCAAAGCACAGCCGGACTGGACGCAGCCGTCTGCAACGCCTTTTACAATGGAAGCAACTTTTTCGGGCTCATTTTTACCTACGGCAACATAGTCGAGGAAAAAGAGGGGACGGGCGCCGCTGCAAACGATATCGTTTACACACATGGCAACACAGTCCTGCCCGACGGTGTCATGCTTGTCCATAAGAAAAGCAAGCTTTAATTTAGTGCCGACACCATCCGTGCCGGAAACGAGAACAGGCTCTTCCATGCCGGTAAGATCGGGGGCGAAAAGGCCGCCGAACCCGCCGATGGGGGAAAGCACCCCTTCTGTCGTAGTTCTTTTTACGTGTTCTTTCATAAGGCGAACTGCCTCATAACCGGCCTCAATATTAACGCCGGCTGCGCTGTATGCGCTGTTTGCACTCTTAGTCATTTTCTCCAAGTCTCCTTTCCTGGAATGAGCGAAGCTCACGGTTTTCCGGGATTTCTATATCGTATTTTCCTGTAAAGCAGGCATCACAAAAGCCACGTGTTCTGCCGGGAACGATTGTTTTTAAATCTTCAATGCGAAGGAAAGAGAGAGAATCTGCGCCGAACTTTTCACGCATTTCTTCCACGGAATACTTGTAGCCGATCAGTTCTTCTTTTGTGGGAACATCTGTGCCGAAATAACAAGGCCAGAGGAAAAGCGGCGAAGAAATTCGCATGTGCACTTCCGTGGCGCCTGCTTTTTTCAGCATCATAATCAGCTTTCTGCAGGTGGTTCCGCGAACGATGGAGTCATCTACGATAATAACACGCTTGCCGCGAATGGTGGAAGCTAAAACGTTAAGCTTTATGTCAACGCTCTCTTCACGCATTTTCTGAGAGGGCTGAATAAATGTTCTGCCGATATAGCGGTTTTTGATAAGACCTGTGCCGTAAGGAATGCCGCTTTCCTCAGCATAACCGATGGCGGCACAGATGCCGGAATCGGGCACGCCGATAACAATGTCAGCTTCTACCGGATCGGCTTTGGCAAGCGCACGGCCGGCCGCCACACGGGCTTCATAAACGCTTGTTCCTTCAATAATACTATCGGGACGGGCGAAATAAATATATTCAAAAATGCAAAGTGCACTTTTATCCGTGCAGTTATCACGAATGGAACGGAGGCCGTCCTTATCCACCACCACGACCTCACCGGGTTCCACGTCTCTGACAAATTCTGCCCCGATTGCATCGAGGGCACAGCTTTCGGAAGCAAAAATGTAACTTCCCTGCTTTTTGCCGATGCAGAGGGGACGGTAGCCGAGGGGGTCACGGGCGGCAATGAGTTTTCTGGGACTCATTACAAGAAGGGAATAACCGCCTTTTAAGGTTTTGATAACATTGGAAACGGCTTCTTCAATGGTGTGTGTGTTCACACGTTCTCTTGCCAGAAGGTAGTTGATGATTTCCGTATCACTTGTGGTCTGGAAGATTGCACCGTCAGCTTCAAGACGGGCTCTTTCACCAACCGGGTCTGCAAGACTGCCGTTATAGGCAGTGGCGAGTGTTCCTTTTTTATAACGGGTTACAAGGGGCTGGGCGTCCTCACGGGCTTTCGAGGAACTGTACCGGACATGACCGATGGCAGCGTGGCCTTTAAGATGCCCGAGAACCACTTCGTTGAAAACATCCGGAACAAGACCGCTGTCCTTATGGTAGATAATCACGCCGTCATCATTTACAGCAATACCGGCGCTTTCCTGCCCGCGATGCTGAAGGGCATAGAGCGCGTAATATGTCATATGTGCACAGTCGAATTCGTCATTATTCCAAATGCCGAAAAGACCGCATTCTTCATGTAATTTAGTGTCCTTCATCGTTATTCCCCTTTACTTATATATTGTTAATTTCTTCCTGGAGGCGAGCGTCTTTCTCGCTGACTTCACGAAGCATGGAAAGTTTATGCTCTTCCAGTTTTTCTGCTACAGAAGGATGGGAAAGCCCAATAATCTGTGCCGCTAAGATTGCCGCATTTTCTCCGCCGTCAATGGCAACGGTGGCAACGGGAATACCTTTCGGCATCTGCACAATGGAAAGAAGGGAATCAAGCCCGTCCATCGTGGAAGACTTAATGGGAATACCAATAACGGGAAGCGTTGTAAAAGCGGCCAGAACACCGGGGAGGTGTGCAGCCTTGCCTGCGGCGCCGATAATTACGGAGAACCCACGCGCCTTCGCATTTTTTGCAAAAGTGGCGGCGGCATCGGGGGTGCGGTGCGCAGAAATTACTCTTGCTTCCACGTCAATGCCGAAATCCCGGAGGCGTTTTACGCAGGGACGAAGTGCCGGCAGGTCAGAATCGCTGCCCATAATAAGTGCTACTTTGGGATTCATACAATCATCCTTTCAAAATAAAACTGCAAATAAAGGGTAGAGTGAAAAGGCTGGCTGCCGTGGTAAGACAGATTGCCGTTGCGGCATACTCTGTATCCCCGCCGAATTCCTGAGAAAGAATGGCAAAGACGGATTGGCACGGCATGGCAAGCTCGACACACACAATGGGGATAATGAGCATATCCACGGGGAGTGCAAGCGCCGGCATCAGCCAACGTAAAGCATAAAATGCCCCAATGGGAACGAGGAGCATTTTTATGATTACAATCGTAACAGAAGAAAATCCGGCCAGAAGCTCACGGAAACGGACGCCGGCGAGGGTTGCACCCAGAAAGAGCATGGACAGGACCATGGTGGTGCTTCCGACGGTGGCGGCTGCATCATGAATCACGCCGGGCATACGGACGGACATCATAAACATAATTGCACCGATGACGTAAGAAAGCGTTGCAGGATTTAAAAGACGCTTTAAATCCAAAGTTCCTTTTCCGCCACGGCAGAGAATCAGAACCCCGATTGTCCAGGCGGCAAGGTCATTGGCAATAGAAAAGAAAGCGGCATAAAACACGGCAGTCGGCCCCCAAATTGCTTCCAGAAGGGGGTAACCCAAAAAGATGGTGTTGCCGAATGCGGTAAGACAGGTATGCACATCGCTTTTTTTCTTATCAAAACGGAACAGGACCGTAGAAAACTTTCCAAGGAGAAGAAGAATAGCCACAAACACAATGCCGAGGATAAAAACGCAAAGGGCTGTGTTTTGTGTTTCCGCATTCTTTGCCTGCCCCGAAAGGGTGGTGATTACAAGAAGGGGAAGGGTGATGCGGGTAATCAGCGTGGAGGTGGCGTTTTTAAGGCCTTTTATATAGCCGGTTTTTGCCGCAAGAAAGCCAACCAGCATCACAATGGCGAGAAGCAGAATTTTGCTGACAACAATATCCAAACCACGCCACTTCCTTTCAAAAAAATACATAAATTATTATAGCATATTTCAAACTATTTGTAAAGAAAAAAGAAAAAAGAAGGTAATTTTTGTTGACAAAACCCATAAAACCCTGCATTTTGAAAAAAAGATATGGCAATGCTGACAAAAAAGAAAAAACATAATCGTGACATGCAGGTCATAAAAATATATAAGCAATTAATTGGAGGCAAAAGGAAAATGAAAATTCTGGTATTTCATAAAAATACACTTTTAATACTTCTGATCGCTGTGTTCATTTCGATTTCCCTCGTGCCCGTTTCCATGACGGTCAGCCGCACTTCTTCCGCAAAGGACAGGGGCAATCTGCCCATTTATTCTGTGGAAACGGCAGAAAAGAAGGTGGCGATTACATTTAACTGTGCCTGGGGGAACGAAGATATTGACAGTATATTGGATACGCTGGACACCTATGGGGCGAAATGTACCTTTTTTATTGTCGGAACCTGGGCAGAAAAGCATCCTGAAAGCGTTAAGAAAATCCAAAATGCAGGACACGAAATCGGGAGCCATGGCTATGACCACGGCCATTATAAAAAAATGACGGATAAAGCAATCAAGGAGGATATTTCCAAGGCAGGTGCGGTGCTGAAAAATATTACGGGTACGGATTGCCGTCTTTTGCGGGCACCGTATGGAGAATATACAGATAAAACCGTAAGCCTTGCAGAGGAATGCGGCATGCAGACCATTCAGTGGAATATAGACAGCCTTGATTATGAGGGACTTTCCGAGGCGGAAATAAAAGACCGCATTCTTCCTCGCCTGAATAGCGGTGCCTTCATTTTGTTTCACACCGGCACGGAAAACACAAGGCTTGCACTTCCGGACATTTTAAAGAGCATCCTCGAAAAGGGATATGCCTTTGAAACGGTGGGCAATCTCCTCCACGGAGAGCCTTATATCGTCAATCACGAAGGCAGACAGATTGCATCGGAAACATAAATTATTCATATCTGCATCTGAATTTTTCTTGAATTTTCGGCCTTTTTCAGAGATACTATTATTTTTTCATAAAAAGTCTTGCATTTTTTTGGCGCCAATGGTATAATGTATACGAAATTGGGATGGAAAATCCTACAAAATTTTTTAGGAGGCGTTTTAAATGAAAAAAGCACTCAGCGCAGCCTTAGCAATTGTTATGGTATTAACAATGGCAACAGGTTGTAAGAAGAGCACTGCCGATGTTGACGCACAGGGCAGAACAAACCTGCTTATCGGTCTCCCCGGCGGCGATGGCGTTACCGCAATGAAAATTGTCGATAACTTTAAAGCTGCAACTGCTGATAAGTACAATGTAACCACAGACGAAGGCGCATGGAGCGACTTCACAAAGAAAGTAAAGCTCCAGATCGTTGCGAAAGACGGCGTAACTCCCGTTTTCTTCTCTGACTCCGAACAGGTATTCTCTTTCGGTGCAGAAGGCGCAGCACTCGACCTTAAGGACTGGATCGACAAAACTTTTGATGCCACAAAGTACAACAAGGCTCTCTATGGTGTTAAGGACGAAGTTACCGATCCCGGCACCACCCACGTTTGGGGCGTTCCCCACGCACTGAACTCTATCGCAATGATCTACAACAAGGACATTTTCGATAAGTACGGTGTTGCATACCCCACAGATGACTGGACATTTGACGATATGTTCGAAATCGCAAGAAAGCTCACCAAGGATACAAATGGTGACGGCGAAACCGATATCTGGGGTATTGACTATTACCACAACGTAACCCAGGGCTGGCTCCCGTTCATGCTTGCATACGGTGCAAATCCCTACCGCGATAACTTCAGAAATGCTAACCTGGATGATCCCAAGGTTTTAGAAGCTATGCAGGCAATGCGCGCTCCCATGGAAGAAGGCATTTGTATTCCCGATGCTGACCGTCAGGCAGGCGGCGGTGCTGCAATCGTATTCGGTGACGGCAAAGTTGCTATGTCCCTTATGCAGTATGCAGGTCTTGGTGCTCTTAACAAAAACTACCCCGACCTCAACTATGATGCAGTGATCATGCCCTACGGTCCTTCCGGCAGTCGTCCCTGCGTATATGTTCCCAACAGCTGGATGATTTACTCCGGTGCTTCCGAAAAGGTTCAGGCTGCAGCTCTTGACTTCCTCGCATATTACCTCAGCGAAGAAGCACAGATGATTAACGCTAAGGAATGTCCTTCCGGCTTCCCGGTTCTGAAGGCTGCACTCGAAGTTTCCGGCGAAGGCAAGAAGCCTGCCGCTACAGATGCATTCTTCAAGGGTATCGACGAACATGGTTCCTCCATTCTTGAAAACCCCGTTTCTTCTAAGGCTTCAGGCATTATGAACGGCGTTGGCGGTGCTGCTAAGAACTATGAGAAGCAGCCGGACCTCGCAGAATACCTTGCCGAACAAAATAAGAAGCTTCAGGCTGAACTTGACTTCTACTATGAAGGCCTCTAATACTTAATTAGACGTTTAAAGTCCCACACGACTCGTGTGGGACTTTTTTTGTCTGCATATGCTTGTTCCTTTCCCCGGGGGACACGCACATTTGTTCCTTTCCCCTCATAAATTATGTATATACGATTTTGGGGGCGATAAAAATGTGGTTATATCTTTTGGAGCTGTTGTTCGGAAACATTTTCATGGTTTCCTATGTAAGCCAGCCCACTTCCTTTCCAAAGCCGCTTTCGCAGGCGGAGGAGGAATTATATGTAAAGCGATGGGAAGCGGGGGACGAAGAAGCAAGAAACATCCTGATTGAACATAACATGCGTCTTGTGGCACACGTGGTAAAAAAGTATCAGTCCCGAGGACTGGATAACGACGACCTGATTTCTATCGGCACGGTGGGGCTTATCAAAGCCGTAAATACATATAATGGCGAGAAAAAGAGCCGTCTTGCAACCTATGCCGCACGGTGTATTGAGAACGAAGTGCTCATGGTTCTCCGTGCAAACCGCAAGCTGCAAAATGAAGTTTCCTTGCAGGAACCCATCGGGTTTGACAGAGAGGGGAACGAAGTGAGCCTTCTCGACATTCTGGATAGCTCCGACGAAGATATTACAGAGAAGATTGATATGAAATACCGCATAAAAAAGCTTTACGAGGCCATGCGACACAGCTTGCGACCACGGGAAAAACGGGTAATTTGTATGCGGTACGGAATCGGGGCGTACCAAGAAGAAACCCAGAAAGAAATTGCTAAAACGCTGGGCATTTCCCGTTCCTACGTCAGCCGCATCGAAAAGAAGGCCATGAAAAAGCTCCTCGATGCTTTAAAACCAATCGAAGGCTAAAAAACGCCCGATTTCAAGTTTAGAAATCGGGCGCCTTTTGTAGTTCAGTTTTCTTCCTGTAGCCGTGCAAGTTCATAAAAATAGCCTTTTTGTGCAATAAGGGAATCGTAAGTGCCGATTTCCTCAATTTTGCCGTGCCGCATAACCACAATGCGGTCGGCGCTTCGGATGGTAGAAAGGCGGTGGGCCACCACGAAGGTTGTGCGCCCTGAAATGAGCTTATCCATTGCTTCCTGCACCTTATGCTCGGAAACGTTGTCCAAGGCACTTGTGGCTTCGTCGAGAAGAATGACTTTGGGATTGCGGATCATGGCACGGGCAATGGCAATTCGCTGGCGCTGTCCGCCGGAAAGCCTGCCACCGTGTTCGCCGATTTGTGTATCAATGCCGTCCGGCAGTTCCTCTATCAGTTCTCTTAAATTGGCAAGGTCAATGGCTTTTTCAATTTCTTCGTCCTTGACATGGGGAAGACCGTAAGCAATGTTATCCCGGATAGAACCGGAGAAGAGAATGTTGTTTTGAGAAACGACGGCAATATGGTGGCGGTAGGCGGTGAGGTTTATGTCACGCATGTTGTGGCCGTCCACCATTACGGTGCCTTCGGTGGGGAAATGGAACCCAATTAAGAGATTCAACGCCGTGGTTTTCCCCGAGCCGGATTCACCGACAAAGGCAATATATTCGCCTTCTTTTACAGAAAGGGTAAAGTCGGTTAAAATCGGGATTGTCGGGTCGTCCGGATATGTAAAGCTGACGTTTTCAAAAGAGAAGTTTCCGCTTACAGTGGGAAGCTTCATCTTTCCGCTGTTATTTTCAATATCCGCGGAAGCCAGAATTTCCGAAACAGAACCGATGGCCTCAAAGCCCTTTGAAATTGTAGGATACAGCGTAAGCAGTCCGCTGAAAGAGCCAAGGAGCTGCGAAAAAAAGCTCTGGAACATGGCAACTTCACCAACGGAAATTTTGCCTTTGTAGGCAAGAAAACCGGTAAAGCAAAGGCAAAGGAGCTGGAAGGACTGAAAGGCAACAAAACAAGAAGAGCCGAATAGCGTCTGCACCGTGTCCGTCTCGATAGCCTTTTTCTGTACTTTTTCAAGCTGGGTATCGATTCTTTCCGTCTCCACGCTTTCAAGGCCATGGGCCTTTGTGACGGGAATCATTTCTACCATTTCCGAAACGTATGCAGACATATGCTCCACTTCTTTGCGGAAATCCCCGACGGTACGGCCGATATTACGGCGGAAGTGCTTAATCATAAAGGCGGCAATGGGAATAGTCAGGAGAAAGAACAAAGCGACCAGCGGACTGCGAAAGATGGTAATGGTGGCAAACACTAAAATGGATAAAACCGACTGGACCATGTTGGTAATGGTTGCTTTGGAAAGCGCCTCTATACTGTCTACATCCCGAAGAATTTTGGATTGAATACGACCGGAAGAAAGTGTTTTGTGACAAGAAATTGTGAGGTGCTGCAACTTTCGCACGATTGCGCTGCGAAGGCGAAGCTCAATATCACGTACCACACGGGTGGTGAAATATGTTTCGCCTTGCTGGGTAGGAATGTTTTGCCCAATCAACACAAGGCCGACAGCGAGATAGGTCAGAATCTTTTGCAGGGTCTGCCCATCCGGGTTTACGGCTTCGTTAATGATTGCCGAAGTCAGAATCGGCAAAATCCATACAGGCAGATTTTTGAGCACAAAAAAAACAATTGTGAGCAAAACCCTGCCCAAATTGTCTCGAAACAGAAGTAATAGAGTTTTTAGAGGCTGTTTTTTCGCATCTACCTTGAGAAAAAGTTCCTCATAATCCGTTTTTTGCTTTCGCATTCAGACCACTTCCTTTTTAAGTTTGCATTCCTGCTTTTTCCTAAAACGATGGTGCCTTTTTTTGGATTATGGGTATTCTAGCACAGCCCGATTTACATGTCAAGTGATTTTGTGATTTTTTTTAATTTTTTTTGTTACGGACGCCAAAGGAATTCGGAAAGGTCCACTTTGCCGTTTTCCACTATAACCCCCTCCGCCCGAAGAAGCGTAATCTGCACATTTTCTCCGCCGAAGGCAAAGGCTTTTGAAACGGCGCCTTCACGGTTTACCACACGGTAGCACGGGATAGAATCAGGATCGGGATTTACATGGAGTGCATACCCCACTACCCGTGCCCATCTCGGGTTTCCAGCAAGAGCGGCAATCTGTCCGTAGGTGGCCACTTTGCCTTTCGGAATCATGCGAACTACGTCGTATATACGTTCAAATACGGTCATCGTCATCCTCCAAAAACATTTTAAATGCCGTGGGGAGCGCAATGCTTTGGGAAAGCTCGTCCTGCTTTACCCAGACGAAGCAGGACGGCGTATTCCGGCACGGAATATAATAACAGGTCATATGCCATTCAATATGGGTAAAAATGTGGATACGTTCTTTTGCCTTCGTGGGCGCATCGGGTAAAACCCCAAAAGCTGTTGCAGCTTTTACGGCCGCATCTGCCGAAAGAACGTCAGGAATATTCGGGAATTCCCATAGATTTGCCAGAAGACCTTCTGCATTTCGTTTCTGTACGGCAACCTTGTCACCACACGTAAAAAAGAATACGGTTTTTTCTTCTTTGCGCCGCTGTTTCTTCGGCGTTTTTTTAGGCAAAACAGCAGCGGTACCGTGCTTTTTTGCAAGGCAGATATCCGAAAGGGGACAAGCAGTACAATGGGGTGACTTGGGCGTGCATACCGTGGCACCCAGTTCCATAAGGCTTTGGGTAAAATCGCCGCAGCTTCCTGCAGGATATATTTTTTCCAGATTTCCGGTAACTTCTTTTTTTACCGCAGGCAAATCAATGGGGGAATGGGAGTCGGTCATTCTCGCCGTTACACGAAGAACATTGCCGTCCACCGCAGGCGTTGGCTTTTCAAAGCAAATGGACGAAATTGCCCCTGCCGTATAGGCACCTATGCCGGGCAGGGCAAGTATTTCCGCATACGTTTCGGGAAATTTGCCGTCATGGACTTCCATAATAACCTTTGCGGCTTTCTGCAGATTGCGGGCACGGCTGTAATACCCGAGGCCTTCCCATTTTTTAAGGACTGCATCCGGGTCCGCCTCGGCAAGTGCACGGATATGGGGAAAAGCCTCCAAAAACTGCAGAAAATAGCCCCGTACCGCTTCAACACGTGTTTGTTGCAGCATAATTTCCGAAAGCCAGACACGGTATGGATTTTTGTCCTTGCGCCAGGGGAGGTCCCGTGCATTTTCACGAAACCAGGGGAGAAGGCGCACAGGAAGTGCTTTGTATATGTTTTGCACGGCAAAGAGTCCCTTTCTGAAAAATTCTTTCATTATATATAATGCAGTATATCATTTTCCCGAGGGAAAGTCAAGGGACACATGGCGGCGCTGCATAGGAATTCCGCATTACAAGTTTTTGAAAAAAACAAAAAAATATTCAAAATTTTTCTTGACAAGCCCGTCTTTTTGTGGTAGAATACTAATCTGCATTATAAGAATGGATAATTATGCATATTTGATTGGGCGAGTGTGCCGTATCCGACAAAAGAAAAGGCGCATTTTCGCATGCAAACAATGCTATTTTTCACAATATTTTGTAATTTTAAAATGAGGTGAGATTTATGGTACATCCCGTGCAACTCGGAAAAAACACACGCATGAGTTATTCCAAAATCGGTGAAGTTTTGGAAATGCCAAATTTAATCGAGGTGCAAAAGAATTCTTACAAATGGTTTATTGAGGAAGGCATCCGTGAAGTATTTCATGACGTTTCTCCCATTACCGACTATACCGGCAACCTCGTTTTGGAATTTGTCGATTATTCGCTGGATGAAAAGCCGAAGTATACCATTCCGGAATGTAAGGAACGTGACACCAATTACGCTACTTCTCTCCGTGTAAAGGTTCGTCTTAGAAACCTCGAAACCGGCGAAATCAAAGAACAGGAAATCTTTATGGGTGATTTCCCGCTGATGACAGAACAGGGTACCTTTATTATAAACGGTGCTGAACGTGTTATCGTCAGCCAGCTGGTTCGTTCTCCCGGTATCTATTTTGAAGAATCATTTGATAAAGTAGGTAAGAAGATTCTGGCTTCCACAGTCATCCCCAACCGTGGTGCATGGCTGGAATATGAAACAGACTCCAATGACGTACTTTGGGTCCGTGTGGACAGAACCAGAAAACTGCCCATGACGGTGCTCCTTCGTTCTCTCGGCCTTGTTACCGACCAGGATATCACAGGCCTTTTCGGTGAGGACGAAAGAATTTTAACAACGATTGAAAAAGATGCGGCCAAGACGGAAGAAGAAGCACTCTTCGAAATTTACCGTCGCCTGCGCCCGGGGGAACCGCCTACAGTTGAAAGCTCCCGCTCTCTTTTGCAGATGCTGTTCTTCGATGCACGCAGATATGATCTTGCCCGTGTAGGCCGTTATAAGTTCAATAAGAAATTAGCCATCGCTGCCCGTATTGTAGGTCAGGTTGCGGCAGAAGATATTATTGATGCACGTACCGGTGAAGTTATCGTCGCTGCAGGCGAAGTTATCCGCCGTGATATGGCAGAAGAAGCCGAACGTGCAGGCGTAAACGTTGTGCACGTTGCCCTTGACGATAAGCAGACCGGAGAACGTAAAATCGTTAAGATTTTCTCCAATAATATGGTAGACCTTGCCGAATTCGTTGATTTCGACACGACAGACCTTGGCATTCGCAGCAAAGTGCGCCGCAGCGTTCTCGAAGAAATTCTCGCAGAAAATGAAAGCGAAGAAGATATCCGTACCGCAATCTTACGCCGTGTGGATGAGCTTTCTCCCAAGCATATTACGGAAGACGATATTTTCGCTTCCATTAACTACTGCCTCAATCTCTTTGACGGCATCGGCACAACAGACGATATTGACCACCTTGGCAACCGCCGCCTCCGTGGCGTTGGCGAACTTTTGCAGAACCAGTTCCGCATGGGTCTTGCCCGCATGGAACGTGGTGTTCGCGAAAGAATGAGCATTCAGGATCTGGATATTGTAACACCCCAGTCCCTCATTAATATCCGTCCCGTTGTGGCAACCATCAAGGAATTCTTCGGTTCCTCTCAGCTTTCTCAGTTTATGGACCAGACGAACCCTCTCGGTGAACTTACCCATAAGAGAAGACTTTCTGCACTCGGCCCCGGTGGTCTCAGCCGTGAACGTGCAGGCTTCCAGGTTCGTGACGTACACTATACCCATTACGGCCGTATGTGTCCTATTGAAACGCCTGAAGGCCCGAACATCGGTCTTATCAACTCCCTCAGTACTTATGCAAGAGTAAACGAGTACGGCTTTATTGAAGCACCGTACCGTAAGGTTATAAAAGAAGAAGGCCGTGTAACGGATGAAATCCATTACATGACGGCTGATGTGGAAGACGAATTTATCGTAGCACAGGCTAACGAAGAGCTGGATGAAAACGGCAAGTTCGTTCATAAGAAGGTAACCGCTCGTCACAGAGACGAATTTATGGAAGTAAGTCCTTCGGAAGTTGACTACATGGACGTTTCGCCGAAGCAGGTTGTATCTGTTGCAACCACCATGATTCCCTTCCTTGAAAACGACGACGCGAACCGTGCCCTCATGGGTTCTAACATGCAGAGACAGGCAGTTCCCCTTCTTTGCACCGATTCTCCCGTAGTCGGTACAGGTATGGAATACAAAGCCGCAAAAGACTCCGGCGTTGTAATTCTTTCTCCCTGTGACGGTTTTGTTGAAAAGGTTTCTGCAAGCGAAATCATTATCCGTGACGAAGAAGGCGAACGCCATGCGATGACCCTTTCCAAGTTCACCCGTTCAAACCAGGGTACCTGCATTAACCAGCGTCCCATCGTTTCCCGTGGTGAAATCGTTAAAAAGGGCGATATCATTGCAGACGGTCCTTCTACCGATAACGGCGAAATCGCTCTCGGCCGCAACGTTCTCATCGGCTTTATGACGTGGGAAGGCTATAACTACGAAGATGCTATCTTAATTACTGAAAAGCTTGTTCGTGATGATGTCTTCACATCTATCCATATTGAAGAATACGAATCCGAGTCCAGAGACACAAAGCTCGGGCCGGAAGATATTACAAGAGAAATCCCCAATGTTGGCGAAGATGCCTTGAAAGACCTTGACGAGCGTGGTATTATCCGCATCGGTGCTGAGGTTCGTGCAGGGGATATCCTGGTCGGTAAGGTTACACCCAAGGGTGAAACAGAGCTGACACCGGAAGAAAGACTTCTCCGTGCCATCTTCGGTGAAAAGGCAAGAGAAGTTCGTGATACCTCTCTTCGTGTACCTCACGGTGAAGCCGGTATCATCGTAGACGTTAAAGTCTTCACAAGAGAAAACGGCGACGAAATGCCGCCGGGCGTAAACCAGATTGTACGCTGCTATATCGCACAGAAGAGAAAGATTTCTGTCGGTGACAAAATGGCAGGCCGTCACGGTAATAAGGGTGTTATCTCCCGTATTCTGCCGGAAGAGGATATGCCGTTCCTTCCCGACGGTACACCCCTTGACATTGTTCTTAACCCCCTCGGCGTTCCTTCCCGTATGAACATCGGGCAGGTGCTCGAAGTACATCTTGGCCTTGCGGCAAAGAAGATGGGTGTTAAGATTGCAACACCGGTCTTCGACGGTGCTACGGCTGAAGATATTGCCGAGGCCCTCGAAAAGGTCGGCTGCCGTCCGGACGGTAAAACCGTTCTGTATGACGGACGTACCGGCGAACCCTTTGATAATCCCGTAACTGTCGGTTACATGTATATGCTGAAACTTCTCCACCTTGTTGACGATAAGATTCATGCCCGTTCTACCGGCCCCTACTCACTGGTTACACAGCAGCCTCTGGGTGGTAAGGCACAGTTCGGCGGTCAGAGATTTGGTGAAATGGAAGTTTGGGCGCTGGAAGCTTACGGTGCTGCATATACGCTGCAGGAAATCCTGACTGTAAAATCGGACGACGTTGTCGGTCGTGTAAAAACATATGAAGCTGTCGTGAAAGGCGAGAATGTTCCGAACCCGGGCATTCCTGAATCCTTCAAGGTTCTTCTCAAAGAACTCCAGTCTCTCGGTATGGATGTTCGTGTTCTTAATAAGGACGGCGAAGAAGTAAATCTTGGCGAATCGGCAGATGACGATATGGACGATATCATGCCCGAGGAACTCGGCCAGGGCGTTGAAGGCGAAGCCGGCGCATTTGAACGTGCAGGCTTCAGCGAAGTAGACGAGGATGCACTCCTTATGGATGCACTTGGCCTTGGAAACGATGAACCGGTCATGGACGACGAAGACGATCTGGACAGCTATCTCGACGCTGACCTGGAAGACTTCGACGATGACGATGAAGAAGATTTATAAGGTTTCCCCAAAAAAGAAGTTCGGATGCAGCTTTTGCTGCAATAATATAGAAAGGGACGGTGCGACAAATGTTGGAATTTAATACGTTTGATGCCATACAGATTGGGCTTGCTTCACCGGAAAAGATTCGAGAATGGTCCAGAGGTGAAGTTAAAAAGCCGGAAACAATCAATTATCGCACACTCAAGCCGGAACGGGACGGTCTGTTCTGCGAGCGTATTTTCGGCCCCACCAAGGACTGGGAATGTCATTGCGGTAAATACAAGAGAATTCGCTTTAAAGGCATTGTCTGTGACCGATGCGGCGTTGAAGTAACACGTGCGAAGGTTCGCCGTGAAAGAATGGGTCACATTGAGCTTGCGGCTCCCGTAAGCCATATCTGGTATTTTAAGGGTAGCCCCAGCCGTCTGGCACTGATGCTGAATATTTCACCCAGCGAAGTGGAAAAGGTTTTATACTTTGCCGCTTACATCGTTATTGACCCGGGCAAGGCATCAGAACTGGAAAAAACACAGATTTTAACAGAAAAAGAATATAGAGAACTGCAGGAAAAGTACGGCGATGTATTCCGTGCCGCCATGGGTGCGGAAGCAATCCGTGAGCTTCTCGCTGAAATCGACCTCGAACAGCTTGCAGAAGAACTTCGTGCAGAAGTGGAAGATGCACAGGGCCAGAAGAAAATCCGCCTTGTAAAGCGTCTTGAGGTTGTTGAAGCCTTCCGTTCTTCCGGCAACCGTCCGGAATGGATGATTTTAGAAGCTATTCCCGTAATTCCGCCGGAAATCCGCCCCCTCGTCCAGCTCGACGGCGGCAGATTTGCAACCAGTGACTTAAACGACCTTTACCGTCGTGTAATCAACAGAAACAACCGTCTTAAGAGACTTCTCGATCTCAATGCACCTGACATTATTGTCCGCAACGAAAAGAGAATGCTTCAGGAAGCAGTTGATGCTCTTATTGACAACGGCCGCCGTGGCAGACCTGTAACAGGCCCCGGTAACCGTGCTCTTAAATCCCTTTCCGATATGCTGAAAGGTAAACAGGGCCGTTTCCGTCAGAACCTTCTCGGTAAACGTGTTGACTATTCCGGTCGTTCCGTTATCGTTGTAGGTCCGGAACTTAAGATTTATCAGTGCGGTCTTCCGAAGGAAATGGCACTGGAACTCTTCAAACCCTTCGTAATGAAGAAACTCGTTATGGGCGGTTATGCACATAACATTAAGAGCGCAAAGCGCATGGTAGAACGTGTTCGTTCCGAAGTCTGGGACGTACTGGAGGATGTAATCAAAGAACATCCCGTTCTCTTAAACCGTGCTCCTACCCTGCATAGACTCGGTATTCAGGCTTTCGAACCCGTTCTGGTTGAAGGCAGAGCTTTAAAGCTTCACCCCCTCGTATGTTCTGCTTTTAACGCTGACTTCGACGGTGACCAGATGGCTGTTCACGTACCCCTTTCTCCTGAGGCACAGAGCGAAGCAAGATTCCTCATGCTTTCTGCAAACAACCTCTTAAAGCCCCAGGATGGTAAGCCTGTAACAACACCGACACAGGATATGGTTTTAGGTTCTTACTACCTGACACTCGTAAAAGAAGATGAAGTAGGCGCAGGCAAGGCATTCTCAAACTTTGAGGAAGCAAAGCTTGCATACAATAACGGTGTTATCGGCCTGCATGCTCCCATTCGTGTCAGAAACGAAAAGGAAATTGACGGCAAAAAGGTTTCCGGCCTCATTGAAACAACCGTCGGCCGCATCATCTTTAACGAAAATATTCCGCAGGACCTCGGTTTTGTAGACCGTACGAAGCCTGAAAATGCCCTTCTCCTGGAAGTTGAATTCCTGGCAGGGAAGAGCGCCCTCGGAAAAATCATTGATAAGTGCATTAAAAAGCACGGTATTACAGAAACTGCAGTTCTTCTGGATAAAATTAAAGCAATGGGATATAAATACTCCACGAGAGGTGCTATCACCATCAGCGTATCCGATATGAAAGTTCCGGAAGAAAAGAAAGAAATTCTTGCAAATGCCGAAGCGGCAGTTGATAAGATTGAAGCCCAGTTCCGTCGTGGTATCTTAACCGACGAAGAACGTTATGCAGGTGTTATCAAGACTTGGGAAGGTGCCGTTTCCGATGTTACGGATGCTCTCATGAAGGGCCTTGATAAGTACAACCCGATTTACATGATGGCTGACTCCGGTGCTCGTGGTAGCGTAAACCAGATTCGTCAGCTCGTCGGTATGCGTGGTCTTATGGCTGATACGCAGGGTCGTACCGTTGAGGTTCCTATCCGTGCAAACTTCCGTGAAGGTCTTAATATTCTGGAATACTTCATTTCCACACACGGTGCCCGTAAAGGTCTTGCTGATACGGCTATCCGTACGGCTGACTCCGGTTACCTTACAAGACGTCTTGTTGACGTCAGCCAGGATGTTATCATTCGTGAGGACGATTGCGGTACACATGAAGGCATCACCGTTTCTGCAATCAAAGACGGCAACGCTGTCATCGAGCCTTTATTTGAAAGACTTGTTGGCCGTGTTCCCACAAAGGATGTTGTGCATCCTGAAACCGGCGAAGTGCTGGCAGAAGAAGGAAAGCTTATTTCCGAAGCTGCAGCCCATGCCATTGACGAAGCAGGTATCTTAGAAGTTGAAATCCGCTCTGTACTCCACTGCCATGCAAAAATCGGCGTCTGTGCCAAGTGCTATGGCGCAAACCTTGCAAGCGGTGACAGAGTCAACGTTGGTGAAGCGGTTGGTATTATTGCCGCCCAGTCCATCGGTGAACCGGGTACACAGCTTACAATGAGAACGTTCCATACGGGCGGTGTTGCCGGTGGCGACATTACCCAGGGTCTTCCCCGTGTTGTTGAACTTTTCGAAGCCAGAACACCGAAGGGCCTTGCCGTTCTTTCCGAAAACGGCGGTACGGTTCACATTGATGAAACCAAGAAAAAACGTGAAATCACAATTACAGATGATAAAGCCGGTGACAGCCGCACTTACCTCATCACCTACGGCTCCAAGCTTAAGGTGGCAGAGGGCGATGTTGTAAAACCCGGTACAGCCCTTACAGAAGGTTCCTTAAACCCCCACGATCTTCTCCGCATCAGCGGTGCTGCAGCAGTACAGCAGTACATCATTCAGGAAGTACAGCGTGTATATCGCCAGCAGGGTGTTGACATCTCCGATAAGCATATCGAAGTTATTGTCCGCCAGATGATGAAGAAGGTTCGTGTTACAGAATCCGGTTGCAGTGATATCCTTATGGGAACACTGGAAGACAGGCTTCTTATGGAAGACCTTTGCAAAAAGGCAGTTGAAGAAGGCAAAGCGGTACCTGAATACGAAGATATTCTTCTTGGTATCACCAAGGCATCTCTTGCTACCGATTCCTTCCTTTCTGCAGCATCCTTCCAGGAAACTACCCGTGTTCTTACAGATGCGGCAATCAAAGGTAAGATTGACCCGCTGCTCGGTCTTAAGGAAAATGTTATCATCGGTAAGCTTATTCCGGCAGGTACCGGTATGGCAAGATACAGAGATGTTGCAGTTGAACCCAAAGGGGAGAATGACCTCTTTGAGGGAATTGATGCAAATTATCTTGACATCCGCTAAAAATTGTGATATAATTTCCGAATGTATGGGATAAAACCCGGAAATTCCCGTAAAAAACGGGCTTTACTCCTTGTTTGCAAGGGGGTAAAGAATAAGGAGAATTATGTTAGAAGAGCTAAAAACTGACAAAAAAATTGTTGGTTTTAAACAATCACTCAAAGCAGTAAAGGCGGGCGAAGCCACAAAAGCATTCGTGTCTATGGATGCGGATGTGCATGTCAGCACCCCGTTTGTACATGCTTGCGAGGCACAAGGTGTGCCCGTTGAATACTGCGAAAGCTGCAAGGCACTCGGTGAGGCATCAGGCATTGATGTGGGTGCGGCAGTAGCAGTCCTTCTCAAATAGGTAATCTTTTATGCGGCGGTAGAAAAACTACCGCCCATAGCCATGCTATAGTGCGGCAAAGCCGATTATTATAGAATTTATAGGTAAGGAGGTGCAATGATGCCTACATTTAACCAGTTAGTCCGCAAGGGCAGAGAAACAAGCGTTACCAAGTCGACAGCTCCGGCTCTTTTGAAGGGTTTAAACTCTCTGAAGAAGGAACTCACTGATCAGAATTCCCCTCAGAAGCGCGGTGTTTGCACAGCTGTTAAAACCATGACGCCGAAAAAGCCGAACTCCGCACTGCGTAAGATTGCAAGAGTACGTCTCTCTAACGGAATCGAAGTTACTTCTTACATTCCGGGCGTAGGACACAATCTGCAGGAACATAGCGTTGTTCTGATTCGCGGCGGCAGAGTTAAGGACCTCCCTGGTGTACGTTATCACATCATCAGAGGTACCCTTGATACTGCAGGTGTTGCAAAGCGTGAGCAGTCCAGAAGTAAGTATGGCGCAAAACGTCCTAAGAAGTAATACCGCCGGAAGTGCGAAGAAAGGGCCAGGATACCCTTTCGCGTGCGATGCGGTTTTTTCGGCAGCATAAGTCTGCCTATAAAATAACGCGTTGCACTAACAAAGCAAAGAAGCTTTGAGTACCTGAGAATTCATAAATAATTTAATGAAGGAGGGAAGTAAAGTGCCGAGAAGAGGTTTTATTGCAAAAAGAGATGTTTTGCCGGACCCGCTTTACGGAGATAAGGTTGTAACCCGTCTTATTAACAACATTATGCTGGATGGTAAGAAAGGTGTTGCACAGAAAATTGTATACGATGCATTTGACATCATTCGTGAACAGACCGGCAAAGAGCCTGTAGAAGTATTCATGCAGGCAATGGAGAACATCATGCCTGTTCTGGAGGTAAAAGCACGCCGCGTAGGTGGTGCTACTTACCAGGTACCTATGGAGGTACGTCCGGAAAGACGCCAGACCTTAGGTCTGCGCTGGCTGACAACGTACTCCCGTGCTAGAAGCGAAATAACAATGCGCGAACGTCTTGCAAACGAAATTTTGGATGCAACCAACAACATGGGCGGCGCTGTTAAGAAGCGTGAAGATACCCATAAGATGGCAGAAGCCAATAAAGCATTCGCTCATTACAGATGGTAGTTTATATCGGAGCCCGAGCCTTCGGGCCCGGGGCTCCGTTTTGAAAATTACCGTACCTATGTGGGGCATAGGCCTCCATGTGGGAAAAGCTTAAGTTCTTGACGAGAGGAGGAAATCAGTTTGGCAAGAGAATTTTCACTTGAAAATACAAGAAATATCGGTATCATGGCGCACATCGATGCCGGTAAGACTACAACTACAGAACGTATTCTGTTCTATACCGGCCGTGTGCATAAGATAGGCGAAACCCACGAAGGTTCAGCTACTATGGACTGGATGGAACAGGAACAGGAACGTGGTATCACCATTACGTCTGCTGCTACAACTGCACAGTGGAAGGGTACCCGTATCAACATCATTGATACTCCCGGACACGTTGACTTTACAGTTGAGGTTGAACGTTCCCTGCGCGTACTGGACGGTTCCGTTACAGTATTCTGTGCAAAGGGCGGTGTTGAACCCCAGTCCGAAAACGTTTGGAGACAGGCTGATAAATACAAGGTTCCCAGAATGGCTTATGTAAATAAGATGGACATTATGGGTGCTGATTTTTACAATGTTGTCCAGATGATGAAGGACCGTCTGCAGTGTAATGCTGTACCGATTCAGCTGCCTATCGGTGCTGAAGAAACCTTCAAGGGTCTTATTGACCTCGTTGAAATGAAGGCTTATGTTTACTACGATGACCTTGGAAAAGATGAACGTGTGGAAGAAATTCCCGCCGACATGAAGGACAAGGCTGACGAGTATCGTGCAGCGCTTGTTGAAGCTGTTGCAGAACAGGATGAAGAGCTGATGATGAAGTATCTGGAAGGCGAAGAGCTGACCACCGATGAAATCAAGGCTACCATCCGTAAAGCTACCATTGCAAATGAAATGGTTCCCGTTCTCTGTGGTACTTCCTACAGAAACAAGGGCGTTCAGAACCTTCTCGATGCTGTTGTAGCTTACATGCCTGCTCCGACGGACATTCCCCCGATTCAGGGTGTTGTTCCCAGAACAGGTGAAGAAACAGAACGTAAATCCAGCGATTCCGAGCCGTTCTCGGCTCTCGCATTTAAGATTATGACTGACCCCTTTGTAGGTAAGCTTTGCTTCTTCAGAGTTTACTCCGGTACCCTCAACAAGGGCTCCGCAGTTTATAACTCCACGAAGGATAAGAGCGAAAGAGTCGGCCGTATTCTGCAGATGCATGCAAATGACAGACAGGATATTGACACGGTTTACTCCGGTGATATCGCCGCTGCCGTTGGTCTTAAGAACACCGGTACAGGTGATACACTCTGTGACGAATCCAATCCTGTTATTCTGGAATCCATGGAATTCCCGGATCCTGTTATCCGTGTAGCAATCGAGCCGAAAACAAAGGCCGGTCAGGAAAAGATGGGTATTGCCCTTGCAAAGCTTGCAGAAGAAGACCCGACTTTCCGTGCATACACAGACGAAGAAACAGGCCAGACCATTATCGCCGGTATGGGCGAACTCCATCTGGAAATTATTGTTGACAGACTTCTGCGTGAATTCAAGGTAGAAGCTAATGTTGGTAAGCCGCAGGTATCTTACAAGGAAGCTATCCGTAAGCCTGTTCGTGTTGACCACAAATATGCACGTCAGTCCGGTGGTAAAGGTCAGTACGGTCACTGCGTACTGGAAATTGAACCCCTTGAAGCCGGTAAGGGTTACGAATTCGTTAACAAAATCGTCGGTGGTGCAATTCCGAAGGAATACATCCCCGCAGTTGACGCCGGTGTTCAGAGCGCTATGCAGAATGGTGTTCTGGCAGGCTACAACGTTGTTGACGTTCGTGTAACACTTGTTGACGGTTCCTACCATGAAGTTGACTCTTCCGAAATGGCATTTAAGATTGCCGGTTCTATGGCATTCAAGGATGGCTGCCGCAAGGGTGATCCGGTTCTGAAAGAACCCATCATGCAGGTTGACGTTATCGTTCCTGAAGAATACATGGGCGACGTTATGGGTGACTTAAACTCCCGCCGTGGCCAGATTCAGGGTATGGAAGCAAGACCGGGCGCACAGGCAATTGCTGCCTTTGTACCGCTTAGCGAAATGTTCGGCTATGCAACCGATCTTCGTTCCAAGACACAGGGCCGTGGTCAGTACACCATGCAGCCCAGCCACTATGAAGAAGTTCCCAAGAGCATTATGGAAGCAATCATAGCAGGCAGACAGAAATAAAAATCGTAGTTTTTTCCAAAAAACACTTGATTTTTCTGTAAATTTATATTATTATTAGCTATAAGCAATAAAAAAGCAAATTAAAGGAGGAAATTCCAAATGGCTAAGGAAAAATTCGAAAGAACCAAACCGCACGTAAACATTGGTACTATCGGTCACGTTGACCATGGTAAAACTTCCCTCACAGCAGCTATCACAAAGGTACTTGCTTTCCAGGGTAAGGCAAATTACGAAGCATACGACATGATCGACAAGGCTCCGGAAGAAAGAGAAAGAGGTATTACCATTTCTACAGCTCACGTTGAGTACGAAACTGACAACCGTCACTACGCTCACGTTGACTGCCCGGGCCACGCTGACTATGTTAAGAACATGATCACCGGTGCTGCACAGATGGACGGCGCTATCCTCGTTGTTTCCGCTGCTGACGGCCCCATGCCCCAGACAAGAGAACACATCCTTCTCTCCCGTCAGGTAGGCGTTCCCTACATCGTAGTATTCCTCAACAAGAGAGACCAGGTTGACGATCCTGAACTTCTCGAACTCGTTGAAATGGAAATTCGCGAACTCCTCAACGAATACGAATTCCCCGGCGACGATATTCCCATCGTTGCAGGTTCCGCTCTTCAGGCTCTGGAATGTGATTCTAACGATCCTTCCGCTCCTGAATATGCTCCTATCCTCGAACTCATGGATGCTGTTGACAGCTACATTCCCACACCGGAAAGAAAGACTGACCTTCCCTTCCTTATGCCTGTTGAAGACGTATTCTCCATCACAGGCCGTGGTACTGTTGCAACAGGCCGTGTAGAAAGAGGTTCCTTAAAGGTTTCCGACGAAGTTGAAATCGTTGGTCTTACCGATGAATCCCGCAAGGTTGTTGTTACCGGTATCGAAATGTTCCGCAAGCTCCTCGATAGCGCAGAAGCAGGCGATAACATCGGTGCACTTCTCCGTGGTGTTCAGAGAAACGAAATCGAACGTGGTCAGGTTCTTGCAAAGCCCGGTTCCATCAACCCCCACACAGCTTTCAAGGGCGAAGTTTACGTTCTGACCAAAGATGAAGGTGGTCGTCATACTCCCTTCTTCAACAACTACAGACCGCAGTTCTACTTCAGAACAACTGACGTTACTGGTGTTGTTAACCTGCCGGACGGCGTTGAAATGTGCATGCCTGGCGATAACGTATCCATTTCTGTTGAACTCATCACTCCCATCGCTATCGAAGAAGGTCTCCGCTTCGCTATCCGTGAAGGTGGCAGAACTGTTGGTTCCGGTGTTGTTAGTGCAATCAACAAATAAGATATGCTTTATAAAGGGCTGCCTATGGCAGCCCTTTGTTTCTATCAAATTTAAAATGGGGAGCTATAAATCATGCAGAGAAGAGATAAATACAATTATTATTTAGATATTGCGGAAACCGTAATCGGCAGAGGAACATGCCTTCGCCGCAATTACGGTGCAATCATCGTAAAAAATGACGAGATTATTTCCAGCGGTTACACGGGTGCACCTCGTGGGAGAATGAACTGTATCGACCGTGGTACCTGCAGAAGAGAAGAACTTTGCATCCCCAGAGGGGAGCGGTATGAGCTTTGCAGAAGCGTACACGCTGAAGCAAATGCCATTATCAGCGCCTCCAGACGTGACATGCTTGGTGCAGTATTGTACCTTGTCGGTAAAGACGCAAAAACAGGAGAGCTCATCCCTGATGCCACTTCCTGTGCCATGTGCCGCCGCATGATTATTAATGCCGGCATTGAACTGGTAGTTGTCCGCAATACGAAAGATAAATACCAGATTGTTTCCGTGCAGGACTGGGTAACGAATGACGAATCTCTCGGTCTTGACGGAGAAAAATAGAAAAAAACCAAAAATTCCTTGACTTTATCGTGATAAAGTGCTACCATAATCATAGGCGATAAAGCCGTAGCTTTTAACGAAGAAAGGATGTTTTAAAATGAAAAAGTGGATTGCACTCGTTTTAGCACTTTGCACCGTTCTCGCTTTTGCAGGCTGTGCAAAAAAACCTGCCGAAGTAGGTAATACGGAAAAAATTATTGTTGGTCTTGACGATACCTTCGCACCCATGGGCTTCAGAACAGAAGCAGGTGAACTCGTAGGTTTCGATATTGACCTTGCAAAGGCTGTTGCAGCCGAAATGGGCGTTGAAGTTGAATTCAAGCCTATCGTCTGGGATGCTAAAGAAATGGAACTGGACAGCAAGAAAATCGACATGATCTGGAACGGCATGAGCAAAACGCCGGAACGTGTTGAAAAAATGAACCTTTCCAAGCCCTATTTCAATAACTCTATTGTTATCATGACACTTGCAGATAAGCCCATCGCAAAGAAGGCAGATCTTGCAGGCAAGAACATCGGCACACAGGCCGCAAGCGCAGCACTTGAAATCATTAAGGCTGATGCTATCTATGGTGACATTGCTGACGGTCTTGCTGAATACGATACCTACGATGAAGCCGTTATGGACCTTGATGCCGGCAGACTTGATGCCGTTATCATCGATAAGGTTGCAGGTATGTACAAGGCAAACATGAAGGCAGGCGCTTACGCTTTCGCTGAAGAAGATTTCGGTGAAGACCTTTACGTTATCGGTCTTCGCAAGGGCGATGATGCACTGACAGAAAGAGTAAACAAGGCTCTTGATGCAGTTATCGCAAGCGGCAAGGCTGCAGAAATCTCCAAGACATGGTTTGGCGAAGATTTACTTCTTAAATAATTTTTAAACTTTTGCGGGGCTGACCTGCGTGGGCGTATGCGAAAAGCATTCGCTCTTGGGCCAGCCCTCTTTTTGTGATTTAGAAAAAGAAAAGGTAAAGCTGCCTTTTCGGAAAAGGATTCGGCTATGGATTTTTTTGCAAAGGCTTTCACAGAAATTCTGGAATGGATTACATATTCCGGCGGCATTATGCCGGCACTTCTTAAAGGGGGACTTGTTTCTCTTCGGGTTTTTATTCTCACCCTCGTGCTGTCACTTCCGCTTGGTCTGGTTGTAGCGCTTATGCGTATTTCTAAAATTGCCCCACTAAAGTGGGTTTCTTCTACATACATTTGGATTCTTCGTGGTACACCCCTTCTGCTTCAGCTGTATTTCGTGTATTACGGGCTTCCCAGTATGGGGATTACTTTTGACGGGATTACATCCGCAGTTGTTGCATTTACTTTGAATTATGCAGCATATTTTGCTGAAATTTACCGTGGCGGTATCGAGTCCATTGACCGTGGCCAGTATGAAGCGGCAAAAGCCCTCGGCTTTTCCGGCGGCAAGACCATGTGGAAGATTATTATTCCGCAAACTTTAAGCCGCATTATTCCCCCGATTACCAATGAAACCATTACCCTTGTAAAAGATACAGCACTCATCACCGCCATCAGCGTATCGGAACTTCTCCGTGCGGCTAAGGGTGCTGTAAACCGAGATTTGGATACAACAGCCTTTCTTTTGGCTGCCCTATTATATTTATTCTTTACACTTATTCTTACCATTATCTTTAAGTTTACCGAAAAACGTTGTTCACGTCACATAAGGAGGGAGAGCTAATGGCAATTTTAGAAGTTTGCGGACTTAAAAAGAACTTTGGTTCTCTCAAGGTGCTGAAAGGAATTGACTTTCAGACGGAAAAAGGGAAGGTAACATCCATTCTTGGCCCTTCGGGAAGCGGAAAAAGTACTTTTATCCGTTGTCTCAACCGCCTGGAAAAAATTACGGAAGGCACTATCCGGATTGACGGGGAAACACTTGCAGACACTGTGGACGGCAAAGTCGTTTATGCACCCGAAAAGGAAGCAAGGCGTATTTGCGGAAAAACAGGCATGGTTTTTCAGAACTTTAACCTTTTTCCGCACATGACAGTGCTTGAGAATGTTACAGCGGCGCCCATTTCCGTACAGAAGCGTCCGGCGGCCGAGGTGGAAGAAACTGCAATGGAACTTCTTAAAATGGTAGGCCTTTCGGAAAAGGCAAAACAGTACCCATCTTCGCTTTCCGGCGGACAGCAGCAACGTGTTGCCATTGCCCGTGCCCTTGCCTTAAAACCGGAAATTCTGTTCTTTGACGAGCCGACCAGCGCACTTGACCCTGAGCTTACCGGCGAGGTGCTTCGTGTTATTCGTGACCTTGCAGCGGAACGTATGACGATGCTGATTGTTACCCATGAAATTGAGTTTGCACTCGGCGTTTCCGATCAGGTTGTATTTATGGACGGCGGCTATATTGTGGAATCCGGTACGGCGGATGCACTTATCAATCATCCGAAAAATGAACGTACCCGCGCATTTTTAAATCGCATGCACGAGGTGTAAAGTATGCTTCTTACGGGAATTGTAGCGGAGTATAATCCGTTTCATACCGGACACATGTATCATATTGAAAAAGCAAAAAGAGAGACCGATGCGGATGGCATTATTGCCATTATGAGCGGTAGTTTTGTGCAACGTGGTGAGCCTGGCGTCTATGATAAATGGACACGGGCTCTTCATGCCATAAAAGGAGGCGTGGACCTTGTGCTGGAGCTTCCGGCGGTGTATGCCCTTTCTTCTGCGGAAGGCTTTGCCAAAGGTGCAGTGGAAACGCTGAAGGCAACAGGCGTATGTAGCACCCTCTCATTTGGCAGTGAATGCGGAGATGCATCTCTTCTTCGCCGTGCGGCTTTTCTTCTGGAAACGGAGCCTCCTGCATTTCGGTCAGCACTTCAAATGGCGCTGAAGGCGGGGCACTCTTATGCTGCGGCAAGGAAGATTGCACTTTCCGAGGTAGACCGGGAGGCAGCTTCGGTTTTAACATCGCCGAATAACATTCTGGCAAGCGCATATCTCCGGTTTTGGGATGGTGATGTGCACTCGGTGAAACGGGAAGGCGCAGACTATCTGGATACAGAACCGAAGGGGAAATTTGCATCAGCGCTTGCACTGCGGGAAAAGCTTTACAGGGGGGAGGATATCAGCTCCTTTGTGCCGTATGAAACAGACGGCCTTTCTGCCGTGCACCTTTTGGACTATGCGGCACTTCTTTTATATGCCCTTCGCACAGGTGCTGATAAAAAGCCGCCATCTGTGCCTGAGACGGTGTGGAAACGACTTGTAAAGCAAGATGGTACATCGGTAGAAAGTGTCCTTGAAAACGCAAAAACGAAGCAAATTCACATGTCGTCGATAAAACGGGCGTGGATGCAGCTTTTGATTCAGAATGATGTGCCGCAAAATACGAAGCCATCCTATATCCGTGTACTCGGTTTTAACGGGCGGGGTGCGGAAATTCTGAAACAAATGAAAAAAACGGCAACCTTGCCTATCATAACACGGCCTGCCGCTTTTAAAGAGGATTGCCCGATATGGGAAACGGAAAAACGGGCAACGGATATTTATTTTATGCCAAAGGGACTTGTAAACCAGGATTTAAAAAGAGCGCCTATACAAATATAAAAACCTGTATCCAAATTGGATACAGGTTTTTAGTTTGCTAAAATACTCGTCGTGCCGCATAAAGCGATCGGTTTGCCATACTGTCAATGCTAATGGTTCGACCCGTTTGCGGTGCGTGGATATACGTTTCGTTTCCGACGTAAATCCCTACGTGCCCTGCACTTCGGAAGAACACAAGGTCACCGGGTTGAAGATTAGATCTTGTAACCGACCTTCCCATGGCAACCTGAGAATAGGTTGTCCGGGGGAGAGAAATGCCGAAGTGGCGGTATACATACTGTACAAAGCCGCTGCAGTCAAAACCGTTTGGGGTAGTGCCGCCCCAGACATAAGGTACGCCGATAAAGTTTTTGGCGTAGGAAACAATCTGACTTCCTAAAGAACCGTTATAGCTCGTGGCCTCCGGAACACGGGATGTGTTCGAAGAACCGGACGAATTCGGGCGGGAAGTGGAGGAAGAAGAAGGACGGCGGACGACCGGCGTCGGCTCCGGCACCTCACTTCTGTTAAATACAATCAAATCTTTATGTACATAGCCGAGTTTCTCACCGACACGGATTTTGCACCAGGAGCCTTCTGTTTTCACAACGGTAACAGGGTCTGCAAGATACAATTCAGAAACAACGTTTGCGTCCATTGCAGGTACTTGCCGCACATTGATAACATCGCCTGCAGCATAGCCCAAGGTATCCGCTGCGGCTGAGAGCGCAAAGAGGGCGGAAAGACCCAGAACGGCCGAAAACAGGATGGCAAATTTTTTAAACATGGAAAACCTCCGTTTTCATTTCAAAACTTACCTTATCAGTATAGCATAAGAAATACAAAAAGTCAAATCAGAAAATACGGCGAGCAGCAATGATAGTGCGGTCAATCGGGTCAACAGATACCGTCCGGCCTGTTTGCGGTGCATGAATATACATGTTATCGCCGGCATAGATGCCTACGTGACCGCCGCCACGGAAGAAGAGGAGATCACCGGGTTGGAGTGCATCCGTACTTACGGCATAACCGCTCTGCATCTGGCTGTAGGATGTGCGGGGGAGATTTACGCCAAAATAGCCGTAAACAAATTTTACAAACCCGCTGCAGTCAAATCCGGAAGGAGAAGAACCGCCATAGCGGTAAGGAACACCCAGGAAATTTTTTGCATAGGCAAGAATGTTCTCGCCTGCGGTGGGTGCGGATTCTTCTGCCGCAGGGGCCTCAGGTTCCGTTTGTACAGACGTGGCCGTATGTAATACATAATCGCTGAAAACATAACCGACACCGTCTCCAAAACGAATTTGGTACCAGCCGTTTTCTGCACCGAGCACTTCTACATTTGTGCCGTAATCCAGTTTGCCGATGACTGTGCTCCACGGGGCTTGGCGAACATTCAAGGAACTTGCTGTTACCGTTCCGGCTGCCGCAAAGCATGTTGTGGATGTGAAAAATAACATGGTAGCCGTAATGGCTGCGCTAATTTTTGTCTTCATAAAAAAGTCCTTTCTGTTTCGCAAAAACAGGGCATACGAAACATTCAACAGTACACAGTATAACACAATTATTTCATTTTGTCAAACTTTTTTAACAATTTCTTAAATTTAGTTGCAATAATTTACAGCAGAACGAATGCAAAGTGCCCGATTTTATCGTATTTTTCGGCGAAAATGCAGAAAACAAAAATGTAATAATTTAAATCTTGTAATTTATTTAAAAATTTGGTATGCTATATATTGGAAGGAAGAGATTTATATGACATACATTTTGGGAATTGAATCATCCTGTGATGAAACGGCTGCATCCGTTACCTTAGACGGGCGGAAAGTCCTTAGTGACGTTGTATATTCACAGGCAGATATTCATAAAAAATACGGCGGCGTTGTGCCGGAGATTGCTTCTAGAAATCACATCCTTTGTGTAACGCAGGTGATTGAAGAAGCAATCGGGAAGGCCGGCATCCAAAAAGAAGACCTTTCAGCTGTTGCCGCCACGGTGCGGCCCGGCCTTATCGGGGCACTTCTTGTGGGCCTTTCCGCCGCAAAGGGTTTTGCCTATGCGATCGGAAAACCCCTTGTGCCCGTAAATCATCTGCATGGCCATATTGCGGCAAACTATATTGCCAATCCGGATTTAAAGCCACCATTTATTTGCCTTGTTGCCTCTGGCGGTCATAGCCATGTGGTGGAAGTGACGGATTACAACGAATTCACCGTTTTAGGTGCTACCATGGACGATGCCGCAGGGGAAGCTTTCGATAAAGTGGCACGGGTGCTTGGTCTTGGTTATCCCGGCGGACCGCTTGTGAGTAAGTGTGCGGAAGATGGAAAGGCATCCATCCCGTTTCCTCGTCCTGTGCAGGGACTTGATTTTAGCTTCAGCGGCGTAAAAACGGCCGTTATAAACCATGTGCATCGTCTGGAGCAAAAAGGGGAACCGATTATTAAAGAAGATATTGCCGCATCGTTTCAGGCGGCAATCGTCGATGTGCTTACATCCGTGACCATAGAAGCTGCCAAACAAAAGGGAATGAAAAAAATCGCCCTTGCAGGCGGCGTTGCGGCAAACAAGTGTCTTAGAACGTCGCTTATGGAAGCGACAGGAGAAAACGGCATGGAAATGTATATGCCGCCGCTCTCCCTTTGTACCGATAACGGCGCCATGATTTCCTGTGCAGGCTATTATGCGTACCAAAGCGGCATGCGGGCACCGCTTTCCCAAAATGCCATAGCATCTTTGTAAAAAAAACAAGGGGCGGCCGGAATAAAATCCCGGTGCCCCTTTTCTATATAATCAGCCGCGGCTGTACAGTATATTTTATGATAATTTGAGGGAAAGGGTGAAAAAATGAATCTTGTAAAAACACCGAATTTGCCCGAAAAAGAAGTTTTGGTTGCCGTGTCCGATTTGGAAATTCAAAATGTTACATGTATAAAACCAAAACCCATTCCCGCTTTGCCGCCCTCTATGCGGTGCCATGCCGATCTCCAGCTTTGCCATCTTGGCGAAAACGTCCTTCTGGCGGCACCGGAAGTTTACACATATTACAAGGAAAAGCTTTCGCCGCTTGGATTTGAAGTTTTGTGTGGGGAAACGCCCATTGACAGTACCTACCCGCATGATGCGGCATATAATATAGCGAGAGTTGGGAATGTAGCCTTTCACAATCCGGAAATTACGGATAGCGTGGCACGGCGGTATTTTGCTGAAAACGGTATTTTGTTTATTCCCGTAAAACAGGGGTATGCCAAATGTTCGGTGCTGCCACTGGATGCGCACACGATTGTAACGGCGGATGCCGGCATAAAAAGGGAGGCGGAAAAAAACGGGTTTTCCGTTTTGGAGATTTCGCCCGGCGGCGTTCTTCTCCCCGGGTTTTCTTATGGGTTCCTTGGCGGCGCCGCAGGCAAACTTTCTAAAGAGGCGGTATATGTCACGGGAAAATTGTCCCGTCATGGCGATTATAAAAATATTCTTAATTTTTTTGCAAAAAAGAGCATAAAAATTCGAGAAGGAAGCATTCCTAACCCTGTGGATATCGGCAGCATATTGCCGCTTGTAACGGTATAATGCTGCAAATTGGAAGGGGAGGAAAATTTGCAACACAGATTATCGGTGACAGGTACCTTGCCGAAAGAAAGCATACCTGTTCTCCGTGGTATAGAGGTGGAAAATGATGGAGGGGGCATTACGTTTACGTCGACCTCGCCGGAGGAAATGAAAAGACTGAAACGGATGCTCTCGTTTTCCCTTGCGGATTTAATTACGGGTGAGTACGAAAAGAAACGGCTTTCGGATATTATTAATGCCCATCATTCCTATCTTGCAGGGGAAGAGAGGCGGGAGGTTCTTCGGCATGCGAGCCTTGCGATGCAGTCCTTGCCGCCCACGGAGCGTACACATTACATTGAAGATAAACTGTATACATTTTTGAAGGACAGCGAAGTCCTGTCGGTTGAGGGCTTTGTCAATTTCCGTCTCAAAGAGTATAAAGAACGACTTTCCACGGCGGCGGAAGAGGCGGCGGCAGTCTATATGGCGGAAAAAGAATATGAGGAATTCATCTCACTTTTAAAGTATTATGTATATATGCAGCCTGCAAGGATGCAGCTTTTGCACGTGGTCATCGGTCCGGAGGGAGCTTTTCGGCTTTATGACAGTGCTTTTAAAGATGTTACAAAACAAATGAAGGATGAAATCAAAAACGAAGATACGGGCATGCTTTCCTCGGATGATTTGCTTGTAAGTCTTTTGATTACGCTCGCACCGCAGCAAATTGTTCTGCACAGGGCTGAAAATTTTCAGAATAAAAACGTTCCCGAAACAGTTTTTAAAGTATTCGGCAAACGGGTACGCTTTTGCGATGCATGTGCCCTTTGCGGATTTCGGGACTAAATAAAAAAAGGCTTGCAATCAAATCAAAATACTGGTATAATGTTCCTATTCGAGATAGGAGGAATGTATTATGAAAAAAACAGCAGCTTTACTCTTGACTATTTTGCTTGTATCAATGCTTGGTGGTTGCTATAAGTCGGATGTAACTTTTAAATTCGGCACCTTTGACGGCGTTGAAATCACATCCAGCGTAGTTGCACCGAAGGAAACGTATGCACAGCTTGGTTTTACAAGCCTTGACCAAAACGTTTCAAGCTATGATATTGAAAACGTAAATAAGCAGATTGCAAATCCGGATGAGCATATTACACTCGAAAGAATCGATGCAAATGGCAATGTTCTGCCCGAAGGGACAGCTTTCCCTGAAGACGGCGGTATGATCGGTACCCGGATGCGTGCAAAATATAAATCTCTGGACGTAGCAAAAAATTCCATGGTCATTCAGCATAATCTTATGATTACACCGCTTACAAAGGACGAATCGGGCTATGGATTGGAAGTGCAGAAAAACCACGGCCTTTTCGGTACAAAGTACATCGTTTCCGGTCAGATTCATGTGCAGGGCAGCGCACTGCATCAAATGTACGCCTCTCAGCTTGTAGCCGCAAATCCCGAAGTTCTTGATAATGCTTCCAGCACGGTAAACTTTAAATTCCCGCTTTGCTTTGGCAAAAACGGTGACAAAACCTTTGTCGGCACAACCCTTTCTTATACGGTGACAAAGGATAATCCTGCACAGGATGTTTATTTTGAAGTAACCGTTTTAAATCCCCTTGTCCTTGGCATGGCAATTTTAATTTTAATTCTTCTCGCCGTTATTATCATTCTTCTGGTCAAGAAAAAGGATACCCCCGATGCATTCTTTGTAGATGCTGACGGCAACGAGATTCCTGTTTTTGATGCAGTAGATGATGAAATGGAAGACATGGAAGAGCAGGCAGAAGAAGTGGAAGAATGCCTCGAGGAAGCGGCAGAAGAAATTGCTGCGGACGAGGAAGAAACTGCAGAAGATACTGAAGAATAATGAAAGGTCGGGCATTGCCCGACCTTTTTTTGTTTCATAAGCTTTCATTGGAAAAGAATTGACAAACCGTGTCAATCTGTGTATAATATACTTTATGAGATTAACCCTCTGAAAGGATGAATAAAAATGGATAAAGTACAGGCAGCGGCAGAGAAATTTACCGCACTCATAAAAAGTCAGCTCGAGCGTGTGGAACGTATGAAGGCGGAAAAGGATTTTATTGATTATAATAAGCTCGATACCATTATTATCGGCGTTGTAGGCGGTGACGGTATCGGTCCCGCCATCACGGCACAGGCACAGAGAATTCTTGAATATCTCCTTGCCGATGAAGTTAAGGCAGGAAAGGTTGAATTCCGCGTCATTGACGGCCTGACCATTGAAAACCGTGTAAAGGTTATGAAGGCTATCCCTGACGATGTTATGGAAGAACTGAAGGCTTGCCATGTTCTTTTGAAAGGCCCCACCACAACCCCCCGTGCAGGTGATCCCTGGCCCAACATCGAAAGCGCAAACGTTGCCATGCGAAAGGCGCTTGACCTTTTTGCAAACGTCCGCCCCGTAAAGGTACCCGAAAAGGGCATTGACTGGACTTTCTTCAGAGAAAACACGGAAGGCTCCTACGCCCTCGGTTCTGCCGGCGTACATATTGACGAAGATCTGGCATTTGATTTTTGTGTTACCACAACGGAAGGGACGGAGCGTATTGCCCGTGCCGCATTTGAATATGCAAAGAAAATGGGCAAAACCCGTGTTTCCATTGTTACAAAGGCGAACGTTGTCAAAACCACCGACGGTAAGTTCCTGAATATCTGTAAGGAAATCGCAAAGGAATATCCCGGCATTGAGGTGGATGACTGGTATATTGATATTATGACGGCAAAACTCGTTGACGAAAAGCGTCGCACCCACTTCCAGGTACTTATCCTCCCGAACCTTTATGGTGACATTTTAACAGATGAAGCTGCAGAGTTCCAGGGCGGCGTAGGTACGGCAGGCAGCTCCAATATGGGTAAGCGCTATGCAATGTTTGAAGCGATTCACGGCTCTGCACCGAGAATGGTCGAAGAAGGTCGTGCACAGTATGCAGACCCGTGCAGCATCATTCGTGCGGCCGCAATGCTCCTTGAACATATCGGCTATGTAGAAAAAGCAAATCTCCTGACACGTGCGCTTGATAAGTGTATGTTTGAAGAAAAGAAGCTCGTTATGACCGGCCGTGCAGACGGTGCAACCAGTGCTGCGTTTGCCGATTATGTCATGGAAACGATTCAAAATTTATAAAAGAGCGAAACGAGTATGAAAAAGATTTCCACGATGGTGATACGGCGCCTGCCGCGGTATTTCCGATATTTAACAGATTTGAAGGACGCAGGGGTTGAACGGATTTCATCCACCGAACTTGCGGAGAAAATGAATGTTACTGCATCGCAAATCCGTCAGGACTTTAACTGCTTTGGCGGGTTCGGGCAGCAGGGCTACGGATATAACGTCCAGCAACTTCATAAAGCGATTGCCGACATTATGGGTCTTTCGCAAAACTATAAGCTGGTTATCATCGGCGCAGGGAACCTTGGACATGCCCTCGCAAATTATGCAGGCTTTTCACGCCGAGGCTTTCATGTAGTTGGTATGTTCGACGTGCAACCCGATATTGTCGGGACAACTACCGGCGGCATTACCATTGGACATATTGATGATTTAGAAGCGTTTTGCAAAAGGGAAAAGCCGGAAATTGCAGTTTTAACCGTCCCGAAGGAAGTGGCCTTGGAAGTGGCGGAGCGGCTTCCTGCACTTGGCATAAAAGGTGTATGGAATTTCTCTTATATGGAGCTTCGCATGCCAAAAGGGATTTACGTGGAAAATGTGCATTTAAGCGCCAGCCTTATGACGCTTTCTCAGCATATCACTGCTGATAAAAAAGAAGAGATAAAGTAAATATTCAAATAAATAGAAAAAACTGTTGACAAGGCAAAAAAAATATGGTATCATAAGCTGTAACCGCATAGAATGGGTTTTAAAAGCATGTCTTGCTTACCCCGGATAGCGAGTCCGTGATATAGGAGGTGTATTGATATGTACGCAATTATTAAGACAGGTGGCAAGCAGTACAAGGTTTCCGAAGGAGACGTTGTCTACATCGAAAAGCTGGAAGCAGAAGAAGGCGCTTCCGTTAAATTCGAAGAAGTGCTGGCCGTTTGTGATGGTGCCGATTTAAAGTTCGGTGCTCCCTTTGTAGCCGGTGCAGAAGTTTCCGCTAAGGTTCTTAAGAACGGCAAAGCAAAGAAAGTTCTTGTTTTCAAGTACAAGCCTAAGAAGGGCTACAGAAGAAGACAGGGTCACCGTCAGCCGTACACAAAGGTTCAGATCGAAAAGATTAACGGCTAATGACTACGGTAGAATTTAAAAGGGAAGAAAATAAAATTACGGCTTTTACCGTTTCCGGTCACACGGGCTACGGCGAGGCGGGAGACGATATCGTCTGCGCTTCCGTGTCAAGCGTTGTGTGGTGCACGGTAAACGGGCTTTCTGAAATTGCAGGCTTACCTGCAGAATATGAAAGCCGTGAAGGATTTGTTTCCCTTAAGGTACCGCCCCTTTCCGATAGGGAAAGAGAAACGGCGGATGTACTTTTGGAAAGCATGTATGCATTTATGCAGTCCCTTTCCGCACAGTACAGTGAATTCGTAAAAATAATGGAGGTGTAATCCGAATGTTCGCACTTAATATTCAGTTATTTGCTCATAAAAAAGGTATGGGTAGCACGAAGAACGGCCGTGACAGTGAATCCAAGCGTCTTGGCGTAAAGCGTGCAGACGGACAGGTTGTTCCGGCCGGTAACATTCTGGTCAGACAGCGCGGCACCAAAATCCATCCCGGCACAAACGTTGGCCGTGGCGGCGACGATACGCTCTTTGCACTCGTTTCCGGCAAGGTTAAGTTTGAACGTATGGGTAATGATAAGAAAAAGGTCAGCGTATACCCTGTACAGTAAAATGCAAAAAATCGCAGATAATTTTTGTCTGCGGTTTTTTTGTTGAAGAGGAGTTTGTATGTTTGTAGACAAAGCGCAAATTACGGTGAAGGCAGGCAAGGGCGGAAACGGCCTTGTGTCTTTTCACCGTGAAAAATATGTTCCTGCAGGCGGGCCCGATGGCGGTGACGGCGGCAAAGGCGGCAATGTTGTTTTTGTTGCCGATAATAAGCTGACCACGCTTATGGATTTCCGTTATCGTAAAATCTATAGTGCCCCCAACGGTCAGGATGGCCGTGCAGGAAAATGCTCCGGCAAAGCAGGGGAGGATATTATCGTCCGTGTGCCGGAGGGTACCATTATCCGTGATGCCGCCACAGGAAAGGTTATGGCAGATATGACGGGTGAAAATAAAACTTTTGTTGCCGCCCGTGGCGGGAACGGCGGTTGGGGCAACGTGCATTTTGCAACGCCTGTCCGTCAGGCACCGAAAATTGCAAAGCCGGGGCAGCTGGGTCAGGAAAGGGAAATCATTCTGGAGCTGAAGCTTCTGGCGGATGTCGCCCTTGTAGGCTTTCCCAATGTAGGGAAATCCACCCTCATTTCCCGTGTCAGCTCTGCCCGCCCGAAAATCGCAAATTATCATTTTACAACACTCACGCCCAATCTCGGCGTGGTTTCTGTCCACGATAAATCCTTTGTGATTGCCGACGTTCCCGGTCTTATCGAAGGCGCACACACGGGGGCAGGCCTTGGCCACGAGTTTTTGCGCCACATTGAAAGAACACGTATTCTGATTCATGTGGTGGATGCCTCCGGTACAGAGGGCAGAGACCCCGTAGAGGATTTTGAGGCTATCTCAAAGGAACTGGAGCTTTTTAATCCCGATCTTCTTCTCCGGCCCCAGATTGTGGCAGGAAACAAAACGGATATTCCAAGCGAAACTGCAGCGGAATTTGAAAGGTTTGTTACAGAATCGGGCTTCCCCTATTTTGCCATCAGCGCCGCCACCGGTCAGGGTGTGGACGCCCTTATGAATCGTATTGCGGAGATGCTGGATGTTCTGCCGCCTATCCCTGTATATGAGGCGGAGGAAATCGAGGAAGAGGAAATAGACTACGATGCCTATGAAATCACCGTGGAAAACGGCGAATATATCGTTTCCGGGCCTTATGTAGATAAGCTTCTCCGTGGCATTAATTTTGGTGAAGATGAATCCGTGCGCTACTTCCAGCGTGCCATCCGTGCCCACGGCATCATAGATGCTCTCCGCGAAAAAGGCATTCAGGAAGGCGAAACGGTTATCTTCGGCGACATGGAATTTGATTTTATAGAATAGGAGAGGGGTATGGAACGGATAGCACTTTATGGCGGTATGTTTGACCCTGTACATCTGGGGCATCTGCATGCGGCAAGAGAGACTTTGGAAGCCCTGCATCTTGACCGTGTCATTTTCATTCCCGCTTCCGTGCCGCCCCATAAAAAGGGATGCCATGCAGACGGTGTGCATCGCCTTCGGATGCTGGAACTTGCCACAGATGGCGAAGTACGTTTTTCTGTTTCGGACTATGAACTGAAAAAGGAAGGCACAAGTTATTCGTACGAAACAGTGCAGCATTTTGCAGCACTGCATCCGGAAGATAAACTCTATTTTTTAATCGGGGATGAGGCGTATGCACTTCTGCATACTTGGAAGAATCCCGAAATCATTAAATCACTGGCGGAGTTCGTGGTTGTGACACGGGAAGGGGTGCCGCCCGAGGATGCATTATATGTAGAAATCCCGAAAGTAGTGATTTCTTCAACAGAAGTACGAAACACCCTTAAAAACAATGCGGATGCTTCGGCACTTTTGCCGGCCGAGGTTGCATCTTACATCAAGGAAAACGGCTTATATCGGTAAAGGGGGATACTATGACAGAACTGGAGATGCTGCAAAAATTAGAAGAAATGTTGGATGAAAAACGCTTCAAACACTCTCTTGGCGTTCGGGACACGGCAGAGATGCTGGCAAGGTGCTATGGGGAAGACGTTGAAAAAGCCAGAATCGCAGGCGTTTTGCATGACTGCGCCAAGAATATCCCCAAAGACGAAGCATTTGCCATTTGCGAGCGGGAAAGTATTCCCTTAAAGCCTGTTTGTTATATTGAAAAAGGCCTTGTGCATGCATATCTTGGTGCCCATATTGCAAAACACGAATTCGGCGTTAAGGACGGGGACATTTTAAGTGCTATTTACTATCACACCACAGGCCATGAGGATATGCCGCTGCTTACAAAAATTATTTATTTATCTGACCTTATCGAGCCGGGGCGGAATATTCCCGATTTAGAAGAGCTCCGTCTGCTTGCCCAAAAGGACATTGACGAAGCTCTGATTCGTGCTATCAATTCCACCATTTCTCACGTTCTCAGTAAAGGCTCTATTTTGGACTGCGATACCGTTATGGCACGGAATTTTCTGGTACAGGAAAAAAGGGAAAAGTCAGCGATTTAAAAGGTAGATGGCACCGTTTAAATATGCGGCAAAGAGAAGCCACAGAATATATGGGATTTGTAAATAGGCCGCTGTGGGCGAAATTCTTTTAAACAGAACAAACATAAGAAGAACGAGGGCAAGGAGCAGAAGAAGCCAAAAGAAGGCGAAAAGTCTTGCCTCAAGATTAAAAAACAGAATGCTCCAGAAAAAGTTTACAATAAGCTGCAGCGTATACACCTTCAGCGCCCGTGTTCTTTGGGGACTCTCCGAAAGGTAAATGATAGCGGCGCTGATGCCCATGAGTATAAACAGGATGCCCCATACAACCGGAAACAGCCAGCCGGGAGGGGCGAGGGGCGGCTTTGTGAGAGCCTCGAAGCGGTCCATGCTGCCTCGGGTCAAAAATCCCGATAGCGCACCGATACCCACCGCAATCAGAATGGAAAGAACAAAAACTTTTGTTTTATTACGCAAAAAATCACCTCTTTCAAAGGTAGTATACTGAACAGACGGCAAAAATATGCGAAATCCGCACAAACTTTCAGAGTATGGAAATATTTTTAATTATTTTGAAAGTTTTACTTGACAATGCAGGTGTTTTCTGCTATAATTAGTCAAGTCAGCTCATGCGGGTGTAGTTCAATGGTAGAATCTCAGCCTTCCAAGCTGATCGCGTGGGTTCGATTCCCATCACCCGCTCCATTACTACACATGCGCCTGTAGCTCAGCAGGATAGAGCAACTGCCTTCTAAGCAGTGGGCCAGGAGTTCGAGTCTCTTCAGGCGCGCCAATATGGTGGGTATAGCTCAGTTGGTTAGAGCGCTAGATTGTGGCTCTAGAGGCCGTCGGTTCGAATCCGACTATCCACCCCACATTGGGCTGTAGCCAAGTCGGTAAGGCACAGGACTTTGACTCCTGCATTCGTTGGTTCGAGTCCAGCCAGCCCAGCCATATGATCCATTAGCTCAGTTGGCAGAGCACTTGACTTTTAATCAAGGTGTCCGGGGTTCGAATCCCCGATGGATCACCACGAAAAAACGTTGAAACCTCAAAGGTTTCGGCGTTTTTTCTTTTGCCTGAAAAATGCTTGTCACCTTCCCCGCTGCACAGTTCATTGCACACTTTTTCGCCCATACTCTCTAAAACGGAGACGTCCCATCCCTGCAGGGCGTGGGCGTAAATATTCGCCGTCGTGGAAGTTTGTGCATGTCCCAAAATAGAAGATACAACCGGAAGCGCAGCACCGTCTTTTATTGCAAGGCTAGCCATAGTGTGCCGAAGTCCGTGAAACGTAACTTTCGGTAAACACCTGTGCTCGTCTAGAAATTTGCTCCACCAATGCGAAGGCGTGGTAACATTCATAATCTCGCCGTTATGTTGTGTGAAGATAAAGCCGCCGTCTTTCCATAAAGTCCCCATTTTTTCTTTTCATTCAAATTGTTCCACTTGATACCGAATTAAAAGGCGCTCGAGGAATTCGGGAAGGTGAAGCCGGCGGCAGCTGCTTGCCGTTTTCGTAGATTTTAAAACTGTTCCTTTTCCCGCCACAGCGACGGCCGCACGGCAAACACGAAAAGAACAGCTGCCCAAGTCTATATCATCCCACTTAAGAGCAACGATTTCTTGCCGCCGCATACCGCACACTGCGGCAAAATAGAAAAGTAACTGATATTTTAGATCCTCGCTGCGCACAAAGCGTGCAACGGCGCCCAGCTGATTTTCATCGAAAATCAGCTTTTCTTTAGCCTTGTGTTTTGGGGCATCTATATATTCAAAGTAATTCTTTTCTATATAGCCCCATAAAACAGCCTTACTGCACATGGCCTTAAGCATTTTATAAACAGCTTCCGCAGTACGGCTGTTTTCGTTTCCTATGATTTTTTTACATGTAGAAGGAGAGAGCGCCGAAAGATTAAGCTTCCCAAATTCCTTGATATGATTCTCCCAAAGTGAAGCATAAAAAGCTTTGCTGTTTTCCTCGAGCGTTGAAACGTGCGCCTCGCTCCATTCCCTATAAAGCGCCGCCAAGGTTTTCGGGGCGCCGCTTCTGCGGTCCTCCGCAAGTTGTTCACGCTCAGCATATAGAAGGGCCAGCTCTTTTTCCGCTTCTCTTTCGCTTGCGCAGAAAACAGTTTTGGAAACCTGCAGCCGCTTTCCAAACTCATCGAAGCCCATAGATACACGGATTAAAAACTTTCCTTCTTCAAGCTTTTTTATATGTCCAAGTTTTCTTTTATCTGCCACAGAATCACCCCTTTGAAGTATATTTTGAAATCTCGCATAAATCTGCAGCATATTTCAAAAGTGCTTCTCTGCCCTCGTCATTCAAAGTGACATAATAATAAAACAAATCACTCGAAAGGCTCTCCGTAAACTCTAAACCGAGAAGCGCATCAACGGACCCACCAAGCAACGAAGCAATTTCTGGAATAAAATCAAAAGGAATTTTATTATAGCCGTTTTCCCAATTTGAAAGGCGGGAGGCGGTTATATTTAATTTTTTTGCAAAATCCTTTTGAGAAATTCCTCTTGCCTCACGAAGCTTTTTTACACGTTCACCAATAATGTAATTATCCAAATTTTAAACCCCCTTTTTCCTCATTCTAGCACCCTTTTTCTGTATTGTCAATAAAAAAATATAGAAAATCTGTAAAATTATATTGACATTACAGAAAATATGTAGTATTATACAAATGTACAGAAAATCTGTAGAAAGGAGCAAGAAAATGTTTTATAAACAAATCCAAGCATTTATGAAGAAGCACGGCATAAAACAAAAAACCATTGCAGCAAAGACCGGAATTAATCAAAACACATTCAGCGCCATACTGAACGGCAAAAGGAAACTTTCTGCGGAAGAGCTTTTTTTAATTTGTGATGCTCTTGATGTTACGCTTGAAGAATTAAGAAAGGAAGGGGTATAATGCCGAGAGAAACACTTACCCGAGAAATGGCATGCAAAAAAATTAGATGTGGAAGAAACAAGCTGTATCAGCTTGAAAAAGAAGAACTTTTTCCGCCGGGAACTTTCTTCACCATAGGCGTTAGAAAATACTTCTTCGCCGACATGCTCGACAAATGGTTATCAGAGGGCGGGGAACTCGGTGCAAGGTTGCGAAGGGAAAACAGTAAGTAAAGGAGAAAAAACATGCTAGAAGTAAAAATCACATTCGACGGAAAAAAGGCCACCACACTTTTTGAAGGAAAAGCAACGGACAGCGATTTGTTTGCAACGCTGACCGCCGCCATAGAAAGTACACTCGAAATTATAAACGAACACGACCCGAAACACTTTCGGGAGGCTGTATTGGAACTTTCAAAATTTATAGATTGTTTCAGGAGGGATTAAAATGCAAAGCGGAATTCACTTTTTTCCGCTCGACACGAATCTAGACACGAAACTGCAGCTGATAGAATGCGAATACGGCCTCGAAGGTTTTGCCGTTATAATAAAGTTATGGCAAAAAATATATGGCGGGGAAGGTTATTTCATAAACTGGGAAAAGGATATAGCATTATTATTTGCGAGGGAGCTCGGACTAACTATCGAAGCGCTTGAAAATATAATAGCAGCAGCCGTGAAAAGAGAAATTTTCAATAAAGAAATACTGGAAAAATTTGGAATTTTAACCTCTTCCGGCATACAGAAACGATTTCTCGAGGCCACCCGTCGGCGTAAAGAAACGGTCATAAAAAAAGAATTACTTTTGATTCGTGAAGAGCAAATCCCCCAAAATGTAAACATTTTAGGAAATAATGTCGACATTTATCAAAAAAATGTCGACAAAACAAATCAAAGAAAGAAAGAAGGAAATAAACAGATTGATGATGCTGCCGGAGCCGCCGAATTGTATGAGAAACTTTTCGGGACAATGACCGATCAAGTAAAGAAGGAACTTCGGTCAATAGAGAATCAACTCGAATTTTCCGTGATAAAATACATAATTGAACTTGCAAAAATAGACGGAAAAGGTTGGAACTGGACTAGAACAGTGTTAAAAAACGCCATTAAGGACGGCGTAAAAGACGTTATGCAGTTTGAGGCAATAAGAGAACAACATGCAATAAAAAAGCGCACAGAAAAGAAAATAAGCGGTAAAAACAACTTTCTTTCCTATAGCTCCAATGCCAGTTATGATATAGCGGAATTCGAAAAAAGAGTGCTAGAAAAAAGAATAAAAGAAAGGAATTGCACCAATTAAGCACCAATAAAAAAGGGGGATAGTATGGAAAAAGAAACGATTTTAAATATAAAAGAAGGCATGCCCCGAACTTTCGGGCACGCCTTGAAGAGGAGGAGAGTTTCTCTAGGGCTTACACAACAGGAAACTGCAAATATATTAAATATCTCCCGTTCACAATACTGGAAATATGAAAACGACTATATTACGCCCAAAATAAAAAATATGGAAAAAATTTCCAAAAGGCTAGGCATAGAAAAAACGATTCTAAACGAATTGAGAATAAAAGCAAAAACATACATGTATTAAAAAACCCCCGCAGAAATTTGGCCGCCTTGCCGCCAATATGCGAGGGAATGTGGTACACAATTACATTATAACAAAACCGGTTGCTTTTTGTCAACAATTTGGTGCAAAAAAGGAGACGCTCGCAGGCTCGCTGTGTGCGGCCAAGAAAAAGAATTAAATAAAAAAAGCCTTCTTTTTGCTTTGTCTTGCCCTGGCTTCGGTTCGCGGTGGCGGTGGCTTCGCTGCTCCGCTCCGCTCCGCGGGAACGCTTCGCCCCTCGCCGCCGCTCTCCTTGCCGGGGTTCCGTGCAAACCATAAAGCATTTCTTTTACGCTCGCAGGCTCGCCCACTTCTCCCTTCGGTCGAGCGGCGCTCCCTCTGCTCGCTGTGTGCGGCCAAGAAGGGGAAAAGAAAAAACAAAAGCATGCTCCATGAGGAAACGCCCGAGGCGTTTCTCTCAACAAAGCTCGCTGTCCTTGCTTTGTGCTGCACCTAAAGGGCAGCAGTCGCTGCGCATCAGCTGCGCAAGTGCAAATCAAAAGAAAAAAAGCATATCTCGCGAATGTGAACAAAATTTGTGTTTTGCGCAATTCGCTGCGCGAATTCAAGCCACAAGGGGCGCAAAACTGAAATTTTGTCCAATTCGCTCCACGGCAGACTTGTCTATGCTTTAGCGTAGCCACCCCCGCCGCTGCGGCGGCTTGCCCCCTCCGCAAGGGGGCAAGGACCCAAAAAAAAAAAAAACGGCCACACATAAGGAAAGAAAACAAAAAACCAAAAGGAGCAAAAGTCGGCTAAGCCCTAGGGGCGCTTTTCCATTGTGCTCCTTTTTCGTATCGTGTCAAGGTAGTGGCCGCCGTAGGCGGCCCTCCACCTTGACAAAAAAAGAAAATAAACGTTTCTTGGCGGGCTGCATCCGCAAGAAAGGGGTGGCGGCGCAGCCCGCTCGGAGCATGCTTCCGCTTTCCCCGTCGTGTCAAGGTAGTAAAATAAATTTTCTTCGAAAATTTATTTTCTCCACCTTGACAAGGCGAGAAAATAAAAAACCCTTTCGGGTGCTCCTCTCGGTTTCGCCCCTGCGCCGCCCGGTCCGGGGTGCGGGCGCTGTGGTGGCTTTTTCGCCGCCTTGCCCTCCTTGTGGTGCTTTCCTTTTTCAGTCCGCCGCTTTGCGGCTGTCGGGGCGGCGAAAAACCCTGATTTAATTTCGGCGGGTTCCCCGCCGAAGCCCTTGCGCCTCAAACGCCGGCGCCCCCCGGGGTCTGCGAATCGGCCGTTCCGTAACGGGCTTTTCCCAAAGGAGGAGCGAACAAAATCCCTCGGCGGGGCACGCCGAGGGTGGCGCCCCTTTGCGCCTCTGCGGAGGCGCAACATGAAACGTGTTCGACGGGGCGCACTCCCCCCACAGCCCCCCTCGTTTCGAGGGGGGTCGGAAAAAAATAGTTATTCGTTATAAATTATTTTAAAACGAATAAACAGAAAAAACAAAAAATAAAAGTGTGCAACTGCACAGTTTGTTGCACACTTTTAGAAAAACAATAGCAAAACAGAAATAAACCCAAGAGCGAAAAACACCGTAAAAAGGGGGTTTATAAGCTTTTAAGGGCACAGAAGGTTATAACTTATTTTGCCTTTTAATCAAGGTGTCCGGGGTTCGAATCCCCGATGGATCACCAGAAAAAAAGACAGATTTCGATAAAGAAATCTGTCTTTTTTTCAGCGATATAAATTCCTGACGGAATTTGCGATATGTACTTCGTACGCGATATATCCTGACGGATGCGATATGTCCCTTCGGGACGAGAAAAGGAATTTATATCATATCGCAACGAAACGAAGTGAAGTTATATCGAATTTGCGTTAGCAAATATATCGCACGAGCGTGAGCGAGTATATCGCCAAAGAATTTTTAAAATATCTCTATGGTGACACGCATCCCACGGATGCGAACAGTTCGCCAAAGGCAAGAACAAGCTTTTTATGTCATTATTCCGTTTCAATCGTAACCAGTCCGATACCATACCGCATCAGTTTTTCCCGCACAGCCTTTTTTAATGCCGTTGCATCCCCATCCGTTATAATATGCAAGGCTGCCGCGTGGGTTTCGCCGTCGAGGGTGCGGACACAAAGGCGAGGGACATCTTTAACACCTTCGATTTGCAGAAGCTCTCCCTTAATTTCCTGCACAGAAATGCCTTCGGGTATTTTCTCCAGAAAGATACGGAGAACTAAAAAGAGATTTTTAAAAACGTGGACGAGAATAAAACAGGCAACGGCAATGGACAGGAGCGGGTCGATGAAATAAAAATCCGTAAACCGAATGACCACGGCCCCCACAAGAACCACCACCCAGCCCAGTACGTCCTCAAGCATATGAAGATTTATCGCCCTGCCGTTTATAGAATGGTCATCATGGGTAAAGTGCGCCGCTGCACCGTTAATAAGTACGCCTAAAACCGCAATTATAAGCATACCGCTTGCATGTACGGGCACGGGGGAGAGAAGCCGCATGACAGCGTGGTGCAGAACGAATACAGAAGCGAAAAACAGTACAATGGTTGTAATCAGACCGCCGAGAACCGAAAAACGCCTGTAGCCGTAGGTGTATATATCATCGGGGTTTCGCACGCTTTTCTTTTCCAGAAACCAAGCAATTCCAACGCTTAAGGCATCACCGAAATCGTGCACGGCATCAGAAATGATGGCAACGCTTCCTGTAAAAAGACCGCCCAAAAATTCCAAAACGGAAAAGGAAAGATTTAAAAGAAATGCAATTCGAATGTTTTTTTCGTGTTTCATGGTTTGCCTCCCGTTGACTTTTGTATCAAAATGTGATACAATACATTCAGTACCGAACATATTGTTCTGTATCATTATATGAATGTATTTTAAGAAAAGCAACATATAAACGGCTTTCTCTGTATGATACGGAACAAAAAAGGAAAACTGTACGGAGGGACTATGGACAGACGGCAAAGAAAAACGAGAGAGGCAATATTCAGTGCCTTTACGCTTTTATTATCTAAAAAAGAATTTGATAAAATCACCGTGGGTGAGATTATTGAAAAGGCAGATGTGGGAAGGGCCACGTTTTACGCCCATTTTGAAACAAAGGACTTCCTTTTAAAAGAACTCTGCGAGGAACTGTTCTGCCACATTTTCGATTCCCTTGGGGATACCCCTGTTCCGCACAGGCACATCTTTAACTGTGATGAACACGATTCCGTATATCTGCATCTTTTCAGGCATCTTTATAAAAATGACAACCATATCCTGGACCTTTTATCTTCCCGTAATAATGAGGTGTTTTTACGGTATTTCAGGGAAAACCTCAATAAACTGACACAAACGCAGCTTCCGCTTTTTTCAAAGCGGAAGGATGAAAAGTTGCCTTTGGATTTCTGGGCAAACCACGTTTCTTATACTTTTATTGAAACGGTCAGATGGTGGGTGGATAACGGCCTTATAGAATCCCCCGAAATTATTGCAGAATACTTTTTCCTTGCAGTATAAAAAAGCGGCGCTAATTATAGTGCCGCATATTTTTTGGGGGATAAACCCATAATTTCTTTAAATCGCCTTGAGAAATATACATAATCCGTATAGCCGCATTTCTCGGCAATTTCGGAAAGAGTAAGAGTTTTTTTATAGGTGTCGATTAAAAAACAGGCGTGGCGAATTCTCGTTTCCGTCAGAAACCGTGTGGGCGTTTTCCCTGTGTGTTTTTTAAAGGCGGCTCGAATATAGTCCTCCGCATACCCGCTTTTTTGAAGAAGAAGCGTAAGGTCAATTTTAGAGTCATAAAAAGTATCCGTGATGGTATCTGCAATGGTCCTGATAATTCCTGCAATTTCTGTATCCGTTTTTATGCTTTGCATTAGAAAATGCATGTAGGCATTGACGAGGGCGGAAACGTATTCCGGATTTTCATTTCTGTTTTTATAAAGCATTTCAGAAAAGAACAAGCCATCCTTTTGCGGATTGTCCGAAATCAAAGTAGGTGCGGAAAGTGCAAAATAACGGGAAAGGTCCCCGGAAATATAATACCGCTTAAATTCCCCGTCGCATAAGGCTTCGTGGGTGGTGCCGGGGGTCACAATCATAATTTGGCCGGCAGAAATGGAAAAAGTTCTATCTCCTGTGCAAACTGTGCCACAGCCTTCCGCATAATAGATGATTTCATAATTACGATGGTTGTGCTTGGGCGTGGCATTGGAAACGGTGCCAATTAAATACTCCATAAACTCACCTCCCGTCCATTATATAAAAAATCTATCTTTTGTGCAAGTCTATTTCGAAAAAAACATACTTCCTTTTCGAAAAAGGTGCTATACTGATTCTGTTATGAAAACAGGGAGGAAGAAAAATGCGAAACGGTACAAAAGTGGATATGCTTTCAGGGCCTATAACAAAAGGGCTGCTTCGTCTTACTATTCCCATTATGGTCATGAATGTGTTTCAGACGCTTTTTAATATTGTTGACATGACCGTTCTCAAAAATTTTTCCGACGAGAGTGCCGTTGGCGCCGTGGGGGCGTGCGGTACGCTCATTACGCTCTGCACAAGCCTCCTCATCGGCATTGCCGCAGGTGCCAATGTTGCCGTGGCAAAACGAATTGGTGCAAAGGACGGGGAAAGCACCGAAAAAGCAGTACATACCGCTTTTGCACTCGCCCTTTTAGGCGGATTTCTTCTTCTTATTATCGGTACCACCTTTGCGAAAACCTTCCTTTCGTGGATGAATTGTCCCGAAAGCCTTCTGCCACGGGCAACAACTTATTTTAAGATTTATTTTTATGGTGTTCCCATTTTAATGCTGTATAATTTTTGTGCTTCGATTCTCCGTGCGGCAGGGGATACGAAAAGACCGATGTACTTTCTGCTCCTGGCAGGTGTTATTAAGGTTTGCGCCAACCTCGTGTTCGTGCGGGTATTCCATTTTTCCGTGGAAGGCGTAGCACTGGCGACGATTCTTTCGCAAGGCATTGCCCTCATTCTTTCCATCGGTGCAATCCGGAAAAACAAAGATATTCCGCCTGTCCGCATGAAATCCATAAGACTTTCCATACCCGAAATGAAAGAGATTTTATATATCGGCCTTCCGGCAGGGATGCAAAGCGCCCTTTATTCTCTTGCCAATGTTGTCATTACATCCGTTGTCAACAGCTACGGTGCCGATGCCACCACCGGCATCGCCATTGCCAATAATTTTGACGGCATTCTCTATCAGATTTCGTGTGCGCCGTCTCTTGCCACCATTCCTTATGTTGCCCAGAATATGGGGGCAGGGAATGTTGAACGTGTGAAAAAGACGCTCTGGAGCGCCATCTTCATTACAGTGCTTTTCGGGGCAACCTTTGGGTCTTTGTCTGCAATTTTCTCCGGTTCTCTTTCGTCCCTGATGTCTTCTTCGCCCGCAGTTATTGCATATTCCAGACAGAAGATGATTATTATTTCCAGTACATATTTCATTTGCGGCATTAACGAAGTCATGGGCGGTGTTTTAAAGGGAATGGCAAAACCCATTCTGCCAACTGTGGCCACCCTCGTTTATATGTGCCTTTTCCGCTTTGTGTGGGTGTACGCCATTTATCCCCTTTGCCCGAACCTTACGTTTTTATATACGGTCTGGCCCGTCGGCTGGATTCTTTCCATTCTTACGCTTTCTGTAGCCTATATCATATACATGCGCCATCTCGAGGGCAAGCATTTTCATTTTCGTATTATACATCACCACCATATAAATTAAGGCTTTACAAAAGGGCGGCAGTATGATATAATTACTTTGAATATAAGAAAGGAATACATATTTATGAAAGTTTTAGCAATTATCTGTCATCCGGACGATATGGAGCTTACCTGTGGCGGTACGCTTTTAAAATATAAAAAAGCAGGACACGATGTAACCGTTTGCAATGTGGCCAACGGCAATATGGGGCACTATTCCATTATGCCCGAAGAGCTTCGTGCCATAAGACGAAAAGAAGCCCAAAAGGCTTGTGATGTCGCAGGCTTTAAATCCGTAACGGCGGATATAGATGATTTGACAATTAATAGTGCTAATATGGAACATGTCAGAAAGCTCGTTCGCATTATTCGCGAAGAAAAGCCGGACCTTATCATTACCCACCACCCGAATGATTATTGCTCCGACCACAGAGAAACGGAACGGCTCGTTTTTAAAGCGTCCTTTGACGCTACCGTTCCCCATTTTATGCCGGAAGCAGGCGAAGCGGTGGACCTTGCCCCGCTTTATTATGCGGATTGCGATTGGGGTGTCAACATGATTCCCACGGAATACGTGGATATTACAGACGAAATGGATACAAAAGAAAAAATGATGGCGTGTCACGAAAGTCAGGTTGTATGGCTTCGGGAGCATGACGGCTACGATGTCATTGTCGAGCAGAGAAAGCAGGCAGCGGCCCGTGGCACCCAGTGCGGCGTAAAATATGCAGAAGGATTTACGCCTTGCCTTGCATCAGGCAGACTTCGTACATACAGACTTTTACCGTAAACAAAAAGGACTGCGACTTGCAGTCCTTTTATGTTTATATTGCATTTGCCGCCATATATGCACTACTCCACGCCCATTGGAGGTTATAGCCGCCACAGTCCCCGTCCACATCGAGAAGTTCACCAATAAGGTAAAGCCCCGGTACAAGACGGGATTCCATCGTCTGGGGGTTTACGTCCTTTGTATCAATGCCCCCTGCCGTCACCTGTGCATTTGCCCAGGGCATAACGCCGGAAACGGTAAGCGGGAAACTATGAAGAAGATAGGCAAGCTCCCTGTCATTTTTGGCACGCTTTAAAACTTCTCTTCCCAGTAGTTTTGGCAGCATGCCGTATAAAAAGCTTTCCCCGTCAAGATGTGGAAGGGCCTGCCTTCTTTTTCGGAGCATTGCAAAAATGCCGTCTTCCGTGTATTCAGGCATGAGATTTAATGAAACGGTTACCTTTCTGCCTGTGCTGATCCCTTCGGAAGCCATACGGGATAAATTAAAAACGGGCGGACCGGAAATACCGTAATCGGTAAAGAGGATTTCGCCTTTCGTTGTCCTTACCGCTTTGCCGTCAATATAAATTGCTGCTTCCCCTTCGTGCTTTACGCCTTTTAAGGCACGCATGGGGTTTTCTGTTTTTAATTGACAAAGAGAGGGGAGAGGCTTTATAAGCTTGTGCCCCATTTTCGTTAAAAGAGAATAGCCGGCGCCGTCCGTACCCATAGAAGGTGCCGCCTTGCCGCCAAAGGCACAAATCACGTTTTTGGAAGAGAAAGACCTGCCATCCTCACTTTTCAGGAGGAAGCCATCTCCTTTTTTAGATAGAGAAACGATATTTGTATCCACCGTTTCCGCAACACCCAGACGTGTAAGCTCCAACCGCATCAGGTCCAGAACAGACGTGGCTTGCAGGCTTTTGGGGTAAAGCTTTCCGTTTTCACCTTCCCAAAGGGGAAGACCGAGTGAAGCAAAAAAAGCCATGGTTTCCGAAACCGGGAACTTCGAAAGTGCTTCTTTTGAAAAAGAAGCATCCGTGCCGTGATAGTTTTCGGGCGAGATTTGGGCGTTTGTAATGTTGCACCGTCCGTTTCCTGTCGATAATATTTTTTTACCCACTCGGGGTAGCCGTTCCAGTAAAAGGACGGATTTTCCCCGCCGTGCGGCCATAATAGCTGCCGCAAGGCCGGAGGCACCGCCGCCGATGATTGCGGTATCGTACATACCGGATTCTCCTTTGCGATTTTTTTCTATTTTATCATATTTTCACGCTCATAGCAATAAAAAAAGGAATTTCTATTGACACAAACCTTCAAAATATGGTAACATACTTTTAAGTGTTACTATTTTCGACAAAAAATGGGTACACAAAAGAAAAGAAGAAAAAGGAGGGTTTTTATGAAAAAAGGAGTATTAGGCAAAGCAATTGCAATTATCCTTGTATTTGCAATTGTAGCCATAGGTGCTTTTCTCGTAAAAACAAACGATGCAACCGTATCTTGTGCGGACTGCGAAGGCAGAGGCTATTTCCATGCTTTTCCCTGTGCGGATTGCAGCGGTGCAGGCAGTGTAGATGGTGAAGACTGCGGCACCTGTGAAGGCGAAGGAACGGTTACCCTTTTAGCTGTACAGGAAACAGAAGAACTGAGCAGCAAAAAAGTGGTATGTGAAACCTGTGAAGGCAAAGGCGAAGTCCCCGCAGACAGTAATTACTATTCTACCTTTATGGCACTTCTGCCGCCGCTCGTAGCGATTGCGCTGGCACTTATCACAAAGGAAGTGTATTCTTCCCTCTTTGTTGGTATTCTTTTAGGTGGTCTTTTAACCTTTAACTGGCATCCCGTCAAAGCACTTGACGGTGTTATCAACGAAGGCCTTATTGCAGCAGTGTCCGGTACAGCCGGCATCTTTATCTTCCTTGTAATTTTAGGTGCCATGGTTGCGCTTGTAAACCATGCAGGCGGCTCGGCAGCCTTCGGCAGATGGGCAGAAACCCATATTAAATCCCGTGTGGGCGCTGCGATTGCCACCTTTATTTTAGGCGTTCTCATCTTTATTGATGACTACTTTAACTGTCTTACAGTCGGCAGCGTTATGCGCCCTGTAACGGATGGACATAAGATTTCCCGTGCAAAGCTTGCATATCTGATTGATGCAACGGCAGCACCCATTTGTATGATTGCGCCCGTTTCTTCCTGGGCAGCAGCAGTTTCTGAGTTTTCTAAGGGAACAGGCTATTCCGGCATTGAGCTTTTCATCCGTGCCATTCCCTATAACTTCTATTCTCTTTTAACCTTCGTATTCATTATTGCAATTACTCTTATGAAGTTTGACTTTGGTCCCATGAAGCTGCACGAATTCAATGCAATGCATAAGGGCGACCTCCACACTTCCGGTCAGGATGATATTGAAGGCGTTGAAAAGGAAACAGCAAATCCCAAAGGCCGTGTAATTGACCTTATCCTGCCCGTCCTGATTCTCGTTATCATTTGCGTAATCGGTCTTATCTATGTTGGCGGTTTCTTTGACGGTGCAAGCTTTATTGATGCCTTTGGCAATACGGATGCTACCGTAGGCCTCCCCTGGGGCGCACTTGTAGCACTCGTTGTTACCATTATTTACCTGATGGCAAGACGGCTTATCACCTTCAAGGAAGCAATGAGCTGTATCCCGAAGGGCTTTATTGCAATGGTACCTGCAATTTTGATTCTCACTTTTGCAACTGCACTTAAGAATATGACAGGTCTTCTCGGTGCTGACGTCTTTGTAGGGAACCTTATGGATTCTGCCGCTGCAGGTCTTGCAAACTTCCTGCCGGCAATTATCTTCCTCGTTGCCTGTGTACTTGCATTTGCAACGGGTACTTCCTGGGGTACCTTTGGTATCTTAATCCCCATTGTAACGGCAATCTTCCCCGGCGACAGCGTATACCTTATTATCGGTATGTCGGCATGTCTTGCAGGCGCCGTTTGCGGCGACCACTGCTCTCCCATTTCCGATACGACCATTATGTCCTCCGCAGGGGCACAGTGCAATCACCTAAACCACGTTTCCACCCAGATGCCTTACGCAGTTACGGTGGCGGCGGTTTCCTTTGTCATGTACTTGGCAGCTGCATTTTTCACAAATGCCGTAGTTCTTCTTGCAATTGGCGCTGTTTTAACAGTAGCAGCTCTCTTTGTATTGAAAGCCATTACGAAAAAGCCCGTACAGGAATAAAACGCAAATTGCGGGGATGCGACAGCATCCCCGTTTTTTTATGCCTTAAAAACGAATTCTTGCATTTTTATCGTCTTTTTGTTATACTGAAAAAAAGGAGGGAAAAGTATGCAAAAACGAAAAACGCTGGTGGCACTTATTTTTTTCATCGTGTTGATTTTAAGTGCATATTTTATCGGTAGCGGTTTTGTGGTGCGGAATGATGTGGTGCTTACACACTACGAAATAAATGCAGACGGCACGGAAATTACCCTTCATACAAGTCTTATGTCGCCCATGGGATTTATACGGGGGTATAAAAATATGGGTGGCGGTGTAAAGCCCCACTATTTAAAGTTCTATGCCACTTTCGGCGGTGTGCACAGTGAATGGGGTGCAAAAAGCGAATATACGTTGCCCCTTGCAAAAGATGTTACGGAAATATACTTTTCCCGTCCTGACGGCGGCTACGCCCTTGTTTTGCAAAAAGATGCAGAAACGGGGGAATGGGTTTATCCAAATAAACAACAATAAAAAAGAGGTTTCCTTTCGGAAACCTCTCTTTTTTTATTGGCAGTAGAATCAGACACCTTCGCGGCTGCGGCGAATCTTTTCGCCTTCCGTAAAGTTCTGACCTGCAACATAGCCGGGAATCGGGAGAACCTTTTCGTTGATTGCATCGATAATCCAGCTTGCCTGCGGGAAGAATGCATCTTCCAGTTCGTGGCAAGGTGTGATCCAGTTGCGAGCACCCACAACAACCGGGGGAGCATCCAGATAATCAAATGCCATTTCGCTGATGTTCTGTGCGATATCCTTAAGGAAGGAACCACGTTCGCAAGCATCACTTGCAAGGATGATGCGGCCGGTCTTCTTAACGGATTCGAGTACCTTTTCGTAGTTGAAGGGTACGAGAGAACGAGCGTCAATAACTTCTGCGGAGATGCCGTATTTTTCTTCCAGTTCCTTAGCAGCATCCAGTGCACGGTAAAGGGTTGCACCTACTGTACGGATGGTGATGTCGGAACCTACGCGCTTAACATCGGGTTCGCCGAAGGGAATTTCGTAGTATTCTTCCGGAACGCCGCCTTCGTGGAACTGTTCACCGATGTCGTAAATTCTCTGGCTTTCAAAGAATACAACAGGGTCAGTACCGGAAAGTGCGCTTGCCATAAGACCCTTAGCATCGTAAGGTGTTACAGGGAAGCAAACCTTAAGGCCGGGGATATGGGAAACGATTGCGGTCCAGTCCTGAGAGTGCTGTGCACCGTACTTGGAACCAACAGATACACGGAGAACAACGGGCATCTTAATGATACCTGCGCTCATGGACTGCCATTTTGCCAGCTGATTGAGTACTTCGTCGCCTGCACGGCCGAGGAAGTCGCAGTACATAAGTTCTGCGATAACTCTACCGCCGCTCATAGCATAACCTACTGCGCTACCTACGATAGCAGCTTCGGAGATAGGAGAGTTAAAGAAGCGGTGGTAGGGGAGAGCTTCCGTAAGACCACGGTATACTGCGAATGCGCCGCCCCAGTCACGGTTGTCTTCACCGTATGCAATGAGGGTAGGATCTTTGTAGAATCTGTCGATGATTGCTTCAAAGATACCATCACGGAGCTGATATACCTGATTCTTTGTGTAGGGCTTGCCGTTTTCATCGAATGCAAAACGCTTGCGGCGTGCAATCTGCTGAACACGGGGGTTTTCTTCCATGGGCATGAGAACATCGGGCTCTCTGTCGTCCATCTTTTCAACCTTCTGGTTGGAGAACATAATGCCTTCCAGATCCTTCGGGTTTACATGGAGGTTCATGCGGGGAGAGGTTTCTTCGTCGATAGCGAGCTTGTAAACCTTTGTCATGCGCTCAATGATTTCGGACTCGATTGCATCGAATTCTTCAGCCTTTGCAACCTTTGCGGTAACGAGCTTCTTCTTGTATGCATCGATAACGTCATGCTTGGCCCATGCTTCTTTTTCTTCCTTCGTTCTGTAGCTGTCGGAGTCAGACGGGGAGTGACCTGCCATACGGTAGGTAAGTGTATCGAGAAGAACAGGACCTCTGCCTTCCTTAATGATAGCAATCTTGCGACGCATTGCATCGATAACTGCGAGAGGATCGTAACCGTCAACACGTTCTGCATGCATCTGTTCGGGGTTAACACCTGCACCAACTCTGGCGAGTGTCTGGTAAGCCATGGTTTCACCGATGGTCTGACCGCCCATGCCGTAGAGGTTGTTGAAGAAGTTAAAGATGATGGGAAGACCCTGATTAAAGCCTTCTTCCCAAAGGGTGCGGATCTGGTCCATAGAGCCCATGTTAAGAGCTTCCCAAACAGGACCGCAACCCATGGAAGCGTCACCGATGTTGGAAATTACGATGCCGTCTTTCTTATTTACGCGCTTGTAGAGTGCGCCACCCATTGCAACGGTAGCGGAACCACCAACGATAGCGTTGTTGGGGTAAATGCCAAACGGTGTGAAGAATGCATGCATGGAGCCGCCGAGACCTTTGTTAAAGCCTGTTTCTCTTGCAAAGATTTCAGCAAGTGCACCGTAGAGGAGGAAGTCCATAGCAACTTCTTTTACGTTGGACTTATCCTTCTGCTTGCCTTCGATTACGCGGTAAGTTCTGCCATCGAAGAAGCCTGTCATGTCATCCATCAGTTCTTTTTCATCGAGCTTATGGATAGCGGAAAGACCTTTTGCAAGGATTTCGCCGTGGCTTCTGTGAGAACCGAAGATGCAGTCTTCCTTATTGAGGAGGTAAGCCTGACCTACTGCAGAAGCTTCCTGACCCATGGAAAGGTGAGCGGGGCCGGGGTTGTTGTAAGCGATTTCATTGTATGCACCGGTGGTCTTAACGAGGTAAAGCATCGTT
>JAFSCR010000008.1 GCA_017436645.1 Clostridia bacterium | reverse complement strand
TTTCAAACTCACGGATGATGCGCATATCACGCCAGATACGCATAAAATCGTCTTTTGTGTAGTTTTCTTTTTCTTCCTTGATGGTTTTCTTGTACTGGTTAACAGGGATATCGGTAAAGGTAACCGCACCCGGCTTACGCAGTTCGTTGGGGTCCATAAACAGGGACTTTGTCATTGTAAATTCCTCCTTAACATTTTACTTGAAAGAGTGCTTCCCTAATAATTTCACATACTGTGGGATGGGGGAATACGAACTCTTTAATATCATCAATTTTCCACTGGGATTCAATCATCATAACAGCTGCGATGATGAATTCGGAAGCGTAGTTGGACAGAACGTGGCAACCGATAAGACGGCGATACTTCTTGTCAACTACAAGCTTTATGATACCGTTGCCGCCTTCGTTTTCTGCAACGTAACGGCCACTGTACTGCATGGGGAGTTTTACAACCTCGATGTCGTAGCCCTTTTCCTTGGCGGTACGTTCTGTTTCGCCACAGCTACCAACTTCGGGATTTGTGTAAATGACGGCAGGAATTGCATCGTAGCGCATAATATCCTTTTTGCCGATAATGTTGTTTACAGCGACTTCTGCTTCACGATAAGCGGTGTGTGCCAGCATGGACTTGCCGTTTACGTCACCTGCGGCATAAACGCCGGGAATGTTTGTTTTCATGAAGCGGTCGGTTACGATTGCGCCACGGTTTACTTCAACGCCGATGGTTTCAAGACCAATGTCAGCGGAAACTGCACGTCTGCCGATGGAAAGGAGAACCTTATCAGCCGGTACGCTTTCGATTTTGCCGTCCTTTTCAAACTTAACAGCGTCCTTTGTAACTTCCGTTACTTTAGCGCCCAAGTGGAAGGTAATGCCCTTTGCCTTGTAGTTCTTGAGAAGAATTTCGCTGATATCTTCATCTGTGGGACCTGCAATTTTCGGGAGCATTTCAACAACCGTTACGTTTGCGCCTACGGAGTTATAGTAGGAAGCCATTTCGAGACCGATAACGCCGCCGCCGATAACAACGAGGTTCTTCGGGATTTCGGTAAGGTCGAGAACTTCACGGTTTGTTAAAACGAGACCGCTTTCAACGCCTTCCTTTACGCCCGGAATGGGGGGAACAACGGCGGAAGAACCGGTTGCAATAATGAGGTTCTTTGCGGTGTAAACTTTGCCGTCAGCTTCAACGGTATATCCTTCGGCTGTTTTGCCTGTGATTTTGCCGATGGCCTTTACCATTTCAACCTTGTGGGATTTTAAGGTCATTTCAATACCGGAAACGAGGGTGTTTACAACCTTGTTCTTTCTTTCAATAACCTTTTTCTGGTCGATGGAAGCGCCGGTGGTGGTTACGCCGTATTTTTCGCCGTGGTTTGCATAGTCATAAACCTTAGCAGAGTAAAGGAGAGATTTGGAGGGAACACAGCCTTCGTTAAGACATACGCCGCCAAATGCTCTTTTTTCAATAACCAGAGCCTTAAGACCTGCCTGGCCTGCACGTTCACCTGCAAGATAACCTGCAGGGCCGCCGCCGAGAACGATTAAATCATAAATCATTTTCTATGTCCTCCTATTTCGCAAGCAGAATGCTGAAGTTTTCAAGTACCTTGGTGAGTTCCTGCAGGAAGCGTGCAGCAGGTGCACCGTCAACTGCACGGTGGTCAAAGGTAAGAGAAAGACCCATCTTCTTGTAGGGCTTCAGCTCGCCGCCAACTTCTCTGACACCGGTTGTAATGGTGTCAACACCGAGAATACCCGTCTGCGGGGGATTGATAACCGGTGTAAAGGATTCGATGCCCATGGAGCCGAGGTTTGTAATGGTGAAGCTGCCACCCTGGAGAAGGTCAGGACTGATTGTGCCTGCCTGGCAAGCTTTTGCAAGCTCTTTCGCCTTTACGCTGATTTCGTTAAGGCTCATGGAATCAGCACCGAAGATGGTGGGAACCATAAGACCACGGGGCGTGTCAACCGCCATACCGAGGTTTACAACGTTAAAGTAACGCATAGTGTCACCGGTAAAGTGGGCGTTGAGGTCTCTGTGGTTCTTAAGTACACGGGAAACGGCATAGAGAATAATGTCGTTGAGTGTAATATTGGCAAGACCGAGCGTTTCCATATTGTTCTTAACCTTGGAGCGGTATGCCATAATTTCAGCAGCATCGAAGGAGCTGTTTAAAGTAAGCTGTGCCATTTCGGAGAGGGAAGCGTGCATAGAACGAGCAATAACCTTGCGGATATTGGGGATCTTGACTTCTTCCACTTCGGGAACGGGCGCAGATACTGCAGCGGCTGCGGGTGCTTCGGATGTAGCCTTGGGAGCTTCGGGTACGGCTGTGAGGTCTTCCACACGAACTCTGCCGCCAATGCCTGTGCCTACCATGCCGGGCTTAAAGCCGTCAGCTGCAGCAGAGAGGAAGCCCTGACCGCTGTCAACGAGAGCCTGAACGTCACGTTCAATGATTCGGCCGTTAGGACCGGTGGGCGTTGCCATGGAAGGATCTACACCACGGCGAGCGGCAAGACCGCGTGCACGGGGAGAAATTTTCTTGGTGGAACCTGCAGATGCAGTTGCAACTGCAGCGACTGCTGCCTTGGGAGCTTCTGCTGCCGGAGCAGGAGCAGGTGCTGCTTCGCTTTCTGCGCCGTCGGGACGGAGTTCTGCAGTTGTGTTACCTTCCTTACCGATTGCACATACGTTTGTAAGACAGGGAACATCGTCACCTTCTTCAAAGAATACATCGAGAAGAATACCGGCAACCTTTGCTTCTTCGTCAAACGTTGCTTTGTCGGTTTCATAGGTAAAGAGAACGTCACCTTCTGCTACCGTGTCACCCTTTTTCTTGTGCCATTTTGCAATGATACAGCTTTCAACACTCTGGCCCTGCTTCGGCATAATAACCGGGGTTGCAGTGTTTTCGGTGATTACCTTCGCTGCAGGAGCAGCAGCCGGAGCTGCGGCAGGAGCGGCAGGTGCGGCAGGTGCTTCGGGAGCAGGAGCGGGAGCTTCTGCGGTTGCACCGTTGGGATTAAATTCAGCAGTACTTTCACCGGCGGCGCCGATTACACATACATTGAGAAGGCAGGGAACATCGTCGCCTTCTTCGTAAAACACATCAAGGAGGGTGCCTGCAACTTTGGCTTCTTCATCAAACGTTGCCTTATCGGTTTCGTAAGTGAATAAGATATCACCTTCAGCTACGGCGTCGCCCTTTTTCTTGTGCCATTTCGCAATGATACAGCTTTCAACGCTCTGACCTTGCTTAGGCATAATAACTGGTGTTGCCATAAAATGTAATCCTTTCTGCTCACAAAGTAGCCGTCTTCCGCTGTGAGCGATTGCGGATAACGGAGCGGCAAATAAGCCGGCCGCCTCGGCTATAAAGCAAAATTAGATAGCCTTTGCATTTGCAAGGAGATACTTTTCAGCTTCTGCATTCCAGAGGCTGTTGTGTTTCTTGCAGATTTCGTCCAGCTTTTTAAACATGGGATCAGTTTCACCGAGACGTGCAAAATCATCGATAGCTACGAGGTCCATCTCGATGCCGGTGTAGATGAGCTTCTTACCGCCTTTGATGTTAGGCAGATTCAGCGTGGTGGGAACTGCAGCGTTAAGACCGCCGATATGGGTAATCATAGCTGCGGGATTAATAAGACCCTTTTCCATCATCTTGAGGGATTCCTTCATATCGTCTGTGTTACCACCGCTGGTACCGACAACGTGTGTGGAAGCGTAGTGCACATTGTAGAAGTTAAATTCTGCAGAGAAGGCAGGGTTTGTGGGGCCTGCAAAGAAGTTGAGGCAGCCGTCCTTACCTAAAATAGCATCACTCATTTCAACAACGGGCTTTACGGGTGCATAGCAGAATACATCGTCAAAGCCTTTGCCGTCCGTGAGGGCAAGAAGGTCTTCGGCAGTTTTGTCTGCAGTGTTTACATAGATAAGCTTTACGCCGTTCTTTTCAGCTTCCTCGGGAGAGAGAATGCTGGCAGCACGGGAAAGGCGTGCGTCGTCAATATCGGTTACAACGAGAAGCGCAGGCTTTCTGTCGCAGTGAATTGCATAGTCAACAGCACCGAGACCCATGGGGCCTGCACCGGCTAAGAGTGCCATGTTGCCGCCTTCAACAATACCCATATCATGAATGTAGCTGCCGGGAGTTGTGTGGTAGTTTGCATGGAAACCGCCAACGATACAGCTCATGGGTTCTGCAAGAGAACCGTAGAAGAAGGCTTCACCGTCATAGGGGAGAAGACCGCCCTGTTCCATCCATTCCTTGGGGATAATGATGTATGTAGCATTACCGCCGATGTTGGGGAAGGAATAGCCGGGAGCCATAAGTGTGCCCTTATAGCCGATAGCCGGCTGAATGGAGAACTTCTGGCCAACCTTCCATTCGTTTTGCCACTTTGCGCCAACTTCAACGATTTCACCACAGAATTCGTGACCGATGATAATGGGGTTTTCTGCACAGTCATTGGGAACACGTTTGTGGTCTGCACCCTGAATGGCGGCCTTGTAGGAAGACATGCAGAGAGAGTCGGAAACGATTTTTGCCAGAATTTCATCATCTTTGATTGCCGGCAGTTCGAATTCTTCCAGTCTCAGGTCATTTTTGCCGTAGAGTCTGACTGCTTTTGTTTTCATAAAAAACATCCTTTCTGTTTTGATTTCTATTTAAAGTATACGAACACCTGCACGGGAGAGGGGGGCGAGTGCCACCTTGTCTACCTGGCTGTCCGTAACAAAATAGTCAATGTCATTTGCTTTTGCGAAGGTAAATGGATGGCTGTGGGCAAACTTGGTGCTGTCCATAACCATAATTACCTTTTTGGCGGAAGCGATGACCGCCTGTTTCAGCATGGCTTCGTCATATGTGCCGCAGGTAAATCCAAGATCAGGAGAATATCCTGAGGCTGCCATGAGGGCCGTGCCAATGTTAATGCCTTCGAGAAATTTGGTTGCCCCAAGGCCTGAAAGAGAAACATTGCGACGGCTGAGTTTCCCGCTTGTCATACTCACCTCGCAGTTTGGGTTTTTAATAAGTTCCAATGCAAGGTACGGGTCATTGGTAATAGCAAACATAGGCTTTTCGCCAATGTTTTGTGCGATGTGCATGATGGTACTGCCGGCATCAAAATAAATGCAACTGTCATCATCAATAAGACTCGACGCCTTCTTCGCAATTTCATGCTTTAAGTCTGCATTTGCCGATTCTCTGTGATGATAAGCAGCTTCCCGCCGTAAGGATAAATGGCGAATACTTTTGGCACCACCCTTGGTGCGGACAACATCTCCGCAGGACTCGAGATACTCTAAATCCCTTCGGATAGTCATGGAAGAAACATTCGGGAAAATCGCAGAAAGTTCCTGAATGGAAGCTTCGCCTTTTGCGGTAATGATTGCCAGTATTTCTTCACGTCTGTCCTGCATAACCCGTCTGCACCTCCCGTTTTATTCTAACAAGAAAATGAAAAAATTTAACACCACGTAACAGTATACATGAAAAAAATTAACATGTCAATAGAAAAGCGTAAATTATATTAAAAAAACTGCTATATATTATATAAAAAAGGAAGGGAAAAATTAATTTTTATTTTTTTCAGAAAAAGTGTTGACAAAAAAATATCTTTATGCTATACTAATCAGCGTTGAACAAATGCGAGTGTGCTGGAATTGGCAGACAGGCACGTTTGAGGGGCGTGTGCTTATGGCGTACGGGTTCAAGTCCCGTCACTCGCACCACGTCGGAACAAGTTTTCCTTGTTCCGACTTTTTTTGTATCAAAACAAAAATATAGTACGTTGGAGGAAAAATAGGATGAATAACCTTTCACACCTTGATCCCCGTGATGTTTTCGGGTATTTTGAAAAAATTTGCAGCATTCCGCATGGTTCGGGCGACATGGAGAAAATCAGCAGCTTCTGTATGGATTTCGCCAAAAAGCATGGCCTGTGGGCTACTCGTGACGAGGCAAATAACGTCATCATCAAAAAGCCTGCCTCAAAAGGCTACGAAAATGCCGAGCCTGTTATATTGCAGGGGCACCTTGATATGGTTTGCCAGAAGGAGCCTGCATCATCCATCCGGTTTGAGGAAGATGGAATTGAAGTTTTGGTGGACGGAGAATTTATTCGCGCCAAAGGGACGACGCTTGGTGCAGATGATGGCATTGCAGTTGCTATGATGCTTGCGATTCTTGCGGATAACTCCCTTTCCCATCCGCCCATTGAAGCTGTGTTTACAACGGATGAGGAAATCGGGATGATTGGCGCTAAAGCTATGGATATGGCAGTCCTTTCGGGAAAGCGTATGATTAATCTCGATTCGGGAAATCCTGCGATTGTTACCGTTTCCTGCGCCGGCGGCAGTGACCTTACGGCTTTCGTTCCCATAAAAAGGGAACAAAGAAAGGGGACGGCGGTTTCTCTTTCTGTAAAAGGACTAAAGGGCGGTCATTCAGGCACGGAAATTCATAAGGGAAGAGTCAATGCCAACCTGTTAATGGGCAGAATTTTACACCACCTGTCGAAAACGAATGCCTTCTCTGTTATTTCCGTCTTTGGCGGTGACAAAGGAAACGCCATTCCCGTAAGCTGTACGGCAAAACTTTTGACAAGTGACCCGGATGGGCTTTCTTTAGCCTTTGAAAACTATGCAGGGATCGTCCGAGAGGAAATTCGCGCAAGGGAAGAAGGTTTTGCCTTCGATGCAGAAATTTTGGAGGCGGGTGCGTTTGCCGCTTTGGATGATGCGGCCTTCGGAAAGCTTTTGCACGCCCTCATTTTAGCACCCAACGGCGTTATGGAAATGAGCGCAGAGATTGAAAATCTCGTTGAAACTTCTTTGAACCTCGGCATCCTTAAAACGGAAGACGATAAGGCTGTTTTGTCCTTTGCCCTTCGCAGCAACAAAAAAACGGCAATGGCATATCTGGAGGAAAGGCTCTCCGCCTTTTTCACGCTGATGGAGTGCCCTGTAGAAACAGGCGGTCACTATCCGCCGTGGGAATATAATAAAGATTCCGTTCTTCGTCAGCTGTATATTGAAAAGTATAAGGAAAAAACAGGGAAAACAGCTGAGGTACAAGCCATTCACGCAGGACTTGAATGCGGTGTTTTTGCAGATGCCATAAAGGGCTTTGACTGCATTTCCATCGGTCCCCTTCATTTCGATATTCATACTACCCGTGAATGCCTCAGTATTAAAAGTACAAAGGAAATGTATGAAATCGTATGCCGCATGCTGGAGACTTTAAAATAAAACTATTGCAATTTTTATTGGATTATGGTATACTGGCAAGGAAAATACAAAAGCCGAAAAATACGGCGGATGGGAGTATTATGAGTAATCAGAACGACTTTAAACCCTACATTCCGGCAGAAAAAGTAACGCCGGAAATCACCGTAACTTCTATTGTTATGGGTATTATTTTAGCGGTTGTATTCGGTGCGGCAAACGCTTATCTCGGCCTTCGTGTCGGCATGACCGTTTCTGCGTCTATCCCTGCAGCGGTTATCTCCATGGGTGTTATCCGTATCCTCATGCGGAAAAACTCCATTTTGGAAAGTAACCTTGTGCAGACCATCGGCTCTGCCGGCGAATCTCTGGCAGCCGGTGCAATCTTTACCCTTCCTGCTCTTTTCCTGTGGGCAGCTGAAGGACAGATGGCAAAACCCGACATTCTTTCCATGACCCTTATCGCCCTTCTCGGCGGTCTTTTAGGTGTGTTCTTTATGATTCCCCTTCGTAATGCACTTATCGTAAAAGAACATGGCATTCTCCCTTACCCTGAAGGCACAGCCTGTGCAGAAGTGCTTCTGGCAGGGGAAAAGGGCGGCGCAAACGCCTCCACCGTTTTCTGGGGCATGGGCTTTGCGGCACTTTTTAAGTTTATCATCGACGGCTTAAAGCTTGTATCCGGCGAAGTTTCGTTCCGGGTAAAAGGTTTTGCAGGCGAAATCGGCACACAGATTTATCCTGCCGTTATGAGCGTTGGTTACATCTGCGGCGCAAGAATTTCTTCTTACATGTTTGCAGGCGGCGTCCTTTCCTGGCTCGTTTTAATTCCGATTATTGTACTTTTCGGTGAAGGTATTGTCCTTTATCCCGGCACAGCGCCCATCGGTGAACTTTTTGCCGAAGGCGGTGCCGGTGCAATCTGGAGTACCTACATCCGTTATATCGGCGCAGGTGCCCTTGCCGCAGGCGGCATTATTTCTCTCATCAAATCTCTGCCGCTTATCGTTAAAACTTTCGGTGGCGCCATGAAAAGTATGTCCGGTGCCAAAATTGGCGGCGATCTTCGTACTTCCAAAGACCTCAACATGAAATTTGTGTTGTTTGCTATTTTGGTTTTAACGGTTCTCGTATGGCTTGTTCCTGCCATTCCCGTATCCTTTGTAGGTGCTTGCATTATTGTTGTGTTCGGTTTCTTCTTTGCAACCGTTTCTTCCAGAATGGTTGGTCTTGTCGGCAGCAGTAATAACCCCGTATCCGGCATGGCAATCGCAACGCTTCTCATTACAACGCTGATTTTAAGAGCCCTCGGCACTGTCGGTGCAGAAGGGATGAGAAGTGCCATTTCCATCGGCTCCATTATCTGTATTGTATCCGCCATCGCAGGCGACACCTCCCAGGACCTTAAGACGGGTTATCTCCTCGGTGCAACCCCGAAAAAACAGCAGATTGGCGAAATGGTGGGCGTTGTTTCTGCAGCACTTGCCATCAGCGGCACCCTCTATCTTCTCGATGCCGCATGGGGCTTCGGCTCTGACCAGCTTGCCGCTCCTCAGGCAACCCTGATGAAGCTTATCATCGAAGGCGTAATGCAGGGAAATCTCCCCTGGGCCCTCGTATTCATTGGCGCATTTATTGCAGTTGTGGTAGAGCTTATCGGCATTCCCGTGCTGCCCTTTGCCATTGGTGTATATCTCCCCGTGCAGCTCAATGCCTGCATTATGGTGGGCGGCCTTATTCGTCTTTGCCTTGACAAGATGAAAAAGAACAAGGAGGAAAAAGAAGCCATTGTCAACGACGGCGTACTGTTTTGCTCCGGTATGATTGCAGGCGAAGGCCTTGTAGGTATTGCCCTTGCACTCCTCGCAGTCTTTGGCGTGGATAAGGCTTTGGACCTTTCCGCAAAGCTCGGCATCTCCTCTGCCATTTCCGATATTGGCGGTCTTGTGCTCTTTGGCATTATTATTCTGACGGTTCTGAAGTTTTCTCTTTGGAAAAAGCGTAAAGATATATGAAAAAGTCTGTAAATTATCTTGATAAAATTCCAAATAGAAATGAAAAATTTAACTGGACCAAGGGTGAAGACGGAATGGTGACCATTGAGGTAGAAAACCGTGGTGTATTTCACTTCCTTGCCCAGAAACTTCTAAAAAAACCAAAAATCACCAAGGTGCATCTCGATAAGCTTGGCAGTTTCATCTGGCCAATCTTAGACGGAGAAATGAATGTGCACGCCATTGGCGAAAAGGTGGAAGAAAGATTTGGGGAAGAGGCACACCCACTTTATGAACGTCTCGTTAAATATTTTCAGATTCTGGAAAGCTACGGCTTTATAGTTTGGAACGAATGAAGCTTAAAACTGCGCCGTAGGCGCAGTTTTTTGTCATTATCCGAAAGGAAAAGAAAAATGAAAAAAGATTCTATTTTGCAAATGGTAAAGTTTACCCTCTTTTCTGCCTCGGCAGGTATGATTCAGGTAGGCTCCTTCGCTGTATTTTCCGAGGTGTTCGGGTGGCAATACTGGCCCGCATACCTTCTTTCCCTCATTTTGTCCATCGTCTGGAACTTTACGTTTAATCGCCGCTATACCTTTAAATCTGCGGCCAATGTTCCGGTTGCCATGGCAAAACTTTTTGGGTTTTATGCGGTCTTTACGCCCGTGTCTACCTATCTTGGTCACCTCGCTGATAAGGCGGGCATAAACGAATATATCATTTTGGCAGTTACGCTTCTTTCCAATTTTGTTTTGGAATTTCTTTTCAGTAAATTGGTCATTTATAAAAATCAGGAAAACACAAGAAAATAGTTTTTTTGAAAGGAGAATTGACAATGAAAAAACTTGCAGCTTTATGGATGGTAATTGTTCTTCTTTTGTGTCTATCTTTCCCTGCACAGGCGGAGGAAAATGCGGTGGCGCTCAATACTTTAGGCCTGTTTAAAGGAACAGAAAACGGGTTCGAACTTGAAAAAAGCCTTACCCGTGCGGAAGCCGTTACATTGCTTGTCCGTGTTCTCGGCAAAGAGGCAGAGGCAGAGAAAATGGGAAAAACACACCCGTTTTCCGATGTTGCCCCTTGGGCGGACGGATATATTTCCATAGCCTATGAAAACGGCCTTACAAACGGTATTTCCGATACCCTTTTCGGTGCAAATGACAAAGTGGAATCCAATATGTATCTTACATTTCTGCTTCGTGCTTTAGGGTATGAAGATGGAGAAAATCTTGATTTTATCTGGCAGATGCCTTACGCTCTTGCAGGGGATTTGGAAATGCTGCCCATAGGTACTGAACTTAAAAACTTTACAAGGAAAGATGCAGTCACACTTACTGCGGCGGCACTTTTTGCAAAAGAAAAGGAAAAGGAAACAACGCTTTCCGAAAGACTTATCGCCGAAGGCGTGTTTTCGGAAGAAGACTGGCAATCTGCTTTCCCCGTAGACCCGTTTGCTTACTATAAAAAAGTAAACCGGGGCGTAGGAAAGGCAATTCCGTTTCATGCGGTAGAAAATAACCGCCATAACTTCTATAATTATTTACTCCTTTCAGCAGAAGAAAAAGAGAATGGGATTTATGCCCATGTCATAGAATCGCTTGCCGAGTATAGAGTATATGAGGGGAATGAAATCGGCTCCCAAGGCAGCGGGATGCGGGGCGGCGTCGTTATCCTCGATAAAACCACCTATGAACCCATTGGCACAGAGGGCGGTGGAATCCGGCGGGAGTTATTCCCCGAAAGTGCTATCGGCTCGGAAGTTGAGAATTTTATCTGGAAGGGCATGAACACGGTGCTTGGCCGAAAAGTGGATAAAGCGGTGGCAGAAGGGGTTCTCGCCTACAAACAGCCTACCCACGATGAATATATTGCACATCTTAAAAATGACGATATGAATTATATTACAAAAACGTATGAAACGGATCTCTGCACCATTTTGGTGGGATATCTCGGCGGAACGCCCCACGGTTCTTTTAACTGGCTTCGTGCAGTTTACAAAGAAGGTTCACCCCTTGGGGACGGGAAGGTAATCAGCCTGCCGCTTCCCGACATCAGATGGAGTAAACCGGCCACGCCTTCGGAAATCATCGTTTCGGCAGATGGAAAAACGGCAACGTATTCTTTCTTCTTTGAAAGCGATTTGATTTTAGATCCCGGACAGTCGTCAGAGCAGGTTATCCACGAGGCGGGAACATATGTTTACACCACAAATCTTCTTTCAGGCGAAACGACCCTTGAAATTATAAAATAAGCAAAAACCCCCGATGCAAAGCTTTGCATCGGGGGTTATATTGTTATTCCTGTAAAAACATTTCACCTATTTTATATACGTCACCGGCACCCATGGTAAGCACCATATCGCCTTCTTTGGCGGTTTCACGAAGGAAAGCGGTACAGTCCTCAAAAGTGGGCAGATAGACAGCATCGGGAATGGCATCGGCCAGTTCCTTTGCAGATACGAGCCCTGTATCCTTTTCCCTTGCAGCGTAAATATCCAGAATAATGGGGGACGATCCGGAAAGGACGTTCACAAATTCAGAAAAGAGGGTTTTCGTTCTTGTATAGGTATGGGGCTGGAAAATGCAGAAGACGCTGCCTTTTGCCGTCTTCTTTGCGGTAGATAAGGTGGCGGCAATTTCTGTGGGGTGGTGGGCGTAGTCATCAATTACGGTTACGCCGTTTTTCTCGCCTTTCACTTCAAATCTTCTTCCAACGCCCACAAAATCTGCAAGGCCATTCTTGATTTTTTCAAAATCAATTCCCAAAAACCTTGCGGCGGCAACGGTGCAAAGCGCATTGGAAACATTGTGCATGCCGTGAACGGAAAGCGTGACCGTGCCGAGAGGTGTTCCTTTTTCGTAAACGGTAAAGGAAGGGGTGCCGCTATTTGAAACCGAAATATCCCGTGCCTCATAATCGGCTTCTTTTTTTATGGAGCAGGTAATCATACGGGCAGAAGTGCCACTCACGGCGTCTACCGTATTTTCGTCATCGGCATTGATAACCGTAGCTCCCCCTGCAGGCGTTAAATCTGCGAGGGCGCGGAACGTATCTTTAATATGGTCTAAATCCCTAAAGTAGTCCAGATGGTCTTCTTCCACGTTCAGAATAATGCTGACGAGCGGGAAAAACCTGAGAAAACTCTGGTGGTATTCACAAGCCTCGCAAATAAAGTGGTCGCCGCCGCCCACACGGATGTTTCCGCCAATGGCAGGCAGTTCGCCACCGAGCGAAATGGTGGGATCCAGTTCTGCCGAAAGGGCAATATGCGTAAGCATAGAAGTGGTAGTGGTTTTACCGTGTGTGCCTGCAACTGCCACAGGATATTTATAAAGCTTCATAATTGCACCCATAAGGGTTGCACGGTCAAATACTGCAGCACCGCATTTTTCTGCGGCAATCCGCTCAGGATTGTCGGGAGAAATGGCGGCGGAGTATACGACAACATCGGGGTTTTGAATATTGGAGGCACATTGGCCTATGTAAATTTTTGCGCCTTTGCCTTCCAGTCTTTTGGTAATGTGGGATTCAGCCCTGTCAGACCCTGAAACAGAAAATCCTCGGTCCATGAGGATTTCCGCCAGGCCACTCATGCTGATGCCGCCGATACCAATAAAATGCACATGTGCATGGGGAGGCAAATTGGTTAGTAAAAATGTCATTTTTAATGTGGTCCTTTCGCAAAAAAACTTGATTATATGTATATTATACACCCAAAAATAAAAAAATTACAAGATTTTTGTAATTTTTGTTGAATTTTTTATTTTTTTTTGGTAATATATAATATAGAAGGGTGTAAACCGCTTCTGACCTACATACATGGGAGGGAGATGCATTCATGGACATCACAGATATCCGCGTTCGGCGGATGACGGCAGAAGGCAAAATGAAGGCAGTTGTTTCTGTGACCTTCGATAACGCTATCGTAATCCATGACATCAAGGTAATAGAAGGTCAGGAGAAGCTGTTTATCGCAATGCCCAGCCGTAAGACGCCTGAAGGCGTGTTTAAGGACATCGCGCACCCGATTCATGCTGAGATGCGCGAGACACTTCAAAACGCCATTCTTCGCAAATACGAAGAAACGCTTTTGGAACAAGACGTAACGGAATAACTCGGCAAGACAAAAAGGCAAATGAAATTTTCATTTGCCTTTTTGTTCTACAAAGAAAGGAGCAATTCAAATGGAAGAAATGATGAACGCATATCTTGCAAAACGAGAGGCACAATGGAAAGTTTGCATGGATCATATGGCAAACGGTGTTAAAATCTGGAATATAGAAGATACATATATTGATGAAAGCGTGCAGATTGCACCCGGCGTAGAAATTCTGCCCGGTTGTATTTTAGAGGGGGATACAGTCATTGAAGAAAACTGCACCATTGGTCCTCGCACATGCCTTAAGGACTGCACGGTAAGAAAAAATGCTTCCGTTCGTGAAACGGTGGCAGACACCGCAGAAATCGGCGAGGAAGCAAAGGTTGGACCCTTTACGTATATTCGCCCCCATTCTGCCATAGGCAAAGGCTGCAAGGTTGGTGACTTTGTAGAACTTAAAAATGCAAAGCTCGGAGACGGAACGAAAGTTTCTCATCTTACCTATATCGGCGATGCCGAGGTTGGCAAAAAGGTAAACTTCGGCTGCGGTACCGTTACGGTAAATTATGACGGTAAGAGTAAGTATAAAACCATTATAGGCGACAATGCCTTTATCGGCTGTAATACAAATCTCGTTTCTCCCGTGGAAGTCGGCGACGGTGCCTATATTGCCGCAGGCTCCACCATTACGGATAATGTACCCGGGGAAACGCTTGCCATTGCACGTGCACGGCAGGTCATTAAGGAAAACTGGAAGGATAAACGAAAGTAAAGCGAGGGAAAACCCATGGCAGAAATCAAACAGCTTTCTCCGCTCGTTGCGGCACGGATTGCCGCCGGCGAAGTGGTGGAACGGCCCGCTTCTGTAATTAAAGAACTGGTGGAAAACGCCATTGATGCGCTCTCTACCCATATTACGGTGGAGCTAAGACATGGCGGCATTACATATATGCGTGTAACGGATAACGGCAAGGGTATGGCGGAAGAAGATGTACCCACGGCCTTCCTTCGCCATGCGACCAGTAAAATTGAAACGGGTGAGGACCTTGAAAACGTTGTCACGCTTGGATTTCGTGGTGAGGCACTTTACTCTGTTGCCGCTGTGGCAAACGTGGAGATTTTAACGAAGCGACGGGAAGACCCTTTTGGAACAAGTGCAAAGGTTTCCGGCGGCGGGGCGCCTGTTTTGGCCCCTGCAGGCTGTCCGGACGGTACAAGCGTTATCGTAAGGGACCTCTTTTTTAACACCCCTGCCCGTATGAAGTTTTTAAAGAAAGATAGTCTGGAAGCCGGATATGCTGAAGAAATCGTACGGAAAATCGCACTGGCAAGGCCTGATATTTCCTTCCGCTTCATTTCGGGCGGCAAAGAACTGTTTTTTACACCCGGTGACGGGAGTCTTGAGAATGCAGTGGCGGCACTATTCGGCAGAGAGTATGCAAATGCCATGCTTCCCGTAGAATATGCACAGGATGGCGTTAAGATTTCCGGCCTTATCGGCAAAACGGAACTCAGCCGCCCAAACCGCACGTTTCAGATTTTCTTCGTAAACGGCAGAAGTGTTATGCATAAGAGTTTTTATGTAGCACTCGGAGAGGCATATAAAGGGCAGATGATGCAGGGGCGTTTCCCTGTGTGCGTGCTCCATTTAAATATTGACCCCGCCCTTTGTGATGTAAACGTGCATCCTTCCAAGGCGGAAATTAAATTTGCCAATGATAAACCCGTATTTGATGTCATATACTGGGGTGCAAAGAATGCGCTCTATGCCATTCGGGATACGAGGAAACTGCAGATAGAGTCTGTGCCGAAACCTGTACAAACGGAGAAAATCGTACAGGGAGAACAAACGGCATTTATGCCGCCGAAAAAGGAAACGGCAGTAAAAACGGATATAAAGCCGTTTGTCAAGGAAGAAACGCCGTCCCGCATCGAGGAAGAACGTGTCATGGCGGCAGTGGAAAAAATCATCAGAAAAGAAGCTGCACCCATTATGGAAGATGAACCGCCCATGGTGGCATCCCCTTCTTTTGTGCCGCCTGTTAAAAAGGAAGAACCGCAAGTCGAAAAACCATCTGCGCCCCAGCGGGAGGCAATCCAGGAAGCACCTGCACCTATCATTAAAATATTAGGTCAGGCATTTGATACATATATTGTAGCAGAGGCGGACGGGAAACTTCTTCTTGTGGACCAGCATGCCGCCCACGAACGGATTATTTATAATGCGCTTGTGGAAGAAATGGAAGGGAAGGGCATTGACAGCCAGCTTCTCCTCCTGCCTGTGACAGTAAAACTGTCACCTTCCGAAATGGCGATTTTCAAGGAAAACAGTGAAGTCCTTCTAAAAAGTGGCTTTGAAGCGGAAGAATTCGGGGCAGGCTTTGTCAAAATCAGCATGGTGCCCACGGCACTTTCCGGCTGTGATGTAGCCGCTGCCTTTGTCGAAGTGATTGACCGCCTTTCGGGAAGAAGGGATACAAAAACCGAAGCCCAGACGTATGCTTTATATGGTGTGGCCTGCAAGGCGGCACTGAAAGCGGGGAAGCTACTCAGCGTACGGGAACAGGAGGTTTTGGTGGAAAAGGCCCTCATGCTCGATGGGGTGGCAACGTGCCCCCACGGAAGACCCCTTATTCTGTCCCTGACCAAAACAGATATAGAAAAACAGTTTAAAAGAATTGTATAACAAAAAAGAAGATACCATGTGGTATCTTCTTTTTATTAGTCAATATCATACGTAATTTCTGCCGGCGGTTCGTCAAGAACATCAGGCGTTTCCAGAATACTGCAAAGCACCTTCAGGGCAGATGCGAAATAGTATCCGTCGCAGATACGTTCATCTGTAGTGACGGTGAAATCCAGAAACTTTTTGTATTCCGGTTCACACGTGCCTCTTTGGGGAACAATCATCTTCTTCTTTGCACCGTAAGCAATAAAGAGGGGGATGTTGCCAAAGTCATAGAGATGATGGTAAATGGGCGGAATTCCAAGGGAACCCATGGAGGTAATTACCATGGAACCGTGGAAGGGACTTACTTTTAAAAGGAAACGGGGGAGAAGCCCGAAATAGTCGAGGAAGCTTAACAGCCCAACAATAAATTTTAAAAGAAGCCCGGGGATGTATCGGAGAATGCGAGCCGTCTTGTCAAATGCACTTTCCTCCTCAGCTTCACTGCGGTTTGCCTCGATTTCCTTCACAAAGGCGTGGTAAACATCATCCGCAGTGGCATCAGGCGGAAAATTCAGTTTAATCATGGTGTCGGGTGCATCCAGCGTCATGGAAAGCTTAATGCACATAACGGCCTCAACGTCATCACGGGCATAAATTTTCTGACCGGAGATGAAACGGTTGATTGCCGGACGACGGGAAACGGTACGGACATATGCCGCAACCAGAACGTGGAGAACACCAAAATTCTTAAGGCCCTCGGCCCTCTTTTTGCGAATATATTCTTCCACCTTTTCAATATCCAGCGTATAGTGGATTTTGTTTTGTGCACCGGCACGGGTTTTCATAATATAAGGGGAAACCATGGAGATCGGCGAAAGGGTCCGGAGCCGCCGTCCATCTTTGCGGTCGCCCCATTTGCGTTTTCTTTTCAAACTACGTCAATCCTTTCAGTTTCGGCTTTAAATGAAAAAAGAAGATATTTGAGCGTTTGGGGCCACAAATATCTCCTCTCACACAAGCTGATGCATCTTAGGCGCGGGTAACAAGACCGGAACGCAGACAGCGAGAGCATACGTGCACCGTTTTCGGCGTACCGTTAACGATTGCCTTTACTGTTCTGATGTTGGATTTCCACATCTTATTGCTTCTTCTGTGCGAGTGGCTGACCTGAATACCAAACGAAACACCCTTATTGCAGATATCACATTTTGCCATATATATTACACCTCCTTCGGTCGTTTCCATACTGAAACAGATACATTATAGCATAACTTTTTTAAATTTACAAGTCTTTTTTTTATTTTTTTATATTTTTCAAAAAAATTGCAAAAAACTGTGGAATATGTTATACTGATCTATTATATGGTTTTTGGTTTTAAAACCATGGCAGGAGACAGGATAATGACGAAACATATATGGACAAAAGAACAGCTTTTAAACCAGCTCAATTCACTCCCATGTAAGAAGGGGAAAATCGTTACCGTGCACACCTCGCTGAAGGCTGTCGGAGAAATCGAGGGTGGCGGGGAAACGCTTTTGTCGGCGCTGATTTCCCATTTCACCCGTGACGGCGGCCTCCTTTGCATTCCTACACATACGTGGGATGGGGATGTATATGACAGGAGAAGGGCTGACGCCTGCATTGGAGTTTTACCTCGCCTTGCGGCGGCACATCCCGAGGCTGTAAGAACGATGCATCCGACCCATTCCATGGCGGTGTTCGGAGATAGGGAGCGGGTGGAGAGGTTCGTCGGGGACGAAGCTTATGCCGCCACACCTGCAGACCCGAAGGGATGCCTGGGAAAGCTATATAAAGAGGACGGGGATGTCCTTTTAATCGGCGTGGGACAGGAAAAGAACACGTTTTTGCACTGCGTAGAGGAAATGCTCGGGGTTCCCCGGCGCCTGACGGATTATAAAGTGGAGAAAACAATTATCCATAAGGACGGTACGGAAGAAAAACGGCATTTATATTGGTTTGATGATATCATTGCGGATGTTTCTGTGTTTTTTCCAAAGTTTGAGGCACCCTTTCGGCATTACGGCTGCATTTCGGACGGTTTCATCGGCGAGGCAAAGGCACAGTTTTGTAATGCAAGAAAAATGTATGCGGTTATGGAAAAAATCTATAAGAATAATAAGTTTGGCGAGCTTCTCAGTAATGACGAACCCATTGATGAAAGGCTTTACCGATAAAAGCGAGGAACCAAAATGCTGAATTTAGAAAACAAAAAAATATTGCTTTTTGATTTGGACGGCACCATGGCAGACACAGAGCCGCTCCACTGGACGGCCTATAATGCGCTCCTTGAAGATTGCGGCGTTCATCTTACGCCTGAAAACATCCGAAACTATATCGGCCACTCCGAAAGTGCAATTTATGATATGATAAAACGGGACTACGGGATAGACTTTGATTATCAGACCTTTGCAGGGGAAAGGCTTAAAAAGTATTTGGAGCTTGTAAGAAAATTAAATCTCAGACCCCGTCCTTTTATGGAGGATATTCTTCGCTCTTTTAAGGGAAAAATGGGGATTGTTACCTCCCAGATGCCACATATTGTAAAAGAACTTCTGAAATTCTGGGATTATGAAAGATTTTTTCCCAAAGCGTATGTGTTTTGCTGTCATGACGGCAGGTTAACGAAGAAAGGCATTTATAAAAATGTCTTTTCCGCCTTTGGAATTGCGCCTTGCGATATGGGAAGCGTTGTTCTTTTTGAGGACTCTTTGCACTACATAAACGAAGCAAAAAAGCTTGGAATGACGGTCGTTGGCGTGGAACACACCTATAATAAAGGTACGCTTATAAACTGTGACGCCATTTTGTCTTGATTTTCCTGTTCTTATATGGTAGAATCTCAATATAAACAAAGCGGATGGTGAACGAGTATGACAATGGTTTCATATATACTTTCAATTATTGCAACTGTTCTTGGACTATTAGAGCCGTTTGGCAAAAACATGCGCATAATTCTTCTCTTTAATTTTACGGGAAATTTTCTCGTTGGTGTAAACTATTTTCTGACACAGAGCCTCAGCGGTGCAGGCATTTGTGCCGTGGCATGTGTGCAGGTCATCATTAACTATTTCTTTGATTCCAAAAACAAAAAAGTCCCCAAATGGCTTATTGGCGTTTATGCCTTGGCGTTTCTTATGGTAAACCTTGGCACATTTTCGGTGTGGTATGATATTTTTGCACTTTTAGCACCTATGCTGTTTGTACTGTGCGTGGCACAAAGCGATGCAAAATATTATCGTATTTTCTATGCATCTAACGCCATCGTATGGATTTTCTATGATATATTCGCAAAGTCTTACGGTAATCTTTTAACCCACGTCATACTGTTTTTGGCAACTTCTGCTGCCATGATGGTCCGTGACAGGAAACAGAATACCGAAAAATAACAGAGAAAGAGGGTTTTCTTATGAGAATGCGACTTCCCGACGGCAAAACAAAAGTATTGACTTTCAGCTATGACGACAACGTGGTGCAGGATATCCGCTTTTTAGAAATTCTGAATCGCCACGGCCTGAAATGTACTTTTAACGTAAATTCAGGCAAGTATTATCCCGAAGATGTTACCCGTGAAAAGTTTTACGGCAGAATGAAACGCTCCGAAGCGATTTCGCTTTTTAAGGATTCAGGCCATGAGATTGCAATTCATGGGCTTACGCATCCGTTTCTTGAAAAGCTGGATACCCTCGAAATGATTCGGGAAATTACGGAGGATAAAAGGCAAATCGAAATGGATTACGGGCAGATTACAAGGGGACTTGCGTATCCCTTCGGTACATACAGCGATGCTGTTTTAGAGGTTCTTAAAAACTGCAAAGTGGCATACGCCCGTACCGTAAAATCCACATATACATTCAAATTCCCCACAAACTGGCTGGAGTGGCACCCTACTTGCCACCACGGGTATGAATATCTCATGGACCTTGCGAAAAAGTTCGTGGAAACGCCCATTCGGTTCGGCAAGGTAGAACTTTTCTACGTCTGGGGGCATACCTACGAATTTGACGATAACAACAACTGGGAAATTATTGAAGAATTTGCCGAATATATGGGCGGACACGACCATATCTGGTACGCCACCAATATTGAAATATACGACTACGTCAAAGCCTATACATCTCTTGAAACGAGCTTTGACCAGAAGATGATCCATAACCCGTCCGCCATTCCCGTCTGGGTGGAAATTGACGGCGAGGTGTACGAAATCAAATCCGGCGAAACGTTAAGGCGGTAAGGGGTGGCAAACATGAATGATATTACAAGAATTGATAAAAATTTTATGGTGGAATCTACTTTTGAAAAAGAAGACGCCCGATATTATTCCGCAGAAGAAGAGCCGTTTCGTGTCTATGGTGTTTTTAAGGAAAACGGGAGATTCAGAAGGCTTCCCGAAGCCGTTGCGGATATTATTGGGGGCGGCGTCCATTCCCTTCATGCCGACACGGCAGGCGGAAGAGTGCGGTTTATGACGGACAGCCCCTATGTGGCGGTTCATGCAGAAATGGACGTTCTCCGCAGAATGAATCATTTTCCGCTTTCGGGGTCCTGCGGCTTTGATATGTACGTGGACGGACGGTATCTCAAAACGTTTGTACCGCCCTATGGCGATATAGATAACGGATATGAAAGCGGATATGATTTTGAAGACAGCCGAATGCGAGAAATCTGCATTAATTTTCCTCTTTATGCTACCGTAAAGGAACTTTATATTAAACTGCAAAAGGATGCAAAAATCGAGGCCGCCCCTCTTTATGAAGATAAAAAACCCATTGTTTTTTACGGCTCTTCCATTACCCAGGGCGGATGCGCTTCAAGACCCGGTATGAGCTATGAAAGCATTCTTTCAAGAAGGCTTAACCGTGACTTTATAAATCTTGGTTTTTCCGGTGCGGCACGGGCTGAAATCCCCATGGCAGACCATATTAAAAATTTGGATATGTCCCTTTTTGTATATGATTATGACTATAACGCCCCGAATCCGGAAGAACTTATAGAACGGCACGAAAGAATGTTCCTGATTATCCGCGAGGCAAATCCCACCCTTCCCATTCTAATGCTGTCCAAACCTAAATATGTTTTGGAAGGATACGATAAATGGCGCCGTGATATTGTGGAGACCACTTATAAAAATGCAAAAACCCGTGGGGATGAAAATGTATATTTTCTCGATGGCCCTGCCCTTATGGCGCTTTGTGGGGAAGACGGTACCGTCGATAACGTTCACCCCACAGATTTCGGCTTTGCCTCCATGGCAATGGCCATTGAGAAGGTTATTCGCGATAATAATTTGTAAAAGAGTGAGAAAATGAACGGAATTACATATACTCTTGCGGTATTTGCTACTTTGGGTGCTATAGATAGAATTTTCGGAAATCGCTTTGGCCTCGGAAAAGAGTTTGAGAGGGGCTTTGAATTGCTTGGTGCACTTGTGTTTGCAATGCTTGGAATGATGGTAGTTTCTCCGGTGATTGCTTCACTTATAAGACCTGCACTGGAAGCGCTTCCGCTGGAGCCTTCCGCCATTATCGGTGCATTATTTGCCTGTGATAATGGCGGAGCACCTTTATGCCTTGAGGTGGCAAGAGACCCTTCGCTTGGCTATTTTAATGGACTCATAGTGGCTTCTATGATGGGATGCACCGTTTGCTTTACCATTCCTTTTTCCTTAAGTGTAGTGGAAAAAAAGCATCATCAGGAAGTGCTTCTCGGTCTTTTGTGCGGCATCATCACCATTCCTGTAGGCTGCTTTGCTGCGGGACTTTTTCTCGGCATCCCCATAGGCACGCTTCTTTTAGACCTTTTGCCGCTGATTATTTTCTCTCTCCTTATCGGGTTCGGCCTTTGGAAATTCCCGGATAAGGCGGTAAAGGTTTTCGCTGTTTTCGGTGAGTTCATTAAGTTGATCCTTGCCGTAGGTCTTTGGCTTGCTGTCTTTAAGGTTCTTACAGGCATTGAAATTCTTCCGGGGATGGCATCTGTTGAGGAGAATGCGTGGATTATTTTCTATTCTGCTGTTGTTATGACGGGGGCGTTTCCTCTTATTTATCTTGTTTCCCGCATTCTTAAAAAACCGTTGTCCCTTTTAGGGAAAAAACTCTCCGTAAGCACCGAAAGTGTAACGGGGCTTCTTTCCACACTTGGCACAAGCATCACAACCTTCGGTAATATGAAGGATATGGATAAAAAAGGCATTGTTTTAAACTCTGCTTTTGCGGTATCTGCCGCGTTTGTGTTTACGGACCATATGGCGTTTACAATGGCATTTCAAAATAGCTATGTAGGTGGCGTAATTCTGGGAAAGCTGGTTTCGGCAATTCCTGCCGTCCTTTTGGCCACGGTTATGTATAAGAAAGTAAATAAACAAAAAGAAGAAGGAGAATGGGAATGATTTGTGAAAAGTGTGGTGGCATACTTCCTTACGGCGCAAAATACTGTAATGTATGCGGCGAAGCTGTACCGAAAGGCACATATGATTATGCCTACAGCCGCTCGGTATGGGGGAAACTCGACAAAGTCAAGGACGGATATGACACCCTGTTTTTAAAGAAACTGACGGGTAGTACGGTGTTTAAAACCGTCTCCCTTCTGGCAGCACTCGTCTGGCTCTTTTTCACCATGTATGGGAACCTTACGGGGATTCGGCTGAAAAATAATGATGCTTATTCCATAGCGTACAGCAAATCGGCAGATACATATTACATTTGTCCGAAAGAAAAAGAAGCAAATCTTGAAATGTTTGCACCCATCGGTACAGATAAACTGGTGTTCACGGCAAAACGGGGCGAAGCGGTTGTAGAGGTGAAGGAATTTACCCCCGATGCATATAAAAAAGAAGGCTACACTGTTGTGGTGGGCGAGGCGGACTATGTGGAAGTGGAAGCCAAGCGAAAAGAGAAGGTCGCCGATAAAGTAAAAATTGTTGCGACAGAAAAAATCGAGGTGGCAAAATGAGTCAATTCATAAACGACGAAATGCAGTATTGCACCTACTGCGGTGCCATTCAGAAAAAATCGCAGGTAAACTGCACAGAATGCGAAAGAAAAATTCGCGGAGAATATCGTCCTTTTTACGATTTTGTCAAAAAACACACCAAAGATGATATTTCAGGCACGGTAAAAGATGCATTCTTTGTGTATCTTAAAAAATTTCTTATGTCCCACGTGTACGGCATTGCACTTTCTGTCACCGTGGTGGCAGCCACCGTGTCTACTGTAGCTGCTGCTCAGCCGCACATTGAAAAAATTCCTGCCAATTATGCGTTAACACCTGTCACTGTACAGGAGGAAAAGCCTGCATTCGGTCCTATTACGGAAGATGATTTATATGACTTTTATCATCTTGCCGGCAATCTGGACTGCTTTGCGGATGATTTGCGTGCATCACAGTCCTATTGGGCAACAGATATGGTTTATTATGATAGCCCGAGCGAAATGTACGCCGAAACCATAATCGAAGGATTCCCGTACAGAGGCGTACATGAGATGGTTTCAAACCCCATTCCCATGTACATGCTGGACGAAGATCCGGCCTATATGGATATGGAATATAGTCACGTGTATTCCGATAGGTATTGCGATGCATCGAGCGCAGTCACGGGGGCGGCGTGTACATCAGAGCTTGCAAAGAAACTGCACGAAGATGGCTATCGGGTGGCAGAATGTAACTACGTCCTGTGTGAGGCGGAAGGCGAGTATAGTTATGAATCCCATACCGGTTCCAATGTGGTCAAAAAACTCGTTTATAAATTCGTATATGTAGAACATGATGGGGAATGGTACATTGCCGAAGACCGTCTTGTAGAGCGTATAAATGCGTAATAATTTAAACAGCAGACAATATGTCTGCTGTTTATCTATTTAGAAAAAAATCTAAATAGATATTGACAAAAGAAATGCTGTGTGGTAAAATCTATTTAGAAACATTTCTAAATTACTATTGCGGAGGTGAAGCGCATGGGAATGAATGAAACATTAAAGGCAATTTCGGATCCTGTGAGAAGAAACATTCTGCAAATGCTGAAAGGCGGAAGAAAGTCGGCAGGAGAGATTGCCGACCAGTTTCAGCTTTCCGGTGCCACGGTTTCCTATCATCTGGCGAAACTCAAGGGTGCAGACCTGGTTGCAGAAGAAAAGTACAAAAATTTCATTTATTATGAACTGAACACATCGGTATTCGAAGAAGTTTTAACTTGGATTTATGCGCTTGGAGGGGATAAATTATGAAGTTTATGAAATGGAAAATATTATGCATAACTTGCCTTGTGTGTCTGTTACCCATTGTGCCGGGCCTTTTCCTTTGGGAAAGCCTGCCGGACAGTATAGCGATTCATTTTGACATACACAATAACCCCGATAACTATGCCTCGAAAGGCTTTGTTGTATTTGGTCTGCCGTGCCTGATGTTACTTTTACAGGTTTTCTGCTGCTTTGTAAATGATATCAATGCGGCAAAGCACGGGGACAGAGTAAAATTTGAACGAATCACAAAATGGATTATCCCCATTATGAGCATTGTTTTGCAGGGGATGACGTTTGCAGTTGCACTTGGACAAAATGTGGACGTTCGCAAAGTGGCGGTGCTTATTGTGGGCATAATACTTCTGGTCATCGGCAACTATCTGCCAAAATTCGACTATATTAAAAATTATGATATAGACACGCAAAAAGCCAGAAAAATCAACCGCTTTATCGGCTTTGAAACGGTTATCATGGGCGTTTTGTTTCTTGCCAGCCTGTTTCTGCCGCCTGTTGCATCATTAATTTGTATTTTCCTGTTAATTCCGTATGCGATTATCAGCATTTTGTACGGCATTAAGGTAGGAAGAAAATAAGGAGGAAAACATGGAAACCTATAAAAATGTAATAGAAAAAAACAAGGAACTGATCCTCGAAACCTTTTCATATATCTGGAGAAACCCCGAAACAGGGTATAAGGAATGGAAAACCCATAAATTCCTGAAGGATAAATTTGAGGCTCTCGGGTATACGGTCGTGGAAACGGAAGGGATTCCCGGCTTTTGTGCAGAGGCAGACTCGGGAAAGCCCGGCCCCACAATTTTGCTTTTTGCGGAAATGGATGCGCTGATTATCCCGTCTCATCCCGATGCGGACCCCGAAACGGGGGCGGTACACGCCTGTGGTCATTGCACACAAACGGCGGCAGCGGTGGGCGTTGCCGCAGCACTGAAGGCGCCGGGTGTTATGGATGGCCTTTCGGGGAAAGTCCGCTTTGTCATTGTGCCTGCGGAAGAGGCCATCGAAACAGAATTTCGGAATGACCTTATAAAGAAAGGCGTCATCCGCCATATTGGCGGTAAGGTAGAGTTTTTGCACCGTGGCATGCTCTCCGGCGGCGATATGGCGTTTATGATTCATGCCGATGTACAAGGGAAACACCATGGCAGTATGATTGGTGGCTCCAATGGGCTCATTTCCAAGTACGCCGTTTTTAAAGGCGTTTCCGCCCATGCAGGCGGTCTGCCTCATAAAGGTATCAATGCCCTGTATGCGGCAAATACTGCACTTAGTACCATTAATGCGCTTCGGGAAACGTTTGAGGACAGTCAGCATATCCGTGTGCATCCCATCATTTCCTGTGGGGATGTATCTGTCAATGCCGTTCCTGACAGAGTCACACTTGAAACCTATGTGCGTGCGGCTACCATGGATGCGGCAGTCGCCGTAAACCATAAGGTAAACCGTGCTGTTGCAGCAGCTGCGGCCGGTATGGGCGCAAAGGTGCATATTCGGGATTTGCCCGGTTATTGGCCGAGATGGAATGACAGGATGATGATGTCCGTCTTAAAAAAGGCAATGGACGAGGTTTTGGACGTTGTCAACTGTGACCCCGACTGTTGGAGGGCAAGTTGTTCGGATATGGGCGATATGGCAAGCCTTATGCCCACCATTCAAGCCTATGTGGGCGGTGCCAAAGGCGTGGAGCACGGGAATAACTATCAGATTTGTGACACGGAAACAGCGTGTGTGGATTCTGCCAAAATTCAGCTTATTGCCATTCGGCTTTTCCTCCAAAACGATGCACAAAAAGCGAAAGAGACCATTGCAGCCTATAAGCCGTATTTTAAAAACAAAGAAGAATACTTTGCCTATATGGAAAAAATCGATAGGGATTTTGATGCCGTGACATACGATGAAAATGGCAATGTTACCTTACATGTCGGCTGATATGAAGGATATGGAGCTGAATTTCGGCGGCAGAAAAGTACCGTATGTACTTGTGCGAAAAAATGTAAAAAATATTAATGCCCGTATAAAGGATGACGGCATCGTGTATGTTTCCGCAAATCCCTTTGTACCAAAGGCGCAGGTGGAGGCATTTCTCCTGTCAAAAGCCGATTTCATTCTGCATGCGCTTGACCAAAATGCGGCACGGATGCATGCACCCCGAAAGGCGTATTTTACCGAAGAAGAACTGAAAGCGTTTATCACGGCATACTGCGAAAAAGTATATCCGTATTACGCCGGGCGAGGCGTTCCGTTTCCTGAAATTCGGTTTCGGAAAATGGTGTCAAGGTGGGGGAGCTGCCATACAGGCCGCCATATCCTCACATTCAGCACAAACCTTCTGTATGCACCGGAGGAATGTGTGGAGTATGTTGTTCTCCACGAGTTTTCCCATTTCTTTGCGGCCAATCATTCTGCCGCCTTTTATGCGGAGCTTGAGAAGGTATGTCCTCTCTATAAGGAGAGAAGAAAAAAGCTTAAGGAGATACATATTCGATGAAAAAATGCAGAATTACCGTCATGAAGAAAGTGCGGCATGACGATTTAATTGAAAAATATGAAAACCCCATATCCCATGCCTGCGATATGCAGGTGGGGCAAGTTTTTGTTGCCAACGGCTGGGAAAAACCGGAAGGCCTTTGCCAAAGTGCATGGGACAGTATGTCCCCCTTTGTGATGACACTTGCCCATGGCGGTGCGGACCTTTATGAAGGCTGGATGAAAAATAAAAAATCTGCCATGATTTCCTGCAATGATGGCTTCAGACCCGTCAGCTTTTATATAGAAGCACTGGAAGAGGAAGCGGAAAACTAAACAAGACAGTTGTCAACCACAAAAGATAAAGGAAACCGGTTCAGTCCGGCCGGCAGTCTGCATAAGCATTACTGTAAATATTTCTTTTGGAGGTTATGTATGCAAAATTCAGTGAAAAAATGGCAAACGGCAGGTTTTATCTTCACATCCGTTTTAGGCGTCATATTGCATTTTCTGTTTGAATGGTCAGGGCAAAATCCAATCATTGCAAGCTTTTCTGCAGTCAATGAATCCATTTGGGAACATATGAAAATTTTGTTTTTCCCCATGGCGCTGTTTGCACTTTTGGAAAGCCGTTATGTGCAAAAGGCGCATAAAGATTTCTGGTGCGCAAAGCTTACGGGCATCATTCTCGGTATCGTGCTGATTCCCGCACTCTACTATACGGTTTTAGGGATGTTCGGCAAAAGCCCTGATTTTATCAATATCGCCATTTTCTTTGTCGTGGCCGCCATTGTCTATACGGTGGAAACGGCACTTTTGGGGGCAGAAAACACAGACTGCCGCGCACCACGCTTGGCACGGCTTTTGATCCCGGCGCTTGCGGTGCTGTTTATGGTATTTACATTTTACACGCCCCAAATTCCGCTTTTCCGTGACCCGATAAGCGGAACGTACGGGTATCAGCATGCTGCAAAATGATGATGATACCCGTGCATGATAATGCCTAAATAAAAAACATTCTTGACAAAACGAGCTCCGGTTGCACAAATTATGAACGAAAAAAGGTGTTTTATGAAATGGAGAACAAAAAAGAATTTTTGATGACGGAGCCTATCGGTAAGCTTTTACTTAGGCTGTCAATCCCGACGGTGGTGGCACAGCTTATCAATATGCTTTACAATATAGTTGACCGCATATACATCGGTCATATGCCGGGGGACGGGAGTTTGGCACTCACGGGCGTTGGCGTTTGTATGCCGATTATCATGCTTGTTTCAGCGTTTGCGGCATTGGTCAGTTCCGGTGGTGCACCGAGAGCGTCTATCTTTATGGGTGAAAAGGATAATGAATCTGCAGAAAAAACACTTGGCAACTGCTTTAGTCTGCAGATTGTTGTGTCAGTTATCCTGACCGCAGTTTTGCTTATATGGAACAAAGACCTGCTCCTTGCCTTTGGTGCAAGTGAAAATACAATCGGCTATGCAACCGATTATATGCGTATATATGCCATCGGCACTCTGTTTGTTCAGATGACGCTTGGTATGAACACATTTATCACGGCGCAGGGCTTTACCACCATATCCATGGTTTCGGTAATTATCGGTGCGGTGTGTAATATTGTCCTTGACCCTATATTTATATTTGGCTTCCGAATGGGTGTCAAAGGCGCAGCGCTTGCAACCATAATTTCGCAGATGCTTTCTTGCATATGGATTCTCTCTTTCCTTTGCGGAAAGAAAACACTGCTCAAAATCAAGAAAGAAAATTTAAAGCTTCGGAAAGATTATATTTTGCCGTGCATCGCACTCGGGACAGCGGCATTTGTTATGCAGTCAAGCGAAAGCGTAATTTCCGTTTGCTTTAATTCTTCACTCCTTAAATATGGTGGAGATATTGCAGTCGGTGCTATGACCATTATGACAAGCGTTATGCAGTTTGCAATGTTACCTCTGCAGGGAATTGCACAAGGGGCGCAGCCGATTACAAGCTATAATTTTGGTGCTAAAAATGCGGATAGAGTTAAGAAAACCTTCCGCCTGCTTTTAATCACTTGTTTGACATATTCCATAGCGCTCTGGGCGGCGGTTATGATAGCACCACAGATGTTTGTTAAGATATTTACATCAGATAGCACCCTTGCACAGTTTGCAGCGCCGATGCTCAGAATTTATCTCGGCGGACTTGGTCTCTTTGGCATACAGATTGCCTGCCAGATGACCTTTACATCACTTGGCAAAGCGGCAAACTCCATTGTGGTTGCAGTTGTGCGTAAATTCGTATTGCTACTTCCGCTGATTTATATTATGCCAAGCATTTTGGCAGACAAGACACAGGCGGTCTATATGGCAGAACCTGTTGCGGATATTATTGCAGTTACATTTACGACAATACTGTTTACATTCCAGTTTAAGAAGGCGTTGAAAGAGATAACGGAGGTGTAGAAAT
>JAFSCR010000007.1 GCA_017436645.1 Clostridia bacterium | reverse complement strand
CAGATTTAACTTCTTCCCAAGTTGGGAAAAGGTTAAATACCTATGAGGTTATAGCAGAAGAAAGTGGTGAAAGCCGTAATCAGATACATAGGTATATACGTTTGACCAATCTTTTACCCGAACTTTTAAAGTTCGTTGATGACGGACAGATTTCTTTCACTCCGGCGGTTGAACTTTCTTATCTCAATGATATTGAACAACGGGACTTGCTTCAGGCAATGGAGCTTAATGATTGTACTCCGTCATTATCTCAGGCAGTTCGTATGAAAAAGTTAAGTCAGCAAGGATTGCTTGATGATGACAGAATCAACGAGATTATGTCAGAAGAAAAAGCAAACCAAAAGGAACGAATCAAAATCCCGACAGAGCGCGTGCGGAAATACTTTCCCAAAAGCTTCAGCAACTCTCAGATTGAAGATGCAATCGTCAAGATGTGTGAAGCTCAATACAGAAAGAGACAAGGTCCTGAAAGGTAAGGTGTGAAAAATGGTAAAAGAGATTAAATTTCCTAAATGTTATTTAGTAACAAGACCAAGACAGTATAACGTCAACGGGGTAACCTTCACGGTTACTCCCGTTTACGGAGGAAAACAAGGTGTAGACATTAAGAAACAGTTTGAAAAATGTGTATTAAACAATGCAACAGATTTGAATATAGACGATACAGGCGGTACAATTACATAAGAATTATGTGATTTGACTGTCGGAGAGGAGGACTTAATGCAGTCAAAAAAGAAAATTGAAAGCATTGGCATAACTGCTCTCTATTGCAGACTGTCCCGTGATGACGGTATGGAAGGCGATAGTAACTCAGTAGCCAATCAAAAGAAATTACTACAGAAATACGCAAAAGAAAATGACTTCGGTAACACAAAGTTTTATGTAGATGACGGATATACGGGAACTAATTTTAACAGACCGGGATTTCAGCAAATGATAGATGACATTGAGTTAGGATACATTACAACAGTAATCGTAAAGGATATGTCCCGACTCGGCAGAGATTATCTTCAGGTGGGATATTACACTGATGACTACTTTCCCGAAAAGAATGTCCGATTTATTGCTGTAAACGATTGTGTAGATAGTGCAGACGGAGATAACGAATTAGCACCGTTCCGCAATGTAATGAATGAAATGTATGCAAGGGATATAAGCCGTAAGGTGCGTTCTTCTCATAGAATCAGAGGTAATGCAGGCGAACCTTTATCTCAACCGCCTTATGGGTATATGAAATCTCCCGACAATCCGAAATTTTGGATTATTGATGACGAAGCTGCACAAGTGGTAAGAAGTGTTTTCAAAATGTGTATTGAGGGTAAGGGCAATGAAACCATTGCCCGAATCCTTCAGGAAAATAAAGTGCTTGTACCGATGGCATATTGGCAATCTAAAGGACTTGGCAGAGGTGGTAAGAAAACACAAAGCAATCCGTACAAGTGGTGTAAAACCACTATTGCAAAAATGCTTGCTCAACAGGAATACTGCGGTGATGTGGTTAACTTCAAAACATATTCCAAGAACTTCAAAAACAAAGCTCGTATCCCTAACCCAAAAGAAAGTTGGTCTATCTTCAAGGATGTTCACGAACCTATTATTGAACGAGAAATGTTTGAACATGTGCAGGAACTTGTAAAGAAGCAAACAAAACGCCGTCCACCCAAAGCAGGTAACGGCGAAAAGAATATGTTTACGGGACTTTTATTCTGTGCGGATTGTGGAAGTAAGATGTGGTATCACGTCAGGCATAATAAAGAAACTACATATTTCTTTAGTTGCTCCAATTACAAGGGTGACAGAGGCACTTGCGAAAGTACACATTATATCCGTGCTGATTCTGTTGAAATGATTGTCCGTGCCGAGCTTGAAAAGCTTGCACAGATTGTCACAATGAACGAAGATGCTTTTGCAAATCTTTTGGAAGAAAAGGTTAACAACGATATTGTTAAGGAAGAAAAGCTTATTGAGCAATCTATCGCAAAAGCTACTGCAAGAAGCCAGGAGGTTTCAAGACTCTATGAGAGAGTTTATGAGGATAATGTAAATGGCAAGGTTACCGATGCTTGGTTTATGGAACTATCTCATAAATATGAGGTTGAACGTGACGAGCTTAAAAAGAAGATTCTTGAACTGAATCAGCAGCTTGCAAAGATAAGCGAAGTGCGTGATGGCAAGGAACATTTTCTCTCTTGTGTCAGAAGCTTTGCTGAAATGAACGAAATAACACCGATGATTCTCCAGGAATTGATCGACAGAATCGAAGTATATGCAGTAGAAGGCACAGGATTAAACCGCACCCAATCAGTAGTAATACACTACAAGTTCATTGGTGAGCTTGATATGCCGGAGAATTTTGACAAGATAAAGGTCAACACAAGAAAAGGTGTTGAAGTTGAATACTTAAGAACAACTAAAATGGCATAAAAACAAAAAAGCAGGCTGAGCCTGCACCTAATCCGCGTACCATATTTGTGCGAACAACACAACACGCGATAGAGTTTTCAAAAGACCATATGCATAGAAAAAGAGTGTTCATAACTTCATACACGTTATGAACACTCGATATGGTCGGAGTGGCGGGACTTGAACCCGCGGCCTCTTGGTCCCGAACCAAGCACTCATACCAAACTGAGCTACACCCCGATAAACAGCTTTTATAGTATACTACTTTTTGCATTTTTTGTCAAGTCTTTTTATGAAATATTATTTGACAGAAAGAAACAGCCGGGAGGGCGGCTGTTTCTTTGCTGTATTAAATTACACTTAAAATATGCTTTGCATGATTTACTTTAAGTGTCTTTTCACAAACCGTTCGATTCTTGAAAGTGCTTCCGTAATATTCTTTACGCTGTAAGCATAGGAACAACGGATAAACCCTTCGCCGCTTTTGCCGAAGGCATCGCCCGGCACAACGGCCACATTTTCCTCGTCCAGAAGCTTTTCTGCAAATTCGGTGGAGGAAAGCCCCGTTTCTTTAATAGACGGGAAAACATAAAATGCACCTTTCGGTTCAAAACAGGAGAGCCCCATATTCCGGAACCCTTCCACCATAAGTCGGCGGCGGTGATTGTATTCTTCACGCATGAGGGCAATGTCTTCATCGCCATGGTCTAGCGCCTCGATAGCGGCGTACTGGCTTGTGGTGGGGGTGGACATAATGGCGTACTGGTGAATCTTTGTCATAAGACCTATGACCGGCTTTGGGCCGCAGGCATATCCAAGACGCCAACCCGTCATGGCGTATGCTTTGGAAAAACCGCTGACGAGGATTGTCCGTTCCTGCATGCCGGGAAGAGAAGCAATGGATACATGCTGTGCACCGTAGGTAAGCTCTGCATAGATTTCATCGCTTAAAACGAGAATGTCGGTGTCTTTTAAAACCTCTGCAATTTCAAGGAGATGCTCTTTTTCCATAATGCCGCCCGTGGGATTATTGGGGAAGGGGAAAACGAGAAGTTTTGTTTTTGGCGTTATGGCGCTTCTGAGCGCATCGGCAGTCAGACGAAACTCGTCCTCTTCTTTCGTAACGATTGGAACGGGTGTGCCGCCGGCAAGCGTAACACACGGAGAATAGCAAACGAAGCTCGGCTGGGGCACAAGAACTTCATCTCCGGGGCCTATGAGACTTCTTACAGCAAGGTCAATGGCCTCACTGCCGCCAACGGTTATCAGAATTTCACCATTTGGGTCATATGACAGGTGAAACCGGCGGGATAAATAGTTTGCAACGGACTGACGAAGCTGTAACATACCGGCATTGGATGTGTAGTATGTATGCCCTCTTTCGAGAGAATAAATACCCGCATCACGGATATGCCAGGGCGTAACAAAATCAGGTTCGCCAACGCCGAGGGAAATGGCATCCTTACGGCTTGCAACAATGTCAAAGAATTTACGGATGCCGGAAGGGGGGATTTGCGCCGCCCGTGAATTTAGCATGCTTTCTATATTCATCATGAAATCACGCTTCTTTCGTCTTTTTGCGGCTTATCAAAAATGACGCCGGATTGCTTATATGTTTTTAAAACAAAATGGGTGCCCGTGCTGATAACAGAAGGCATGGGTGCAAGTTTTTCCGCAACAAAAAGTGCAACTTCTTTCATGGACTTCCCTTCGCAAATCAGGCCGATATCAAAACTGCCGGACATAAGCCATACGGTTTTAACCTGATCATACTGGTAAATACGTTCGGCAATTTTGTCAAATCCTTCGCCACGCTGCGGGGTTACCCGAAGTTCAATAAAGGCGGTTACACGCTCGGTTTCGGCTTTGTCCCAGTCCACAAGTGTCTGATAGCCGACAATGATGCCTTCCTCTTCCATTTTGGCAATTTGCGCTTCCACTTCTTTTACGTCCATGTCAAGCATAACAGCGATTTCACGTGCTGATAAATGACTGTTTTTTTCTAAAATTTTAAGGATCTTGTGCATGTGGATTCTCCTTTTCTTTAAACTACTATAATTATATGCCATATTCGAAGTAAATGCAACATAAATTTTTCTGTGAAAAATAAAAATAGAACAAATTTTTCTAAATTAAGCTTTAAAAATGTAAAATTCAAAAAATATTTTGGTATTTAATACAAAAAACCGTAAAAGAGGAAAGGAAAACGAATAAAAAAGACAATAATAAAAGACACCTTCCTAAAGAGATGGGAAAGTGTCTTTTGTTTACTGAATTTCCATGAATTCTTTCGTTGATTTGGTGAGGATCGCATGGCCGTCGGGCGTAGCATACAGCATATCCTCAATACGGACGCCGCCGCGGTCCGGAAGGTATACGCCGGGCTCTATGGTAAACACATCACCATATTCGATTTTATGCATGCTTTTCGGGGAAACGGTGGGGTACTCGTGAATAGCAAGGCCCACGCCGTGGCCGAGCGCATGCCCGAAGTATTCTCCATATCCAAAATTTGAGATTGCATCTCGTGCGATCTGATCAAGTGCAGAGGCATCCATGCCGCCCTTTGCCGCATTTTCTGCAAGGCCTTGGGCATACAGAACAATGTTGTAGATTTCCTTTTGCCATGATTCAGCTTTACCGATCACAACGGTGCGGGTTATATCCGAGCGGTATCCGTTTAATAGGCATCCGTAATCCATTGTGAGAAAGTCCCCGTCTTGGAGCGTTTTATCACTTGCCGCTCCGTGGGGGAGTGCACTGCGAAAGCCGCTGGCACAAACAGTATCAAAAGCAGGCTGTGCACCGGCTTCCCGCCGCATATACCCTTCAAGAAGTGCTGCAACTTCATATTCGTGCATGCCTTTTTTAATGCGTGAAACAGTATAGGAAAAAGCATCGTCGGCAAGGGCTACGGCATTTGCAATAGCATTCAGTTCCATCGTATCCTTCGTTTTGCGGAGCATCAAAAGTGCTTCGCTCACGTCCACCCATGTTTTCCCTGACACCTTTTGTTTAAGTCTTTCAAAGGCAGATGCGGAAAGAAAATCCCCCTCATAGCAAACGGACGTTACTGCGCCAAGTATATCCGAAATATCCGCATTATAAGGCAGAATTTCATATTCCGGCGCTTCCGCCTTTGCCTGCAAGGTATAGCGGGAGTCGACCAAAAGGCATCGGGCATCACGGGTGATAACAAGAGTACCTTCACCGCCTGAAAAGCCGCTTAGATAAAAAAGGGATTCGGGAGCACGAAGAATCGCACCCCCGCCGCCTAAATCATTCACTTTTTGCAGAAAAACTTCAGTTCTGCTCATTTTTAGGACTCCAGTCGTTTTAAAATAAAGTCAGCAAGGAAGGTGGCTTCCTTTTCAATCATTTCCGTGTTATCGCCTTCCAGCATAATGCGGACCTGGGGTTCTGTTCCCGAAGGACGGATTAAAATTCTTCCTCTGCCCGAAAGTTCTTTTTCAATACGGCTGATTTCCTGTGCAATTTCAGCATCCTTTGTAAACGTATATTTTTGCTCGTTGGAAACTTTAACGTTTTTGAGAACCTGGGGAAAGGAAGTCATGCATGCGGAAAGCTCAGCGGCACTTTTGCCCGTTTTCTGCATAATTTCCAAAAACTGCAGGGCGGAAATAAGACCGTCACCTGTGGTGGCATGTTTAGAGAAAATAATGTGACCGGACTGTTCGCCGCCAAGAATATGTCCTTCCTTCAGCATGGTTTCCAGTACATAGCGGTCACCAACTGCTGTGCGAAGAAGCGTAATGCCGTTTTCACGGCAGGCAATCTCAAGACCGAGGTTACTCATGACCGTTGCAACAAGGGTACTATTATCAAGCTTATTTTCTTTTTTCAGTGCTATGGCAATTGCGGCCATAACATGGTCGCCGTCAATAAAGTTGCCTTCCGCATCCGTAAAGAGAACACGGTCACCGTCGCCGTCAAAGGCAATGCCAATGTCAAAATTACCGTTTTTTACAAATTCGGCGAGGCCTTCCATATGTGTGGAACCGCAGCCGTCGTTAATATTAAGGCCGTTCGGGTCTGCACCGATAACGGAAACCTTGGCGCCGAGTCTTTCAAAAACCTTGGGGTTAATTTTACTCGTTGCACCGTTAGCGCAGTCTACTGCAATCCGAAGGCCTGAAAGGGATTCGGAGATGGAACCTTGGGCATATTTTGCATAGTCTTCTATGGCGTCAAAGTCTAAATAATGGCGGCCGATATCGGCACCTGTGTATGTAGGAACGCCGTCCGATTCAATGAGTGCCTGAATTTTGTCTTCCGTTTCATCAGGAAGCTTATACCCTTCGCCGCTGAAAAACTTAATGCCGTTATATTTTGCGGGATTATGGGATGCAGAAATAACAACGCCTGCCGCAGCACCTCTGGCCTTTGTAAGATATGCAATGCCGGGGGTGGGAATAACGCCAATGGATATTGCATCCGCACCTGCCGATAAAATACCGGCAATGAGTGCACTTTCCAGCATATCGCAGGAAATTCGTGTGTCCATACCAACTAATATTTTCGGCTTTTTCGTTTCTTGTGCCAGCACATATGCACCTGCACGCCCAAGCTGAAATGCAAGGGTGGGTGTAAGTTCACTGCCGGCGATGCCGCGCACACCGTCCGTTCCAAAAAGTCTTGCCATTTTTGGTCACCTCTTTTAAAATTTTATCATTTTAAAGTATGCTTTAATAGTATGTTTCGTTCTTTATTTGAGCGCCTTTTCCATAATGATGGCACTTCTCTCTATGAAAGCGGAGAGCGACTCTTTGTCAAGCGGCCGCTGTGCAAGCCGTGCCATATCGTAAATCTGCTGACAAATCAGCGTTACTTCTTCGCCGCTTTTTTCGCTGATTTTCTGCATAACGGGACTTGCAAGATTTAAAACAAGCGTTTCTTCGGTGGGGAATAGGTCGGGCGAAACGCTGCCGTACATTCTCATCATTTCCTGCATCCGTCGTGATTCTTCGCTCACGGTAAGCACCGCAGGCATATCCTCGGGGCGAAGGGTGCAGGATTCAATTTTCAGTTTTTCATTTCCGATTGCCTCTTTGAAAAGTGCAATGATTTTTTCGCCATCATCCCCGTCCTTGGCTTTCAGCGCATCGGAAACAGAAGCGTCAATTCGCATAAATCTTACGCCTTCGTTTTTCGCTTCCACCATAGAAATAAAGGCTGCATCAATCATGGCAGGCATAAGAAGAACTGAGAGACTGCGGGATTGGAACATAGAAATATACTGGCCCTGTGCACTCGCATCCGTGGCATAATATACTTCATTTTCGTGTCCCTTCGCTTTCGCTTCGTCCAGATATTCCGTAAGATTTACATGTTTATCATCTGCCGTTTTATAAATCAGGATATCCTTTACACGGTCATAGAATTTTTCGTCCCTCAGGCATCCGTATTTAATAAAGGGATTTATATCGTCCCAGTAGGTACAGAAATTTTCACGTTCCGTATTGTAAAGAGAAGTAAGCTTGTCCGCAACCTTTTTTGTAATATGGGCGGAAACCTTTTTAACGTAGCCGTCATTTTGCAAAAAGCTTCTCGAAACGTTGAGCGGAAGGTCAGGACAGTCAATACAGCCTTTCAGAAGAAGTAAAAATTCGGGAATAACTTCTTTGATGTTATCGGCAATAAAGACCTGATTGTTATAAAGCTTGATTTGGCCTTCTGTTTGGTCGTAAGCACTTGTCTTTCTCGGGAAATACAATATGCCCTGCAGGCGGAACGGATATTCCACATTAAGGTGAATGTAAAAGAGAGGGTCATTTATATCCATAAAGACGTTTTTATAAAAAGCCTTATACTCTTCGTCCGTACATTCTGAAGGATTTTTCAGCCAAAGGGGAGAAGTGTCATTGATGCTTTCGGCGGGTTTTTCATCGCCCTTTTTATAGAAATAAATGGGATAGGGAAGAAAAGCACAGTATTTTTGTAAAATCTCACGGATGCGGCTTTCCTCCAAAAATTCAGCGTGTTCCTCGCCGATGTGGAGAACAATTTCAGTACCCCGTTCTTTTCTGGCATCTTCTGAAATCTCATAATTCATGCCGCCGTCACAGCTCCAGTAAACAGCCTCAGCGCCTTCCTTATAAGAAAGGGTGTGAATGTCTACACGCTCCGAAACCATAAAGGCCGAGTAAAAGCCGAGCCCGAAATGGCCGATAATGCCGGCGTTTTCACCGCTCTTTTCCTGATATTTCTGAATGAATTCTTCGGCGCCCGAAAAGGCAATCTGGGTTATGTACTTTACTACTTCTTCTTCCGTCATACCAATGCCGTTATCAGTAATCGAAAGAGTTTTTGCATCTTTATCGAGAAGAATGTCAACGGCAAAAGCCTCATCATCCTTAAGGCGAGCATCGCCTACTGCAGTAAGCTTTTTAAGCTTTGTTATGGCATCGCAGCCGTTGGAAACAATTTCACGGAGAAAAATGTCACAATCGGAATAGAGCCATTTTTTGATAATCGGAAAAATATTTTCGGTGCTTATTGAAATATCACCTGTTCGCATTAGAATCTGTCCTTCCTTATGGTTTATATAATTATATCACTTTAGAGTGGATTCGTCAAGGTTAGCCGATAAACTGCACAGCGCAAAATGCTGCATAAATGAGAAGAAGACTTATGCCTTGTACCCTTGAAAGCTTTCCCTTCCACAGGGCCGGTACAATCAGTATAAGGCTTACAAGAAGCATTACGGGAATGTCTAAAACATATGAGGCAGGTATGCCCATAATCTCTTTTCCGGTTGGAACGGAAAAAGGGGAAAGGAGGGCGGCGGTGCCGCTCACAAGAACAAGGTTAAAAATGTTAGCACCGACAATATTGCCGAGAGAAAGGGAGCTATGTCCCTTTACAAGGGAAGAAATGGCGGTAACAAGTTCGGGAAGGGATGTGCCGAGTGCCACAAAAGTAAGCGCAATGACCGATTCGGGTACGCCGAGGGCCGAGGCGATAAGCGTGCCGTTATCTACGAGAAGGTCTGCACCGAAAGCGATAAGCACGGCGCCTAAAACTAAAAAGAAAATACAGGTGCCGATCTTGTCGCTCGTTTCTTCAATTTCTTCTAAATCCACATTTCCGTGTTTTTTGCCTGAGATCACCGTGAAAATCATGTAAAAGACGAAAAGCAAAAGCAAAATAGCGCCTGAAAGACGGCTGAAGGAGCCTTTGAGAATTGCTGTGACGGTGTAAAAACAGGAAGCAATCAAAAAGAAGATGATAGGTGCACGAAGCGTTTTGGTATCCACACGGGAGGGGCGTATAGCAATGGTAACGGCCGCAATGAGGGCGGTGTTACAAATAATAGAGCCGAGGGCATTGCCGTAAGCAATTTCGCCATGGCCCGCAAGTGCCGCAGAGGATGAAACCATAACTTCAGGAAGGGTTGTGCCGATGGAAACAACCGTTGCCCCTATAATGAATTCAGGCACATGAAAAAACTGTGCGATGCCAACAGCACCTCGCACAAACCAGTCGCCGCCACGTATTAACAGGATTAGACCCAAAATAAAAAGTAATATAGGGATAAGCATATTGTTCCTCCTAAAAATAAGAATAGAAGAACAAAAAAATGAGACGTATGTAGGAGGGAGGCAAAGATGTGCCTCCCGGACCGAAAGAAAATCCTGCTTTGCCACCAGAGCAAAAGGAAAAATCTTTCTGTGTCCCAAATTTCTGCCCAAAGTGAGGTTTGCAATTATAAACCTTAGTTATGCGTGGGATGTTTTTTGTGACATCCTTCAGAAATTTCGGATAAGGCCTCACCGACTTCAAACGTATAATCCCGACATGCGGAAATATCGCCAAGGGCAATAAAACCGACAACTTCGCCACTTTCCACAACGGGAAGACGACGGATTTTTTCGTTTGCCATCATAAATGCCGCATCATCAATTTCTGTGTCAGGAGAAATGGATTCCACATTCCGTGTCATAATATCACTAACGGGATGGGATTTCGGGTCCAGCCCTCTTGCCATATTCCTGATGACAATGTCTCTGTCCGTTACAATACCGACAAGATGATTCTCCGCATTGACAACGGGAACACTGCCGATGTTATGCTCTCGCATAACTTTTGCCGCTTCATAGGTAGAAGCAGACTCGGGGATTACAATTGCAGGATCGGTCATAATGTCTTTTACGGTCATCCATATCTACTCCTCGGGGAGAATGTGTAAGTTGCAAGTTTTTCCGACCGGTCGGAGAAACGTACATCCTACGCTAGATAGTATGGCCGTCCCGGTTTGTTTCATGCAAGGAAATTACTTCCAGATTGCGGTTTATTACAGACTTGCCCCGCCAGGAAAAGGCACGGTCACCGTAAAGAGAGAGAAACGCCTTGTTTGAAACTGTAAGATGTGATAAAGAAAAAATAAGGTCCTCTGAAAAAGCCTTAAGCGGTGTTATCTTTGCCGCTTCGTTATGGGGACATACCGTCTGGCAAGTGTCACAGCCCCACAAAAGGCCGCTTTTTCGAATAATTGCTGTTTCTTCTTCGGATAGTGCTCCTTTCTTTTGCGAAATGTAGGAAGCGCATTTTGCCTCGTCCAGCTTTCCGTTTTTTAAAGCACCGCCGGGGCAGGCTTTTTCACATTTTCCGCAGCCGATGCAGGAGACGGAAAGCGGTGCATCCGGCGGCAGAATCACATCCGTTTCCACATAGCCGATAAACACAAAGCTGCCGTAAGTTTCGTTAATAATAAGTGTGTTTTTGCCGTAAAAGCCGAGCCCGGCCAAAAATGCGGCTTCTTTGTCATTTCCGTCACCTTTGTCTACATGTATGGCGGTTTTGGCGAGGGGAAAATGTTCTCTAATATAATCTGCAATCTTTAAAAGATATTCACCGCATATGGTGTGATAGTCTTTCCCGTATGCATAAAGAGACAAATTTCCCATGTTTTTCTTACCGGTATAATAGGGAAAGAGACAAACGATTTTTGAATATGTAGCCCCGTCGCCGGCTATGCCGACAAAAGGGATGCCAAGTGTTTTTGCATATTCTAAAACGGAAGTTTTAAAGGTTTTGTTCATAGCTTTTAATCATGCGCCGTACCATTTCGCCGCCGATGGGGCCGCCTTCGCTGCCGTTTTGTCTGGCCGAAAGGTCACCTTTATAGTGGTCGTTATTTTCCTTGCAATAGGCAAGGCGACCGATTTCTTCAGCAACTTCCAGCTTAAAACGGGTCATGCCGTCATAAGCTTCGGGCACTAACAGTCTTGACTTTCTGTAGTTTTTTGACATTTCATTCACCTCAGGTTCAGTATGTCCCAAGGGAAGAAAAATATACGAAAATAAAAGGGGATGGCGGAGCCTGGGCTCCGCCCCAATTTACGCTTCGGCTTCAATCAGGCCGTAATTTCCGTCTTTTCTCTTGTAAACAACGTCAATTTTATCCGAATCGGCATTATGAAAAACAAAGAATTCATGACCGAGAAGATTCATTTGTAAAATGGCCTCTTCGGGGCTCATGGGCTTTAAAGCGTGCTTTTTGCTTTTCACAATTTTAAACTCTTTTTCCTCGGCAAAAACAGGTGCTTCGGGTACAGCGTCAAATGCACCGCTTCTCAGTTTCTTTTCAAGGCGTGTCTTGTTTTTGCGAATCTGCCGTTCGATTAAATCAACTGCACGGTCAATGGAGGCGTACATATCCTCGGATGTGTCTTCCGCACGGTAAACAAATCCGCCGTAGTAAATGGTCAGTTCTGCGGTTTGTCTGTCCTTTTCAACAGATAAGGTTACCTGTGCTTCGGCACTGTCATCAAAGAATTTTTCAAGCTTTACGAGTTTCTTCTCCGTAAAACTGCGCATGCCGGCACTAATGTCGATTTTTCTCCCTGTGATGTTCATCTTCATACGATCACTCCTTTGATATTTAATAAGCGGGCAATCCCGCAGGGGAACAGAATTTAATTCTCGTCCTTTTTTGAAAAACCTATTTCTTCCCGGACGATATATAATGGTCTTCCTTTACTTTCTTCATAGATTCTGCCGATATAGGTACCGATAATACCGAGCATAATAAGCATCACGCCGTTAAAGAAAAGCTGAACAGCAAGGAGAGATGCCCATCCCCAGGCGGTCGGATAGCCAAATAATTTTTGAGAGAGCACAACCAGAAGATATATAAAACTCAGGCCCGAAAGGAAGAAACCCATGTAGGTGGCAAGCTTTAGGGGCTTGTTGGAGAAGGATGTAATACCGTCCATGGCAAGGCGAAGCATTTTCTTTAAAGGGTACTTGGTTTTTCCGGCAAAACGTTCTTCCCGAATATATTCAAGACCATATTGACGAAAGCCTACCCAGCTGACAAGTCCGCGCACGTAGCGGTTTCTCTCGCCGAGCTTTTTCATGGCCTCGCATACTTTGCGGTCCATAAGACGAAAATCACCTGTGTCGGTAGGGATATTCACATCTGTCATACGTCTTAAAAAGCGATAGTAAAGTTTAGCCGTAAACTTTTTAAATGCCGTTTCGCCGTTTCGCTTTATACGTTTACCGTATACAACGTGGTACCCTTCCTTCCATTTTTTTATCATTTCCGGAATCAACTCCGGCGGATCCTGCAAGTCTGCATCGATTAAAATGACGGCATCGCCCACCGCATAGTCCATGCCTGCGGTAATGGCAATCTGATGCCCGAAGTTTCTGGAAAAGGAGATAAGACGTGCATGGGGGTCTTTTTCGCAAAGCCCTGCGGCAATTTCAGGCGTTTTGTCACGGCTGCCGTCGTTTACAAAAATTAACTCATAAGCTTCCCCGACGGAACGCATGACAGCGGAAAGACGGGCATGGGTTTCCGTGAGAACTTCTTCTTCATTATATAAGGGAATCACTACTGAAATCATACGTTTTCCTTTCAAATTTTAATACCCTAAAATCCAGCTTTCAAACCAGGTAAGGCATGAAAGTACGTAATTTCTCGGCACCTCCGCACCGGAAAGAACGGGATAAAAGGCAAGGAACAAAATACCGCAAAGCACTGTGAAAATACAAATGGCACGCCTTGCCCAGGGAAATCTATCCAGCATCTTTTCAAAGCCGAATAAAAGACCAAAAAGCGCAAAGGGCAAGCTTGCAAAATAGTGATAAATAAAGCAAACTCTTGTTATAATCATCCACGGCACAAACTGGGAAAGATAACTTACCGAAAGGAAGAGAGGGCGAGCATCCTTCTTTCTTTGCCGCAAAGCCATATAAAAGACGAAAAGGATTGCAAAAAAGCTTACATACCATAAAAGGGGATTGCCCATACCAACAATGCTGGACGTAAGGCCTGATTTCCGCAAAGCTTCATTTCCGTAATACCATATGGGACGAATAACGAACGGCCAGGTGTACCACGGGGAGCCAAAGGGATGGTCCGCCTCCAGGTCGCTGTGATAGGAAAACATGTGTTTTTGATAATTCCAGAAATTTTGCAGATAATTTTTCTGTCCGTCGGCAATGTGAATGGGAATATAGCTTATATAATATATTATAAACGGAATAACAACAAAAAACAAGATGCAAGGCAAAAGAATTAAAAGTTCTTTCATAGTTTTCTGCTTTATGCGTTTATATAGGGCTGTAAAGAAGAGAATGGCGAGTCCTGCACCGCCGTAGAAACCAATCCATTTTGAGGCGATGGCAAGTCCGAATGAAAGCCCCGAAAGAAGCAGATAGAGAAGCACTTTCCGCATGGGAAGCGAATCTGCCTTTTCGTAAAACAGGTACATAAAGTAGTACATAAGAAGAATAAAGAAAACAGGATAGGAATCAATGGTTGCAATTCTCGTTTGGGAAAAATGCATAAAGTCAAACGCCATAAGAAGAATACCGACAGAGGAAAGAAAGGTACTTTTAAAAAGACGTTTTGAGAATATATAAATAAGCGGAAGCATCAGAATCCCGAAAAGCGTTCCCATAAATCGCCAGCCGAAGGGATTCATGCCGAACAGACGAATACCAAGGCCGATTATGTGCTTGCCGAGTGGTGGGTGGGTCGTTTCATAATGGGGAATGTAATTTATGTGCTCATACGCCGTTCTGGCGTGGTATATTTCGTCAAAATAAGTGCTGTTTTGATAGGTGTTCTCTTTTTCTGCAAGGTGCTGTTCGTCAAAAAGGGTACTTTCCGAGGAAAGGGGCAGGAGAGAATCACCATTCCAAAAAGCGGCTTCATATACAGAATCTGTTTTTCCAGCAATTTGTACCTTGGCAAAGCGAGCATCCACCGTGAAAGCATAATTTTCCCATTTAAAACAGGGAGAGCCGTCATAGGAGAGTGGCGCCGACCAGTTTTCGCCGTCGTTTGAAAAAGAAAAGTAAAGCTTTGTTTCGCCAATGCCTTTATAAACGGAAGCGGAGGTAATATGCACTTTTTCACCAAAGTCCGCCACGGAAACGTTGGGTGCAAAAGAGGTGGGGGCGGTGGTGTTGCCAAGATTTACATATGCCAAAACTCCATATAAAAGCGTAACGGTCAGAAGAATGACTCTGTCCTTTTTCGTAATGCGAGCCGTTTTTTCTTCGGTGCAAAATTCGGGTTTTGGCAGACCTATATATAAACTTATGCCGAGATATGCCATAAAGCCGAATGTGACAATATGCAAAAAAGAAATGAGGGAAGCGAGGGAATCGGGTGCAGATGCATAGTATATGCCACTGAGGCTTAAAGTGTAAATGTATATAACGTTTATAAAGTGCAGAAGGGATAAAGCGCAGGAAAGTACCATAATTCGCTTGTCCCGCTTTAAAATATAAGCAAAGAATAAGAAAGCAATCGCAGGGAAGAGATACCGCTCATGCATCTTCACTCCAAAGGTAAACACACCGGAGATAATGAGGGCGGCGGCATAGAAAAAGCGGGATTTGTCCCTACCTTTTATAAAAATATACCCTGCAAAAAGAACGGACAGAATTATACCTAAAGTACCAATTAACGTATAGGAAACGCCGCAAAACGTATCGGAAACAGAAACGCCGTTTGCGCCGAGCAGCGTAAATAGGTTAAAGGCGTTAAGTGATGCAAACGGGTAGGAGGCGAGGGTGTTTTTGTAAAGTGTGAAAATATAAAAGGGAGATTTTGTAATCGTAAAGGGAAGAACCAAAAGGATAAAAATGCCTATAAATGTCAGAAACGATGAGAGAAATAATTTTAAAATACCCTTCGTTTTCCGCTTTTCCCAAAGAAGCAGAAGAATGAGCGGTGAGAGAAGAAGCGCCTGCGGTTTTATAACGACTGCAACCGCAAAAAGTGCCGCACCTTTTCTGTATTTTTCCTCCGAAAGGGCCCAGAGAAACAAAACGAGGAAAAAAGTGAAAACTGCATCAACCTGTCCCCAAACCGCAGAGTTTATAATGATGGCGGGGCATAGAGCATAAAGCCCCGAAAGCGTAAGGGCATGGCGCAAGGATGTATTTTCCGATGCTTTTTTGTATATAAGCGCACAAAGAAAAACGTCAAAAAGAATGGCAGGAAGCTTTAAAAATACCGTTCCCATAGAAGGGAAAAGCTTTATAAAATAACCCATTAAACCGAGAATATATAAATACCCCGGCGGATAATCACAAAAATACGTGTCGGCATAAAAACCCCACGGCCCCGTTTCCGAAAGCCTCATGGCCCAATAACGCCAGCAGTTTAAATCCGTTTCGTAGCCATGGGTAATGGCGGCGAAAACAAGCCTTACCGTAAGTGCCAGAAGGCACGGGAAAACAAACCCGTACTTATTTTTTTGAACAGGCAACCGTGCATCTTCTTTTGCCAAAACAAAATAATAGGCAATCAGGAAAAGGATTAAAAATGCATATAAAGATATTACGGTAGAAAGCATATACGTGTCCTCCTATTTACAGTATACCATAAATTTATGAATAAATTTAAAATATTTTGAAAAAAAGGATGTTTTTTTCCAAATATGTGATATAATAGAAATAATATTGATTAGGAGGGACTATTGTTGGCATTTTACAGCGATTCCAAAGAACAAGTACTGGAAGCTCTCGGCACCGATATGGCAAAGGGCCTTGACGGCGGCGAGGTTTCCAAAAGACAGGAAAAACACGGGCCGAATAAGCTTCGTGAAAAGAAAAAGAAAACGATGCTGCAGCGGTTTTTTGAGCAGTTTCGGGACGTTATGATTTTAATTTTGCTGGCAGCGGCGGCAGTTTCCTTTGCCATTGCCATTATTGAGAAAAACCCGGGCGAGTTTTTTGAACCTTTACTTATTTTGTTAATCGTCGTATTAAACGCCGTTTTGGGCGTTATGCAGGAAAGCAAGGCGGAGAAAGCGTTGGATGCTTTAAAGAGCCTTTCTGCACCCCATGCAAGAGTTTTGCGTGACGGCACAGAGCAAATCGTAGATGCGGCGGCACTTGTTCCCGGTGACATTATTCTTCTTGAGGCCGGTGACTTTATTCCTGCCGATGCCCGTCTTTTAAAGAGCGCAAGCCTTAAAAGTGAAGAGTCGGCACTCACGGGGGAATCGGTTCCGTCCGAAAAGGATGCAGATGCAGAAATAAAAGAAAATGCACCATTAGGTGACCGTGCCAATATGGTCTTTTCCGGCTGCAGCGTAACATACGGCACAGGTGTTGCCGTGGTCACCGCAACCGGCATGGATACGGAAATGGGCAAAATTGCAAACCTTCTTGATAATGAAGAAGAAGGGCAGACGCCTCTCCAGAAAAAGCTTGCACAGCTCGGTAAATACCTCGGCATTGTAGCACTTGCCGCCTGCGCCATCATTTTTGCGGTTGGCGTTGTCAACGGTATTCCCACTATGGAAATTTTCATGACGGCTGTGTCCCTTGCTGTATCTGCAATCCCTGAAGGCCTTCCCGCAATCGTTACCATTGTTTTATCCATCGGCGTGCAAAGAATGGTAAAGAAAAATGCACTCATTCGCCGCCTGCCTGCGGTAGAAACCTTAGGCTCAGCTTCCGTTATCTGCTCGGATAAAACGGGCACCTTAACTCAAAACAGAATGACGCTTACAAAAGCCTATGTCGACGGTGCCGAAAGTCCGGAAGAAATCGGCACGGAAAATAGCGAGGCAGTGGAAAAACTTCTTTGGTTCGGCACCCTTTGCTGTGACGGTTCCGTTGTAATTGAAGGCGATAACGTACAGCACCTTGGCGATCCCACGGAAACGGCAATCGTTTATGCCGCCCACAAAAAGGGAATGCCGAAGGATAAGCTGAATGATGCATACCCCCGTCTTGCCTCCATTCCCTTTGATTCGGACAGAAAGCTTATGAGTACCATTAACGAAATTGACGGCCATCTCGTTGTCATCGTTAAAGGCGCATTTGACGTTATGGCCACTCGGTGCGTAAAAGGCGATATAGACCGTGCCAGAGAATGGACAAATACTTTAAGCGGAGATGCCCTTCGTGTCCTCGCTATAGGCTATAAAGAAATTGATGCCGTTCCTGAAAATCTTACATCCGAAACTGTTGAAACAGGTCTTACCTTCATGGGCCTTGTGGGTATGATTGACCCGCCAAGACCGGAAGCGAAAGCGGCCGTTGCGGTTTGCCGCAGGGCCGGCATAAAGCCCATTATGATTACGGGCGACCATGTTGTCACCGCCTCTGCAATTGCCCGTGAGCTTGGCATTTTGGCAGAAGGGGATAAGGCGATTACAGGCGCTGAGCTTGACAATATGACCGATACGGAACTTGATAAAGTGCTCGAATCCATTTCCGTTTATGCCCGTGTGTCTCCCGAAAATAAAATCCGCATCGTAAAAGCATGGCAGAGAAAAGATAAAGTTGTTTCCATGACAGGTGACGGCGTCAACGATGCGCCGGCCCTCAAAGCCGCCGATATCGGCTGCGCCATGGGTATTACGGGAACGGACGTTGCAAAAGGTGCTGCCGATATGACGCTGACGGATGATAACTTTGCTACCATCGTGGATGCCGTAAGAGAAGGCCGTGGCATTTATGCAAACATTAAAAAGGTTGTTGGCTTCCTTCTCGGCACCAACATCGGCGAGGTCATTACCGTTTTCGCGGCAATGCTTCTCTGGCACAAAACGCCCCTTCTTTCCATGCAGCTTCTCTGGATTAACCTTGTAACGGACTCCCTTCCGGCCATTGCCCTCGGTATGGAGGCTGTGGAAGCGGATGTTATGGATAAAAAACCGAAGCCGAAGAACGAAGGCATCTTTGCAGGTGGCCTTGGTGTTCGTGTGGTTCTGCAGGGCGCCATGTTTGCCCTTTTAACTCTTATCGGTTTCTATGTGGGCGAAAAGCGTCTCGGTCTTGAGGCAGGGCAGACCATGGCATTTATGATTCTTGCGCTTTCGCAGGTGGTGCAGGCATTTAATATGCGCTCCGAACATTCCCTCTTTAAAATCGGTCCCTTTACAAATCGCAAGCTTTCGGGTGCGGCGCTCATTTCCACAGCTTTAGTGGCACTGGTCCTCTTTACACCCCTCCGCATCCTTTTCGGTCTTGCACTTCTGCCTGTCGATTTGTATCTCCTCGCCCTCGGCCTCATTTTCGTTCCCCTTGTGGTTATGGAACTGAGTAAACTCTTTAGAAAGAAATAACAGAAAGGACGACTTTTGCCGTCCTTCTCTAAATCTTTGGTGAAACGATGGAAACATATAATCTTGAAAATTTCATTCTTTCTAAAAAAGAAAACGCATCTTCTCATGAATTTGATGCCAAGGTTACAGAATATAAGGAAAAAGGCTTTTCTGTGGCGTTTGAAAACGGATGTTTTAAAGTGCTTACAAATGGGGAAGAAACAGTAAACATTTCCCTGAAGGGAAAGAAAAGCACCCTTCGGATTATAAGCGAAAAAGGCGTAAACGTACCGCCTTCCGCCACCCCTGTTGAAGAAAAATGTGACACACTTCTGACGCAGATGAAAACGATTTTCTTTTCCTGCGATAACGGGATGTGTTATATCATTCGCCTTGCGGACGGTTCTTTCGTTATTATTGACGGTGGCGTAGGCACTTTCGATGAGCCTGAGCATTTTCTTGAAATTTTAAATGCACAGAAAATGGGGGACGGTGTGCCTCTTATCCGGGCGTGGTTTATTACTCATCCCCATCGTGACCATTTCGGTCTTTTTGAAGTTCTGATGGAAACACACCGAGGTGATTTTCTTCTTGATACCCTCATCTATAACTGGCCGGATAAAGACTATGCACAGCATCGTGGTAACACCACAAGGTTTGACGAAATTGCTGAAAAGCACGAAGGTTTTTCGGTTATAACAGGGAGAACAGGGTACACGTTTACGTATGGTGAAAATGTTTTTGAAATTCTCTTTTCCCCCGATGATATTCTGCCGAAGAAACTCGGAAATGTAAACGACACTTCTCTCGTTATTCGTCATACATATAAAGATAAAACCATACTTTATCTCAGCGATGTTATGACGCCTTCGGCGGAAATTATTTTAGAAGAATGCAGAGAAAAAACGCTTCGGGCAGACATTCTGCAGGTGGCGCATCACGGCTTTTGGGGTGCATCGGATGACCTTTATCGGGTAATTCGTCCGAAAACACTTCTCTGGCCCATTCCTGACTATCATTATTTTAACATGTCACAGCTTCCGCAAAATGACTATCTTGTAAATTCCGGCGAAATTGAAACCGTTTATTTCAGTTCTCTTGGGGATGTGACGCTGAATCTGTCTTCCTCCCACGTTTCGAAACATTACGAAAATCCGTTACCTTATGTGGCAGATTTTTCTAAGAAAAGTATGATGAAGCTCGGCTGGAACTGTATTCATAAAGGATATTCGGTTTTCCGTGCACCAAAAGGAGAATTTACGGAAAACGGCATCAGGATTACAACACCCGATGATGCACCGTCCATCGTTGAAATTCTAAAACCGCCGCAAATTGCAGGATTAAAAAGGCTATCGGTTCATATCGAAGGAGAAATTGAAAAAGCATCAAAATTTGGTTTTATCTATAATTATAAAAATCCCAAAGAGATAGACGAATCGGCGACGGTGCCGCTTTCTGTAGAAAAAGGCCCCTTTTCATACATCCTACAAATGGATGCAGAAAGTAAAACGCTGGCCGTATTAAAAAATGGATTAGAAGCATTTACAGCACCGTATACGCCCGATGAAAGACACGGAATTGCATTCCTTCTTTCGGAAGCCGTGATTCACATTACATCATTGTCGGTAAAATAAAAAGGTGTGCAAGATATCTTGCACACCTTTTTTTATTTAACATTATTTTACAGGGTAGAGAGGGTACTTTTCGCAAAGTGCGGCAACACGTGCACGGATTTCGTCAGCACGATTTTCGTAGTCCTTTAAGGTCATGGAAACAAGCGTTGCGATTTCACGCATATCATCTTCCTTCATGCCACGGCTTGTAACTGCCGGGGTACCGATACGAACGCCGCTTGTGATAAACGGGCTCTTTGTATCGAAGGGGATAGCGTTTTTGTTTGCCGTAATACCTACTTCGTCAAGGCGGTGTTCTGCCTCTTTACCGGTAATATCCATATCGGTAAGGTTTAAAAGCATAAGGTGATTGTCTGTACCGCCGGAAACGAGCTTAATGCCGTTTTCAACGAAAGTTTCTGCCATTACGGCAGCGTTCTTTACAATCTGTGTCTGATAAGCTTTAAATTCATCGGTAAGTGCTTCGCCAAGGCAAACAGCCTTTGCAGCAATAACGTGCATTAAGGGGCCGCCCTGAATGCCGGGGAATACAGCCTTGTCAATCTGCTTTGCATATTCTTCCTTGCAAAGGATGAGACCGCCACGGGGACCACGAAGAGTTTTGTGTGTGGTGGTGGTTACAAAGTCAGCATAGGGAACGGGATTCGGATGAAGCCCTGCTGCAACAAGACCTGCAATGTGTGCCATATCCACCATGAGATATGCGCCGACTTCCTTCGCAATTTCGCCGAACTTTGCAAAGTCAATGGTGCGGGGGTATGCGCTTGCACCGGCTAAAATAAGCTTCGGCTTATTTTCAATGGCAAGGCGACGGATTTCGTCATAATCAATTGTATTTGTATCTTCGGAAACACCGTAGGGAACGATGTTATAATATTTACCGGAAATATTAACGGGAGAGCCGTGGCTCAGGTGCCCGCCGTGGGCAAGGTTCATGCTGAGAACCGTGTCACCGGGTTCGAGGAAAGCAAAGAAAACGGCAAGGTTTGCCTGTGCACCGGAGTGGGGCTGTACATTTGCATGGTCTGCACCGAAAAGCTTGCAGGCTCTTTCTCTGGCAAGATTTTCAACAATATCCACACATTCACAACCGCCATAATAGCGCTTGCCGGGATAGCCTTCTGCATATTTATTGGTAAGGGGAGTACCCATTGCTTCGATAACAGCGTTTGATACAAAGTTTTCGGAAGCAATCAGCTCAATTTTATTGCGCTGACGGTTGACTTCTGCTTCAATGGCATCCGCAACCTGGGGGTCAATTTTACGAATTTCTTCTGTGCTGTACATAGATTTGTAACCTCCAAAAATTCTAATGTTTTAATTATATATTAAAATCTTTACTTTTGCAAGACTTTTATGGTAAAATAATAAAGAAAAGAGTTAAAAATATGGATAAGAAAACAAAAGTTAAAAAAATAAGAGAAGTATTCGATTCTGTTTACCAAGATGCGGACTGCACACTCGATTATAAAGATGCCTTTCATCTTCTCGTAGCCACACAGCTGGCGGCACAGTGTACGGATGCAAGAGTTAACCTTGTAACGCCGGCGCTTTTTAAAAGATTTCCCGATCCTGCCGCATTTGCCGGTGCCGATATCGGCGAGCTTGAGGAACTGATTCGTTCCACAGGGTTTTATCATAATAAGGCAAGGAATTTAAAGGCGTGCGGTGCGGTGCTATGCGCCGAGTTTGGCGGAAAAGTCCCCGATACAATGGAAGAACTTCTGCGCCTTCCCGGCGTGGGGCGTAAGACGGCAAACCTTGTTCTTGGTGATATTTTCGGAAAACCCGGCATTGTGGTGGATACCCATGCAGGCAGAATTGCAAGGAGAATTGGCCTTACAAAAAATCAAAACCCCACCAAGGTGGAGTTTGACTTACTGAAAATTGTACCGAAAGACTATCAGACACGGTTTTGCCATCAGCTTGTGCTGCACGGACGGGCCGTGTGCCGTGCACAGTCTCCAAACTGCAGCACTTGTCCCATAAAGGAATACTGTGATTATTTTCGTTCTAAGTAATTGCGGAGCAGAATTTCAATAATTTCATCACGCTCCACGTGGTTTATAAGGCTTCTGGCACCGTTGTAGCTTGTGATATAGGTGGGATCCCCGGAAATCAGATAGCCGACCATCTGGCTTAAAGGGTTATAGCCTTTTTCTTTGAGGGCTTCCTGTACCGTGGTCAAAATGTTTCTGACTTTTTGTTCCGGATCCGTATCAATATTGAATTTCATGGTGTTTTCATTTGCGTTCATGTATGCCACCGCCTTTTTAGTTTCTATATGGTTATTATACGATAGTTTTCGAAAAATTGCAAGAAAAATTTTACAGAAAAAGGGATGCACAGTACATCCCTTTTTTATTTACTGTTTATTACCGAAAGGATTAATCGCTTTGCCGTCCTTCTCCATGAAAAAGTGAAGGTGAATGCCTTCTTCGATTTGCGCCGTCTGGCCCATTTTTCCGATTTCAGCGCCTTGCTTAATTTCCTGACCCTCCGTCGCTGTCACTTCAGAAAGGGAGGCATAAAAGCTTTTGAGTCCATCGCCGTGGTCGATGCAAACGGTTGTGCCGAACAGGTGGTCCTCATAAATTTTTTCAATTTTTCCGTCTGCCACTGCAAGGACTACATCACTGTCATTCGGTACAAAGTCAATGCCTAAATGACAACGCCATTCGGAAAGCTGTGGGAAATATACGAGCTTTTCATCAGAAAACGGCATAGATTCTGTGCCGGAGGTGGGAAGGGAGAAAACTTTGGAAGTGGAAACGGGCGTTGCTTCTTTTGTTTCTTCCGGCGTTTCAATCTTTGTTTTGGTGGGGGATTTTGCAGGACTTGGAACGGCAAGCGGCTCGGGTACTTTTAATATAGCCGGTGTTTCGTAAGGCTCTATTTCCGAAACGACGCTTACATCCTTCTCTTTATTTTTGCCATCTTTTACAGCGCTATATATGCCTGAAGATAATATGGCACAAAAAACGCAAAGAATGGCAATCCATGTACTGATTTTTTTGTTTTTCATATATCATCGCTCCTCTCTTTTTCGTATTTTTTCCTGTTTTGTTTGGAATTATACAAAAACAGTATACTTTTAAACCATGCGGTAAAAATAATGAAAAAAGGAGGCGCTAAGTATGAATATTAGAACGGATCTGGCACTTGAAAGTGCAGAACTTTATTGGGAAATGGGCGAGGGGCACGAAATACCCGGTGTTTCTTTTGAAGAAGAGGAAAAAGAGGCTGTCCGTATTACAAGAGTTCGGGTTTTGGGTGAAGAAGGGGAGAAGGCGGTTGGAAAACCACGTGGAAACTATATCACCATTGAAATGCCTTCGCTCCTTGAAAGTGAAAGCGAAATATTTTTACAGGCGGCAAGGTGCCTGTCGAATGAGCTTACGGCAATTATAAAAAAGCCAAAACTTACGCTTGTGGCGGGTCTTGGCAACAGCGAAATTACACCTGATTCTCTGGGACCGAAGGTCATTCCCCGTCTTGTTGTTACAAGACATCTGTTTACACATATGCCGGATGCAGTTTCACATTTATCGCCCGTTTGTGCACTGGCCCCCGGTGTTCTGGGTGTAACGGGGATTGAAACGGGTGAAATTATAAAAGGAGTTTGTGAGCGTGTTCGCCCCGATCTCGTCATTGTGGTAGATGCGCTGGCATCCAGAAAAACAGAACGGGTCAGCACAACCATTCAGATTGCAGATACAGGCATAAGCCCGGGAAGCGGCGTCGGAAATAAACGGAAAGCCGTAAACCAAGAAACGGTGGGTGTACCCGTAATTGCCGTAGGAGTCCCAATGGTGGTGGATGCGGCTACCATTGCCAATGACACCATCGATCTTGTAATTGATACCCTCATAAAAGAAGCGGAAGGTGATTTTTACACCATGCTTCAAAATTTGGACAGGGAAGAAAAACACGCATTAATCCGAGCATCCCTGCCGAAAGGAATGGGCGGTATGATGGTAACACCGAAAGACATTGATACGCTTTCTGACAAGATTGCCCATGTCATTTCCATGGGACTCAATTTTGCCTTGCATCCCCATATTACAGAAGAAGAGATTGCATCATTTGCCGGCTAAGCTATAAAAGAAGACGGACTGCCACAGCACCAAAGAGAATCCCCGCCAAATCAGCAAGGAGTGCGCTTTTTAAAGTATACCTTGTATCTTTAACCCGAGTGGCGGCAAAATATACCGTCATGGTGTAAAAGGTGGTTTCCGTCGAGCCTGCGATTACAGAGGCCACTTTGCCGGGGAAACTGTCCGGTCCAAACGTTTTTAAAACATCACTTAAAACAGCAACGGATGCACCGCCTGATACGGGCCGCAGCAGCGCAAGGGGCAAAACTTCTGACGGAAAGCCGATTTTGTCTGTCAGGAAAGAAAGACCGTGACAAATAAGGTCAATGGCGCCCGAAGCTCTCAGCATACACACGGCCGTATAAAGCCCGATGATGGACGGCAGTATGGAAAAGGCGTTGGAAAGGCCTTCTTTGGCGCCTTTGAGAAAGGTATCAAAAATGGGAATCCCCCGATATAAACCGGAAAAAATAATGATTCCTATAAAAAGAGGGAGAATCATATCAGATATGCTCATTTCTTTTCCGCCTTTCTGAAAAGCTTTATACTTAAAACGCCGACAAGTAGTGCAGCCACGGAAACAAGCCATACGGGCAGGATGATTTCTCCCGGTGATGCAGACCCCATATTTTGTCTTAGCAGAATTACGGTTGTGGGAATCAGCTGGATGGATGCGGTGTTGATTAGTACAAACATGCACATTTCATGGGAGGCTTTTTTTCGGCCGCCGTTTTTTTCATCCAGAAGCTGCATGGCACGAAGCCCGAGCGGTGTTGCGGCATTTCCCATGCCGAGAAGATTTGCAGCCATGTTCATTACGATAGCACCCATGGCCGGTTCGTTTTTGTTTAAATTTTTAAACAGTAATTTCGTCACAGGACGGAGAAGGGAAGATATAAAGCGCATAACGCCGCCTTTCTCCGCAATTTCCATAATTCCCGTCCAGAAGCACATAACGCCGAGCATGCCTAAAACGAGAGTTACACCGTCGCTTGCACCCTCAATTACAGCTTTGGCAACGAGAGAAAGATTTCCCGTAATAAACCCTGTGATAACTGCAATAATAATCATAAAAGCCCAAATAGCATTTAGCATTTTATTACGCCTCCACTATCATTTTACGTGATTTACAATTGCGATATGCCAAGAGAAAAAACGTCAGGATTTACCGATTTTTACAAAATTTTACAAAATTGTTGACAAAAACAGAAATTGGGTGCTATAATGAAGTTGTGGTGACAAAAGAATAATTGAATGACAAGGAGAAAAGACATTGAAATCTACAGGAATGGTTCGTCGTGTAGACGAATTGGGAAGAATCGTTCTGCCCATTGAACTGAGAAAGACATTTAATATTGTTGAACATGATGCACTTGAAATTTACACGGAAGGCAACACGATTGTACTGAAAAAGTATGAACCTGCCTGTATCTTCTGCGGTGATGCCCGTGATGTAATTGTATTTAAGGGCAGAAACGTTTGCCAGAATTGTCTGAAGGAATTGCAAAACTAAATCGTAAAACCAAAAGGGGCTGTAAATTTATTTACAGCCCCTTTTCTATATACATAATGAATCGTTTTTTGTGGAACACTTCCCATGAGGTGAAGAATTTATGCAAACCTATTACCGAAAAAATCGGGACGGCAGTTTAGATATTATTATATATATTACCACAGAAGAAATGGCACTTGATTTTAACGCACTCAAAAAGCTGTTTTGGTCCGGTGCGGAAAGCACAGACCGTATTGCCCTTGTCAGAAAGGTAAAAATCGTAATTGCCGGCACCCTCATTTTGTCTATTCCGTTTTCCTTTTTTGCAAAAGTGGGGGCAAGTGACCGCTATGCTATGTCGTATGTATATTTCGGTACGGGGGAGGCACAGGTTGAAAGTGTTGAGGGAGCAAAGGACACACTTTCTGTTGTTTCGCCCAGCTATTTTAATCTGGACACAGACGGTCATCTTTCCGTGGAAAACCTCAGTGAAAATTTTATTTCACGTATGCATGCATCAGGTGTTCGTGTGGTGCCGTTTTTAAGTAATCATTGGGACAGAGTAAAGGGCGAAAAAGCACTTGAAAACGGAAAGGATCTTGCACGGGAAATTGCAGATGCAATCAAAAACTATAATCTGGATGGCGTAAATGTGGATATTGAAAACGTTACACACACCCATCGTGACGCCTACACCGCATTCGTTAAAGAATTACGTCTTTTGGTGCCGGTCACAAAAGAAGTTTCCGTGGCGGTGGCAGCAAATCCGTGGGGAAGCGATGTGGGTTGGGCAGGTTCCTATGATTATGCGGCGCTTTCATCCCTTTGCGACCATCTTTTTATTATGGCATATGATGAACATTATCAAGGCGGTGCGCCCGGGGCTGTGGCGAGTCTTTCATTTGTTGAAAAGTCAATTCAGTATGCACTAAAAAAAGCACCTGCTGAAAAAATTGTTCTTGGTATTCCGTTTTATGGCCGCATCTGGGGCGGGCATCTTTCGGGGTATGGCGTATCGCTGCAGAAAATCGAAGAATATGCAAAAACGTATCAGAATATCGTTGAATATGATAGTGCTAATGGATGTCCGGTTATGCATATGACCGTAAAAAAGGGCCAGACGGGGCCGAAAATCGCAGGCAAACATCTTTCCCCCGGGACATATACGATTTATTACGAAAACGCTGATTCATTAAAAGCAAAACTGTCGCTCGTTTCAAAATATAATTTAAAAGGGGCAGGGAACTGGAGTGCCGGACAGGAAACGGGAGACGTTTGGGAATACTATCAGCTATGGCTGAACGGTCAGTATTTTTCTGATATATCCAATCATTTTGCAAAAGACGAGATTTTGCAGATTACGGAAGATGGCATCATGAAAGGCAAGAGCGAAACTTTATTCGAGCCTTCTGCACCGCTCACCCGTGCAGAAGCTGCAGTAATATCAGCAAGACTTTTAGATCTTCCGAAAGGAAATGCATCCTTTCAAGATGTGCCCAATACCCATTGGGCCTATGAGGCGATTTTGAAAGTGGAAAAGGCAGGTATTATGATTGGATATCCTGACGGTACGTTTAGACCGGGAGAAACAGTTTCCCGTGCGGAAATGACAAAGCTTCTCTCCAGAATGGTTGAAACAACTTATTCGGGAGAATCCGGGTTTGACGATGTGGCACATGACCACTGGGCCAAAGAAGAGATTGCGGCACTGGCAAAAATGGGGATATTAACAGGATATCCGGACGGTACATTTCGCCCGCAACAAAAAATAAACCGCGGCGAGGCCGCGGTTATTCTAAATCGAATTCGGGATTATTTATAATTTTACGAAGAGAAGTGCTTTAAAAGAGAAGAACGCATATCCCAAAGATTCTGAGAAAGATCCACATAGTATTTATGGGGATTTTCAAAACGTTTTACTTCATCCCAAAGTTTGTCAATTTCGCTCTGTGCATATTCCTTTACAGCAGAAAGCTTCGGGGCATTATAAACAAGCTTGCCTTTGTCAAAAATCTTCACGAGAAGCTTTTCGGCACGGAAATCTGTTATTTTTTTACGTTTCCAAGCGTGTTCGGGGTCAAAGATTTCATATGGCTTTGAAGAATCTATTTCTTCGTCATGCAGGGTAATTACGTCTGCAATAGCCTTGTCTGTATCCCGTTCGTAAAGGCGATATACCTGTTTGAAACCGGGTAAAGTGATTTTTTCCACATTTTCGCTGAGCTTTATTTTCGGCTGCATTTCCTCGCCGTTCCATACGGCAGTCAGTTTATACACACCGCCGAAAACAGGCTCGGATTTTGAGGTGATAAGTCGTTCACCAACACCAAAGGAATCAATCTGTGCGCCCTGCATCAAGGTGTCACGGATAATATATTCATCAAGCGAGTTGGAAACAACGATTTTACAATCCGTAAGACCAGCATCGTCGAGGGTTTTGCGGATTTTTTTCGTAAGATACGTAATATCACCGCTATCAATGCGAACACCTGAAAGGCGGCATCCCATGGGCTCCAGCACTTCTTTGTGCACACGGATGGCGTTGGGCAGGCCTGATTTTAAAACGTTGTACGTATCAATTAAGAGTGTACAGCCTGTGGGGTATGTTCTGGCATATGTTTCAAAGGCTTCATATTCTGTGTCGAATGTCTGTACCCAGCTGTGGGCCATTGTACCAAGAGCAGGAATCTGGTATAAAACATCGGAAATGGTACAGGCAGAGCCTGCGCAACCACCGATATAAGCAGCACGAGAACCTGCAATGGCTGCATCCGCACCCTGTGCACGTCTTGAACCGAATTCCATAACGGTGCGCCCGGCTGCTGCACGGACAATGCGGTTTGCTTTTGTTGCGATAAGAGACTGGTGGTTTAAGGTAAGAAGTACCATGGTTTCCACAAGCTGTGCCTGAATGAGGGGCCCTTTGATAATAACAAGAGGTTCTCCGGGGAAACAGGGTGTGCCTTCGCGCATGGCATAAACATCGCAACAAAATTCAAAATTCTTAAGGTACTCTAAAAAGTCTTCGGAAAATATGCCCCGACTGCGGAGATAATCAATATCGTTTTCAGAAAACGATAAATTCTGTAAATACTCAATCAGCTGCTCCAGGCCAGCAGAAATTGCAAAGCCGCCGTTATCCGGCACTTTGCGGAAAAACATATCAAAAGAAGCAATTTTGTCTTTAAGGCCGCTTTTAAAATACCCATTTGCCATGGTGAATTCGTAAAAGTCAGCCAGCATAGTAAGATTATTTTTCATCAGCCATTCTCCAGTGCATCATTCAGCCAGTATTCAGCAATGTCCATAGCAGCGTACATGCCGCCTCGTTCTGCCTGTTTGATCATTTTTTCTTTTTTACCATCATTGAGCATGAGCTGAATCGTAACGCCGGTTGTAACGTCAAGATCCTTCTTTTTTTCAGTGCTTGTGATAATCATCACGATCATGTATTTGTCCTGTGGGTCACCATAATAAATCATGTTGCCGCGGCGAACCAAAGGCTTGCCTTTATATTTAAGCATTTTTTCCATTTTTAGCATCATCCTTTCCACAATTTTTTATATCTTATCATAAATCATGAGAAAAAGCAACCCTTTTATGCATCCAGAAATACTTTGCGGTTTCGAATTAAGTAGTCAAGGCCGGAAATCAGTGTCATAATTGCGGAAATATAGATGAGAATATCCACGAGGAATTTCCAAGGGAGTAAAATGGCTGCCGTAACTGCAATAAGCTGGAGAACCGTTTTTAGCTTTCCAAGCTTGCCTGCGGCAATTACAATGCCTTTTGTAACTGCAACGAGTCTTAGCCCCGAAACAATAAACTCTCTTGCGATAATCAGCATAACCACCCAGTAGGCAACAATGTCCCGCTCCATAAGGCAAAGGAGCGCACCCGTTACGAGCAGTTTATCTGCAAGCGGGTCCATGAATTTTCCGAAGTTCGTAACAATATTGTTTTTTCTTGCAAGATACCCGTCAAGCCAGTCTGTTATGGATGCAAGTACAAAAATCAGTGCTGCTATGGCCGTATGGTAGGGAATAGCCTCCACCATATAAACGACCATGAAAATGGGAACCAAAACCATTCTGAGAACCGTCAGTTTGTTGGGTGTGTTCATTTTGTAACCTCTCCTATAATATCATATTCTTCCGTCGCAAGAATCCGCACTTTTACAAATGAACCGGGTGCAATATCCTCCTCGGAAGCAAAATATACCTTTCCGTCAATCTCAGCGCCATCACCTTTTGTTCTGCCCACATAGAACATATCGGAAAAGCCTTCGCATAAAACTTCCTGCTCTGTGCCGATTTTCTTTCTTAAGGCCTCTTCAGAAACCGATTTGGCGATGGTGTAAAGCTTTTCGTGCCGCTCCATTTTTGTATCTTCATCAATCTGGTCAGGAAGCTTTGCTGCAGGTGTGCCGTCTTCGGGAGAAAATTTAAAAACGCCCATACGGTCAAATGCGCCTGTTTTTACAAATTCACAAAGGGAAGAAAAAGCGTCTTCCGTTTCGCCCGGAAAACCGACGATAATGGAAGTTCTGAGTACGGCCTCGGGAAGTTTAGTGCGGATTTTGGAAATCAGATTTTTAATGCCTTCGGCCGTATCTTTTCTGCCCATACGCCGAAGTACGGTATTATCAATATGCTGAATGGGGATGTCCAGATACGGCAAAATATTTTTGTGCGATGCCATTACCTCTAAAAGTTCATCCGTGATGCTGTCTGCATACGTATAGAAAAGGCGAATCCACGGAAAACCGATTTCAGCCAGAGCTTTCAGTAGTTTGGGCAGGGCAGATTGGCCGTATAAATCAACGCCATATCTTGTAGTGTCCTGTGCTATGACGGAAAGCTCACGGACGCCGCTTTCATAAAGACCTTTCGCCTCTTTTATAACATCTTCCATTCTTCGGCTTCTGAATGGCCCACGGATGGACGGGATTGCACAGTATGTACAATGATTGTCGCAGCCCTCTGCAATTTTCAGGTATGCCATAAATGAAGGCGTAGAAAGCGTACGGGGTGCATCTTCGGGATAGGGTGCGGTGTTCGTTGTAACACATGCGCCCGTTTCATGCGCAAGAAGTTCTGCAATACGAGGGAATTCATCAACCCCCACAATAAGGTCCACTTCGGGAAGCTCTTCCAAAACAGCTTCTTTATAGCGTTGGGCAAGGCAACCTGTTACAATCAGTTTTTTAAGCTTTCCATCTTCTTTAAGCTTCGCCGCATCTAAAATTGTGCTAATTGCCTCTTCCTTTGCATCGTCAATAAATCCGCAGGTGTTTATGATAATGGCCTCGGCTTCTTCCGGGTCGTTAACTATGGTATAGCCTTTTTCCTTGCAAAGTCCGATCATAATTTCCGTATCGACAAGGTTTTTCGAGCAGCCGAGGGAAATAAATCCGATTTTATTCATAGGTGTATAGTGCATCCATGGCTTTTCTGATATCACCGGGATGAAACCCCTTTCTTAAAAAATAACCGTAAATTTGTGCATGCTCCTTTTCACTTTTGAAGCCTCGCCCAAACCGCTTTTCCATGGGGGTGGTGACATCGAAGGAAAGAAGACTTATAGCATCTTCAATTATTTGTGCTTCCACGCCCCGCACAGATAAATCCCTGCGGATGCGCTCCGGGCCATGCCCTTTTAAGAGTGCCGCATCATGGGCAAATCTGCGGGCGTATTCTTCGTGATTAATATAGCCGTTTTCACGGTAATATGAAGCCGCATCTTCTGCATCCTCGGCAGAAAAACCCTTTTCCACGAGTGCTTCGCACACTTCTTTTTCTGTGCGGCGTTTAGAAAGTACAAGGCGAAGCGCGGCACTTTTTGCATCTCCTGCCATAAGAATCTCCTTTATGTGAAAAGCTCACAAATTACATAATTTGCAATATCAAGTCCCCGTTCGGTAAGACGGACGAAATCACCGTCTTTTTCGAGGAGACCATCTTTTATAAGGCGTGGAATATTGGGGTTTCCGTCATCCTTTACGCCTTTTTGCATGCGAAGGCCGAGCATGTAATATTCTTCTTTTTTGTCTTTTTCCGTAAGAACCGATTTATCAACAACAGGATTTTCAGCATTTAGATAGAAATCAATATCTTCACCGTTTGCATACCGCTCGCCCCCGTAAAAGCCGTGTGCACCGGCACCAAGGCCGATATATTCACCGCATTCCCAGTAGTGCGAGTTATGGACCGATTCGAAATCGGGAAGTGCAAAATTGGAAATTTCGTAATGGAGAAAACCGTGTTCTTTACATATGCTTTGAATTGTGCGATACATTTCCCGTTCTTTTTCCTCATCGGGGAGTGCAAAGGACCTTTTGGCAAACGGCGTACCTTCCTCAATAGAAAGAGAATAGGTGGAAATGTGGGTTATGGGAAGTGACAAAAGCGTTTCCACAGTTTGGGCAACACTTTCCGCCGTCTGGTCGGGAAGTCCGAACATAACATCTGCGGAAATATTGTCAAAGCCTGCATTTTTGGCATCCCGGATTGCTTTTACAGCATCGGCAGCATTGTGAAGTCTTTCAAGTAGCGAAAGGTCACGGTCTGATAAGGACTGGACGCCTATGCTTATGCGGTTAAAACCGGCGTTTCTTAGTGCCGATAAACTTTCCGGTGATACGGTGGCAGGGTTTGCCTCTATGGTGATTTCGCCCCTGCACGGAAACCGTTTTAAAAGGGAGCCCAAAAGAGAAGTTAAAAGTGCTGTAGGCAGAGATGAGGGGGTGCCGCCGCCAAAGTATATAGACTTTACTTCCTGTGCACTATATTTTAAAGCTTCTCTTTCAATACGCTTTGCATATGCCTCCATTTTGTCCTCTTTCCCGCAAACGGAAAAGAAAGAGCAGTATGGACATTTCCGAAGACAAAAGGGGAGATGAACATATATGCTTCTCATGAGTCAAGCTTAAGAACGGACATGAACGCCTCTTGCGGGATGGAAACGGAGCCGACCTGCCGCATTCTCTTTTTACCTTCCTTCTGTTTTTCAAGAAGTTTCTTTTTTCGGGTAATGTCACCGCCGTAGCATTTTGCCAGAACATCCTTGCGAAGGGCACGGACGGTTTCACGGGCAATGATTTTGCCACCGATTGCCGCCTGAATCGGCACTTCAAAAAGCTGACGGGGAATAGATTCCTTCAGTTTTTCGGCAATACGCCGTCCTCTGGCGTAAGCCTTGGAGGAGTGGACAACAAAGCTTAAGGCGTCCACAATGTCACCGTTTAAGAGCATATCAAGCTTTACAAGATCACTCTTTACATAGGCGAGAAATTCATAGTCAAACGACGCATAACCACGTGTACGGGATTTAAGTGCATCGAAAAAGTCATAAATAATTTCGTTCAAAGGAAGTTCGTAGTGGAGAGAAACACGGCCTTCGTCAATATATGTCATATCTTTATATGTGCCGCGTCTGTCCTGACAAAGCTCCATAACACTGCCAACATAGGGCTGAGGCAGCATAATGTGTGCATCCACAAACGGTTCTTCCATATAGTCAATTTCCGTCTGGGGCGGAAGATTTGTGGGGTTGTCCACAAACACAACGGTGCCGTCTGTTTTGATTACACGGTAAATAACGCTGGGTGCAGTGGTAACAAGGTCAATGTTATATTCCCGTTCCAGACGTTCCTGAATGATTTCCATGTGGAGAAGACCCAAAAAACCGCAACGGAATCCAAAGCCGAGTGCAATACTTGTTTCCGGCTCATACATGAGGGAAGCATCGTTGAGCTTCAGCTTTTCAAGAGCTTCACGAAGATCTTCGTACTTTGCGCCGTCTGCAGGATAGATACCGCTGAAAACCATGGGGTTCACTTCTTTGTAGCCGGGGAGCGGTTCGGCTGCAGGGGCGGAAACGGTTGTAATCGTGTCACCCACCTTAACATCCTGTACAGTTTTAATGCTTGCGGCCACATAGCCTACTTCGCCTGCGAGGAGGGAAGAGGAAGGTGCAAACCCGTCCGGCTTTAAGTACCCGAGCTCAACCACTTCAAACTCTTTACCCGTTGCCATAAAGCGGATGGTATCCCCTACGGAAAGCTTTCCTTCATGAATACGGACGTATACAATTACGCCTTTATAGCTATCGTAGTAAGAGTCAAAAATAAGTGCCCGAAGCGGTGCAGTTTCGTCACCGGAGGGGGCGGGGATATTGTCAATAATATAATCGGGGAGGCATTCAATGTTAATACCTTGTTTTGCGCTGATAAGCGGTGCATTTTCCGCTTCAATACCGATAACGTTTTCGATTTCTCTTTTTACAACGTCCGGCTGTGCGCTGGGAAGGTCAATCTTATTAATAATAGGCAAAATTTCTAAATCGTGTTCAAGTGCTAAATAGGTATTAGCGAGGGTCTGTGCCTCAATGCCTTGTGCAGCGTCCACAACAAGCAGCGCCCCTTCGCAAGCGGCGAGAGAACGAGAAACCTCGTAGTTAAAGTCAACATGTCCCGGTGTATCAATAAGGTTTAAAATATATTCACCGTCATCACGCTTATACACAAGGCGAACAGCTCTTGCTTTAATGGTAATTCCACGTTCACGTTCAAGGTCCATGTTGTCCAGAAGCTGGTCCTCCATGTCCCTTTCTGCCACAATACCCGTAAGCTCTAAAAGTCGGTCTGCAAGGGTGGACTTTCCGTGGTCTATATGTGCAATAATCGAAAAATTACGAATAAACTCTTGCCTTGATGCCATTTGATTTCTCCTCTTTTGGTATTATTCATTATATCATACCATATTTTTTGAAAAAATGGAATAGAAAAATTATTTTTTTTAGAAAAAAATAAAAGGCATACCGCTTTGCGATATGCCGAAAAGTTCAATAAGTTTTCATAAGTTCCGCCACATAGTCCGCATAAGAAGGACGATTTGCCTGCAGGTTTTGTTTAACCATAGAAAGCGTTTCGTCCATAAACCCATCAGAAATGGTGACAGGAACATCTTTGCAGTTTTCCCAGATATATTTTGCATCTTCAATGAGAAGACGGATGCAACCGTGGGATGCGGGGTTTCCCATGGCATGATAGCCGCTGGAACTTAAGGTTGCGGCACCAAAGCCGTTAAAGGGAACGCTGTGGAAACAAATGTTTCCGGTAAGCTGTGTGCAGTAGAGAATCCAGCAGTTATTGAGTGAAAAGAAATACCAGGGATCCACTGTGGCACCATATGTTAAAGGTTTTGCGGTGAAGGTGCCGTTGGGTGTAAGAGAAAGGGGAGCGCCCGTACTGCAGAGGAAGTGGCGGATGGGTCTTATGTTGCCGTTGCCGTCCTTTGCAAAAACAGTAACCATTTGCATGGCTTTATTTACGTCAATACTTTCTATGGTGTATACCTTTGCCGGATGGGTAAATTCAATCTGGCCGGGGGCATACGCTTCCGAGGTGGAAAAAACACCTCTGTAACCGAAAACGGAAGCATAAGGCTCCAGGGGAATCATAACTTCGCCGGTTTCCGAAAGATAGGCGGCTGGATTGGGATAGGGAAGTTTATCCACGAACATGACGGGGGTATCCAGTCCCTGCCAGATTTCACGGCCATCATGCAAAACGTATATAGACTTATCTTCGCTGTTATAATGGACGGGAATGTTGAAAACAGAAGAGAATTCGGAAGTTGACATGAAAAGCATACCGTATTCGTCTTTTTCCGTTTTCTGTGCGCCCTCCGTCCACTGGCCATCATAGATATACCAGGGGGAATCTGCATGAATGATGATATTTGCACCGCTTTCGTAAATTGTTTCGGCCGCCATGGCTGAGGCGGGCAAAAGAAAAAGAAAACAAACCAGTAAAGCCCCAATTCTCTTCAAAATTCCATTCACTCCTAAAAAACATTCATAATTATTAAAAATTATGCAAACAAGGCCATTATACTAGGAAAAAATTTCCTTGTCAATAGAAAAAAGGAAATCATCAAAATTTAATATTAATGTAATAATTATGTTGACAACATGGAGCTTACTATGTATAATATTACTATATACATAGCTTTGAAAAAACAGAAAAGGCGGTCGATTTTTTTGGTGACGAAACCTTTCCTTTCGATAGCGGCACAATGTTCCAAACGAACAGAGTGTATGACAGATAATTTTTACATAAACGGGGCTCTGCCGCAGGCAGGCTCGGTCCCCAGTCATAAAGCAGTTTCCAAGGATGTTCGTGCCCGGCTTGGCGTTTTTGCTGTAGCCGATGGTTTTGGCACGGGGAATGATGCGGAAAACGCCGCACATAAAGCGCTTTCCATTCTTCGAAAATTCCACGAAAAAATGGGCAATGTTTCTCTGGAAGCCATTGGATCTGTTGTGGATGCATATGCGGAAGAAGCCAATCACTATATGCAGTCCCTTGGCGGTGACGTGGGTGCATCTGTTGCCATGCTCATTATCAATAACGGCGTTGCAACGGCGGTAAATACCGGCAGCGCACGTGTTTATTCGTTCAAGTACGGCAGACTCAATCGCTTAAGTATCGACGATACGAAAGCGCAGCAGCTTTTGAATGTTGGGGCCATCCGCAGAGAAGAGGCAATGACCCATCCTTCCCGCCGTGAACTCACGGGTGCCCTCGGTAAACCCCTTTCCGTTCAGGGCGGCAGGCTGCATATGTCAAGCCCCACACCTGTGGAAAACGGAGATATTTATTTAATCTGTTCAAATGGGATTACAGATTATCTTTCTGATGACCGTATCTCTTATATTTTATCCCTTCACATGAGTAATGAGCGGCTTTCCCAGCGCCTTGTCAGCGAGGCGGTGGCAAGAGGCGCGGATGATAATCTTTCGGTCATTATTGTAAGAAGCGGTAAAAACAGAAAACCCGGCCTTATCAATAAAGGACTTGTAAAGGGTGCGGCAGTTGTTATTGCCCTTGCAATTTTAGCGGCGTATCTTCTTTCGAGACCGCTTCGGAAACCTGCAGGGAGCGGAGAAGTGCAGCCTACCGCAACCCCTTCGGCGACACCCCATTCGGTTCTTTCTCCGCCCCAGGCGAATGATGAGTTTGAACTTCGCTGATAAAGCGCAAAAGGGCGTTTTATGTAACGTCCCTTTTTCATTGTATTATACACAGAAAGGATGAAGGCATCATGGCAACGCCTATGAGAACTGCCGTGTTCGTTTCCGGCGGCGGTACGAATTTACAGGCACTTCTGGACAGCGTGGAAAACGGAACGGTTAAGAGTGCAGAAATTGCTTGTGTAATTTCCAACAAAAAGGATGCTTACGCTCTGGAACGGGCCAGAAAGAAAGGAATTCCTGCAAAAGCCATTACAGAAAACTTTGAAGAGGAAGCGCTTCGCTTTATGGACGAGTGCGGCGCAGAGCTGATTGTTCTGGCGGGTTTTCTTTCCATTATAGGAAAAGGGATTCTGTCGGCCTATAAGGATAGAATCATTAACATTCATCCCGCCCTGATTCCGTCATTTTGCGGCAAGGGATATTATGGACTCCATGTGCATGAAAAGGTACTCGAGTATGGCGTAAAGCTTACTGGTGCTACGGTGCATTTTGTTTCCGAAGAAGTGGATGGCGGCGTTATCATCATGCAGAAAGCTGTGGAAGTTCGCCATGATGACACGCCTGAAATTCTGCAGAAACGTGTTATGGAAGAAGCAGAATGGATTATTTTACCGAAAGCTTTGGAGCTGGTTGCTTCCGGCAAGGTAAAAATACAGGGCAGAACGGCGATTATAACAGAATAAACTGAGAGGAGAATAAAAAATGGAACTTAGAGAATATCTTTCGGCAAATCCTTATCCGGGACGTGGTATTGTTCTCGGGAAAGCTGACGGTAAAGCAGTAATTGCCTACTTTATTATGGGCAGAAGTGAAAACAGCCGCAACCGTGTATTCGTGGAAGAGGCTGACGGTGTACGCACAAAAGCTTTTGATGAAAGTAAAATGCAGGATCCTTCCCTGATTATTTATTATCCCTATCGCAGAGTGGGGGATAAGCACATTGTTACAAACGGTGACCAGACGGATACGGTTTATGAGCATCTTCTGAAAGGTGCAACTATGACGGATGCACTCAGAACCCGCACATACGAGCCGGACGGCCCCAACTTCACCCCCAGAATTTCCGGACTCATTGAAGGAAACCGTGCAATTCTCTCCATTTTGAAAAAAGATGGGGAAGGTACAAATCGCAATTTCTTTGAATATGACCTTCAGGAAGGCGTTTGCCGCATTATTCACACCTATCAGGCAAATGAAGAGCCGCTTCCGTCCTTCTTTGGTGAACCGAGAGCGTTTTCTCTCTCCGGCACAATCGATGAAATTGCCGATATGATTTGGACAAGCCTTGATGCTGAGAACAAAGTATCCCTTCTCGTAAAGACCATTGCAGAAGGCGGCGAAGTGGAAACAAAAATTATCAACAAGAACGGGAGATAGAAAATGAACGAATTATTATTAAAATACGGCTGTAACCCCAATCAGAAACCGTCAAAGATTTTTATGAAGGACGGCAGCGATTTGCCCGTTGAAGTCATCAACGGACGCCCCGGCTATATTAATTTTCTTGATGCACTCAATGCCTATCAGCTTGTAAAAGAACTGAAGGAAGCCACAGGCCTCCCTGCAGCCGCATCCTTTAAGCACGTAAGCCCTGCAGGTGCCGCAGTCGCCTCCGAGCTTTCCGATACCTTAAAGAAAATCTTTTTTGTAGATGATTTGGAGCTTTCGCCCATTGCAAGTGCATACGCCGCCGCCCGTGGTGCGGACCGTATGTCCTCCTACGGCGATTTTGCCGCCCTTTCCGACACCTGCGATGAAGCGACGGCAAAAATCTTATCCCGTGAAGTATCGGACGGTGTTATCGCCCCCGATTATACTCCCGAAGCGCTGGAAATTTTAAAGAAAAAGCGCAAGGGCGGTTACACAGTTCTTAAAATGAACACGGCATACAAGCCGGAGCCTATTGAACATAAGGATGTTTACGGCATCACCTTCGAACAGGGCAGAAACGAACTGAAAATTGATGCATCCTGCCTTGATAACATTGTAACCGAAAACAAGACTTTAACGGAAGATGCCAAAATTGACCTTTTAATTGCGCTGATTACATTAAAATATACCCAGTCCAACTCCGTTTGCTATGTAAAGAATAAAATGGCAATCGGTATCGGTGCGGGCCAGCAGTCCAGAATTCATTGCACACGCCTTGCAGGAAATAAGGCAGACATCTGGCACTTAAGAGCACACGATAAGGTTTTAAATCTGCCGTTTTTAGACACATTAAGTCGTGCAGAACGTGATAACACCATTGATGTTTACATCGGCGAGGAATGTGACGATGTTCTCCGTGACGGCGCATGGCAGAATTTCTTTACGGAAAAGCCGGAGCCTCTTACAAGAGAAGAAAAGGCAGAATACTTAAAAACCATTACCGGCGTTTCCGTCGGTTCTGATGCATTTTTCCCGTTTGGTGATAACATTGAACGTGTTCGGAAAAGCGGTGTTTCCTTCGTAGCACAGCCGGGCGGCTCTATCCGTGATGATCATGTTATTGACACCTGTAACCGTTACGGCATTGCCATGGCGTTTACCGGCATTCGTCTTTTCCATCACTAATTGAGAGCGGGAGGTAGCAGAACATGAAAGTATTAGTTGTTGGCGGCGGTGGCCGTGAACATGCAATTTGTTGGAAACTGAGTCAAAGTCCCCTCGCTCCGGAGCTTTATTGTGCACCGGGCAATGGTGGTATCAGTGAAATTGCAAAGATTGTCCCCCTTAAAGCTATGGACATTGAGGGCGTGGCAAATTTTGCACAGGAAAATAAAATTGACCTTGTTGTCGTAGCACCGGATGATCCTCTTGTTGCCGGTATGGTTGATGCGCTCACGGCCCGTGGAATCCGTGCTTTTGGCCCGTCTGCGGCGGCAGCACAGATTGAAGGCAGCAAAGTTTTTTCTAAAGAGTTGATGAAAAAGTACGGCATTCCTACGGCAAAGTATGAAACATTTTCTAATGCCGCAGAAGCCATCGCATATCTTGAAAAGAGCGAATACCCCATTGTTATCAAGGCAGAAGGTCTTGCACTCGGTAAAGGCGTTATCATTCCCCAGTCTTTTGAGGAAGCAAAACAGGGTGTTCTCGATATTATGGAAGACAAACAGTTCGGCGATGCGGGCAACCGCATTGTTATCGAGGAGTTTTTGACTGGCCGTGAAATCTCCGTTTTAGCATTTACGGACGGTAAAACCCTTCTTCCCATGTGCAGCGCCCAGGACCATAAGCGTGCCCTTGATAACGACGAAGGCCTCAACACTGGCGGCATGGGTGCATATTCACCGTCTCCCATTTATGATGCTGAGATGGAAAAAGAATGTATGGAAAAGATTTTCCTTCCAACCGTCGAAGCAATGAACAAGGAAGGCCGTCCGTTTAAAGGGGTTCTCTATTTTGGCCTTATGTCCACAAAGGACGGCGTTCGTGTTATCGAATACAATGCCCGTTTTGGTGACCCTGAAACACAGGCAGTTTTGCCGAGACTGGAAAATGACCTTCTCGAAATTATGGAAGCTATCATTGATGAACGTCTTTCTGAAATTAAGCTTTCTTTCAGAAGTGATGCGGCGGCATGTATTATTGCAGCTTCCGGAGGATATCCTAAATCTTATCAGAAAGGCTATGAAATCACAGGCCTTGAAAAGGTGGAGGGTGCAACCGTTTTCCATAGCGGCACCGTAAAAGAAGGCGATGCATTCAAAACGGCAGGCGGCAGAGTTTTGGGCGTGACGGCTATGGGAGAAACACTTCGTGCGGCTGTAGATAAAGCCTATGAAAATGTAAAGAAAATCCACTTTACCGATATGCACTACCGTACCGATATCGGCAAACATGGGGTGTAATATGGAACTTCGTATTTGTCATCTGTATCCTGAACTTCTGAATATGTACGGTGATGTTGGAAATGTAAAAATTCTTCGGTACCGTGCTGAAAAACGAGATATTTCTGTCGAGGTGTGCAATCTTTCGAATGGAGAACCGTTTGAAGGCGAGAAGTATGATATTGTCGTTTTAGGCGGCGGTCAGGATTTTGAAATGGATATCGTTTCGTCAGATCTTTCGGGAGAAAAGAAGGAAGCCCTTCGTGCCTATATTGAAAATGGCGGTGTGCTTTTAGCCATTGGCAGCGGTTATCAGCTGTTGGGGTCTTCTTATTACACTTCATCCGGCGAAAAAAGGGACGGGCTTGGCTTTTTTTCGTTCATAACTGAAAAAAGCGATGAAAGGCTTGTTGGCAATATTGCCGTGGAAATAGAAGGGATTACAGCTGTCGGTTTTGAAAACCATGGCGGAAAAACCTATATAGGCGATATGATGCCTATGGGTCGTGTTCTTTCGGGGTATGGGAACAATGGGGAGGATAAAACGGAAGGCTTTCGGTATAAGAACACCTTTGGAACATTTCTTCATGGTCCCATGCTTTCAAAAAGTCCCGAATTTGCGGATAAGCTTTTAGAAATTGCGCTTGGAAACCGTTATGGTGCACAGTCGCTTACGCCTCTTTCGGATGAATTTGAACACAAGGCAAGAGAAAATATGCTTTCCAAAATGTCTTTATAACTCAAAAGAGCTTTGCTTTTGCAAAGCTCTTTTTTAGTTTGATTTCATATTTTTCATAGCCGGATTATCGATAAGCTTTCCGTCCTTTTCAAATCTCGACCCATGGCAAGGGCAGTCCCACGTTTTTTCAGCCCGATTCCAGGAAAGCTTGCAACCAAGATGGGGACAGCGAGGCGTTTTCGGCGTTAAAAGGTTTGCGGCAGACTCTATACTATTTACAAAAAGCTGTGGTTTTATCATGCTTCTTTGGGGAGAAAATACGGGGGCATATTCATTTTTCCTGCCCTGCACCATGTCACAAAGGATGTTTGCTGCAACCATGGAACTTGTCATACCCCACTTGTTAAACCCTGTAGCAACATAGAGGTTTTCTGTGCTTTTTCCGTATTGGCCGATATAGGGGACGCCGTCAAGACTCATGCAGTCCTGTGTTGCCCACTTGTATTTTGAAATAGCATCGGGGTAATGCTTTGCGGCAAAATGATCAAGTGCTTGCCATGCACCGCCGCTTTTTCCCGTTCGATGGCCACCGCCACCTAAAAGAAGAAAGTTTTCATAGGTGCGGAAGGAAAGACCGTCAGCCGCTTCATCCACATACATGCCTTTGATTTTCGGTGCATTTAAAAGCGCAGAAACATAGCTGCGGTGCTGGTATAGCTTCATAAAGTAACCGCCGTACCTGTTTATAAAAGGGAAATGAGTTGCCACAATTATTTTTTGCGCTTTGATTTTACAGTTTTTTGTGATTGCAGTTTTGTTTTCAATTGCAAAGGCGAAGGTCTTTTCAAAAATATTGAGTTCTTTTATAAGGGAAGAAGCAAATTTCAGGGGGTGAAATTGGGCCTGATTCGCAAAACATACGGCGCCTTTAATTTTTTGCGGCAGCGGTACGGTATCACAAAAAGAAGCAGGAAGGCCGAGCGCTTCTGCGGCTTTTACTTCCGCTTCGATTTTCTGCCGGTCCCGAAGGGAATAGGTGTATGCGTTTTTAATTTCAAAGTTACAGTCAATCCCTTGGCATTGCTTTTCGTATTGCCGAATGGCTTTTTCGTTTGCCTCTGCATACATTTTTGCTTTTTCCATGCCTGCATTTTTGACTAAATCTGCATATATCAGGCCGTGCTGTGCGGTGATTTTCGCAGTGGTGTTTTTTGTAATGCCGGACAAAATGCGGTTCCCTTCCACGAGCATGTAATTTACGCCGCTCTTGTGTAAATAATAAGCACATAAAATGCCGCATAATCCGCCGCCAATAATCAGGACGTCCGTTTTTTTATCTTCTGTCAGTTTTGGAAATGCAGGAAGGGTGGCCGTGCAAGTCCATATTGAATCATGCATATGTTTCCTCCGTGGTTTTCTTTTATTATGTACGAAGGAATCGCTTTTTTATACAAAAAAGCCGAACGAAAGTTCGGCTTTAGATTTTAACGGAAGCGATATTGACGCTTTGAATAAGTCCTGACATATCCCCTTCATACGTACACATAAGGTCGGGATGATTTGCATAATCGACGGGCCGCATGAGTGACGGTTCTTTCGGAAGGTCGAGCGCATTTGATTTGTCAAGAATCTCCCCGATGAATTGGGAACAGAAAAACCGCCTCCGCCTCGGGAAGGAAATGTTCATTTTACATAATAATAACCCAATAACATTATATCTGTATTTAAAAGACTCCTGCATCATGCCTTCCACAAGCCCTTTCGCAGCATCATATACAGCATCGGGCACGGGGAGCTCGAACAATGCACACGGCATTTCGGGGTGCCGCTTGAAAAAACCTTTTTTAAAGGATTCACGCCGCAATCCTGCGGGGAGTGGGACGAATGAAAAACGCCTTGCAAAACTGTAAAGCGGCTGAAGCGAAGCGTCGAATGAAATGGATGCATGGGTATATGCATCGCTCGTGGCAAATTGAATTAGTTTTGAAACATAGGTGTCTGCATTTGTAAGCAATATATAAATGGATTTCATATGTTACTCCTGAAACGGATTACGCTTTTGATTTATATATTCTATCAAAAAATTATTAAGTGTGCAAGGCTTTATGTTATTTTTTGAAATTTTACTGAATAACTCTTGACATTTTCTCCATAAAGTGGTATCTTAGTATTAGCACTCGAAGGGGGTGAGTGCTAATTTTTGATAAGAAGTGATTTCATGGAGCTCAGCGAAAGAAAAAAACTGATTTTAAATGCAATTGTCAACGAGTATATTGAAACGGCAGAGCCGGTATCCAGTGTTACGATTGTAAATAAATATAATGCAGGGTGCAGTAGTGCCACGGTTCGAAACGAAATGAGCGACCTTGAGGAAATGGGATATCTCGATAAGCCGCATACCTCCGCCGGAAGAATGCCTTCCGGGCGTGGCTACCGTTTTTATGTAAATTCTATGTTTCCCTACAAAGCGTCCGAGCATGCAGGCTCAAAACTTCGCCGTGCATTTTTATCCCAGCTTTCCGAAACGGACGATGTGATTGAAAAAGCCTCTGATTTTATTTCGAGGTTTACGAATTACACCGTAATCGCAACGGATTCGTATGAGAATATGCCTCGCCGTATATATACCGGTGGCGTTGTGAATATCTTTAACCACCCCGAGTATAAAAACCTGGAAAAGGCAAGAAGACTCATAAGCTTTATTGACAGCCGTGACAGCATCTATAAAGTCATATCGGAACTGGATGGGGGAGAACGTGTGCGGATTTTAATCGGTGACGAAAATCCCTATGAAGCCTTAAAGGATTGCAGCATTGTTATTTCCCATTACCGTGATGAGAGAGGCAGGCGTGGCGGCCTCGGGATTATCGGTCCTACCCGTATGCATTATGATACGGTCGTTTCGTCTCTTGAAACGGTCACCGCTATGATTGAGAAGCTTATTTCAGAAAAGGAGAATTAACCCTATGTGTGAGGAAGAAAAGAAGATAGAAACAGAAATGCCGGAAGAAGCGGCAGAGGCTGGGGCAGAAGAAATGGTTGAAGCGGCCGTGGCAGAATACAAGGACAAGCTTCTTCGCCTTACGGCTGAATTCGATAACTTTCGTAAAAGAACGGCCAAGGAAAAGGAATCCTTGTTTTCTGACGGGGCACAGGATGCTCTTTGTGCATTTCTGCCTTTTGTAGATAATATGGAACGCTTTATGGAAGCGGCTATGGAGGAGGCAGAGGACAGTCCTCTTCGTCAGGGCCTGGAAAAGGTTTTAAAACAGCTTTATGATATTTTAAAATCCCTCAAGGTTGAAGCGATTCCAGCAGTTGGAGAAAAGTTTGATCCCAATGTGCATAATGCCGTTATGCATATTGAAGATGATAAAATTGATACTGAAACCGTTGTGGAAGAATTCCAGAAGGGCTACAAAATGGGCGACAAGGTTCTTCGTTTCAGTATGGTAAAAGTAGCAAACTAATTATTTAAGAAAGAAGGAAAATAAAATGGCAAAAATCATTGGTATCGACCTCGGTACAACAAACTCTTGTGTAGCAGTTATGGAAGGCGGCGAACCGGTTGTTATCGCAAATGCAGAAGGTGCAAGAACAACCCCCAGCGTTGTCGCATTCACAAAGGATAACGAACGCCTTGTAGGGCAGGTTGCAAAAAGACAGGCAATCACAAACCCGGAGCGCACCATTATCTCCATTAAGCGTGATATGGGCACAGACAGACGTGTAAATATCGGCGATGCAAACTATACACCGCAGGAAATTTCCGCAATGGTTCTGCAGAAACTCAAGGCTGATGCCGAAAGCTATATCGGCGAAAAGGTAAGCCAGGCAGTTATCACCGTTCCGGCATATTTTTCCGATGCACAGCGTCAGGCAACAAAGGATGCAGGTAAAATTGCAGGCCTTGAAGTTCTTCGTATTATTAACGAACCCACAGCCGCAGCACTTGCCTACGGTATGGATAAGGATACAGACCAGAAAATCATGGTTTATGACCTTGGCGGTGGTACGTTTGACGTTTCTATCCTTGAAATCGGTGACGGTGTTTTCGAAGTTCTCGCCACCTGCGGCAATAACCGTCTCGGCGGCGATGATTTTGACGAAAGAATTATCGAATACATTTGTGAAGAATTCAAGAAGGAACAGGGCATTGACCTGAAAAATGACAAAATGGCAATGCAGCGCCTGAAGGAAGCCGCTGAAAAAGCAAAAATTGAGCTTTCCGGTGTTACCACTTCTAACATTAACCTCCCGTTTATTACCGCTGACGGCTCCGGCCCCAAGCACCTTGATATGACGCTTACCAGAGCAAAATTCAACGAAATCACTGCAGACCTTGTTGAAAAGACAATGGGCCCCTCCAGAGATGCACTGCAGCAGGCAGGTCTTACAGGCAGCCAGGTAGATAAGGTTCTCATGGTTGGTGGTTCCAGCCGTATTCCCGCTGTTTATGAAGCTGTAAAGGCACTTACGGGCAAAGAACCCCATAAGGGCATTAACCCCGATGAATGTGTAGCTATCGGTGCCGCAATTCAGGCAGGCGTTCTGGCAGGCGACGTTCAGGACCTTGTTCTCCTTGACGTAACGCCCCTGTCTCTCGGCCTTGAAACTTTAGGCGGTGTATTTACAAAGCTTATTGACAGAAACACCACAATTCCCACAAAGAAGAGCCAGATTTTCTCTACTGCCGCAGACGGACAGACCAGCGTTGAAATCCACGTTCTGCAGGGCGAAAGAGAAATGGCAGCTTATAACAAGACTTTAGGCAGATTCTCTCTTGATAATATTCCTGCCGCGCCCAGAGGAGTACCCCAGATTGAGGTTACCTTCGATATTGATGCCAACGGCATTGTACATGTTTCTGCTAAAGACATGGGCACAGGCAACGTACAGGATATTACCATTACGGCTTCCGGCAACCTTTCCGATGAAGAAATCGATAAGGCTGTAAAAGAAGCTGAAAAGTATGCGGAAGAAGATAAGAAAAAGAAAGAAGAAATCGACGTTCGCAACACAGGCGACCAGCTTGTATATCAGACGGAAAAGACAATGGCTGACCTTGGCGATAAGCTTTCCGAAGAAGATAAGAGTGCCATCACGCCCCTCGTTGATAGCCTTAAGGAAGCTTTAAAGGGCACAGATACGGCAGCTATCAAAGCCGCAACGGAAGCACTCCAGCAGAAATTCTATGAAATTTCCGCAAAACTGTATCAGAATGCAAATCCGGGTGCAGCACCGGGCGCTGACATGGGTGCGGATATGGGCGGCGCACAGGGCGGTGCCGAGAACGTATACGATGCAGACTATAAGGTAGTAGACGACGACAATAAATAATCATTTGGCGGTGGGCGACCCGTGCGGTCGCCCAAAGCTATGGGAGATAAAATATGGCAAAAAGAGATTATTATGAGGTTCTGGGCGTTGAAAAGGGCGCAAGCGAGGATGAACTTAAAAAAGCGTTCCGTAAAAAGGCCAAGGAATTTCATCCGGACCTGAATAAAGATAATCCGGAAGCTGAAGGAAAATTCAAAGAAGTCAATGAAGCTTATGAGGTTTTAAGCGACCCCGAAAAGCGAAGCCGTTATGACCAGTTTGGTCATGCAGGCGTTGACCCGTCTGCCGCAGGTGGCGGCGGATACGGTGGCGGTTTTGGCGGCTTTGGCGGTTTTAGCGGCGGCATTGACATGGAGGATATTTTTGGTAGTATTTTCGGTGGCGGTTTTGGCGGCGGACGTGCAAGACAGAACCGTCCGGAAAAGGGCAGAACCATTCAGCAAAATATTACCGTAACCTTTGAAGAGGCAGCCTTCGGCACAGAAAAAACCATTCGGGTTATCCGCATGGAAGGATGCGAAGAATGTGGCGGTTCCGGTGCAAAAAAAGGTACACAGCCCGAAACGTGTCCCACCTGTCACGGAACGGGGCAGGTCAGAATGAGCATGGGCTTTATGTCTACGGCCAGAACATGTGACGCTTGTCGTGGAACAGGTAAAATTATAAAAGAACCCTGCCAAAAATGCCAAGGGTATGGGCAGGTACGGCGTGACCGTACCATCAGCGTGAAAATCCCTGCCGGCATTGCAGATGGGCAGGCCATTTCCATTCGTGGAGAAGGTGACCACGGAAAGCGTGGCGGCCCTGCAGGCGATGTAATTTTGGAAATCAGTGTAAAAGAACACCCCATCTTTGAAAGAAGGGGCGATGATGTTATCTGTCACATGCCCATTACGTTTGCAGAGGCAGCACTGGGCGCCGAAATGGAAGTTCCCACTTTAGACGGCAAGGTTCGTTATACGGTGCCGGAAGGGACCCAGACGGGTTCTGTGTTCCGTCTTCGTGAAAAAGGGATTCCCCATATAAACGGACGGGGAAGAGGCGACCAGCTAGTGTATGTGCAAATTGAAGTGCCGAAAAATCTGACCGGTCCGCAGAAGGAAATTCTCAAACAGTTTGCAGAAGCGACGGGCATGAAAAACTATAAGAATAAGCAAAAGTTTTCCGATAAAATCAAAACGTATTTCGGAGGATAATATGAAAACATATACGATTAAAAAAGTAAACAGCAAGCCTTGCGATTGGAACGGCATTGAAAAAGTCAGCATTGATATTTATAAGTGGGTGGATAATGACTACAGACCCCGTGTTGAGGCGGCTCTTTGCTATGACAGCGAGGCGATTTACGTTAAGTTCTGGGCATATGAAACGGAAGTTCGTGCCGAACATAAAAACCATAATGAAAACGTATGTGAGGATAGCTGTGTTGAGTTTTTCTTCCGTGCAAAATCCCACCCGAATTTCTTTAATATTGAAACCACGGTAATCGGCTCTCAGCTTATCGGCTTTGGGCCCGAAAGAGAAAATCGACTCGATGTGCCTGTGGAAGAAGATGTAATGCAGATTATCCCGTCTGTTTCCGATGCAGAAAACTACTCGGATGATATGTGGACGGTGGAATACCGTGTGCCGTTTTCTTTCCTCAGGAGATTCTATGGGGATATTGATGTTGTGAAGGACGGTCTTCGTGCAAACCTCTATAAATGCGGAGACCTTACAAAATATGAGCATTACGGCATGTGGAACGATATCGACTATATGCCGCCGGATTTTCACAGACCGGAATTTTTTGCAGAAATGGTTTTTGAAGCGTAATAAATATCCCCCCGTGAAACGGGGGGTATTTCATTTTCGGGCAAAGCCCTAAACTTTACTGGCTGCGCACAAGTGCGCTTTTTATTGGCCTGCCAGCCACGCATCTGTTACTTGTTACCCATAAATGGGTCCCGCGGGTCAAACATCGCAAGCTGATCTGTTTCTTTATCTCTCGTTAATTGTTCTGCTATATATTCTTTTATTGCTTTTGTATTTTTCCCCGCGGTATCCACATAGTATCCCTTACACCAAAATTCGCGGTTTCGGTATGCAAACTTCATATTGCCCCACTTTTGGAATATAAGCAACGCGCTTTTTCCTTTCAAATACCCCATGAAACCCGAAACGCTCATTTTGGGCGGGATACTTACTAGTATGTGGATATGGTCTGGACACACTTCCCCTTCAATTATTTCCACACCTTTCCATTGGCATAGTTGCCGTAAAATCTCTCTTATTTCCAGTCTCTTTTCTTCGAAAAATATCTTCCGTCTATATTTGGGCGCAAACACAATATGGTACTTGCAATCCCATTTTGTATGTGCTAAACTATTAGTGTCTACGGTTACTTTCTTCATAGATAAATCCTCCTAATGT
>JAFSCR010000006.1 GCA_017436645.1 Clostridia bacterium | reverse complement strand
AGATGAAATCAATGAAAAGTGAATAATGAATAGTGAAGAATTAAGGAACAAATGCTCTGCATTTGAATTAAAAGAAAATCGCATTGCGATTTTCAACCACAATTATTCATCATTCATTATTAATTATTCATTTTATAAGTGGCATCCAGATTACACAGTCATTATAGTAAGATTGTCGAAAAATGACGAAATAAAAAAGCCTCCCCTGTGTAAGGGGAGGTGGGTTGCAAAGCAACTCGGAGGGGTTGTAAATGAATAAAGTAAACAATCCCTCAGTCAGCTACGCTGACAGCTCCCTTTACACAAGGGAGCCTTTGAAAGGTTTGCATCTAAACCTTATGTATCGCAATAGTAAGGATTTCGAATAATGTGGAAGAAGGGAGAAAATTATGTTTACTTATTTTATGCCTACAAAAATTTATGCAGGGGAGAATACCCTTCAGAAGAATGCAGATGCACTCATTTTAGGCAAAAAAGCCATGATTGTAACGGGGAAATCCTCGGGCAAAAAATCGGGTGCTTTGGGTGACGTTCTTGCGATTTTCAAGGAAAAGGGAATCGAATCCATTGTATATGATAAAATCGAAAATAATCCCACCATTGAAACGTGTGCGGCGGGCGCTGCGGCGGCACGGGAATTCGGGGCAGATTTCCTCATTGGTATCGGCGGCGGCTCACCGCTCGATGCTGCCAAAGCCATTGCTGTTTATGCCGCCAATGTGCCCGTAGAAGGCTCGGATTTTGAACTTTACGATATTTTCAAAGGAAGCTTCAAAAACAAACCCCTTCCCATGGCGGCCATTCCCACCACGGCAGGCACGGGGTCGGAGGTAACGCCCTATTCCATTTTAACGCTTCATTCCATTAAAAATAAAAAAAGCTTTACATCTCCGGATGTGTTTTATAAGTGTGCGTTTTTAGACGGACGGTACACGGTCGGTCTCCCTTTGCAGATTGCAAGAAACACTGCAGTAGACGCTATGAGCCATCTTATGGAAGGCTTTACGGATAAAAAAGCGAGCCCTGCCTCCGATTATATTGCCCTTGAGGGACTTCGGGGGATCGGGCGGCATCTGGATGCACTTCGAAGCGGAACTCTTTCCAAGGCGGATTGTCTGGAGCTTCTCTGGGCATCTTCCCTCGGCGGTATCGTCATTTCCCAGACGGGGACGACCATAGTCCATTCCATGGGCTATCCCTTAACCTATTATAAAGAGATTCCCCACGGCATGGCAAACGGCATCATATTGCCTGAATACCTCCGCCGTGCCGAAGAAGTCCTTCCCGAAAAGGTAAAGGCTTGCCTTGCGGCGTTGGGACTTGGTTCTGTAGAAGAATTCAAGGCATATCTTGCCGAAATACTGCCGTGTGACGTTACATTTGATGAGGCGGAAGTATACGAATGGACTGAGACTACCATTGCGGCAAAAAACGCCCTTGTATGCCCCTTTGCGGTCACCCGTGAGATGGAATTTGATATGTATAAAACAGTACTTTTTTAAAAAATTTAAAAAAAGTATTGACAAATGAAAAAATGAAGCATATAATAATAACAAATTTGAATAACACAAAACAACTATGACGAAGACGGTCGGATTGCAAGGCCTTGAGAGAGTTGCCGGGTGGTGCGAGGCAATGGCGGAGCTTTCCAATGACCCATCACTTCTGAGTTGGAGAACCGAAAGGCGAATGCCGAGTAGACTTCTCCCGTAATGCTGCGTTAAAGCAAAGGGCTTGTTGGAGCTCGGTAAGTGGCGGAAGTATTTTTCCGCAATTTGAGTGGTACCGCGGGTTGTATGACTCGTCTCAAAAGTATTTTTGAGACGGGTTTTTTTGTTTTATTCAAATCCGTCAAAAACACTTCGAAAGAAGGAACGGAAAAGAAAGGAGCAAAAAAATGGAGTACAATTTGAAAGAGGTTGCAGGCAGAATCCGTGACCTGCGAGAGGCAAAGGGCTATTCGCCCGAAGAACTGGCAAAGCTGACGGGCGTGTCAGTAGAGGATTACAAGGTATTGGAAGAAGGGGAAACGGATTTCAGCTTCACCTTCATTTACAAGTGCGCTAAGGCTTGCGGCGTTGAGGTTGTTGACCTTTTAGAGGGCACCAGCACCACCCTTACCTCTTTTGCCATTACCAGAAAAGGCGAAGGGCTTAAAATTATCAAAAAGCAGGGCGTAGTTTACAATAACCTTGCCCCCAAGTTTAAGGAAAAGCTGGCAGAACCTTTTCTCGTAAAATTCCCCTTCCTTGCGGAAGAACAAAATGCACCGATAAAGCTTGCATCCCATAACGGACAGGAGTTTGACGTTATCGTCAAAGGCTCTCTTAAGGTTCAGGTCGGAAACCATGTGGATATTCTCCATGAAGGGGATTCCATTTTCTATAACAGTATCATTCCCCACGGCATGATTGCCGTCAGCGAAGGCGGCTGTGAATTCCACGCCGTCGTTTTAAACCCGCAGGACGGTCACTTCAGCGAAGAATATCCGGAGGCCCCGTTTATTGCCGCAAAGGCTGCAGCCGTAGAAAAGGCTGCCAAGAAAACCGTTGCGGATAACTTTATCACATCTTCCTATGATGAAAACGGCGTCTTTTCCGGTATCAGCTTTCAAAATGAAGATAAATTTAACTTCGCTTTTGACTGCGTAGATGCCATTGCCGAAAAGAATCCGGATAAGCTGGCCATGATGTGGGTGGGCAATGATAAGAGCGAGCGCCGCTTTACCTTCTCGGATATGAAGAAGTATTCCGCCAAAACGGCAAACTACTTCGAATCCCTCGGTATTAAAAAGGGCGACACGGTTATGCTCGTATTAAAGCGTCATTACCAGTTCTGGTTCTGCATGCTGGCACTGCATAAGATTGGTGCTGTTGCCATCCCGGCTACAAACCAGCTCGTAGAGCATGACTTTACCTATAGATATAAAGCTGCAGGCGTTAAAGCTGTTGTTTGCACGGCAGATGGTGAGGTTTCTGCAGAAGCAGAAAAGGCAGCTGCAGAATTTCCCGATATGCTGAAAATTCTCGTTGGCGGCGAAAAAGATGGCTGGCATGATTTCAATGTAGAAATGGAACGCTTCAGCACCCATTTCTACAGAAAAGCCGATTCTCCTGCGGGTAATGACCCCATGCTGATGCTCTTTACTTCGGGCACCACAGGCTACCCTCGCATTGCAACCCATTCCTTTAAATATGCCCTCGGTCATTACCCCACGGCAAAGCATTGGCATAACGTAAACCCCGATGGCCTCCACTTTACCATTTCCGATACGGGCTGGGGCAAAGCGCTCTGGGGGAAACTTTACGGCCAGTGGCTGTGCGAGGCAGCAGTCTTTACTTATGACTTTGACCGTTTCCATTCCGAAGACATTCTGCCTCTCTTTAAAAAGTATCACATCACAACCTTCTGTGCACCGCCTACCATGTACCGCTTCTTCATCAAAGAGGACCTTTCCAAATATGACCTTTCCTCTATTGAATATGCCACAACGGCAGGCGAAGCCTTAAACCCCGAAGTATTCAACCAGTTCTATAAAGCTACAGGCCTTAAGATTATGGAAGGCTTCGGCCAGACGGAAACCACCCTTTCCATCGCAAACTTTGTCGGCACGACCCCCAGAATCGGTTCTATGGGCCGTCCCAGTCCTCTTTATGACGTGGTGCTTCTCGATGCAGACGGCAACGAGTGCAAAATCGGTGACACCGGCGAAATCTGTATCCGCACGAAGGACGGCGCACCCTGCGGTCTCTTTATCGGCTATTATCTGGACGAAGAGAAAACAAACGACGTATGGCATGACGGTTTCTACCACACCGGTGACCAGGCAACCATGGACGAAGACGGTTACCTTTGGTACGTCGGAAGAATTGACGATGTTATCAAGTCCTCGGGCTATCGCATCGGGCCTTTCGAAATCGAAAGCGTTATCATGGAACTTCCTTACGTTCTGGAATGCGCCATCACCCCTGTGCCTGACGAAGTCCGTGGCCAGATTGTAAAGGCAACTATCGTTCTTACAAAGGGTACAGAAGGCACAGATACGTTAAAGAAAGAAATTCAGGAATACGTAAAAACCCATACAGCACCTTATAAATACCCCCGCATTGTGGAATTTGTGGATGAACTCCCCAAGACCATCAGCGGTAAGGTTCGCCGTGTGGAAATTCGGAAAAATGACCTGGAGAAGATGAATAAATAATCCCCAGAGATTTTGTGCAGTATATCATCGAGGTGGTTTTCATGAAAAAGACTTATGTAACTTCTATGCCAAACCACATCGGCGCATTTTTAAAGGCGAGCCAATGCTTTTCGGCGCTGGGTATTAATATTACCCGTGTCAGTTATAATAAAGCGGTGGATTCGCACACCTTGTTCATTGATGCGGAAGGCACGGAGACCCAGCTTGAAAAAGCAGATGCGGAGCTTGAAAAAATCGGATATCTGGAAAATGACGAAAACAAATCGAGCATTGTTTTAATTGAATTTCGGCTCATGGATAAGCCGGGAAGCGTTACGGATGTACTAACGCTGATAAGCGAATTTAATTTTAACATTTCCTATATCAGCTCGCAGGAAAACGGAACAGACTACCAGTATTTTAAAATGGGGCTCTATGTTGATGAACCCGAAAAAATTGCATCTTTCTTGAAAGAAGCGGAAAAGCTCTGCAAGGTTCGTGTGATAGACTATAACAGCAGCGAAAAGGTCTATGATAACAGTATCTTTTACAATACGTATGTGCATGGCCTTTCGCAGGCTGTAGGCCTTCCGGAAGAAGAAAAGCGTAAACTTTTAGTACATGTAAATCTTGCCATGCAGATGCTGGACGAGAAGGGGCTTTCGCCTTACCGCACATTTGACAGCATCAGCAAATTTGCAGAGCTCCTCGGTGCCGCAAAAGGGAAAAACTTCACGCCTCGCATAAGCCATCACAAAATAACGGAAAACACCGAAATTATCCTCATTGAACCGCCTTGTGGGAGTAACACAATCATCATTCATAGCGGTGAGAACGTGCTGTTTGTGGATAGCGGGTATGCTCTGTACGCCGATGAAATGCTTGCTATTTTCAGAAAGAACATTCCGGCATTTGACCGAATGGAAAAAGTGGTGCTTGTAACACATGCGGATGTGGACCACTGCGGACTGCTCCCTGTTTTTGACAAGGTCATTGCAAGCCAAAAAACCGCACGGTGCCTAAAAAATGAATATGAAGGCAAAAACGGATACAGGGAGGAAAATCCGCTTCATAAACCGTATATAAACATCTGTAAAACGCTCACATCCTACAAGGCTGTAAATCCCGACAAGATAACGGCACTTTGGCGTAATGTGGAAAATCCGCAGGGGCCGCTTACACAAATCGGATTTTTCGATTTCGGAGACCTGCACTTTGAGGTGTATGAAGGCAAAGGCGGCCATCTGCCCGGTGAGATTGTGCTGATTGACTATACAAATCATATTGCCATCACGGGGGACATTTATATTAACACCCATGGCCTTACGGCAGAACAAGCCGCATATAACCAGTATGCCCCTATACTGATGACGTCGGTTGACACGGACCCTATGATGTGCCTGGAAGAAAGAAAAGCAATTATAGAAAGACTCGGTGTGGGCACGTGGCAGATTTTTGGTGCACATGGATTTAAGAAAGAATATTCTGTAAGCACCTGACGGTAAAATTTGTAAATGATAAAAAAGAGACAGAACTATTTTGTTCTGTCTCTTTTTTTATCTGCTGTTTACTTTTGGAATCTGCACTTCAAATTTTATAAGCCTAAAACGCTTAGAATAAACGGTACCAAATTATAAAGAAGGGGCGCAAAAAGGATGGCAGGCAGAAAATCCGCCACTTTAATTTTTGTGATGCCCATGAGGTTTGTGCCAATCATAATAATGAGAAGGGAACCGGCACAGGTCATTTCGTTTATGGCGCCTAGAGAAAGGAAAGGGGCAACAAGCGCCGAAAGAAGGACAAGGCCGCCTTGAATAATAAAAACGGTAATGGTGGAAAAGAGAACGCCGACGCCGAGGGTGGAGGCAAGGAGCATAGAGGACACAAGGTCTAAAGTGGCCTTTGTGTAAAGAATGGTGTTATCACCCGTAATACCTGCCGTAAGGGACCCCGTCACCGTCATGGCCCCCACACAAAAGAGGAGGGTGGATGTGACAAGTCCTTCTGCGAGGGACACGGATTTTCCGTCCTTTTTAAATTTCTGCTCTACCTTTTCAGCGAGGAGATTAATGGCACTGTCAATCCCCAAAAGGGTACCCACAATGGCACCGAGGACGACGGATGCAATTAAAATGAGAACGTTTTCCCCCGTAAGGCTTCCTGAAATCCCGATATAAAGGGTGCAGGCACCAAGCCCCGTCATAGCGGCACTGCTTACCTTTTCGGGAATGCCTTTTTTAAAGAGAAGGCCTATGAGGGAGCCGACGAAAACGGTGAAAACATTTACGAGTACACCAAGCATAGAATCACCTTTGTTTTTTTCTATAGTATAGTACATTTTTTTGAATTTTGCAAGATATTTCCTTATAAAAAACCTTGCAAAAAGGGAGAAGATATGCTATACTTTATTTGTTGCCAAAAAGCAACAAAGGAGAAAGACATGACGGAAAAAGTATATCTTTGTATAGATTTAAAATCGTTTTACGCTTCCGTGGAGGCGGTGGAACGGGGGCTTGACCCCTTTCGGGCAAATCTTGTGGTGGCGGATGCATCCCGTGGGAGAGGGGCCATTTGCCTTGCCATTACCCCTGCCTTAAAAGAAAAGGGCATCCGGAACCGTTGCCGCCTTTTTGAAATTCCCGATTCGGTAGAATATATCGCCGCAATGCCACGGATGAAAAAATATATGGAGTATTCTGCGGAAATTTACGGCATATATCTCCGCTTTGTGGCGAGGGAGGATATTCTCGTCTATTCCATTGATGAGTGCTTTTTTGATATTACGGCCTATCTGACCCTGTACCGGAAAACGCCGAAAGAAATTGCCCGTATGATGATGGATGCCGTATTTTGTGAAACGGGCATTTCTGCCTCTTGCGGCATCGGCACAAATCTTTTCCTTGCAAAGGTGGCGCTGGACATTACGGCAAAGCATTCGCCTGACAGAATCGGCATTCTGGACGAGGAAACATACCAAAAGACCCTTTGGCACCACACACCCCTGACAGATTTCTGGAACGTGGGCCCCGGCACTGCCAAGCGGCTTATGAAGTACGGCATCGAGGATATGTGCGGCGTTGCCCACACGGATGAGGCGGTACTTTATCGGGAGTTCGGGAAGAATGCAGCATATCTTATCGACCATGCAAAAGGAATAGAGCCTTGCACCATTTCGGAAATCCACGCCTATGTGCCCAAAAGCACGTCTATTTCCTCGGGGCAGATTTTATTTGAAAACTATAACTATGACGATGCCCTTTTAGTGCTTCGTGAAATGGTGGAAAATCTTTCTTTAGAGCTTATCGAAAGAGGCATGCAGACGGACACGGTTTCTCTCGCTGTAGGCTATGCCGAGGGGGGAACGTGCGGCGGCAGCCGGAAACTGGCTGCTTTTACAGACTCTGCAAGGCGGCTCATTTCGGAAATTTGTGCCCTTTATAAAGAAAAGGTGGAAAAGGACACGCCCATTCGCCGCCTCAATATTGGTTTCGGGCACCTTGCCGCTGCTGACTTTGTGAATTTTGATATGTTTTCTGACTATGCACGGGACGAAAAAGAGCGAAAAAAACAGGCCGCTGTGGCGGCCCTTCGGAATCGGTTCGGGAAAAATGCGGTGGTGCGAGGCATGAATCTTATGGAAAAGGCGACGGGAATCAAGAGAAACCGCCTTGTGGGAGGACATAATGGAGAATAACAGAGCCGTACAGTTTACGCCCTTTGCGGCGCTTCGGGGGTATTATGAAATGATTCGGGAAAAGGAACGGGTACGGGTGCCCCATCACCATTTCGCCGAGGATGCGGCCGAGCTTCTTTCCCGAAAAATGGAGAAGGTGGAACGGGGTATGATGCTTTCCGTTATCCATTATAGCGACGGGGAATATATAAAAACCACAGGGCTCGTTTCCAAAATTGACACTGTCGCCCGTATTCTCACCATTGTGAAACTGCCTATTGCCTTTGATGATATTTATGATATTGAAGGAGAAAAAATAGAAAAAGAGTGAAATTAGTTTATAAAAAATGATTTCAATATATTTTTACTTAAAATATTGAAAACAAAATGGCGGTATGATATAATTATTGTTGCGACACAATCTAATAGAAATTTACCGTTGTGGGAAAATACTTTGGTAAAAGGTGTTTTCTCTATTTACTCATGCCATAACGGTAGAGATTGTGTCGCAACAATGAGGGATTACACTTTTTCGGTGCGTTCTCTTGTTGTGGGGGCGCACTTTTTTGTGCAATCAAAATAGTCCTTGTAAAATTCGCGAAATTTACAAAGACTATTTTGCAAACTAAAAGGAGGTCTTTTTAATGAAAACAAAAGAAAAAGCAGACATTTCAACACAGGAACAGGTCATTCTATTGCCGGAAATTGAGGAAGAACAAGCAGAACTAGAACAGAAAAAAAGTACGCGTTTTCCTAAACAATGGAAAATTGCTTTAATTATTATGGGAGCAATAATTTTCATTGCAACAGCTGTTTTTGTGGGACTACTGGCTGGAAAACAAAACAAAAGCGGACAAGTGACAACGATTTCGACATCTTCTTTAAAGCAAGTCATTGAGATAAGTGAACTTTCCACAGTTGATTATACCTATAACTCTATTGCAGTTAAGCGAGATTGGAAAAATAATGTGATGTATCATGTGGCATATGAGGGCATTGTAACTGCCGGGATTGATTTTAATGCAATAGAAATAGAACTGCTTGAAACAGAGAAAAAGGTCATTATAACAATTCCGCCAGTAAGCATTCATAGTATGCAAGTGAATATGGGAACAATGGAATACATATTTACAAAGAGTAAATATGAAACAGAAGAAATTTCAGGGGAAGCATACAAGCTTTGTAAAGAGGATTTGCAAGAAAAAATAAAAAATGAATCAGCTTTACATGATACAGCGAGAGAAAATGCAATTTCTACCGTACAAGCATTATTTAAGCCATGGGTTGAAAGTCTTGACAGTAGTTATACTGTAGAAGTTCATTAAGGAGGGAAAAAGATGAAAAAAGTAAAAGCGATTATTGCAGTCTTAACGTGTTTGTGTTTATTAACGACAGGATGTAAACCAAAAGAAAATGTGCCTGTGCAGAAGCCTGATATCATGCAAATAAGAGCGATTTGCAATTTGGCGACACTGGAATGTTATTATAATAATGTTGCAAAATCGAACAAAACAGGTAACTGGGCGCAAAAAGACAGAAAATTTTGGATTGAATATACCGGAATTGCCAAAATAGGCATAGACATGTCTAAAGTGAATATGGAAATTAACGGTACAGAGGTTATGGTTACTCTTCCGGATGCGGAATTATTAAACATCGATATTTGCGAAAATGATTTGAATTCTGCTTCATATATTCAATCGGGAGATGGCTGGCTGTTTAAAAACAAAATCACTGCTGAAGATCAGACTTTTGCAATAAATTCAGCACAGACCGAAATGTCCGAAAATGTAAAAAACAACAGGTCTTTATTGCTTAACGCGCGAGACAGAGCACAAGACCTGATTGAAAACTATATTAAAAGAATGGGAGAAATGTCCGGAATAACATATGCAATTAACTGGACGTATGCTTCTGATGCTGAAATGAATATCAATGAAAAAGAGGGATGATAAATGAAACATGGAGAAAAAACATTGGTTCACAGTGACATAATGAAACTCCTTGATATATGTTATGAAAAATCTATAGAGGGTATCCCTCGAGTTAGTCCGTCGGTAAAGGAAATGGCAACAGAGTACTTGGAGAAAACTTCGACGAGCAATCAAGCATGCAAAGAAATGATAAAAAACCAAATTATAAAATGCACTACGTCGGGATTTTTAACGGGGTTTGGCGGGTTTGTTACTTTGCCTGTTACGTTACCTGCTAATATTTCAAGCGTTTTATATGTGCAAATGAGAATGATAGCTTGTGCAGCTTATATGGCTGGATTTGATTTGGAAGGTGACGAAACACAAACCATTGTATATGCATGCCTTGCAGGGGTGGCCATTAATGAATTGTTGAAGCAAGCCGGCATTAAATTAGGCGTAAAGCTATCAAACAGCCTGATCAAGAAACTTCCGGGGAAAGTGTTAACAAAAATAAACCAAAAAGTAGGATTTCGGTTTATTACAAAGTTTGGAACAAAAGGTGTAATCAATTTGGGAAAACTTGTTCCGGGTGTTGGAGCGGTTGTTGGTGGTAGTCTTGATTTGATAGAAACCAAAGCGATTGGGGATAGAACCTACAAATGGTTTTTTGAAGGGAATTATGTTTATGATAAAAAAGCGGAAGAAGCAGCCGCATCTATTGAATTGATTGGATTTGAAAATGAAAAGGAGAACGAGTAATTGGCAAAGAGTAAGTGGGTTTCATTTTTCTTGTGTTTGTTCTTTGGTTATTTGGGAATACACAAATTTTACGAAAAAAGGATTCTTTTGGGGAGTATATACATTTGTACAGGTGGACTTTTTGGAATTGGCATAGTAATAGATCTGATAACTTTGTTATTTAAACCCAATCCATATTACACCTGAAATCTTTGGAGGCAAAAAAGATGTGTTAAAGGAATGGACAACACTTATAATCGAGTATATAAGGAAACCGCAACTCATTGCGGTTTCCTTTTTGTTTTTATATTTTATCGAAGCTCAATTAGTTACATTCAACTGCTAACGGAACGGCAGTTTCCTTGGACTAGAAGAGCTTGCCGAGGATGCGGCCGAGCTTCTTTCCCGAAAAATGGAGAAGGTGGAACGGGGTATGATGCTTTCCGTTATCCATTACCATGGCGGGGAATATATAAAAACCACAGGGCTCGTTTCCAAAATTGACACTGTCGCCCGTATTCTCACCATTGTGAAACTGCCTATTGCCTTTGATGATATTTATGATGTGGATGGGGAGGATGCAAACGAAGAATAGCCTATCTGCCCCTGTATTCCGCCTTGATAATTTCTGCCATTTCTTCCGGCGTTTCACGGCAGCCTCCGTCAAGCCACATCTTTACAATGGCATTAAAGCCATTTCGGAAAAACTCAATATGATACTGAATGTGTTTGTTGGCAAAATCCGTTTCGGCACGGACGGGGTCAAATACGGAAATTCTGTGTTTTTCGTCGTACCCCAGCTTAAAATACGTTTTGTAAAAAAGCTGATTTTCGTAAATGTGGCGAAACATAATTGCGGCATCCTGATTTTTTGTTTCATGAAACTGTGCATTAAAATCCCTTTCCAGATTTTCACGGATTTTATCTGCAAGGTCGTAAATGTCCAGAAAATTTGCATAAAATGTGCTTCGGTTCAGGCCGGTTTCCTTGCAGATATCTGTAACGGAAATCCGGCTGATTTCTTTTTCCTGAAGCATATTTACAAATGCCCGCTGGATTTTCTCAATGGAATCCCGTCTTCTTTTGTTGTTTTTTGTATTCATGGTAGAATCTCCTTATTATTCCAACATATGTCCAAAAATTGATGATTGTTTTTTGGGTTTAAATATAGTATACTACAATTGTATTAAAAAGACAACTGTTGTTTTATTAAAATTTCAGGAGGTTATGAATTATGAAAAAAAGCAGTTTTGTAGCAATGATGCTGGGGACAGTTTCCGGCGTCCTTTTTGCCCTCGGTATGTGCATGGCACTGCTTCCCGAATGGAATGCCTTCGGGCCAGGTGTGGTATTTGGCACTGTCGGCATAGTTTTAGGGCTTATCACCCTTCTGGTATGGCGTAAAATGGAGCATAAAGCACCCATCCGCATAAGCGGCAGAGTATTCTTCCTTGCCGCACTCGGCATTATCGGCGCTCTAACCTTAGGCGTTGGCATGTGCTTTTGTATGGTTTGGGAAAACATTGTGCTGGGCACCGTTATCGGGCTTGTGGGCATCTTGTTGCTCCTTTCTTTAATTCCCATTACAAAAGGCATAAAATAAAATGAACATACGAAAAAAAGAGCTGCGGCGATTCGGACTAAACCTTATATTTGCGCTTTATAACTGCATTTTAGGGTTTTCGTCCCGCTCCTTTTGGTTTATTACCGTAGGGGCATACTATGTGGTTTTAAGCGTAATGCGTATGGCCGTTATTGCGTTTTCGGCAAAGAACCGGAAAAACGAAAAATTCATTATGCAGTTTTCAGGGTATATGCTTTTCGTGCTTTCCATTGTTTTGTGCGGTATAGTGTATATGACGGTAGAAAAATCCGTTGCCCTTCGGCATCACGAAATTGCCATGATTACCATTGCGCTTTATGCATTTACGAAGCTTACCCTGGCAATTATTGGCACGGTAAAAGCACGGCGGCAGAGGTTTAGACCCTTTATCCGCACCCTTCGAAGCATTGCATTTACCGATGCGGTGGTGTCCATCTATTCCCTGCAAAGGTCTATGCTCGTGTCCTTCGGGGAGATGGCGCAAAAGGATATTATTCTTTTTAACACCTTAAGCGGCATCGGTATGTGCATCATTGTTGTTTTAATCGGTATAGACTTAATTATCGGAAAGGAAAGAAATATGGCAGAATCCAAAATTGTAAAAGGCTACAAGAAAATCGAGTCGGCAACCGTTTCCGGCTATAAGAAAGTGGAAAAAGGCGTTGTGGACGCTTATACCAAAATTGAAGATAAATTCGTTGACCGATACCTGACTCGTGACGGGGAAACGGTTGAGGAAGCGAAGAAAAGATTGAAGAAAGAGAACTAAAAAAGCGCCCACAACCTTGTGGGCGCTTTGCGTTTGCCTTAGTTACATTCTGCTACTAACGGACCGGCGAGTTCTTTGAGGTAGAAGAGCTTACCGGGGAGTGTGGGCATAAAGGTGGATGTGATGCTCTTATCGGGACCGTAGTGGAGAGTGGTAAGGAAGCTCATGCCCTGCCAGCCCATGCCACGGCCTAAGGCACCGTCACAACCGCCGATGATGTAGTCAGCCTGCAGGAAGAGGCCGGGGCCGATTGTGTTAGCGGTACAGGGAACGAGGGTTGTGCGGCTCTTGAAGGAAGTGATAGCGTTCTGTTCAATGGTGAGGGGATGCAGTTTTGCACCGATTCTGTAGCACTGCTTCTTCCATTCTTCTACAGTATCAAATTCGTCAGCAAAGTGGGGTTCCCAGAAAGCAATGTGGCACATTCTGCCTATACCGAATACGAGAAGAAGCTTTACGCCTTCTGCCTTAAGTGCTGCAATCTTTTCGGGGTATGTGGGCAGGTTTTCCTTTGTTGCGAAGTTACGCTGTGCGGGAGGGATGGTGTTATCCAGCTTATCAAAGAAAGCCTGCTTCATGCTGTATTCAAAGGATGCGGGGTTGTCGTTAGGAAGGGTGTTACCTTCGCTGTCAGCCCATTCGTCCATGTTGAAGGTGTAAACATGGTCACAGTTTACTTTCCATGCATTGAGGAAGTAAACAGCCCACTTGTACATACCCATGGGACCTACGGGAAGAATCATTGCAAGCTTTTCGCCGGCATCTCTTGCTTCTTTAATCTTAAGAGCAATTTCGTGACCCATAAAGGTGTCAAATTCAGCGAGGTTGTCACAAGCGATGGGATTGAAATCCTTGTGCCAGAAGTCTTCTCTCTCTACGCCTTTTTCGCAGCATTCGTCCATTTTTTTGAGATCCCAGCCCTTCGGATAGTAGTTTTCCAGAAGGCTACCCTTCATTGTGCTTAAAAAATCCATTTTAAGTTCCTCCTTTTATTTAATGCAGCTGGCTGCATTCGTTTAAAAATTATTTTCTGCTTTCAATGAAAGCGAGAGTTTCTTCAAAGGTTTTAATGCCGGTAGTGGCACCTTTGGCCGTTACACAGCAGGCACCCGTGGCGTTTGCAAACACCATGGAGTCCTCCGGCGCCATATCCCTTGCAAAGGAAGCGAGGAAACCGGAGCAGAAGCTGTCGCCTGCGCCTGTGGTGTCCACAGGATTTTCAATATAGAAAGGCGGGAATACTTTGCCCTTTTCCCATCCCTGCATACGAAGGTAGCTGCCCCGAGAGCCAAGCTTTATAATAACATTGGTAGCACCTTTTGCCATAAATACGTCTGCAATTTCGTCCGGATCTTCACATTTTGCAATTTCCACGGCTTCGTCAATGGAGGGCATGAGATAGTCAATGTAAGGCATACACATATCAAGCTTTTTGCCCCAGTTGCCTTTTGCATCCCAGCAAACATCAAGGAATGTGGTTTTGCCCATTTCCTTACAGCGTTTTAAAAAGAGCATGGTTTCTTCCCCGTCAAAGGTGTCAAGAAGGAAAGTGCCGGTTACAAATACGCCGTCACATTCCTCGATAACGGAATAGTCAATATCCTTTTCGGAAAATACGGCGTTTGTGCCTGTGCAATGGAAGAAGGAGCGTTCACCCGTCTTGTCAATCATGAGAACGGAAGCGGAAGTCTGTGCCGTTTCGCTTCTTGCAAGGCCTTTTGTGTTTACGCCTGCATCATCGAGGCGGCCTTTGAGGAAATCCCCGAACATATCCTTGCCCACCATACCCACCATTCTGGACTCGACGCCCAGCTTATGGAGATTGATGGCGGCGGTCATAGCGTTGCCGCCGTTATGCATGGTGATGGAGTTTGCCGGTTCTAAAACACCCTTTTCGGGAAATTTTTGTACCGGTTCTACGATAACATCGGCAACTAAAATGCCGACACAAGCTATTTTTTTCATGGCAATAACCTCTTTGTTACAACCTTCGGCCATACATATTCCTGTGTAAACGCTTCGGCATAATCTACGCCACACTGGAGGCCGCGGAATTTAGAGCAGGTGCGGACGAAATCGGCAAAATCGATGTGGTCATGGTCACGCATCCATTTAAGCTGACTTTCGTGGCACTCGAGCATTTCGATTTTCAGTTCAATCTCATCGGTAATATCTACATATTCGGTGGGATTAAAGTTCATGCCGGCAAGATTGTCCATATAATATACGGGAACAACAGCCGCTTTTCCGCCTGTACCGTACTGGGGCACGCTTGCGGCAAAGGAAGCATCAAATACGAGCTTTGAAACTTCTCTGTGGTCCGGCATATAGTCGGTGGGGCTATGTGTAATAATAAAATCGGGCTGGCACTTACGGATAAGTTCTATCATCTTGTCCCGCTGTTCCTTGTCGGAACCGTTGGGGAGAAGGTCGCCGATGTCAAGGGTAACAACCTCGATGCCGGCAAGTTTTCCTGCGGATTTAGCTTCATTTGCACGGATGATGCGAAGCTCATCGGGCTTTATGATTTCGTGGCCCATGTTACCGTTGGCAACGTGGCAAACCGTAACCTTATCGCCACGCTTTACACATTTGGCAAGTGTTCCGCAGCAGGAAATTTCAATATCATCGGGATGACAGCCGATAGCAAGTACATTCATTTTTCAAAACCTCCCTTTTTCTTCAAAAACATTTGACTTTATGTCCTTTTTATTATACAATAAGAAAAAGAAAATGTATTTAACAATGATTACGCTTTTTTTGTCATTTTGTTCGCAGAGGTGTTTTTGTGTTTGAAACGCAGAAGGTAAAAAAGGATATAGAAATTCAAGGATTCAACAGTATTTATTACTTTGAATTCGGCAAAGATTTTTCCCATGCCCCCGAACGCCACGCCTTCTGGGAGATGGTGTATGTGGATAGCGGTGAAATTACGGCAATCACAAACGGGGCGGCATGTCCCTTAAGAGAGGGGCAGGTTATTTTCCACGAGCCTATGGAAATCCATGCCCACGTGTCCGATACCCGTGTGGCAAATAATATGCTTGTCATCTCGTTTACGGCCGAGAGCCCCGTCATGAGCTACTTTAAAAATAAAACCTTCACCCTTGACAAAACGGGGAAAATGCTTCTTTCTCTCTTTCTCGCCGAAGCAAAAAATGCACTTGGCGAAGTGCCGGGGGAATATGAAAATAAGAATAATCTTTCGTTTTCGTCCGAGGTGTTTGGCGCATCTCAGCTCCTCGGCTGTTATTTTACCGAGTTTTTAATTCGCCTTATCCGAAGCGGGAATACTTTGAGCGAAAAGGTGCCCTCAGGCAAAGAATTCCGCAATATGGCAAACGATTCACTAAGCGAGCTGATTTGCGATTATATGGGAAATCATCTGTATGAAAATATGATGCTCCCCGATTTATGCGCCCGTTTTCTTCTGGGAAAAACACAGCTTTGCAAAATTTTTCGGGAGAGTACAGGGCAAAGCCCCATGGAATACTATACGAGGCTTAAAATCAAGGAAGCAAAAAAGCTGATTCGGGAAAAGAATTATTCCATCAGCCAAATTGCAGATATGCTGGGCTATTCGTCCATTCATAATTTTTCAAGAGCGTTTAAAACCAGCGTAAATCTTTCACCAACAGCGTACGCAAAAAGCATACGTTAAATTATAAAAAGAAAGGAATTTTAAAAATGAAAATTGCAGTAACGTACGAAAACGGAGAGGTTTTTCAGCATTTCGGTCACACCGAGGCTTTTAAAATCTATGATGCCGAGGGCGGTCAGGTACAAAGTGCCGAAGTCGTTCCCACAAACGGCAGCGGACACGGTGCCCTTTCCGGCATGCTCCGTGACCTCGGGGTTGAGGTTTTAATTTGCGGCGGCATCGGCATGGGCGCACAGATGGCGCTGGCAGAAGCCGGCATCAGGCTCTTCGGGGGCGTCATGGGCGATGCCGATAAAGCGGTGGAAGCCTATCTTTCGGGCGATCTTGCCTATGACCCGAATGCAAGGTGCGACCACCACGACCACGAACACGGTGAAGGCCATACCTGCGGCGAGCACGGCTGCGGCAGTCACGGATGTGGCGGACATAGCTGTCACTAAAAAACAAAAAGCAGGTGTTTTTTAAAACACCTGCTTTTTCTGTATATTTCTTATTCTTCTATCTTCGTAACTTTCACACCGAATTTGCCGTTAAAGTCATCATAGAGAAGGGCGATGGGGAAAGCGCCCCACGTGTGGCAAAGGCTCGTGTTCCATTTCTGGTCCTTGCCCCAGGCCTCGAAGGTGGCGGTAGCACCCTCACGGAGCATATTCACCCATCCGTGCTCGCTTTCATTAAGAAGTAAGCGGAAGGCAAGCTCGTCTGCGCCCATATGAATAAGCGCACGGAGGACGAAGAAGGCAACGCAAATGCCGCAAGAGAGGCCCTTCTTTTCGATAAAGGCGATAAGAGACTGGGTTGCCTCCTCGGGCTGGAAGCCATAGAAGGGGGCAAGCACATTGGCGTGGAGGGAATAGTGGTCACTCGTTTCCGCATCACGGAAAAGCTTCTTTTCGGGGTTATAGAACACTTTGATAAAAGCTTCTTTTGTGCGGTTTTCCTTTTCATAATCACAAGGCAAACCGAAAAGTTCGCGGAGGAGATTTAAATGGATAAGGGCACCGATATAATGGGCGTTTATAACGTTATGGCATCCCTTCGTCTGTGGCGGCTGGGTGAGGGGGAAATCATACCCGTCACGAAGATTATCCGGCCAGTCCACAAGATTCCACTTGTCGCTGACGCCGTCAAGAAGGCCGTCTTCTCTCACAAATTGGTCAAAGTGGGCAATTACCCTTTCTGCCACGGGCACGAAGGGCATAATGCCTTCTTTGTCACCGGTGTGAAGATAGTAACGGTAAATAATACTCGGAAATTCAAGTGAATTATCCCCAAGCTCCTGCATAATGCTGCCGGGGGCAATACCCATCATACCGGGGCAAACCTTGCACGAATCGGTAAAGTCCTGCATAATTTCTTTGTGGTAATCCCAGTCTTCTGTCAGGTACAGGTGGGCAAGGCCGCTGACCATCCAGTCACCAAGATACTGGCCCTTTTCACGGTGGGGGCAGTCCACAATACATTCCTGTGCACCGCAGATGACGGTATTTTCAAAAAGCGTCCATAATTTCTGCACCAGTTCGTTATCCGTTTCAAGCTTTAAGCGGTTTTTAAAGGGACGGTGACGAATGATGGCACCAAATGTTTCAGGAGAGAGATTCGGCTTTTCCGTTTTTACCTCCACATAGCGGAAGCACTTATATTCATAGAATAAAAAGACGTCCTTTTCTCCAGACAGGGTACAGGTTTCTTCATATTTTGTGCGGCAACGCATATCATAGAGGACACTGCCGTCGTCATTTAGTTCCTCGCCGCATAAAATTGTAACCTTCTGTCCTTCTTCCCCCGTCATTTCCATATAGAACTGGCCTGTAATTTCCTTGCCGAAGTCAATAAAATAGTGGCCGTCAGAGAGCTTTCGCACTTCTTTAGGTTCCATTTTGCCAACATAAAGGGGAAGGGTGGGTTTTGCACGGAAAAAGTGGTCGTCATAAGGGTTTTCCACGGCGTTTTCCCAAGTGGAATCGTCAAAATCCTTTTCACGCCAGCCTTTTTTCTCAAGACGAAAATCCAGGTTTTCGAGGAACCCTGCCGCATAGCCGCACGCTTCACCTTCAGCGTATTCAAGGGGTCTATCGAATTTCCATGTTTTATCCGTTCCCGCAAAAAATACGCCGTCCTCTAAAATGTCACATACAACGCCAAAGCGGTTATCCCCCGTCTGATAAGCACGGGTAATGAGGCCAAAATATAAGGCATGAACACAGATGGTATTATCACCGTCTTCTACAAAAGGCGTAATATCAAATTCGTTATAGGAATAGTTTTCCGCTACGCCTTGTTTTACACCTTGCCCCACAAACTGACCGTTTATGTAAAGCTTATAATAGTCATCTGCGGAAATGCGGATGGAATATGTACTGCCTTTTTTTGCGGTAAATTTACTGCGGAAGGCAACATGATAGTTAGAATAGGCAGACGGCGGAATATTAACTTCCTCATATTGCTTATGAAAAACGTTAATAATGGGAAGACCCAGGAAATCGGGCGTGGTAATCCAGGGGGACTTAAAAACCATGATAATCGCTCCTTTTTGCATAAAATATGTTGTTTACATTATAGCAAACGGGGAAAAACCTGTCAAGAAAAACGGCGGAATAAATCTTGACTTTTCGCCATTTTCTGTTATAATGGAACTATCGTTTTTTCAGAGGAAGTAATGCTATGAATAAAAAAGGTTTATTATATGTTACAATAGCCAGTCTTTTATGGGGCACATCGGGGATTTTCGTTAGGTTCTTGACGCCCCTCGGCTTTTCCAGCCTGCAGATGACGGCAATGCGAGCCATAATATCCTCCCTCGGGATGGCAGGGTATGTTTTCTTTAAGGATAAATCTCTCTTTAAAACAAACCCGCGGGCCCTTCTCCTTTTTATCGGCGGCGGGGTTTCCATGTATATGACGGCGCTTTTCTACTATATGTCCATGCAGGAGTCGTCCATTGCCACGGCGGTGGTACTCATGTATACGGCCCCCGTTTTCGTTATGATTTATTCCGTCCTCTTTTTAGGGGAACGGTTTACCCCTGCAAAAGGTGTGGCCCTTTTTGGAATGCTTATCGGATGCGCCCTCATTTCCGGCATTGTGGGGGATGCCCAGTTTAATGCAAAAGGCATTTTCTTCGGCGCCCTTTCCGGTATTACATACAGCATTTATAACATTCTTGCCAAAATTCAGATGCGGCAAAAGAATAACCCCATTACCACTTCGCTTTACTGCTTTATTTTTATGACGGTGGCGGCGGTTATACTTGGGAATGTACCGGGCATTGTGGAAAATGTGACGGGGAACCCTGTGGGAACGTTGCCCCTTGTGCTCGGGCTTGGCATTGTAACCTGCCTTCTTCCGTATTTCTTCTATACGAAAGCCATGGAAAAGCTTTCCGCAGGGATTGCATCTTCCCTCGGAATTATGGAGCCTGTGGCGGCAACGCTTTATGGCCTCGTTATTTTCGGGGAATGGCCCGGCATTTTCGGTGCAATCGGATTTGTGTGCGTTCTCGGCTCGGTGCTTCTCTTAAGCCGATGTGAATAAATCAAAAAGGGACTCTTTAGAGTCCCTTTTTTAATAATCAGAAAAGTAACACCAACAATCCCAGCATGGAAATGACGCCCAGAAGGCCGACCAATAATTTTCCCCCCTGCCTTTTCTTTGGCGGACGGGGACAGTCCATACTTTCCAGATACCCCGTCACAATCCGCTCGGCCTCGGAAACGGCATCCGGCAATGCGGCATCAGAAGGCGTATCTTCACGAAGAATGAAAATCGCCTGTTCGATATACGGGGATTTAAAATTTTTGACCACAAATACTTTTTTTGTTCTCATAAAAGAAACCTCCGGCGTGTTTACTGGTAGTTTGTCCCAAATGTCATGGTGCTATGCAACAAAATCTTCGTTTTTGCAAACGGTGGCACAAAGAACGGTCATGTCATCTCCAACCTGTCCCCGACATAGTTCTCTGGCTTTATCTAAAATGGTGCGGCCGAGGGCACGGGGGTCATCGCCTTCGTATGCACGGATGATTGCTTCAACCCATAGCGTGTCCTGCGCTTTTTGCATAGGGTCAAAAACGCCGTCACTCAGCATGATAATCATATCGCCGGGTTCTATGTCCACGGAAAGCCGTGCTGCATCGTGGGAGGGAAGAATGCCGGCGGGGAGGGAGTCTGCCGAAAAGGTGCGGACGGCGTTGCCACGCTTTACAAAGCTTGCAGCTGCCCCCACCTTCATAAATTCTCCTTTCAGCGTGCCCGTGTTCAGGGAGAAAAGGTCAACGGTGGCAAAAGAATCTTCGGCAGATTTTAAAACGAGAAGGGAATTGACAAGACCAAGCGCCGTGTCGGTATCAAAGCCGGCAGAAAAGAGGGCACGGAGCATTCGCAGAGCGGAACTGGATTCCAAATGTGCCTTTTCGCCGCTGCCCATGCCGTCACTCAGCATAAGAAGCTGACAGCCGTTTTCAAGATACAAATCCTCAAAACAGTCCCCGCTTTTGGGACTGTTATTTTTCGGGACGGTTTCGCCCCAGGTGCGAAGGTGCACACGGTATGAGGGCGCAAACGAAAATCTGCCGCCGTGGGCAGAAAGAAGGTGCATGGGTTTTCCAATAACGTCTGAAATAATGGGAATGAGCTTTTGACCGGGAGTATCGGCCGGTGCAGAGAGAACAACAAACGGTGTTCCACGCTTTTTTTCTGTAACGGAAACACGAAAAACGGAAATGCCCGATTCTGTAAGCTGTGCATTTAAAAGTGCAGATAAAGCGGAATTTTCCACAGAACTGTTCTTTATGTTTCTTTCCATAACGGAAAGAATATGCGCCACGGCGGAAAGCTGGCGGGAAAGGAGCCTTCTGCATTCCTGCATTCTTGCTTCCCAGAGCCTGTCCACCTTGTAAATTTCGTACTGGGCATTTAAACGGTCGGCAAGCATTGTACGGCGGACACATTTTTCCGCCAGAGAAACGGGAATATCCTCCCGGGAAAGGAATCCGTTTTTCTTGCAGATTTCAAGCATAACGAAAAAAGCGGCATAGGTGCGGTGAAATTCCTTTTTCCAGCAAGATGCAAGAAGTGGACAGCCCTCGCAGGCACGCCGAGCACCCTTTTCGAAAAATGCGGCGGCGGCCATGCTGAACTGACGGTATCGGTTTTCTGAGATTTCCGTAAATGTTTCGGATAGAAAGGTAAAGGCATCTGCCTTTTCTCGGAGATCTTCGGATAGAAGGGAAGAAGAGCGCAGGTCACCTCCATGCAAATCATCAAAGCTTTTTGAAAGCTTTCCTAAAAGTCCTGCCGGAATGGCAAGATATATAAGGGCGGGTGCCGCAATTTCATAAAGGCGGAGCGATGTTTCCGTGCTGCCGCCCACATAGTAGGAAACGGCGGTGTAAGACGCGATAAATGCTGCCACGGCACCACCACGTCCGTATTTTGAAAAGTAACCTGCGGCCATACCGGCAGCGGCAAATGCGCCGAGAACGGGGTCACCACTGTCAAGCGTTGCAAAAAGACCTAGGGTTATGCCGGCGATTGCACCGAAGGTGATGCCGCTCTCATGGGTCAGCAGAAGAACACAGAGAACAGAAAAAGGAACGGTGACATAAAGGCCATACAAGGAGAAAAAGGAAGAAAGCCCTAAAACACAGGTGCCGCAAAGTGCGGAAACGGAAAGGATGTCAAGGGGTGCCGAAAAGCGTGCATCTCTTGTCATCGCCTGTGTGGCAGAGGCAAAAAGAATGGTAAAAATCCAAGTAATGCCGGCTTCCAAAAATAAAACAAAGCAGTCATAAATCAGAATCTGCCCGCCAAGGAGAAGAAAAAGACCGCTGACAAATACACTGCCACCCATAAGCGCTCCACGGCGAAGGGGCGTTTTGGTAAAGGCTTGTCCCTTTTTGGAGGCCAGAACAGAAAACAGAACGATGCTGAGCGCATATTTCAGGACGACACCGGGCAAACAAAGCGGAATGAAGGAAGATACAATGACGATAAACCCCAAAAGATAAGGAGGAGAAGATATGTACTGCGCCGCAAAAAGGGCAATGCCAAAGGGCAGAATTTCTCCGAAAAGTGCGCTTTCCGAAAGAAAAAAGGCGAGAATATAAAATAAGATGCGCCCTCCCGGATTTCTTTTCTGTGCTGAATGCGGGGCGTACATGCCCTTTTGCATACGGATTTCCAAAGTAAAACTTCCTTTCGTAACCTTTTTCTTCCAGTATACCAAAAGGAAAAAGAAAAATATGTCAGTTTGTGACGTGGACATAAAAAAAGAACGTGTTTTTTTACACGTTCTTTTTCGGCGTGTTTATTACCAGCTGCATTCAATAATTCCATCGTCCGTAAGGCGCATTTTTGTTCCATAGGGTTTACTCATTTCGGAGATGTACTCGAAAATTTCTTTTTCAGCACCGCGGAAGGGAAGGCCCTCTTCGGATTTGTTGCCGTTCATTTTCCCTTCTACAGGCATCAGGCAAAGCTTTTTAAGGCGTGTGCCTTCCGTTTCCCAGTAGGGGATAACGGCGCGGTACATTCTGGGGTCTTCCATAAGACCGACGGTGAAATTCTCTGACCGCTTTTTGAGAAGGTCGTGAACCGTGCAGGAAGCATCGAGACCGTGCTTTTCAAAAAAGTCAGCAGGGGCGAAATCAATGCTGTAAAGTTGCAGGATAAAATCACCGAGGGAGTAGAAAATGGGGCATTCTTTATACACTTCTATGGGGCGGAGGAGATGGGGACCGTGCCCTACAATGGCGTGGGCACCCATATCAATCAGCTTATGGGCAAAATCTCTTAAAAATGCAGGAACATTCTCCTTTGCCTTCCCTGTAATCTGGTGGGAGTGGAGGGAGATGAGAATGTAATCTGCCTGCAGTTTTGCTTCGTAAATCGCTTCTTCCACACGCTTTATGTCGGCAGGATTTATCTTAAATACGGTTTCGGCTTTTTCGCCAAGACTGAACTTTATTTCGCCCAGCTCGGCTTCCGAATCGGAAAGGGGCGGCAGATAGCCTTCCTGTCTTGTGATTTCTCTGGAAGCATTAATGTTTGTCATTTGTGCAATGCGGCGAATTTCTTTTAGTTCCTTTTCGGGGAGTGTAATATGGGTTTGCACCCGCATACCGTTGATGCCGGGTCTGCCGGGCACTCTGGGGGCGGCATTTCCTGCCATCAGTGCCGGGTGGAAAGAAGTGTTAACGGCAATAAGCGCCACCCGTCCGTTTTTCGTTTCGAGATATCGGGGTGCGGCAGCTTCGCCAAGATTTTTTCCCACACCGCCGTGTACAAGTCCGCTTTCCTCCACCGCATTAATGGTGGCAAGGAGACCGCCGTAGGAAAAATCAAGCATATGGTTATTATTAAATGAAGTCATATTAAAGCCGAGGGCTTTCATATCCTCCAAAACATCCGGATTTGTGCGGATGTAGGTGCCGCCGCTGTGCTGGGAAGCCCAGGTTTCCCCCTCGCGGTTTAAGGTCGTTTCGAGATTGAAGAAACGGGCGTCACCTTGCATAATAAAAGGTTTTATGGTTTCAAAGCCTTCGTACCCTTCGTAAATTCTTTTCTGGATAATAACATCGCCTGCTGCTGTGAATTTCATATTTCCACCTCCGCAAGCTTCATTGCTGCTTTAATACTGATCCGAAGCCCCGGCATAAGGGAAGATTTCAGGAGCCATTCTTCCCTTGTATGTACGCCGCCGTGGCAGTTTGTACCGATGCAAAGTGCAGGAACGCCGAGAGAAAGGGGGATGTTGCAGTCGGTAGATGAGGATTTAAATGCTACCTTTTCGCCTATTTCTTCCTCGATAATGGGAACAAGCTTTTCTTCCAGGGCTGATATCAGCGAAGCATCAATTGCACTACAGGGCCGATCTCCCACACGGGTGACCAGAACTTCCACTTTTTCTTGTTCATTTGCACTTCTGAAAATATCCTGGAATGCTTTTTCCATAATGGCAAGGCAGGACTTGTCGTCCGAACGGTACTCACAAAGCATAGATGCACTTTGGGCAATGGTATTTACGGAGGTTCCGCCCTCTATTGCCCCTACATTATATGTGGTTTTTGCACCGTCCTTTTCAGGAACACGAAGCTTGTAAATTTCGGAAACAATATCAGCAAGGCAGGCAATGGCATTTTTCTTCCCAAAGGCGCCGAAGGAGTGGCCACCTTCTGTCTTTATTTCCACATGGTAACGGTGGGAGCCTACACAGCGATTACTGATAGAGTTTAAATTGCTGTCATAGGTAATAAATGTTTTAATTCTGCCCTCGTATGTGCGGAAAAGTTCCCGCGTGCCTTTTAAATTGCCAAGACCCTCTTCAGAGCTATTGCAGGAGAAGAGAATTCCCTTTTCAGGCACAATGCTGTTTTCCAGAAAAAATTTTACGGTGAGAAGCAGAACTACCACACTGGCTGTATCGTCCGCCACGCCGGGTGAGTAGATTTTTTCGTCATCCTCCCAATAGGGAAGGGGTTCTCTGTCGGGGAAAACCGTATCGGTATGGGCGCAAATGGCGGTAATTTCGTTGCTTCCTTCACAATTTAAAGGAAAGTTTACGTTTAAAGCATCATCAATATAAACGCCTTTGGCACCAATGCTTTCAAGAAAGGCGCGGCAGTATTCCGCCCTTTTTTCTTCAAAGCCGGATGGGGCGGGAATGGCACAAAGCTCCCGAATCATCTGAAAGGCCAGATCTTTGTTCTTTTCGATAAATGTATTGATATCCAAAAAAATTACCTCCGGTTCGTATCTTAATTCCAGTATACGCCTCTTTTTGCACAATGTAAAGAATATTCTGAAGTCTTCTTACCATATTTTTGAAAATATGGTAAGAAGATAGATTAGATGTTGCATTTTGGCAGTAAACATGGTATAATTTCATTACTTGGTTTCGGAGGTGTAAACAATGAAAGTTTATTATGTGGGGAAGGAACGGGAATATAAAAGCATAACAAAACTTTTTCTGGATCTGAAAAATGACGAGACGGAGAAAACTATATTTATTGATGCCGGCGTGTATGATGTTTTTAAAGAGTATAAAGAAGTGGGCATGCCCTCGCCGCCGGATGATGTCCGTCCTTCCAATTATTTTCCTTATAATGCTTTTGTGCCCGGAAACACAAGGCTGATCGGAATAGGCAATGTGTTACTTCGCTTTGCGCCTTCCAAAGAGGAAATTACGTACGGGGAAAGCCGCACGTGGGCACCGCTTAACGTTTTAAGCGAATGTCACATAGAAAACATAGAGATATACTGCAAAAACGGAAGATACTGCATTCATGACGACTGTCATAATCTTTATCCCAATACAAGGCACTATTATAAAAACGTTCGCTGTCATTATGAACTGGGTGATGAGAAGGACGGCATGCGGCTGGGTTTTAATAATACCGTCGGTAACGGTATGCCCCAGGGGTGCAAATTTGAATTTGAAGATTGTACGTTTGCGTTTACGGGAGATAATAAGCATTCTGCTTTTTATACCCATGAAGACGGATTTGATACGCCGGAAAATTCCCCCTCGCTTATTTTCAAAAACTGCCTTTTTCTGGCAGGTGAGGGGAACGACCGCGTCTTAAGGCTCCAGAACCTTGCAAAAGCGGACCTGCATATTCTGACGAGAGTGGAATCATCCTACTTATCAGGCGGCATTTACCTTACCATTCATAACGAAGATTCGGCGCAGCACTATGATGTAACTGTGATAAACAGCGGAAATCCGCCTATCCTTGTTGATGATGAGGAGAATAACATTTATCCTGTAAAGATTTATGAAGCGTAAACGACATGTGCGAAGGCATTTTGGAAAAAAAGGAGGAAACCGGGATGCAGTATACTACGTATTTATTTGACTTTGACGGCACCCTTGTGGATTCCATGCCGGCCTATATCCACGCCATGCTGAAAATTCTGGATGATAATCACATCCGTTACGGCGACGATATTATTAAAACCATCACGCCCCTTGGAACAAAAGGGACGGTTGCCTACTACAAAAAACTGGGTGTTCCCTTATCGGAAGATGAAATTCTGGAAAGAATGGGGCGCTACGCCTATGATGCATATGCCCATACCATTCCTGCCAAAGAGAATGTGAAGGAGGTGCTCCGTAAGCTGAAGGAAAACGGGGCGGACCTGAACGTATTGACGGCAAGCCCGCATATTACCCTTGATATCTGCCTTAAGCGCCTTGGCCTTTATGATTTCTTTACCAATGTATGGTCCTCGGATGATTTCGGGATGAGCAAGGCCAATCCGGAAATCTATGTGAAGGCGGCAGAAAAATTGGGAAAGCCCATAGAGAGCATCCTTTTCCTTGATGACAACTTCAATGCCGATAAAACGGCAAAGTCGGCAGGAATGAAGGTATGCGGTGTGTATGATAAATCTTCAGAAGAATACATGGATGAAATCAAAGCGGTTACCGACTATTACATTTATAATTTTTCGGAACTGCTGACTTTAAAAGAAAAAAACTGAGGCGAGAATATGGAACTGTTACAGCTTCGATATTTTTTGGAAAGTGCAAAATGCGAAAGTTTTGCGGCGGTGGCGGAAAAGTACCATGTGCCTGCGTCCGGCATTTCCGCAAGCGTCAGGCGGCTTGAAAAAGAACTCGGCACGCCCCTTTTTCACCGCACGGCCAACCGGATAACCTTGTCTGACGAAGGTGCCGTATTTAAAGCCGCTGTGATAAAAAGTTTTGCTGAAATTGATGGGGCGGTGGAGAAAATAACCTCCCAAAGTACGGACGGACGGCAAATCAGAATGCTCGTCCGTGCTATGCGCGGTGAAATTACGGATCGGATTATAAATTATAAAGAGCGCCATCCTGCTATGGCATTTAGGACGGTTTTTGATTTTGATGAAAAGGACATAGGCGCATATGACATTATCATTGACGAGGCGTCCGAACGATATGCTGCGTATGAAAGTATAAAGCTTTTTACCTCCAAAGTGCGCCTTCGTGCAGCGAAGGACAGCCCGCTTTGCGGCAGAACCCTCACGCTCCGTCAACTAAAAAATCAGCCGTTTGTATCCATCGGGGAGAATAACGGTATGCATAAAATACTTATGCAGGCCTGCGAAAAAGCAGGATTTGTGCCGAATGTGGTGGTGCAGACCAATGATCTTGCCTGTAACCGCAAATGCGTGGAGGCAGGCGTTGGTATCGGGCTTGCAAGAGAGTACCCGGGGGCATATCTTTCGCCGGGATGCAGGTATCTTACCGTTACGGATTTTAATGAAACGCAGGATGTTTTTGCATTTTTCAAAAAGGAAGCCTTATACGGAAATGTGGAACACTTTATAAAATTTTTGCAGAATAACTGTAAATAAAATAAAAAACGGAATGCACGAATGCATTCCGTTTTTATATTGTTTTATGTTAGTTTACGGCATCCTTCAGCGCCTTACCTGCCTTAAATGCGGGTGTTTTGGAAGCAGGAATGGTAATTTTCTTTTTCGTCTGGGGATTGATGCCTTCCCTTTGGGCACGGGTACGGGTTTCAAACGTACCGAAGCCGATGAGCTGCACCTTGTCACCCTTTTTGAGTGCGCCTGAGATGTTTGCAGAGAAAGCGTTTACAAAACTTTCAGCATCTTTTTTCGAGATACCGGCCTTTTCTGCGATTGCCATTACAAATTCACTTTTGTTCATGAGAGAGAACCTCCATGTAAAAACATATTTGTGTTAAAAAATAACACAATATATAAATTCGATGTTTAGTAAAAATGTCCTTCTTTTTTTCTTTTTATTCGGAAATTTTTGACATATTCCACAAATCATCCATTTCGTTTATGTTCATAGTATCTAAAGATTTGCCCATATTTTGCGCTTTTTCCTCCACGAAGGTAAAGCGGCGGATGAATTTTTCCGTAGCTTCCGTAAGGGCTTCCTCCGCATCAATGCCTGCAAGACGGGCGGTATTGACGGCGGCAAAGAGTAAATCGCCGATTTCTTCTTTTATATTTGAATGATTCTTAAGGGCTTCCGAAACTTCTTCCGTTTCTTCCTTTACTTTTTCCAAAGCTTCTTCCGGTTTTGCCCAGTCAAAGCCTACTTTTGCGGCCTTGCCCTGTACTTTGCCTGCACGCATTAAGGCAGGGAGGTATCTGGAAACACTCAGCATGGATTCTGTCGTGCTTTTCTGCCCGTTTTCCTGCTTTTTAATTTTTTCCCAGTTTACAAGCACCTCATCGCTGTCTTTAACGGAAATATCTCCGAATACGTGGGGGTGACGGCGAATCATTTTTTCGGAAACGGCGGTGATGACATCGTCAATGGTAAATTCGCCTGCCTCTTTCCCGATCTGGGCGTGGAATACGATTTGAAGAAGCACATCTCCCAGTTCGTCCGCCATTTTGGCGCCGTTTCCGGAGTCGATGGCCTCCAGTGTTTCGTAAGCTTCTTCAATTAAGTTTTTCTTAATGCTTTCGTGGGTCTGCTCCGCATCCCAAGGGCAACCGCCCTCACCACGAAGGCGAGCGATAATATCCACGAAATCTGAAAATGAGTACTGCATAATATTTCTCCTAACGTATGAGTTTTGCCCGTTTTAAAATGCGGGCGAGGGACTGGCCTTTCGGCAGAAGTAGAACGTCCGTTTCTTTAATGGCGCCGAAGGCAAAGAGCATAATGCCATAAATGACTGCGCCGGATACAATGGGAAGGCCGACGCTGAAAAGCCGACCGAGCGGCATAGAAAAACGGTAGACAAGGAGCACCACGCCGCCCATAATCACTGCGGAAAAGAGGGGGCGAAGGAGCATGTCGGATAAACTATACCGAAGACCCATCACCTTCCGGATGGAAATCAGGTTTAGCGTGAGAATCAGGCCGTAACAACAAAGGGTGCCGATGGGGGCGCCGTTTATGTTGATGGCAGGATTGGACACGAGGAAAAAGTTTACAATGACTTTTAGGATGCCGCCGAGGGCCATATGAAGGACCGGCACATATACTTTTCCTACCGCCTGAAGTATTGCATTTGTTACCTGCACAAGGGAGACAAGCACAATGGAAAGCCCTAAAATCTGCAGCATGCCTGCGGCGTTGGTGTTGTTATAAATCAGGCTTAAAATGGGCTCGGATAAAAGGGAAACCCCTAAAGAACACGGCAGGGCAAAAAGGGTTGTGATGCGAATGGCAGATTCTGCGCTACCCTGTGCCTTTTTCTTATTACCGCTTATAAAGGCGGCGGCGATTGCAGGCACAAGGCTTATGCTGATTGCCGTCAGAAGCGTGGGGGGCATATTGAAAATGGGAACGGCATAGCCGGAATATGAACCCCACAGCCGCACGGCTTCGCTTTGGGAAAAGCCTGCAGAAATCAGATTATGTTTAATCATTGCCATGTCGATTACACTCGTCAGGCTAAAAACAGAAGCGCCGATGGTAATGGGAATGGCAATGGTGATAAGCTTTTTAAAAAGCGTGCGGCGGCCTCTTGCATCCGTGCCTTCTCGGGCTACGCCGAACAAAGTCTTCTTTTTAATAAGAAAGAGCACGGCAAGGGAAATAAAGCCGAGGGCGGCACCTGCGGAAACACCTGCCACGGCACCGGCCGCACCAAAAGATGCACCCTTGGAAATGAAAAGATAAGCAAGTACATAACCGAAAATGAGTTTGCCTAAGGCCTCCGCAACTTCCGAAACAGCGGTGGGCATCATATCCTGATGGCCTTGGAAAAATCCACGGAAGGCGGACATGAGCGCCACAAAAAGCATAGCCGGTGCAATGGCACGGATGCCGTGGGCGGCCCCTTCGTTACCGATTAAAAGGGCGAGGGCGTCTGCACCAAAGAACAGAATGCCGCTTCCTAAAAGACCAAGTGCAAAAAGGAAGAGAAGGCTGACCTCTAAAATCCGCCGTACCTCTCCGGGCTTTCCCATGGCACGGCTTTCCGAAACCATTTTGGAAACGGCAACCGGAAGGCCTGCGGTGGCAAGGACGAACATCCACGTGTACATGGTGTAGGCATCGGAAAAATGCCCCATACCTTCTTCACCGATTAAGTATGTAAGCGGCACCTTAAAGGCAAGGCCAATGAGCTTTACCAGAAGATTTGCCGCCATAAGGATAGCGGCGCCGCTTATAAAGGATGCGGTTTTCTTTTCTTGCATATTGTTATCTCCTTAAAGGGTTATAAATTTACTGTATTCCGGATGCGGTGCAAGTATGTCAGCGTTTTGGGCGTAAGGTCCGTGTGATAGCGGATAAACTGCTCGACGTAGGGCTCCAGAATTTTTGCCGCCTCTTTTCCGTTATGGGATAGGCATGCCTTGAGTGTGCATTTCACATAGCCTCGCAAAAGGGAAACGGCGCTTTTGGGAAGAGGCAGAAGCGGAGAACAGCTGCGGCACAAAAGACCGCCCTCTGCAGGAGAAAAGGCAAACGCCTCTTCGTTTCCGCATTCCATGCAAGCGTCCACAAAAGGCGTAAAGCCTGCCGCACTCATAAGCCTTAGCTCGTACATCACTTTTAAATCCAGCGGGTCTTTCAAATCGTTTTCCAGATAGTGGAGGGAATTTAAAAGGAGACGGACCGGTGCCTTTGCCTCCACGCCTTCGCCATATAAAAGACCTGCAAGCTCGCCGAAATAAACGCCGTAGGAAAGCTTTACAACGTCTTCCCTCAGGTGATAAAACGTGCGGATGGGGCAGGCGGCAATGAGGGTATACATATCCCCTCGTTTCCTTAGAACAAATTCGCTGTATGTAAGAAGCACACAGCCGGAGCGCTGTGTGTTCTTGCCAACTCGGACCCCACGGGCCCAGACGCTTATTTTTCCAAGTTCAGGACTCAGCACCGAAAGTGCCAGACTGCTGTTTTTGCATTTCGTCACTTTCAGTACAACGCCCGTCGTTTTCACATCGTTCATGAAAACACTCCGTTTCCTTGCATTTCATATACATTTCGGGACTGCCCGTTTGACAAAAAAGTTCCCAATAAAACTTGTCCATATCTGTCACCGTCGCTTTCGGAACTATTGTTTCCGGTTTGGGGCAGATTTATGGCAGGGAAAAACTTACTCTTTGTCGGAAAAACCGAGATTACGGAGCATGAAGTTACTGTTTCGCCAGTCATCCTTGACTTTTACGAAAAGCTGGAGATATATTTTTTTGCCGAAAAACGCTTCCGCTTCCTCTCTTGCGGCTGTCCCCACTCTTTTGAGCATGGCACCGCCACGCCCGATAATAATGGATTTATGGCTCGCCTTTTCGCAAACAATATCGGCGGAAATACGGCAGATTTTCTTTTCATCCTTCATTTCCATAATTTCCACCGCAGTACCGTGGGGGATTTCCTGGTCCAGATAGGAAAGAAGTTTTTCACGGATAAATTCTGCCATAATTTCCCGTTCTGTTTTATCCGTAATCATATCTTCGGGGTAGTACATAGGCCCGGGGATCAGGAATTTTTTCAGTTCTTCCAGAAGAATTTTTGCACCGTCCCCTGTTTTTGCGGAAAGAGGAACAATGGCGGAAAATTCAAATTTTTCGGAGAAGGCGGCAATCTGGGGGAGAAGTGCTTCACGTGTTAGACGGTCAATTTTATTAAGACCGAGTACCGCAGGAATTTTTTTTGCCTGAAGTTCGGCAATAATTCTTTCTTCTGCAGGGCCGAAGCCTTTCGTGGCATCTGCCATGAGAAGGGCGGCATCCACAGAATCTATGGCACCGATGGCGGCACGGTTCATGTACTCTCCAAGCCGTGTTTTACTGCGGTGCACACCGGGGGTATCCACAAACACCATCTGATAGTCCTCGCCGTTTAAAATGCCGAGAATCTGATTTCTGGTGGTTTGGGGTTTTGCGGTGGTAATTGCAATTTTAGCACCGACGAGGCGGTTTAAAATAGTAGATTTCCCTGCGTTGGGGCGACCTACAATGGCAATAAAGCCGGATTTAAAGTTTTCCAAAATCTGTATCCTTCCTGTTCTTTAAAATTGCATGCGACTTCGCCGCATGTAAACATTTTGTACAAGCGCTACCGCCAGCATGCTGGCAAGCATATTAGAGCCGCCGTAGCTGACAAACGGGAGCGGAATCCCCGTAACGGGGAGAAGCCCAAGGCACATGCCGATACTTTCAATTACGTGTGCTGTCAGCATAAAGCCGACGCCTGCCGAGAGAAGTTCGCCGAACCCGTCCCGGGCGGAAGCGGCTGTATTAAAGCACCGTATAATAATGACGAGCAGGACTGCAAGGATTAAAACAGCACCCCACATGCCCATTTCTTCACCGATTACGGCATAGATAAAGTCGGTTTGTTTTTCGGGGAGATACCCGTACTGGGTCTGAATTCCCTGCCCGACGCCACGCCCCAGAACACCGCCACTTCCTATGGCAATTTTAGACTGGATAACGTGGTAGCCTGCCCCTAAAGGGTCAAGCTCTGGGTTTAAAAACGTGAGTATTCTGTTTTTCTGAAAGTCCTTCAGAAGAAAGAACCAGGCAAGTGGGGCACCAACGGCAAATATGCCGCCGAGGGCCGCAAAATATTTAAGACTGAGGCCTGCAAGGAGCAGCATCCCGAGAAAAATAAAGGTAAACACAAGGGCGGTGCCAAGGTCAGGCTGCAGGAGCACAAGGCCGATTAAAAGACCTGCATGCAGGCATAAAAGCAGCAAAACAGTGGGCCGGTTAATGTCTTCTCTTACAGAATCTACATGCTTTGCAAAAGAAATAATGAAACCGATTTTCGCAATTTCAGAAGGCTGAATACCAATGGAGCCGATGCGGATCCATCCTTTTGTGCCGACTTCCTCGCTACCTGTACCGATAAAGAGAACCACAACCAGTATCAGGGCGCTGACAATGTAAAAGAAAATCGCCAGTTGACCGAAAAAGTCATAGTCTATCTTTGAAAGAAGATAGAGAAGCACGACACCGATGAGGAAAGCGGCAGCCTGCACAATGATGAAACGGGAAGTGCCCATGGCGTGTCCGGCACTTAAAATGGCAACCATGCCGATGATGACGGCTACGGCAAGACACGTAAAGAGCCAAGGGTCAAGTCGGGAGAAAAAATGCGCTTTTTTTCGCACAGAATCACCTCTTTATTTTACGAGGGGGCAAAGGTCCTCGTCTGTGATTTCCAGAAGCGCACAAAGGGCCTCCAGATAAGAAAAGCGTTCATCGTAAATTTTAGGATCATGGCAGTCCGTGCCGAAAACGAATTTGCATCCACATTCTTTTGCTGTTTCATAAATGCGGAACATTTCGCTTTTGTGAATGGATTTTAAAGGTAGGGAAGCAAAAGCAGCGGCATTGATTTCAATGGCAATGTTTTTATAGACTGCGTCATTAAATAAATCCTCAAGGCGGTCATCGGAAATGCGGAAAAGCACTTCGTCAAAATCGTCCTTATTGCCTAAAGGGAAGAAGGGGTGGGCAATGGCGGTAATATATTTGGACATAGGGTGCTCCACCAATAAGGAAAAACGGTCACAAAGCGTTTCCGCCAGCTTTTTCGGGTCCTTTTTCACCTTGGCGTCAATCACTTCGGGATGCTGGGAATGGGAATGGGTGCAAAGCACATAGTCAAATTTCTTTGCCGCTTCCTCGGAAAGACCTAAAACGCCGTTTTTGTCAAGCTCCGCTTCACAACCGCGGAGAATGCGGATGCCTTCTGCTTTCGGCAGAGAGGCGGACAAAAGGCGTTCTGCATCCTGCCCTTCGTAAAAATCATTAATGGCAGGGGAAACGGCGGTATCCCAGACGTGGTCGGAAAAACCGATGGTACTAAGCCCCTTCTTTTTTGCAATTTCAATATAGTTTTCAGGTGTTGCCGATTCTTTGGCGCAGTAAGAAAGGGTGGTGTGCAGATGTATGTCGTGACGGATGTTCATTCCATCGTCCTCCTATTCTGTGATGAATACGGCATAGCCCTTTCCCCGGGCTACAATCTCGCCGTCTTTGATTTCGTAGGAAACACCGTCGCTCTTTTCAAAAAGGGTAACTGTGCCTTCAGCGGGGTGAGAAATGGTGTTTTCTTCAATAAGATCCATATAAATATAGGTTTTCCCGAAGGCCTTTATGCTATAAGCGGATGCACGGTCTTTTTCAGGGATAAAAAACTTTTTAAATGCAACGCCGTGAAATGCATCCAAATCACCGAACATAAAGGTGGGATAATATTTTCTGGTGCGGTAAAGCATATGGGCGTGGCCCAAATGCTTAAGACGCTTTTTGGGTTCTCCGTCATAAATGGGGAGATAGCCGAGAGAATAGCAAAGCTTGTCGTGGCCGTCTTTGTCACGGAAATAATCCACCATTCTGTCCGGGGGAAGGTCGGGGGTTGCCCAGTATTCCGGCGTTGTATGGAAGTTATCCGGATAGGGGTCTTCCAGAATAGAGAGGGGCGTGGAAAAATCAAATGTGTTTCCGTGTTCCGTAAAGGGAAGAAGCTTGGGGATATAGCGGTGAATGCCACCGCCGTGCACATTGAGCTTGTGCTGGCACATAGCGCCGAGAAAACGCTCGAAGTGAACATCCATCAGCTTTTTAAAGGTAAATTCGCAAAGTACTGCGCCGTCGGGGAGAAGATGGTATGCATTTTTGACGGAAATCATAGGCTCGCCGAATTCGGAAATATCGGGCATATAATCAAAGCCGCCTTCCGGTCTTGCCTTTGTAAGGGCAGGTGCCACCGTGGCAGGATTTATAATAAGGTATTCTTCTTCAAGGCGTGCGCTGTCGCACTGCATAGAGGTCATTACATTTTTTTCTTTGCCGTCTTTAATGCCGATAATACGCTTTTTCGTAAAGCGATAAGCACGGAGAAGGAAGGTGTAGGGGGATTGGTCCGAGGTGTCTTTAATGGTTTCCTTCTTTTCCCCGCTCGATACAAAGGTGAGTGCACCTTCGATTTTCATAACAAACTTATAGTCCGTCAGGGTGCCTACGTTTTCAGAAACGAAAACGAGATAATCTTCTCCGTCGGGGCGGAGAAGGGTAAAGGTTACGCCTTTTTCATCCTTCCACACAGAACCCATATCCCTTGTTGTCATGCCGTGATTCGGTGCATAAAGGGTGATACAGCAGGGCTGGCCGTGCAGTGCACCGATCCAGGCACCGTTTACGCCTACGCAAGGCACATCGTCCGTGGAGGAAGAGAAGGGAACATCCAGATGCCAAGGGTCATAATATCCCTTTTCCTTGTTTTTTTCCATAAGGCCTGCTTCGGTAAAGTCATAGTGGCCGTTATAAAGAACACGGTTTAAGGTAGCACCCGAGAATTTCTGCACAAGGTCATATTTTTCATTATAGGGCGTTTGAAATAATATTTTATCATCATGTACTGCTAAAAACATTTCTTCCACCTCCTACTCGCAAATAAACACGGCATACCCGTGTTCGCCTTGGGCACAAACGGTGTTCCCTTTGATTTCGTAGGAAACAGCGTCACTCTTTTCATAAAGACGGATATTGCCTTCAAAGGCAAATTCCAGAGAATTTTTTTCGAAAAAGTCAAAGTAAATAAAGGTTTTGCCGTCAGCCTTTACGCTGTAAACAGACGCTTTATCCTTTTGGGGTTTAAAGAATTTCTTGTAGGCTATGCCGTGAAGCTTCGTAAGGTCCCCGCTCATAAAGGTGGGGTAAATTTTTCTGGAACGGTAAAGCATAATGGAATGCTCCAGATGCTGGAGGCGCTTTTCCGGCTCCCCGTCATAAAGGGGAAGATACCCGAGAACAAAGCCGAGGCGGTCGTGGCCGTCTTCGTCTCTGAAATAGTCAATAATTCTGTCGGGCGGAGAAGCCGGATTTTCCCAGTATTCGGGGGTTACGAAGAAGCACTGGGGATAGGGGCTGTCCTGAATATAGCGCGGCACAGTAAAGTCAAAATCTATGCCGTTTTCCGTAAAGGGAAGGGTTTTGGCAAGGTGACGGTACATACCGCCGCCGTATACGTCAATTTTTTCCTGATACATAGCGCCCATACATCTTTCATAGCTGATATCCATCAGCTTTTCACGATAAAATTCGCAAAGAACGGTGCCGTCTTCATTTATGTGATATATGTTCTTGGTTTTAAACATAGCTTCGCCGAAAAGGGGAAGGTCAGGAATGTGGGTAAAGCCGCCTTCGGGTCTTGCCTTTCTAAGATTCGGCGCAACCGTTGCGGGGTTTACGATTTCATATTCCTCTTCCATTCGTGCAGAGTCACAATCCATGGTTTTAACGATGGCCTTTTCCTTGCCGTTTGTTATCCCTATGAGGCGTTTCTTTGTAAAGCGATAGGCACGGGAAAGGTAAGCTACGCCCTGCTCCTCGGCAGGAGGGAGGGGAGCAGTGTTGTCCCCGTTTTCCACATAGGAAAGACCGCCTTCGATTGTGGTTATAAATTGGTAATCCGCAAGGGTGCCGATGTTATCGGAAATGAAAAGGAGATAATCTTCGTCAATAATACGGAGAAGGGTGAAAGTTACATCCTTTTCGTCTTTCCACAAAGAACCAACATCCTTAAGGGTTTTCCCGTGGGAAGGAATATAGCATCTTACACAGCACGGATGTCCGTGCCCTGCCCCAAGCCAGGTTTTGTTGATAATGCAAGGAGCTGCATCATCGGTGGACATGGAAAAAGGCAAATCCGTATGCCAGGCATCCTCAAGGGCTTTGGGTTTATCTCTTAAAATAAGGCCTGCTTCCGTAAAGTCAATATGGCTGTTATAGGTGAATGTGTCGCAGGAAACGCCGGAAAATCTTTGCACAAGGTCATATTTTTCGTCGTACCACGTTTTGAAAAGGGCTTTGCCGCAATGAAACCAAACAAACATATAAAATCTCCTTTAAATAACCAGAGTTAAAATTTTAGCAGGCGCATCCCCGATGGCAATCATACCATGGGGATAAGAGGAGTCATAATAAACAGAGTCGCCGGCTTCAAGAATTTCTTCCTTGCCGCCGATGGTGATTAAAATTCTGCCTTCGAGGCAATAGTCAAATTCCTGCCCCTTATGAATGTTGGTATGGGGCTTTTCGTCCCCTTTTCGGGGGTCAACCGTAACAAGAAGGGGCAGAACCTTGTTGCCTGCAAAGTTGTAGGCAAGATGCTGGTAATTATACTGCTTACTTCTTTCAATGTTCAGACCTTTGCCGCCACGGACAACCTGATAAATGCGGAGCTTGGCATTGTTGCCGGATAAAAGCTCATACACCTGAATATTAAAGTGGGCTGCCGCCTCCGACAGAAAGCTGATGGGCATATCGGAGGAGCCGCTTTCGTATTCGAGATATGTTTCGTGGGGAATGTTAAAAAGCGCTGCCATTTCCTTTGTGCTGCTGCCTTCAATTTCCCTGAGTTCACGGATTCTGAGTGCTACTTTTTTAATATCTTCATTCATAATAAAAAACCTCCGTTACATATTTATTTTCAAGTATATCATATAATAAGAAAAAAAGCAATTCCATTAAATGAAAAAATTCACAAAAAAGAAAAATTTAAGAAAAATGAAGGAAATGAGAGGAAACGGGAGAAAAATATGGTTTTTGTATGAAAAACAGAACAAAACGCCTGTTGAATAACTGCGAAAATATGGTAAACTTATGTTTGTTAGCACTCGCATAGCGAGAGTGCTAAATTTTATAAATAACAGGAGGGTTTTGTTATGACCATCAAACCGTTAGCTGATAGAGTAGTAATCAAGATGCTCGAAAGCGAAGAAACAACAAAGAGCGGTATCGTATTACCCGGTGCTGCCAAAGAAAAACCGCAGATGGCTGAAGTTGTTGCAGTAGGCCCCGGCGGCGTAGTAGACGGCAAGGAAATCATTATGGAAGTAAAGGTTGGCGACAAGGTTATCATGTCCAAGTACGCCGGCACAGAAGTAAAGGTTGACGGCGAAGAATTCATCATTCTCCGTCAGAGCGACATCCTTGCAAAGGTTGACTAATTTTAAGGAGGATATAGAAAATGGCAAAGGATATTTTATTCGGCGAAGAAGCCAGACGTGCCCTCGGCCGTGGTATTGACCAGCTGGCAGACGTTGTAAAGGTAACACTCGGCCCCAAGGGCAGAAACGTAGTGCTTGACAAGAAATTCGGCGCACCCCTCATTACAAATGACGGTGTGACCATTGCAAAAGAAGTAGAGCTTGAAGATCCGTTTGAAAACATGGGTGCACAGCTTGTAAAAGAAGTTGCAACCAAAACAAACGATATTGCAGGTGACGGTACAACTACCGCTACAATCCTTGCACAGGCTCTTATTCAGGAAGGCATGAAGAACGTAGCCGCAGGCGCAAACCCCATGATTGTCCGCAAGGGTATTCAGAAGGCTGTTGATACGGCTGTAGCTTACGTCCAGGGCGCAAGCGAAAAGGTAAAGGGCAAGGAAGATATCGCCCGTGTTGCCGCTATTAGCGCCGCTGACGAATCCATTGGCGAACTCATTGCAGACGCTATGGAAAAGGTTTCCGGCGACGGTGTTATTACCGTTGAAGAATCCAAGACTGCAGAAACCTACAGCGAAGTTGTAGAAGGTATGCAGTTTGACCGTGGTTACATCACCCCTTACATGGTAACCGATACAGAGAAAATGGAAGCAGTCCTCGATGACGCACTCATTCTCATTACTGACAAGAAGATTTCCAGCGTACAGGAAATTCTGCCCGTTCTCGAACAGATTGTTCAGTCCGGCAAAAAGCTTCTCATCATTGCAGAAGATCTGGAAGGCGAAGCGCTTTCCACCCTTATCGTCAACAAGCTCCGTGGCACCTTTACCTGCGTTGCGGTTAAGGCTCCCGGCTTTGGTGACAGAAGAAAGGCAATGCTTGAGGATATTGCAATACTTACAGGTGGCCGTGTAATTTCCGAAGAAGTCGGCCTTGACCTGAAGGAAGCAACCCTTGATATGCTGGGTACTGCACGTCAGATTAAAGTGCAGAAGGAAAACACCATCATTATTGACGGCGCAGGCGATCAGGCTGCTATCCGTGACCGTGTTTCCCAGATTAAACTGCAGATTGAAGAAACCACTTCTGAATTTGACCGTGAAAAGCTCCAGGAAAGACTTGCAAAGATTGCAGGCGGCGTAGCCGTTATCAAAGTTGGTGCTGCAACGGAAACAGAAATGAAAGAAAAGAAGCTTCGCGTGGAAGATGCGCTTGCAGCTACCCGTGCAGCTGTTGAAGAGGGCATTATCTCCGGTGGCGGTACAGCTTTTGTAAACGCTATGGATGACGTTGAAAAGCTTATCGAAACCTTAGACGGCGACGAAAAGACAGGCGCTACCATCGTTCTCAAAGCGCTGGAAGCTCCTGTTCGCCAGATTGCTTTCAATGCAGGCCTTGAAGGCTCCGTTATCATTGACAAGGTAAAGGCAAGCCCCAAGGGTGTTGGTTTTAACGCACTCAAAGGCGAATATGTCAATATGATTGAAGCCGGTATCGTAGACCCTGCAAAGGTTTCCAGAAGTGCACTGCAGAACGCCGCAAGCGTTGCCGCAATGGTACTCACAACGGAAAGCGTTGTTGCAGATAAGCCTGAAAAGGAAGCTCCCGCAGCAGCACCTATGGGCGGCGGCATGGGCGGCATGTACTAAGAAGTGTAAAAAAGGCCCGGACTTCAAAAAGGCAAAACAGAATAAATAACCATAAGAAGAAAACCTTCCTTGTAGGAGGGTTTTCTTTTTGTTTTTATTGCCCTTTTGCTCATTATGAACATTTTTTCCTATTCCTTAAAAGCTCTGCGAAAGTAAAGGACGTATCTTTCTTAAGCGCTCGCAGAACTTCGCTCTCGGAAACATAAAGATGCTTATCTTTTATGTAAAAAGAAATGGTGTAAAAGGGAGAATAGAGGCGGTTTAAAATATGCAGACTGTCACGGCTGTGCACTTTCCGGATTTTCACAAAAGGGCGAGGCACTTTTTTCTGGAGGAGCGGCAGGGGAGAAGGCAGAATGACGGCGTGAAAAAAGAGAAGACCTGCGAGAAAAAAGCAAAAAATACTGGGCATACAGAACCCGAGAAAACAAAAAACGAAGGAAACCAAAAACCCCATAAAGCGAAGGGCTCTGTTCCCGTGATATACACCCATATATCTCCACAAAAAAGGGCGGAGGATTCTGCCACCGTCCAAAGGCAGGGCGGGAAGAAGATTTATAAGGCAAAGCATGAGATTCATGTCTTTGGCGGATGTGTTTCGAAAAAGTAAAAAAAGAAAAAAACTGCCAATGGGCCCCGCCAAAGCGATTTTGGCTTCCGTAAAACAATCCGCTTTGCCGAGGCGAAGATGACAACCGTAAGGCAAGAGCAGAATGCGGAGAATGGAAACACCGAGCGCACAGGCTGTAAAAAAATGAAAAAGCTCATGGAGAGCGGCAAAGAAAAAGACCGTACGGAAGTTGCTGCCGGCAGGCGTAAAACAAGACAAAAGCAGGAAAACAGGGAGAACCATGTGCACAAAAACATGCTTTGAAAGACGAATATACATAACACACCGCCTTTTTCAAAAAATCACAAAGTTTGCAAAAAATAGAAAGGATATATTGACATTTGCCCAGTTTTCGGTTATAGTATATATTATGATTATGTGATATTTAATTATTTTATTTTCTGAAAGGAGAAATCACATGGCAAATAAATATGTTTATTTATTTAGCGAAGGGGATGCAAGCATGCGCAACCTCCTCGGTGGTAAAGGCGCAAATCTGGCTGAAATGACAAAGCTTGGTATGCCGGTTCCCCAGGGCTTTACCGTAACCACAGAAGCATGCACACGTTATTATGATGACGGCAAGCGTATTCACGAGGATATTCAGGCTGAAATCATGGAATATATTGGAAAGATGGAAGAAGTAACCGGCAAAAAGTTCGGTGATATGGAAAACCCCCTTCTCGTTTCCGTTCGTTCCGGTGCCCGTGCATCCATGCCCGGTATGATGGATACCATCTTAAACCTCGGTCTTAACGAACAGGTTGTTGAAGCACTCTCTGCTAAATCCGGTAACCCCCGCTGGGCTTGGGACTGCTATCGCCGTTTCATCCAGATGTACTCTGACGTTGTTATGGAAGTCGGCAAAAAGTACTTCGAACAGCTCATTGATGAAATGAAAGAAAAGAAGGGCATCACACAGGACGTTGACCTTACGGCTGATGACCTTAAGGAACTGGCTTCTCAGTTCAAAGCTGAATATAAGGCAAAAATCGGAAGTGAATTCCCCACAGACCCGAAGGAACAGCTCATGGGCGCTATCCAGGCTGTTTTCCGCTCCTGGGACAACCCCCGTGCTAACATCTACCGTCGTGATAACGATATCCCCTATGACTGGGGTACAGCCGTTAACGTACAGATGATGGCATTCGGTAACATGGGCGAAACGAGTGGTACAGGTGTTGCATTTACCCGTAACCCCGCCACAGGCGAAAAGGCTCTCTTTGGTGAATTCCTTATGAATGCACAGGGCGAAGACGTTGTTGCAGGCGTAAGAACACCCCAGAAGATTGACCAGCTGAAAGAAGTTATGCCTGAAGTATATGATGAATTTACCAAAATCTGTGCAAAGCTCGAAAGCCATTACAGAGATATGCAGGATATGGAGTTCACCATTGAAGACAGAAAGCTCTATATGCTCCAGACAAGAAACGGTAAGCGTACAGCTGCCGCCGCCTTAAAGATCGCTTGCGACCTTGTTGACGAAGGCATGATTTCCGAAAAGGAAGCTGTACTTATGATTGACCCGAGAAACCTTGACACGCTGCTCCATCCCCAGTTTGATGCTGCAGTACTGAAGAAGGTTGCACCCCTCGGCCGTGCACTCGCTGCATCTCCCGGTGCTGCTTGCGGTAAGGTAGTATTTACTGCTGACGATGCAAAGGCATGGGCAGACCGTGGCGAAAAGGTTGTTCTCGTTCGCCTTGAAACTTCTCCTGAAGATATTGAAGGCATGAAGGCTGCACAGGGCATCCTCACCGTTCGTGGCGGTATGACCTCTCACGCAGCTGTTGTTGCCCGTGGTATGGGTACCTGCTGTGTATCCGGCTGCAGCGCTATTAACATGGACGAAGAAAACAAAGTATTTGAACTCGCCGGTGTCACATTCCGTGAAGGCGACGAAATTTCCATTGACGGTTCCACAGGCTGCATCTATCAGGGCCTTATTCCCACAGTAGATGCTTCCATCGGTGGTGAATTCGGCAGAATTATGGCATGGGCTGATAAGTACAGAGTACTCAAAGTTCGTACCAATGCCGACACACCGCAGGATGCTGCACGTGCAAGAGAACTCGGTGCAGAAGGTATCGGTCTTTGCCGTACAGAACATATGTTCTTTGAAGCAGACAGAATTGCAGCAATCCGTGAAATGATCTGCTCCGATACAAAGGAACAGAGAGAAGCTGCTCTTGCAAAAATCGAACCCATGCAGCAGGGCGACTTTGAAAAGCTTTATGACGTAATGGAAGGCTACGGCGTTACCATTCGTTTCCTCGATCCCCCGCTTCATGAATTCGTTCCCACAGAAGAAAAGGATATTGAAGCACTTGCAAAAACACAGGGCAAAACCGTTGCAGAAATTAAGGCAATCATTGCATCTCTCCACGAATTCAACCCCATGATGGGTCACCGTGGATGCCGTCTTGCCGTAACCTATCCGGAAATTGCAGCAATGCAGACCCGTGCGGTTATTAAGGCTGCTATCAGCGTTTCCAAGAGAAAGAACATAAAGATTGTTCCCGAAATCATGATTCCCCTCGTTGGCGAAATCAAGGAACTTGCATTTGTTAAGAAGGTTGTTGTTGAAACGGCGGATGCAGTAATTAAAGAAGCCGGTTCTGACCTGACTTACAAAGTAGGTACCATGATTGAAATTCCCCGTGCAGCCCTCACAGCTGACGAAATCGCCAAGGAAGCAGAATTCTTCTCCTTCGGTACAAATGACCTTACCCAGATGACCTTCGGCTTCTCCCGTGACGATGCCGGTAAGTTCCTCGATGCTTACTATGACACCAAGATTTACGAAAACGATCCCTTTGCAAAGATTGACCAGAAGGGTGTTGGTAAACTCGTAAAGATGGCAGCGAGCCTCGGTCGTGAAACCCGCCCCGACATTAAGCTCGGTATCTGCGGTGAACACGGCGGTGACCCGTCCACAGTTGAGTTCTGCCACAATGTAGGCCTCACCTATGTATCCTGCTCACCCTTCCGTGTACCCATTGCACGTCTTGCAGCCGCACAGGCAGCACTTCGCTAACAATCAAAGCCTTGCCGGCTTAGCCGGCAAGGCTTATTTTATACAAACTTATGAACTCGTATCCTAAGAGGGACAGTATATAGATTCAAAATACGAAAAACAAAGGATGATACCGTGAAAACTGTTTTTGTTATAAATCCTATTGCAGGCGGCGGTAAGAAAACAAAAGAACTCATAGAAAAAATTCGGGAAGTTTCCGAACACGATGTTGAGATTTACATAACAAAAGCGCCCCATGATGCGGCGGCCTTTGTAAAATCATTTTGTGCAGAATTTGGCGGCGCAAGGTTTATCGCTTGCGGCGGTGACGGCACGTTAAATGAGGTGCTAAATGGTGCCGCAGAGAATCCGGATGCAGAAATAGGCGTTATTCCCATCGGGTCAGGGAACGATTTTTGCCGTGCTTTTTGCCCCGAAACGTCCTATGAAGATATTCGGGGGCAGGTAAGCGGTGCCAGCGTTTCCTGTGATGCAATCCGTTATAAAACGGAAACGGATAAAGGCGTACTGACAGGGTACTGCGCCAATATGTTCAATATCGGGTTTGACTGCAACGTGGCGGATTTAAAAAACAAAATGGAAAAGCTTTCCTTTATTCCCGGACCGTTTTCGTACATACTTTCTATTTTTGTAATGCTCATCCGTAAAAAAGGTGCCAATCTGAAAATTGAAATTGATGGGGAAGAAAAGCACAGCGGAAAATTACTGCTCTCTTCCATTGCCAACGGCTGTTATTGCGGCGGCGGTATTAAAAGTAACCCACGGGCATCGGTTTGTAGCGGCCGGATGAATATAAACATTATTAAAAATGTATCCAGACTTCGGTTCCTTTCCCTATTGCCCCATTACGCCAAAGGGCGTATTTTAAGCGTCAAAAACATTGATGATATACTTTGTAACGTAAATTGTTCCAAAGCGACAATCACGCCGCTGGACGGCAAAATGAAGCTTTGCATTGACGGGGAAATTATTGAAGCAGGTAAAACGGAATTTGAAATTGAAAAAGGTGCTTTTCGGTTTATTTTACCGGGGAAAAAAGTAAAAAAAGAAATTACTGCATAAAAAACGGGATGTGGATAGTACCACATCCCGTTTTCTTTAGTTTTCTTGGGCGATTATTACACGGATTTTTCCGCCGGAAGCGGTGGAAGCATCATAAAAAGCCGACACAAAATATTTTTCGAGAGAAACTTCGCCCGGTTTTAAAAGTGCGTAGGAGTTATCGTATCGGCGAAGATAAATATCAGCCTCCGTAATATCATATCGGTTGCCGCTGCGATAGATAATTTCCGTGTCACTTATGGAAGTAATTGCTTCGGAAATTTCGGAAAGGCGTGAAATGGAATAAATCTGCCCGCCGGAATAGGTAAACTTTGCAGGGGCGTGGGAGCCTACGGAGAAGGTTTCGCCTCTTGAAGTAAAGGTGCCGTTTTTACCGCCGATTGTATATTCGTAAGTGCCCGAAAGCTGCATGCCTGCATTTTGGGTAGTGGCTTTTGTTACAACACCATAGTCGTGTATATCCCCTGTAACATCATTTAAAATAAGTTCTGATATTCTGTCCTTTCCATCATAGCCCACATACAGAATTTTCGTTTTGGGAATGGTTATGCCGTCAAGCCGCTGCGGAAATACGGTAATGCCTGCACCGGGATTATAGGCATCGGGGGCGTAAGTATCCAGAATTTTAATATCAGGAGAAAGGGAGGCGGCGCCGAGAAGGGCGGCGTCTGATTGGAAAGTGCCGCTCACGCTTGCCGGTGCTGCTTCTCTTGCAATGGCCTTGCCGTCAGAGAAAGTGAGCGTGACGACTCGGTTTAAAAGGCGTTCATAATCTGCATCAGCTTCAAGCTCCAGCTTTTGTCCGTCCGCAGAAAGAATGGTAATGGAATAGCCGCTGTAAGGCTCACCCAGGTTTGTAGTGAAAGATTTCGTGCCGGTATCCACAACAAAACCTGCAACCGTGCCGGAGGCGGCAGGCGTGATAACGTCCGCCACAGCACCCTCTCTGCCAAGGAGAAGCGTCACGGTATCCCCGAAGGAGAATGTGCCGCCTGCACCCAGCTTTTGGAATGCAGAAACGCTTTCGATGGGATAGACATTGCCGGAAACGGTGACGGAGGAGGGGGCATCTTTCGAGGGGGATGCATTTTTATAAATGCCCGTTACTCTGTCCGTATAGGCAAGTACCATGTTGAGGGATTTTGCATAATATAAGATGTCATAGGTTTCAATGGCAGAGGAAGACACCGCCTCGCCGTTTCGGATAAAGAAGGTGCCGGCATCCGTGGGGATTTCTGTCTGCCAAGCGGGTCCTGCCGTGTAGGGACCGAGGAGACCGTCCGTATCCCGCATTACATATTCTGCCTTGTTGTCTTCGTTATACACAACCTTCAAAATATCGCCCATTTTCAGCTGTGATTTTTGTAAAGAGCCGGAGGGGGCGTTGTTTTTGTAAATCGGGAGCCCGTCAGAGAGGGTCACCTTTTCTGTTTTGCCGTCACGGTAGGCAATGATGCCGTCCCCGAGGGCGGAATATACAACGTATGTTTCCATGCGGACAAACGTATCCATATCCGGCACAAAGGCTTTTATCGTATCACCGTTTTCCAAAAACAGCTCGCCTGTTTTCCCGACCCAGTCGGCGGAGAAATTGTTGCCTTTTTTATATGTGCCTGCACTGGTAAGGACTTTGTTTTCGGCTACCGTTATATCCTCTTTGCTGGTGGCACGGATGATAACATCTTCTTCTGAGGTGCAGTCCAGTACCGAGAGATATTCTGTTTTTGTGCCTTTTATGTTTTTGTCCAGAAGATTACAAATTAAGGTTACGGTATCGCCACGGGTAATGAAAGCATCATAGGGGAGAGATATACCGTCGCAAAGGCCGATGTCATTGGCGATTGCCATGTGTCCTTCCGGCCACGTGGGCCCGAAATCGCTGTTGGTGTACCCTAAAAGACGGAGAAAAACAGCTACGGATTCGGCAAAAGAGATGGGTGCATCGGGGCGGAAGGTGGAATCCAGATACCCGTTTACATACCCCTTTTCCGATGCAAGACGGATGTAAGGCGCTGACCAGAGCGTATGGGGAACATCCGCAAAAGGCGAAGTGGACATGGCGGATGAAATGGATTTTCGTGCATCCGATGCCATAATGGCCACCTTTGTAAATTCTCCACGGGTCAGATTGTTGTCAAGACGGTAGGAACCGTCCTCGTACCCTTCAAATATACCGAGGCTGTCAAGCAGTGCCACCTCACCGCCGCTGGGTGCGGCGAGGGCAGGAAGGGAGAAAAGACTGAGGAGAAGAATCCATGCAGTTAGCTTTTTAAACATGTGAAAAGCTCCTTTCTTAGTCATACCGAAGTGCATCTATGGGATTTAAACGAGATGCTTTCTTCGCCGGAAAATAACCGAAACCGATGCCGATGGCGGCGGAAACGGTAAAGGCAATGAGGATGGAAAAAACGGAAACGGTAAACGGTACGCCGATAAGCTTTGTGCCGGCGGCTGCACCGCCAATACCGAGGAAAATCCCTAAAATCCCGCCGATGCCGCTGGTGACACACGCCTCCACGAGGAACTGGCCGAGAATATCCCAGGGCGTAGCCCCGAGGGATTTTCGAATCCCGATTTCACGGGTACGCTCCGTGACGGATACAAGCATAATGTTCATAACGCCAATACCGCCGACGAGGAGTGAAATAGCCGCAATGCCCACAAGCATGGAGGTCATCATGCCGATAAGCTTATTCAGCTCTTCAATGATGGCGGCCTGGTCAATCAGCGTAAAATAATCATCCGATGCGAATTTATCCAGAAGAAAGCTTTCTAAAAGGGTGTTGGCCGCATCAATGCTGTCCTTTGAGGCGGCGCTGACGCTGTAAGTGGAGATTCTGCCGCCGAAAAGCTTCTGGCCGACGGTGTAGGGGAGGATGAGTGTGTTATCTGCACCCGTTTGCGTGCTGGATGCCTTTTCTTCCAAAACGCCTACAACCTTAAAGGGATATCCGTTTACATATACCGTTTCGTCCAGCGGATTTTCACCGCCGAAAAGTTCTTTGACAAGATAAGTGCCGATGATGCAGTTATGACATCTTTCCTCCACGTCCACATAGGAAAGATGGCGGCCAAGCTGGACATTCAGCTGTTTGATTTCATCATAGTATTCATTTGCGCCTACGGCCTGGAGACTTTCGCTTTCCGTGCCGTTTTTAACCGTTGCGCTCACGGAAAGACTGGGGGACACATAGGCGATGATATCGGGGTTATCCAGCGAAAGCTCCATCATTTCCTCGGGGCTTACACTTCGGTTTCCGCCTCGGCCTGAAATGCTTACCGTTATGAGATTTGCGCCCATATCCTCAAAAACAGAAACGACGTAATTGGTAAGGCTTGACATAAGGCTGACGATAATAATAACCGCCGCCACGCCTATGATAATACCGAGCATGGTGAGAAACGAGCGCATTTTACTGGCAGAAAGACTTTTTAGGGCAAGGCGGAAAGATTGGCTGATATTCATGCATCTTCCTCCCTTCGGCTGTCCTCGGTGATAAGCCCGTCATGAATACGGACTACTCTCGGAATTTCTGCCGCAATGGTATTATCATGGGTGATGAGAACAATAGTGGTGCCGTCGTGGTGCAGCGTTTTCATAAAGTCCAGAACATCTCTGCCCGTTTTGGAATCGAGAGCACCTGTCGGCTCATCGGCTAAAATGACGGGCGGACGGCCTGCAAGGGCTCGGGCGATGGACACACGCTGCTGCTGACCGCCCGAAAGCTGTGCCGGATATTTTTTAAATCGGTCTGCAATGCCGACACGGTCCAGCGCCTCCATTGCCATTTTCCGCCGCTGGGAAGCAGGCAGACCACGGTATAAAAGGGGAAGCTCCACATTTTCAAGAATGTTCAGCTTGGGGATGAGGTTATACTGCTGAAAAACAAACCCGAGCCGCTGATTCCGAATGTGGGCAAGCTCTTTTTCGTGCATGGTGCTGACGTCAGTGCCGTCTAAAAGGTATGTTCCGCTTGTGGGTACATCGAGACAGCCGATAATATTCATGCAGGTAGATTTCCCTGAACCGGAAGAGCCGACAATAGCAACAAATTCACCTTTTCCGATGTGAAGAGAAATTCCGTCCAGCGCATGAATTTCATTATCGCCGTCTGAATAGATTTTATAAACATCTGTAAGCTGAATCAAGTTTTCGCCTCCCTTATCGGCTCTGGCGATTGCCGCCCATGGGCATACCGCCGCCCATAGGCATACCGCCCATACCGCTCATGCCTTGCGGTGCATTCCGCGTATAGTTTACGGCAGAATTTTTGTCTCCGGTAGACTGGGAGAGGAGAATTTCGTCTCCTTCGGAAAGGCCGGAAACCACTTCGATGAAGGACCCGTCCGTAATACCGGTTTCAATGCGGACATAACAGAAGCCGTCCGGCGCCTCCATGGATGCGGCTCGATTTGCCGCTTTATTCTGCGTACGGGATGCGGCACTTTCACCCGTGGTGGAATTCGTCTCCTCGGGGGTGGGAGCCTTTGGCGCCGCACCTTTTACGGCTACAAGGTTTCCTCGCTGTACGGCGGAGGAGGGAATAACGAGTACATTTTCCTTGGATTCAATAATAATGGTGGCATTTACATTCATATCGGGAAGAAGGTCGGTGTTTTCCTCGCCGTCAAGCTTTACCGTAACGGGATAGGAGGTGACACCATTGGTGGAAGTCCCTTTAATGGTGATATTATCCACATGCCCGAGGAAAGTTTTGTTCGGGAAAGCATCCACCGTCACACGGACTTCCTGCCCTTTCTGAATACTGCCAATATCCATTTCGTCAACGGCCATATCAAAGGTAAGAACAGAAAGGTCGGCAATAATTGCCATGGAGGAGGCGGCACTGCCGGCACCGCTTTCCAGCTTATCGCCGGCTTTTACGTTTTTCTGGATTACCTTGCCCGAAATGGGAGATTTAATCTGATAATCGTCCAGCTGGTCAAAGGTATTATCACGGCTGGAGATGGCATCGTTATAAGAAAGGCGGCTTCTTTCGAGGCTCCTTTCGGTAGAGGCGCTGTAAAGGGAGAAAAGGGGATCGTTTTTATTTACCGAATCGCCGGCATGCACACGAAGATTCTGAACGGTGCCGCCTGTTTTTGCGGTAACCGTTTCGGCGTCGGCATATGTAAAGGTACCGATTTCATTGCAGGCAAAATTGCCGATAAAGGCGGTGGCTCTGGAATTCTCCATAATGCCGCCGGGGTTATCTACCCAGATTTCCACATTGGTAACCTGAGCGCCAAAGCTGTTGGTAAAAGTGCCGGAACCAACGCTTTTTACAGTGCCGTAAAGTGTCTGGTTCGGCGCATTTTCCGGTACAATGCGGGCACTTTCGCCCACGGAAATAAAACTTGCATCCGAAGCGAGGAAGCGAACGGAAAGAAGCATGCGGGAGGCATCAATGATTTCAGCCACCCTGGTGCCGTTTGTAATTTCGTCTCCTTCTTTTACATACAGATTTGTGATAACGCCGTCAATGCTGGCACGGACAGTCTGATTCTTCTGTGTCTCCATGGCTTCTTCATAGGAAAGGCGTGCAGATTCCATGCTGGACTCGGCACGTTTTAAGTTATAGTCCATATTGGTAGAGTCAATTACATATAAAATAGAATCTTTTTCCACCATGTCGCCCACATTGAACGAATCGGAGAGGACTTCGCCCGTCACAAGAGAGCTTATTGTGCGTTCGTCATTGGCCTTGATTTGTCCGCTCCCTTCAATGGTGCGGACGATATTGCCACGGGTAACCTTTGCAGTTGCAATTTCCGAACTTTTCCCCTTTTTCAGAAGCGGTCGAAACACAAACAGGGAAAGAAGCAGAATCACCAAAAAGACAGAAATGCATATAAGCCAGAATTTTTTGCTTCGGTTTTTAAGGGATAGGTTAAAGGGTAATTTTACCATTATGTAGCCTCCTTATGGCAAAGATACTGAAAACATATTTAAACTTTACGACAAAACCGCCCTTTCTGTCAAGGCGGTTTTGGCGAGATTTACAAAATGTTTAAATTTTATTTATCTCAGAACTTGAATGTGACAAAAAGGCGGCCTTTCCGACTTTGTCCGCCCGTTTCAGCGAGAATAAATCTGCCCTTTCCCTGCCAGCGGATTTTATCGCCCACAGCGAGGATTTTATCTCCTTTTAAAAGGGGGAGATTATTCAGATGCACACGCCCCGTGCGGATTGCCTCCTGAGAAAGTGTGCGGGAAACATTGAAAGCTGCAGCGAGGACCGCATCAGCACGAAGGGACGCAAGGGAAGCCGTTTTGAAAACGGGTTCCTTTTCGGGAATTACAAGTTCGCATATGGGAAGAGAAGAAACAGAAAGATGCACTCTTCCTGCACTCACATAGTTTGTAAGGAAAAAGTCCGCAAGGGATGCACGGACAATAATCTGTGCACCCGTATCGGAAACAAGAATATCTCCAACACCTTCTCTTTTTACACCAAGACCTAAAATACTGCCGAGATAATCACGGTGCGAGGGGGCTTTCGCATCCCGATGGGTGGCTTTTATAAGGGCGAGGGCATCCGGGGGGACATCTTCCATATAATCAGGAAGGAAAAAGAACATTTTCCGTTCTGCATCGTCAAAGCCACCCCATAATATAGGCTTTACCGCCATATAAGGGGATAGAGAAAGAAGAAGGGCTTGTTGCCGCCCATCCAGAAAATCTCCTTCCGTAGGAATGTTTTTTTGCATGCAAAGTGCTTCCTTGTCAAGAATGTGGGCAAGGAAGATTTTATCATCATTATTTTGCGCAAATTTCCGGATCAGTTCAGCTTTTTCCATGAAAAACCTTCTTTCTTTAACCAGTATAGCATATCTTTCCGCCCTTTGCAATTTAAATTCCGCAAAAAAATCAGAAAAAAGCTTGACAAATCGGGAAAAAACGGATATACTATATAAAAATGAATATAGAAAAAGGCAATGAAGAGAAGGAGTACCTACCCCATAAACCTATAGAGAGAAGCGGACGGTGGAAGCGCTTCGGCGGAAGGATAGGGAAGTAGTCTCGGAGCTGCGGACCGAAAAAGGGCAAATGCCTTCTAGTAGACTTCGACGGAAATCCAACCGTAAAATAGGAAACGGCATAAAAGTGCCGGCAGAGGTTTGCGGCGTGAGCGGCAAACGAAGTTAGGTGGTACCACGAGTCATTCGTCCTAATACGGGGTGAATGGCTTTTTTGTTTGCAGTGCATAAAAGCGACACCCTATCTGCACAGCATTACGAAAGGAAGAAAAAAATGGAACTTTTAAAACGGTTTATGAAACGGACAGAGTTTGACAGCTACGAAGATTTTATGCAGAACTTCAAGCTGGAAGTCCCCGAAAAATTTGAATTTGCGAGAGACGTTGTGGATGCATGGGCAGAGGCAGAACCTGAAAAAAGAGCCCTCGTTTACTGTAATGACGAAGGGTTTTCGAGGGTTTTCACCTTCGCCGAAATTTCCACCCTTTCCAAAAAGGCCGCCACATACTTTACAAACCTCGGCATTCGTCGTGGCGATAAGGTGCTTACCCTTCTGCGCCGCAGATACGAATACTGGATTTGCGCCGTGGCACTCCACAGAATCGGCGCCGTGCTGATTCCTGCATCCATCCAGCTTCGTGCCAAGGATATTGACTATCGTCTCGCCCAGGCGGATGCAAAATTTGTTATTGCTTTAAATGATGAATTCGTTGTCAGCCAGGTCAAATCCCTCCGCTCTAAAGTTACTGCAATTTTTGCAGGGGACGAAGAAGTGGAAGGTTATCCCTATTTTACGGGTGAATTTGAAAAATGCGACTTATACGACGCACCCGACGAAGGCAAGAATGAGGACCAGATGCTTCTCTATTTTACCTCCGGCACCACAGGGTATCCGAAAATGGCGGTGCATAACCGTACCTATCCCTTAGGGCATATTATGACAGCAAAATATATGCAGTGTGTGCAGAATAACGGCCTGCATCTTACACAAAGCGACAGCGGCTGGGCAAAATTCGGCTGGGGCAACATTTACGGCCAGTGGATTTGCGGCAGTGCAATCCTCGGTTATGACCCCGTTCGTTTCAGCCCCGAACAGCTTATGGAGCATATGAAGGAATTTAAACCCACTTCGCTCTGTATTCCGCCCACCATGTACCGCTTCCTTCTGAAAGCGGGCATCGGCAGAGAACACCTCGAATCCATCAAGTGGTTTGCTACGGCCGGTGAGCCTTTATCCGGCGAAGTAAACAGCGCATTTTATGACCTTTGCGGTCACTATATACATGAAGGCTACGGCCAGAGCGAAGGCACACCCATTACCTGCTCCTTCCAGTGGCTTGACATTCGCCCCTCTTCCATGGGCAAGCCTTCACCCCTTTATGATGTTGCCCTTGTGGACAAGGACGGCAACCGCTGTCCGGCAGGTGACGAAGGGGAAGTTGTTATGTTTGTAAAAGACGGCAAGCAGGTTGGCCTTCTCGATTATTATTATCAGGACGGGGAAAAGATTAACCCTGTAGAAAACGGCATTTACCACACAGGCGACATTGCCTATGAGGATGAAGACGGGTATTACTGGTACGTTGGCAGAAATGACGACATGATTAAATGCTCCGGTTATCGTATCGGGCCTTTTGAAATCGAAAGCATTTTAAATACCCATCCGGCAGTAAAAGAATGTGCCATTATCGGCCGACCTGACGAAATCCGTGGCCAGATTGTATGTGCCGTTGTGGTGCTTTCACCGGGCTTCGAAGAAAGCGAAGAGCTTACCAAAGAACTCCAGACTTACGTTAAGAAAATGACGGCACCGTATAAATACCCCCGAAAAATTGAGTATGTACCCGAGCTTCCCAAAACCACATCGGGTAAAATTACGAGAAACGCCCTGAGAACGAAATAGAAAGGATTTTAAAAATGAAAAACATTGATAAAACCTACGAACCGAGTCAGGTAGAGAAAAAGTTATATAAAAAATGGCAGGAAAACGGCTACTTTAAAGCTTCTCCCGATAAGAACAAAAAGCCGTTCTGTATCGTAATTCCGCCTCCCAACGTCACGGGGCAGCTCCACATGGGACACGCCCTTGACGAAACGCTGCAGGATATCCTCATCCGTTTCAGACGTATGCAGGGCTACAGCGCACTTTGGGTACCGGGCACAGACCATGCCGGTATTGCTACCCAGATTAAGGTTGAAGAACAGCTTCGCAAGGAAGAAGGCCTTACACGTCATGATCTTGGCCGTGAAAAATTCCTTGAAAGAGTATGGGCATGGAAGAATCAGTACGGTGACCGTATTATTAACCAGCTCAAAAGCCTCGGTTCTTCCTGTGACTGGGACAGAGAACGTTTTACCATGGACGAAGGCTGCTCCAGAGCCGTCCGTGAAGTTTTCGTAAGCCTTTATGAAAAAGGCCTTATCTATAAGGGTAACCGCATTATTAACTGGTGTCCCCATTGCCGCACAGCCCTTTCCGATGCAGAAGTTGAATACAGCGAACAGGCCGGCCATTTCTGGCACATTCTTTATCCTGTAAAGGGTGAGGACCGTTTTGTGGAAATTGCCACAACCCGTCCCGAAACCCTCCTTGGTGATACGGCTGTTGCCGTAAACCCTGAGGATGAACGCTTTGCCGATTTAATCGGTAAAACCCTGATTCTGCCTCTCGTTGGCCGTGAAATCCCCGTGGTTGCAGATGATTATGTAGATAAGGAATTCGGAACGGGTGCCGTTAAAATCACCCCTGCCCATGACCCCAACGACTTTGAGGTCGGCAAGCGTCACAATCTCGAAGAGATTCGTGTTATGGACGACGATGCCAAGATTTCCTTTGACTGCAAATATAAAGGCATGGACCGCTATGAAGCAAGACGTGCCATGGTGGAGGACCTTGAAAAAGAAGGCCTTCTCGTCAAAACCGTGGAACACAACCACAATGTTGGCGCATGCTATCGCTGCGGCACCACCGTAGAACCCTTAACGAGCGAACAGTGGTTTGTAAAAATGGAACCCCTTGCAAAAGATGCAATGCGTGTTGTAAAGGACGGTACCATTGAATTTATCCCCTCCAGATTCTCTAAAACGTACATGAACTGGATGGAAAATGTACACGACTGGTGTATTTCCCGTCAGCTCTGGTGGGGTCACCGTATTCCTGCCTTTTACTGCGATAAGTGCGGCAAGATGGTGGTTTCCCGTGAGGATGTTACCACATGTGATTGTGGCGGCACGATGCGGCAGGAAGATGACGTTCTTGACACATGGTTTTCTTCCGCACTCTGGCCTTTCTCCACACTCGGTTGGCCGGACAAAACAGAAGACCTTGCATATTACTACCCCACAAGCGTACTTGTAACAGGGTATGACATTATCTTCTTCTGGGTTTCCCGTATGATTTTCTCCGGTATGGAGCATATGGGCAAAGAACCCTTCAAACACGTATTCCTCCACGGCCTTGTCCGTGACAGTCAGGGACGTAAAATGTCCAAATCCCTCGGAAACGGCATTGATCCCCTTGAAGTTATTGACCAGTACGGTGCGGATGCCCTTCGCTTTACCCTTGCCACCGGCAACTCGCCCGGTAACGATATGCGCTTTTACATGGAAAGAGTGGAAGCCAGCCGTAACTTTGCCAATAAACTCTGGAATGCGGCACGCTTTGTAATGATGAATCTGGATATTGAAAAAGTGGCGCTTCCCGAAAATCCCCAGGCAGAGGATAAGTGGATTCTTTCTAAGTACAATGCACTTGTAAAAGAAGTTACCGATAACCTTGAACATTATGAAATCGGTGTTGCCCTCGGCAAAGTTTATGACTTTATCTGGGACGTATACTGTGACTGGTATATTGAAATGACAAAGCCCCGTCTTTATGATGCGGAATGCCCCACCAAAAAGGATGCGCAGAACACGCTCTGCTACGTTCTTGCAGGCGTCTTAAAGCTTCTTCATCCCTTTATGCCTTTTGTAACGGATGAAATTTACACCGCACTTCCCACAGGGGATGAAAGCATTATGATTTCCCAGTGGCCCACATATAATGAAGAGCTTTCCTTCCCGAAAGAAGAAGCGGAAATCGAAATTATCTGTGACGCTATCCGCGGCATTCGAAATGCAAGAGCGGAAATGCAGATTCCCCCGTCAAAGCGTGCAACGCTCTATGCCGTAACCGACAGACAGGAATTATTTACGAAGAGTGAAGAATTCTTCAAAAAGCTTGCAGGTGCATCTGAGGTTATTGTAAAAGCAGAAAAGGATGCAGACTGCGAAAAGGCACTTACCGTGGTTGTGGAAGGCGCAATGCTCTTTATGCCCACAGACCAGCTTATTGATAAAGAAAAAGAAATTGCCCGCCTTATGAAAGAAAAGGAAAACCTTGAAAGCGAAATCCGCCGCACCAGCGGAAAGCTTTCAAACCCCGGCTTTGTGGCAAAGGCACCGGCAAAGCTCGTAGAAGAAGAAAAAGCCAAACAGGCAAAATACGAAGAAATGTTAGAAAAGGTGTTGGCAAGCATTGAAGCTTTCAAATGATTTTAGTTATGACGATGCCCTCTCCTTTATTCACGGCTCCCTAAAGCTTGGTTCAAAGCTTGGGCTTACCAATATAAGAGAGCTGTGCGAGCGCATCGGCAGACCTCAGGATAGTCTGGGGTTTGTGCATATTGCAGGTACCAACGGAAAAGGGACGGTTACATCGTCCCTTGCCGCCGTTTTAACGGCCGCAGGCTACAAAACGGGTGCATACACCTCTCCTTTTGTATACCGATTTAACGAAAGAATACAGATTGACGGGAAAGAGGTAGATGACGCATCCATTGCAAAAAACACATATATTGTAAAAAAGGCGTGCGAAGAAATGGTGGAGGCAGGGTTTAATCATCCCACCGAGTTTGAAATTGTAACGGCAGTTGGCCTTTTGTGCTTTCAAGAGGCCGGATGCCGGTACGTTGCCTTGGAAGTAGGCCTTGGCGGCAGACTCGATGCTACCAACGTTATTGATAATCCCCTTTGCACGGCTATAGCCTGCATCGGGTATGACCATATGCAGTATCTCGGCAATTCTATTTCCGAGATTGCGGCAGAAAAATGCGGCATTTTAAAAGAAGGTGTTCCTGCAGTTATTTACGGGGAGCAACCGCCCGAGGCGCTGGAGGTCATTCGGGAAAAATGCAGGGAGAAAAATGTGCCGATGACGATAGCGCCTTTGCCGGAAATTACGGCAGCTTCTCATGTTGGCACCACATTTTCTGCAGAGGAATATGAGGAACTTTTTCTTCCCCTTGCAGGTGCACATATGGCGAAAAATGCTTGTGTGACTTTAGCGATTATTGATGTACTGCGGAAAAAAGGCATAGAAATTCCGGATGAGGCCATATACCGTGGGTTTCAGGCTGTCCGCCACAGAGGGAGATTCGAAACCATTGGAGAGGCCCCCCTCTTTATTCTGGACGGTGCCCATAATGATGATGGCATTACCGCTTTGAAAAAAGCGGCAGAAGACCTTTTTGCGGGCAAAAAACTTGTAGGCATTACGGGAATGCTTGCCGATAAGGAATATGAAAAGGCAATGGAGAAAATCGGCGGTGTTTTTCATTCTCTTTATACCGTTACAGTACCCTCACCTCGTGCGCTTTCTGCAGAAAAGCTGAAGGCGGCGGCTGAAAAATATAATCGAAATGTGCATGCGGCATCTTCCATGGAAGATGCTGTCCGCCTCGCCCTTATGGAAAAGCCGGATGTGATTTTAGCATTTGGGTCCCTGTATATGCTGGCTGATATGAAGGCGGCACATGATAAAATTAAAGGAGAAACGGCATGACAGAAATTCAAAGACTTGATGCGAGCCACCATACGGCATATCTTGCGCTGACGCAGGAAGTCCTCGGCTGTCTTCCGAATCCTGACTGGTTTATGCCACTCTCGGACGAACTTTTAAAGACCATGTTTTTGCCCGAAAGTACATTTGTTGTCCACGGCTGTTTTGTGGACGGAGAACTTGCCGGCGTATCTCTTTACGATACATGTTATGAAGAAATCGAGGAAGTGGCAAAGGCGGCAGGAGCACCCCTTACGAAAAAAGGCGCAGAGCTTGGCATCAGTATGGTGCTTCCGAAGTTTAGGGGACAAAACATGATGTATAAGCTGAATTCTTCTCTCGTGGAAGCGGCAAAAGAAAAAGGGTTCGACTATCTTTTAGCTACGGCACATCCCGATAATCTTCCCAGCAATGCATCCATCCGAAAACTGGGAATGGAATATAAAAAGACAATTATCCGCCAGGGACACTATGAAAGAAATGTGTACTTTATGGCATTATAAAAGGAGAAAACCATGCGCGTAATTTCAGGCTCCGCCCGTGGGCGAAAGCTTTTAAGCCTCGAAGGAGAGGCAACAAGACCTACAACCGACAGGGTAAAAGAATCCATGTTTAATTTATGTATGGATTATGTCCCTTCGGCGGCGGTACTGGATTTGTTTGCCGGCAGCGGCGCCCTCGGTATTGAGGCGTTATCGAGAGGGGCGAACAAGTGCACCTTCGTGGAAAACAAGTCCGACGCCCTCGAGATTGTGCGGAAGAATCTGGAAAACACAAGGCTTTCAGAAAGAGCAAGAATTTATCGGGGCGATGCATTTTCGTTCCTCGAAAATACCACAGAAACATATTCACTGGTTTTTCTCGACCCACCTTATGACAGCGGGTTTTACACACCCGTCCTTGCCAAACTCAGTGAAAAAGCGTTGCTTCGGCAAGATGGCCTTGTCGTCATGGAGATGCGAGCCGATATGGAAATTTCCTTGCCGGAAGGGTTTTCTGTTTTAAAAGAAAGAATTTACGGTAAAATTAAAATATTACTCATTGTAACCGGAAAGAAAGGAGAAGAAAGACATGATTAAAACAATTGGTGTTTTGACAAGCGGCGGCGATGCTCCGGGTATGAATGCGGCAATCCGTGCAGTTGTTCGTACCGGCTGTGCAAACGGACTTCGTGTTATGGGCATAAACCGTGGGTATCAGGGCCTTATTGACGGCGAAATCAAGGAGCTTACCCCGAGAAGCGTTTCTGACACCCTGCAGCGTGGCGGCACATTTTTGCAGTCGGCCCGATGCATGGCGTTTAAAGAAGAGGCGGGTGTGGCCCGTGCCATTGAGGTGGCCCGTGTTTTCGGCATTGATGCCATTGTGGTTATCGGCGGTGACGGTTCTTTCCGTGGCGCAAGAGATTTAAGCCGCATGGGCATGACGACCGTCGGCATCCCCGGCACCATTGATAACGATATTGACTGCACAGAATATACCATCGGCTATGATACGGCTATGAATACGGCCATGGAAGCCATTGATAAAATCCGTGATACCATCTCAAGCCATCAAAGATGCAGTATTGTAGAGGTTATGGGCAGAGGCGCAGGCCATATTGCCCTGTCCCTTTCCATTGCAAACGGTGCAGAGGCTGTTATCGTTCCCGAAAAGAACTATTCGGTGGATGAAGATATTATAAAGCCGATTTTCGCTTGCCGAAACCGTGGCAAAAACCATTATATTATTATTCTGGCCGAAGGCGTCGGCAAGGCAGAAGAAATTAAGGCGGAAATTCACCAGAAGACGGGCATCGAGGCACGAATCAGCGTCCTCGGCTACATTCAGCGTGGCGGAAGCCCCACGGCAAGGGACAGAATTGAGGCAAGCCGCATGGGTGCCCATGCCGTAGAGATTTTAATGCAGGAAACAGGTAGCCGCATCGTTGTCTTAAAAAACGGTGTTGTTACCGATATCCCCATTGAAGAGGCTCTTAACATGAAAAAGAGCATCAGCGAAAGCGATTTGGCACTTACGAAAATCCTTTCCACCTGATGCGACAAAGAAAGTCATAAATCACACCTTTATAGTGACATAATTTGCACCGTTTTTCCTGTATACTGATTGTAACAGGGAAGGCGGTGCTTTTTGTTTGCCAAAAGGGGGCAGAATATGACCGTTTACATAGATGTATTATTTCTCATAAATTTCATAATCAATATGCCGGTCTTGTATCTGACAGGGAAAATCGCCCGTCTGTCACCATCCAACGGGCGAATCGTTTTCGGTGCTTTGTGCGGTGCACTTTATGGGGTTTTTATGTTCTTCCCACGCCTGTCTTTCATTTATGGTGCCATGGCAAAAGTTTTATTTTCTTTGTTCGTTGTAGCCATTACGTTTCGTGTGCGAGGCGTCCGTCTGTACATAAAAACCGTAGGCGTATTCTACCTTGTCACGTTTTGCCTCGGGGGCGGCGTTATGGCGCTGTTTTATTTTACGGGGATGGGACAAAGTACCGGTGCACTTATCAAAAACGGCATTCTGTATATGAATTTGCCACCGGGGGTTCTGTTTGCATCGGTTGGTATTTGCTATGTGATTCTTCGCATCATCTGGGGCATACTGCAAAACCGAATGGCGCAGGAGGCCATGCACAGGAAGGTGGGCATATTCTGGAACGGGAAAGAGGTCTGGCTTGATGCACTTCTCGACACCGGTAATGCCCTCTCGGAACCTTTTTCAGGTGCGCCCGTCATTGTGGCGGAGATGGAGCAGCTTCTGCCCGTTTTGCCGGCGGCACTTCGCTTTGCAATAGATGAAGACGGAGAAGCGAGAATGGAAACCATCGAGGACGAAGCCGTTCGCAGTCGCATTCGCATGATTCCATTTTCCTCGCTGGGGAAAGAACACGGTATGCTTATAGGCTTTCGGCCGGACGGTGCTGTCCTTCTCGAGAACGAGGCTTTAAAGGATGCCGGCGAGGTGGTGGTTGCCATTTATACAAGGCGTCTTGCAAAAGACAGGAGCTTTGGTGCGCTTTTGCCGCCCGGCATCTTAGGCGGAAATGATTTATAAAAAAGGAAGGGAAAAACCATGAATTTGCAGGAGTTTTTACGTGCTGTTTTTATGCGCATTTGCGGAAGAGAAGTCCATTATATCGGTGGGGCGGAGGTACTTCCCAAGGCGCTTTCGCCTGAAGAGGAAACGGCGCTATTAAAGCGGCTTGCAAAGGAAGACGGGACGGCAAGGCAGGAACTGATTGAGCATAATCTGCGCCTTGTTGTTTATATTGCAAGAAAGTTTGATAATACGTCCGTGGGCGTAGAGGATTTAATATCCATCGGCACCATTGGTCTTATTAAAGCCGTAAACACCTTTCAACCGGAGAAAAATATTAAACTTGCCACCTACGCCTCCCGATGCATTGAAAACGAAATACTCATGCATCTAAGGAAAAATGCGGCAAGAAGAACGGAAGTGTCCATTGATGAGCCTTTAAATGTGGACTGGGACGGCAACGAGCTGCTCCTTTCAGACATCTTAGGCACCGATACAGACCTTGTTCACAGACATTTAGAGGATGAGGCGGAACGGGAAATGCTTTCCAAAGCACTATCCCACCTTTCGGACCGAGAGAGAACCATTATGCATCTTCGGTTCGGTCTTGGCGGCATTCCGGAAAAAACACAAAAAGAAGTGGCGGACATGCTCGGCATCAGCCAGTCCTACATTTCCCGCCTTGAAAAAAGGATTATTCAAAGACTGCAAAAAGAGTTTGCCCAGATGGGATAAAGTTTACGGAAAGTTCATATTTTGTTCATTGCGGAGTCCAAAAGTAACTGTATACTGATAGAAAACCCATACAAAGGAGAGAAAAATGAACGAAGTAAAAACCCCGAAAAAACCGCTGCTTTTCTATTATGCCATTGTGATTGCAGTCTTGCTTGTTTTTAATATGCTCGTAACGCCACGGCTTTTTGGCGGCAGAATTAAAGAGGTGGATTACGGCACCTTTATCACAATGACGGAAGAAAAGAATATCGGCGTGGTGCAGATTGAAGATAATCAAATCGTGTTTACCGATAAGAGCGAAAAGAACGCCTTCAAAACCGGTAGAATAGAGGATGCCGGTATGGTGGACAGACTTCATCAGTCCGGTGCAAGGTTCGGCGCGGAAATCGTAAAAGAAGCATCCCCCTTTTTAAGTTTGCTTCTATCTTGGGTAATCCCCATTGCGTTGTTTGTGGGCGTGGGACAGTTTTTGTCCAAAAAGATGATGAAAAAAATGGGCGGCGGACCGGATGCCATGATGTTCGGCATGGGCAAGTCCAATGCTAAAATTTATGTAAAATCCTCCTCGGGAATAAAGTTTTCCGATGTTGCAGGGGAGGATGAAGCCAAAGAGACGCTCAAAGAGATTGTGGATTATTTGCACAACCCGAAAAAATATGAAACCATCGGCGCATCTATGCCGAAGGGTGTTCTTCTTGTCGGCCCGCCGGGTACAGGGAAAACCATGCTTGCAAAAGCGGTAGCCGGTGAGGCAAATGTACCGTTTTTCTCCATTTCCGGCTCGGAGTTTGTGGAAATGTTCGTCGGCATGGGTGCCTCAAAGGTAAGAGACCTGTTTAAACAGGCAAAGGAAAAAGCGCCGTGTATTGTGTTTATCGACGAAATTGATGCCATCGGCAAAAAACGTGACGGTCACTTTGGCGGCAATGACGAAAGGGAGCAGACGCTCAACCAGCTCCTTACGGAAATGGATGGTTTTGAAGGGAACACGGGCGTTATGATTCTGGCGGCAACCAACCGTCCTGAATCCCTCGACCCTGCCCTTCTCCGTCCCGGCAGATTTGACCGCCGTGTGCCCGTGGAGCTTCCTGATTTAAAGGGCAGAGAAGAAATTTTAAAGGTGCACGCCAAGAAAGTGAAGGCAAGCCCTGAAATTGATTATGGCGCTGTGGCAAGAATGGCCTCGGGCGCATCGGGTGCAGAACTTGCGAATGTGGTCAATGAAGCGGCACTTCGTGCTGTTCGTGAAAACCGCCGGCAAGTTTGTCAGGCCGATATGGAAGAGAGCATAGAAGTAGTTATCGCAGGATACCGGAAAAAGAACGCCATTTTATCGAATAAAGAAAAGCTGATTGTGGCGTATCATGAGGTGGGGCACGCTCTGGCGGCAGCACTGCAAACAAACTCTGCACCTGTGCAGAAAATCACCATTATTCCGAGAACGAGCGGTGCTCTCGGGTATACCATGCAGGTGGAGGAAGGCGAGCACTATCTTCTCTCCAAAGAAGAACTGGAAAATAAAATTGTCACCTTTGTCGCAGGGAGGGCGGCGGAAGAAATTGTGTTCGATTCCATTACAACAGGGGCTTCAAATGATATTGAGGAAGCAACAAAGCTTGCAAGGGCCATGGTTTGCCGCTTTGGTATGAGCGAGGAATTCGGCATGGTCTGCATGGAGCACGTCACAAATCAGTATCTCGGCGGAGATTCGAGCCTTTCCTGTTCCCCCGAAACCCAGACGAAAATAGACGCTGCGGTGACACGCCTTATTGAAGCCAGCTACCAAAAGGCGTTGGAACTTTTAAGAAACAATAAAGGAAAGCTGGATGAAATTGCCAAGTTTCTGTATGAAAATGAAACGATTACGGGCGAGGCGTTTATGGAAATACTGTATAAATAAAAAGGGCCAATGGCCCTTTTTATATTGTGCCCGTCACCTGCACCACGGCAACACCGGGTGTCATAATCAATCGTCCTGTTTCCATATCCCGCGTATAGGCGGCTGCAGGAACAGTGATTTGCCCTTCAGCTGTGGAGAAAAAACCTGTAAGGGGGTTGTAGGTGTAATCATCGGGCGAAGACCATGTCACGCCGTTATAGGTGACGGTAATATCGGATAACATGGGGTCGAAGGTATCGGTGATGACCACGTTATCGGTGGCTACCGCATCCGCATTTCCCGTGTTCTGAATGACAAATGTGTAGGTCAGACGGTCGTTTTCTGAAACGGACAGGGGGAATAGACTCTTGCTTATCGTCAGAAAAGCACCACGTTCTACGGTAATCGTTTCGGAAGCCGTCAGGGGCGCTCCAACGCCGCAGCCTGAAAAGCGAACTGTATTGGTAATGGTGCTGCCCGCTTCAAGCGGTGCAAAGGCGTTAACAAGCGTGTCATAAATCAGCAGAATATTGCCGTTTGCAGGGATAGAAAGGTCAGAGACCACAAGACCGGAATCGGCGGATACTGTAGGGGAGGGATTTAAAATGCCGTTTACATAAAGGCGCAAAGAATCTCCGGCATAAGAAAGGGGAACGAGGGTGCTGCCCTCAAAAGTGTAAGCGCCCAGGTTGTCTGCTATGCACAGGGCACCAAAGGGGGTGGCACCGGTGTTTACAACGCTTATGATGAAGGTTACTTTTCCGCCTGCGCGGTACGTGTCGGAAAGGGCGGTTTTGGTTATGGATAAAACATCTAAAAGCTCTCCTGTTACAATATTGGAAGTCGTTTCCGTGTCAAGATACGTAAGCGTGGCCTGATTTGAAAAAGTTGCCATGTGGGGTTCTCCTTTATATATATTTTCCCTACCATAGTATTCTGAATAAAAAAGAAGGTGCCGTTTTTTTGAAAAAACTTGCATTTCTTTTTAAAATGCAGTATAATGAAGAAAAAATTCCGGAGGGGAAAAGATGCGCATTTATCTTGCGGCGGATATTGAAGGGTGTGCAGGGTATGTTTCTCATGAAGAAGGGAAGCAGGGCACATACCTTTATCCCTATTTTCAGAAAGAAATGTCAAAAGAGGTATCGGCGGTATGTCGCGGAGCCCTGGAGGGCGGGGCAGAGGATATTTTAGTGCATGATGCCCACGGCTGTGCCAGAAATTTAGAGCCTTCGCTTTTGCCGAAGGAAGTTAAGCTTATGCGCCTGTCGGGCGGGGACCCTTATGCTATGCTCTCCGGCATTCAGGAAGAAAAGTATGATGCTGTTTTTATGACGGGTTTTCATGTGGGTGCAGGGAGTGCTGAAAGCCCCGTAAGCCACACGTTTAACCATAATACGGCAGAAATTTTCTTAAATGGCGATAGACTCAGTGAATTTTTATTTAACGTTTATTCAGCATCAAGCCTCGGCATTCCCGTTCCTTTTGTAAGCGGCGACGAAGGCATATGCAAATTTGCAAAGTCACTTATTCCCGGAATTACAACCGTTGAAGCCGTAAAAGGCTATGGTCTCGGCTCCATATCCCCCCATCCGGATGTTGTTTGCGAAGAGCTTGAAAAAGCCGCAGCAGAGGCCCTTTGCGGAGACTGGCGCTCCTGCATCCTACCTTTGCCCGCTTCTTTTGAGGTTTTGATTCGGTTCCACAAAACGGGGGATGCTTATTTTAACAGTTTCTATCCGGGCATCAGACAAACGGATTCCTATACTTTAAAATACACGGCGGACAAATGGTTCGACGTTCTTACCATGATTCATTTCGTGCTCGATAAATAAAAATAAGACGTAATCTTCGATTACGTCTTATTTTTTAATGTTCGTTTTAAATATTTGGAAAATCCTGCAAGCGGCATTTCCTGCACATCGGATATTACAGAGATGCCAAGCTCCCTTGCTCTTGCAAGAAAAGAAATATCAGCCTTCTGCTTCGTCATAACAATCGCCTTTTTGGCATACGGGCCGCCGAAACGGTCGGCAACAACCGAAAGCTTATATAATTCTTCCGTTCCCACATACCCGTTTTTGCAGGATATGAAAATGGGCGTAATGCCGTCCATGAGCATGACGTCTATTTCGTTTTTAAGATTATCCTTGGCATCATCCCATTCGATTTCGACACCGATTTTCCCATCGCTGAAAGCACTGCCTTGCCCGAAATCGGAAAGAGCGGCAAAGTAGGTGTAAAATTCCAGTACCGAGCCTTCTTTATGCAGCGCCTCCTGTACGGCACGGCTTTTATAGCGGAACGAAATATCCTTTTTCGTTTTCTTAAACGCCAAAATAGCGCCGTTTTCATTTAGCCCTTCCAAGAGCGCCAGAACCTTTTCCGCTTTTTGCGGTGAAAGACTGCCGGTTAGTTTTTGCACAGAAAGATAAGGGTGTATAGACTCCGGCGGACACAGAGAATGAAAAGCGGAAACGGCAGAATTAAAATCACCGCTGTTTTTTCGGCAAACCGCCCATACGGAGAGCACATCCTGCCAAAATGGTTTGTTGGAGATTGGGGGTGCCGTGCTTTGCGTAATGAGGCCCCCGTATAGTGAAATTAATTCATTCACGGACAGAGAAACAGGAGAAATGGGTGGATAAACCTCTTTTTTCGTAAACGGGGAAATAGACATGGTAGTAGGGTCGGCCGTGTGCATGGGAATGCCGTATTTTTCACTTATGGCGCCGAGAACTGTCATAATAAGCGCATCGCCGCCTACAAGCTCCATTACACAGTCGCTATGCTTCATGACGATTTTTTCCACAGCTTTATATATTCCATCATACGTTTTGTCCGAAAGACAAAATGTTTCTATGTCTGTTTCCATGCCCCTCGCCTTTAAAAGACGGCTAATGCGCCCGGCATCCTTTCTGAGATCTTCTTCATCCGCACCGACAAGAATGAGGCGTGCGGGCGCAAGAAGAAGGGCAGAGAGGACGTTATGTATGGCGGTGGAATCATAAAATTCTATAAGGGTCACACTGCATCACCTTTATACTCACTTCGAATGTCATCGAGCTGCATAGTCAGAAGCTTCGAGACGCCTTTTTCCTGCATGGTTACCCCGTAGAGAACGTCTGCCGCCTCCATCGTGCCTCGGCGGTGGGTAACAATAATAAACTGGGTGTCATCATATTCACGAAGGTAGGAGGCGAAACGGTCAATGTTGTGGTCGTCAAGTGCGGATTCAATTTCGTCTAAGATACAAAACGGTGCCGGCCGCACTTTTAAAACAGAGAAAAGAATGGCAATGGCAGTAAGCGCCTTTTCGCCACCGGATAAAAGAGAAAGGCTCTGCAGTTTTTTTCCGGGTGGCTGCACATCTATCTCAATGCCGCTTTCCAGAATATTGTCGGGGTCGGAAAGTGTTAATTTTCCTGTGCCGCCGCCAAACAGTGCACGGAACGTGTCCTTAAAATGCTCTGCAATTTCATGAAAGCGTGCGGCAAACGTTTCCGTCATAACCTTCGTCATATCCTGAATGATTTTCTGCAGTTCGGAAATGGCCTTTTCAAGGTCTTCAATTTGCTTTGATAAAAATTCGTATCGTTCTTTTACTTCCGCATATTCCGTCACGGCGTCTACATTTACGCTGCCGAGCGCACGAATGCTTCGGCGAAGCTTTGCCGCCTCATCCTTTGCGGCAGTAATCGGCCCGATATCTGTCTGAAATTCTACGGCGGCGGAATAGGTAAGTTCATATGCATCCCAGAGGTGGGAAACGGTGGCCTCCAGCTCGTCCTGTGCTTTTTCAAGCCGGGCAGAGAGCCGTTCCTTTTCACCCTGCAGGGCGTACAGCTTTTCGTTTTGGGACTGTATGTCCGTTCGCATTTTAGAGGCAGCAGCATCGGCAGACGTTTTTTCTTCTCCCATTTTTGTCAGTGCAGCCTTAAATTCTTCTGCTCTTTTTTTCGCCTCTTCAATATCAATAAGGCGGTTTTTTTGGCGGAGAAGAAGGTCCTCTGCATTCTGCAGCGCCTGCATACGTCTTGCATCACGGTTTTCTGTTTCAAGCTCCAGCTTGCGGATGGACAGGAGCGTCTGTTCTTTTTTAAGCTTTGCCGCTTCCAGATCCTTTTCTTTGGAGTTTACCTGTACCTGCAGAGCAGCAAGGTCATCACGGCGGTGGCTCTGGTTTTCCATATAAGTGTGCAAAAGCGTGCGGGCTTCTTCTGCCTTTTGCAAAGCCTCCCCGTGTCGGCGGCGAAGGTCTGCCTCCAATTTTTTCAGACGCATATGCTCTTTATCTGCATTTTCAAGCTGTGCATGGGCGCTTTCCAAATCATTTTGGAGCCTTAAAAGATGCTTTTCTTCGTTTTCTCGCTCTGTTATTTTCAGCTGGATATTTCCTTGCCGTTCTAAAAGAGCAGATTTCTTTTGCATGTGGGTGTTTCGCAGGGATTCCAGCTCGTCTGCCATATCTTTGAGGCGGTCTGTTTTATCGTCAATTTCCTCTTCCAGCTTGTCCATTTTGGCTGAGAGTGCTTCACATTCTTTTTCAAGCGAAGAGATAACATCACTTCTTCCCAGAAGGCTGTTACTTTGTGCACGGCTGCCACCTGCCATGGAGCCGCCCCGCATGAGGACTTCACCGTCCTTTGTAACAATTTTAAAGCTGTGGGAAAACTTCCGTGCGGCTATAATAGCGTTATCGATTGTATCCATAACCACCGTCTGTCCGAGAAGATGGAGGATAATGTCTTTATACTTTCCGTCACAAGATACAAGGTCACACCCAAGACCAATAAAGCCGGGACAGGCGGAAACCTTTTGTTCCAGTTGCAATCTTGTGCCACGGATAGCGGAAATGGGGAGGAAGGTTGCCCGTCCTTCCCGATGTTGTTTCAAAAATGAAATGGCCACTTTGGCATCTTCTTCGCTGCCTACCACAATGTTCTGCAGCGCCGCACCGAGTGCTGTTTCAATGGCGGTAACAAAGGGCGCCTTGGCGGTAATAAGCTGAGATAAAACCCCATGAATGTCAGCCGGAAGATTTGCATTTATAACGGCACGAACACCCTTCCCGTAGCCTTCCATGTTCTGCTCCATGTCGGCGAGGGCGTTTTTCTTTGAAAGACGCTGGTTATAGTCTCGCAAAAGCGCATTAAAATTATTTTTATCTTCAGAAAGTGCCGCTTGCAGTTTGGGCCTACCCTCCTGCAGCGTGCGGAATTTTTCTTCCGTTTCTTTCATTTCTGCAGAAAGCGTTTCGACTTCTTTTTTAAGATTTGCGGCGTCTTTTTCGTTTTCTGCCATCCGTTTTTCGCAAAGCGCAATTTCTTCGCTGACTTCACGGATTCGCGCATTCAAATCATAATCGGAAAGAGATGCAAGGTGCTTTGCCGTTTCATCTGCCTGTGCAAGAAGCTGTGCGGCGGAGGCGGCAAGGGCTTCGGAAACCTCCGACTGGGTGCGGATATCCTCGGCCGATTTTTCAAGGTCAGCTTTCCCCGTTTCCACGGCTTTTTCCGCATCGGCAAGCTTCGCTTTGCATGCTTCAATATACGCTTCTGCATCTTTTACGGCATTTTGCAAACCTTCAATTTCTGCCCAAAGCGTCTCTTTTTCTGCCGCAAGACTAAGGGCTGCATTCTTTTCTGTTTCCATGCGCTGCGAAAGGAGCGCATTGTCACCTTCCCAGCCTTTGATGGAAAGGTCCGTGCTGTGCAGAAGTGTGCGGAGGGATTCCATTTCCGCATCACGGCTTTTCATGGCGCCGTATAAGTCTTCTTCCGCCTTCTGCATCTGTTCAAGCGTAGCCGCTTCCCGTTCCAGTTCTTCACAAACAGAGTGATATAGGGAAGCAGTATCCTCTTTTGTTTTTTGCAGTTTTTCAATATCCAGAATGGAAAGATTGATTTCCAGTGTTTTCAGTTTTTCATATAAATCCAGATATTCCCGAGCTTTTCGGGCCTGAAAAGCCAAGGGACCGAGCCGTGCGGCAAGCTCCCCGTGAATGTCTTTTACACGTGCAAGGTTATCTTCCGTGGTGGCAAGCTTTCTTGCCGCCTCGTTCTTTTTATATTTATATTTGGAAATACCTGCCGCTTCTTCAAAAATCTGCCGTCTGTCCTCGGATTTCTGGGAAAGGACGGAATCAATCTGCCCCTGCCCGATGATAGAATACCCATCACGGCCAAGACCTGTATCCATGAAAAGCTCATGAATGTCACGGAGACGGCAGGGGGTTTTATTTAAAAAGTATTCACTTTCGCCGCTTCTGTAAACACGGCGTGTTACGGTGATTTCCGAATACGGACTTGAAAAAAGCCCGGAAGTATTGTCGAGAACTAAAGAGACCTCAGCAAAGCTTACGGGTTTATAGAGGGCAGTACCTGCAAAGATAACATCTTCCATGCGGCTGCCACGGAGCGATTTTACGCTCTGTTCACCTAAGACCCAGCGAATGGCATCGGTAATATTACTTTTTCCGCTGCCGTTAGGGCCCACAATGGCGGTGATGGCATAGTCAAAAGAAATGCTCAGCTTATCCATAAAGGATTTAAAGCCGTACACGTCAAGCCTTTTTAAATACAATGCACCCACCACCCTTCTGTTTTCTTTTATAAAAATTATTTTTTGGCAAACAGAATGCCGAGCGTTCCCCGTCCGCAATGGGAGGAGATAACACAGCCTGCATCCGTTTTGTAAATTTTCTCAAAAATATTCATTTCGCAAAGCTTTTGGTATGCCGCTTCCCGAACTTCCGGGTCCACGCCGGCATCGGTTAAAAATACAACCTCCGGATCCGCTTCCACTTCAGAAAGACGTTCCTCAATGTATTTGGAAACAACAACCTTCAGCTTGCCACGGTATTTCTTCTCTATGCCAAGACTGCCATCTGTGATGGCAAGGCAGGGCTTTATGCCGAGAAGGTTTGCACCAAGTGCCGCAACGCCTGAGCATCTGCCACCTTTGTGAATGTATGTAAGCTCATCCAGTACAAAGCTTGCATCAACCGTTTCGCTGTATGCCCGTAAGCTTTCCGCAATGGATGCGGCATCCATGCCTTCTTTGCGAAGCGCAATGGCCTTTAAAAGCACAACGCCTTCGCCGGAGGACAGGGAGTTTGTGTCCACAACATGCACGTTTTCAAATTCCGATGCGGCAATCGCAGCATTCTGGCAGGCAGAAGAAAATTTAGAACCGAGAGATAAATAAATAACAGCATCACATTTTTCTAAAAGCGAAGCAAAAAAGTCAGAAAAAACAGCAGGGGGGATGGCTGCCGTTTTGGGCATCGTGCCTGTTTCTTCCACCTTTTTGTAAAGCTCGTCCCTTGTAATGGTAACGCCGTCTATATAGTCTTCATCCCCAAAGCTGATATGATAGGGCATGACGGCAATGTCATTTTCCGTCACAAAATGCTTTGGAACATCACAAGCACTGTCTGTGGCCAAAATAATGTTTTGCATATAATGTTCTCCTTTAATTTTCCAGTTTTTTCAGTTCTTCCAATTCCTTTTCATCCAGCTTTTCGCTTTTGTGACGACTGCCCTTTTTGATAAATTTTACCTCATCACGGGTAAAGTCGGCAATCACGCCGTCATTGTCACCGTCAAGGCGAACACGAAGTTTGCCGGAAAGAAGAGCCACCTGTATAACGGTGCCGTTTCCACGGGGCGTTTTTACGATGGAGCCTACGGGAGGCGTAATTTTATTTAAATCTTCATATGCCTCCTGTTCATATTTCAGACAGCACATCAGTCTTCCGCAAGCACCGGAAATCTTTGTGGGGTTTAATGAAAGACCTTGTTCCTTTGCCATTTTAATGGAAACGGGATGAAAATCGCTTAAAAAGGTGGAACAGCAAAGGGGTCTGCCGCAAACACAAAGACCACCCATCATTTTTGATTCATCCCTGACGCCTACCTGCCGAAGTTCAATACGTGTGCGGAACACACTCGCAAGGTCCTTTACAAGCTCACGGAAGTCAACTCTTCCGTTTGCGGTAAAGTAAAAGAGAATTTTATTGGCATCAAAGGAGTATTCCACATGAATAAGCTTCATTTCAAGGCCGTGTTTTTCAATTTTTTCAAGGCAAATATTAAACGCCTCTTTTTCCTTCCGGCGGTTTGTTTCCACCTGCTTTGTATCCTGCGGCGTTGCAATACGAACAACCTTTTTGAGAGGCGAAACAAGTTCTGAATCCTCTATATCACGGGGCGATGCGGTCACTTCACCATATTCAAGACCTCGTGCCGTTTCTACGATAACGTGCATACCTTCTTTTAAGGGAAGGTCAGCCGGGTCAAAGTGATACACCTTGCCGTTTTCTTTAAACTTAATGCCTACAATCCGTACCATGACAATACCTCCAAGCCTCTGAGAGAAAATCTGTAATCCATAATGTAAAGTTGGAACCCTTTCCGATTTTGGCGGCAAGGGCCAGTGCGGCCTCGTGGCAGCAAAGTGCACTTTTCGGCGAAACGGAAAAGGCAAAATCCGCAATACCACTTTTAAAGTCGCTGTTTATAAGAGAGGGTTCACTTTCCAGATGCACATACATAGTATCCCGCATCCAGGAAGAAAAAAACGAAAGAAGAACGGGAAGGGATGCCTTGTGTTCTTCAAAAAATTTCACAATACTGTATATCCCGCTTTTAGGGCCTGTCAGCCTTGGCATGAGGGCAAACAAAGCATCCCGCATGGCAAGGTATTCTTCGTCCTCGGCAAGCCGCTTTGCCGTCCCGATGCTGCCACCGGCACTTAAAGCGAGAAAATGGGCGTCCGCTATGCGTTTCGGGTATGTTTCGCATATATAGGACTCCAGCTCGGAGGCAGGGCAACCGTGCATACTCAGAATTATTCCACGGGATAAAACGGTTTTGAGAAGCGCATCCCGATTCGTCGTGGTCAAAAAAATCGTAACATACGGGGGCGGCTCCTCAAAAGCTTTCAGGAGCGTGTTTTGTGCGGCGGGGGAAAGCTGTTCGCCATTTGGGATAATGTAAATCTTTCTTTGTGCGAGAAACGGCTTTACATACATGTCCGCAACAAGCGCCCTGGCCCGTTCGGCATTTAATGGGTTTTTTTCATCCGCTTCCACAAATATAATATCGGGGTGGTTTCCGCTTTCGGTTTTGATACAGGTACTGCATGTGCCGCAAGGTGCATTTTCACTTTCACAGTGGAGCATGGCGGCAAGGTAGCGGCAAAGGGTTTTTTTGCCCATGCCAACAGCACCCTCGAAAATATACAGGTGTCTTACCAGTGATTTTCGGCGTGCTGAATCAAAATATGAGACGAGTGCATCTTTACCGTACAGCTTCAAACCTTTTCAAACCTGTCTACATCCACAACAAAGATGGTAGCGCCGCCTACCTCTACTTCAATAGGCTGGGGCGTATACATGCCTGCCATGCCTGCAGAAATGGGAGTGGTCATAATGTGCTTTCTTGTACGGCACTTTTCTTTGAAGATGGAGATTGCTTCCTCTACACGCTCTTCTTCCGTACCAACAATCAGCGTAATATTTCCTGCACGCAGAAAACCGCCCGTGGTTGCAAGCTTCGTAACGCTGAAACCTGCTTCGTTAAGAGTGCCGAGAACTTTATTGCCGTCCTCATTGTGTACAATTGCCAGAATAAGCTTCATAGAGAAAACCCCTTTCGTTTTTATTTAAAAGGCATACGGTAGTGAAAAACAACATGGAAAAAGCAAATACTACAATATATACCTTTTTATACAGTATATCATAAAAGGGACGAAAAAGCAAAGGTTTTTTGTGAAAACACAAAAAAAGGAGCCGTACCCCGAAAGAAGGTACGACCCGATGTTCCAAAAGCCTTAAAACATACGTTTTACAAGGTATTTTGCATTTACAATATTCGCAGGCACTTCGCCATGGAGAACACGGACGACGTTTTCAATCACTTCGGCGTGCAAGTCTTCTGTGCCCTCAAAAGAATTCCAGGCAACGTGGGGCGAAAGTACCACATTTTCCATCTGGAGAAGCTTGCTATTCATGGGAAGGGGCTCGGTTTCAAAAACGTCCAGCGCAGCACCGCCGATTTCACCGGATAAAAGGGCAAAAATCAGTTCGTTTTCATTGACGAGTGCACCACGGGCGGTGTTAATGAGAATAGCGTCTTTTTTCATCCGTTTAAACTGCGCCATGCCCATCATGTGGTGGGTTTCTTCGCTCAAAGGTGAATGAAGGGTCACATAATCGGAAAGCTCGAGCAGCGTTTCAAGGTCCACCTTTTTATAGCCGGCGGCGTCAATGACTTCTTCCGTCTGATACGGGTCATAGACTAAGAGGTCCATTTCAAAAGCACGGGCACGGGCGGCAACCGCTCTTGCAATGCGGCCAAAGCCCACAATGCCTAAAATTTTGCCCTGAAGCCGTCTTACCTTTCCTACCCGTTCCGCATTCCACTGGCCTACTCTTGCGCATCTGTCGGCCACGGGAATATGCTTGCATACGGAAAGAAGGAGCGCCATGGTGTGCTCGGCAACGTCGTAAGTGCCGTAGGAGGGGGCGTTGCAAACATAAATCCCTTTTCTGCCTGCGGCCTCAAGATCCACATTGTCATAGCCGATACCGTAGCGGATAATCATTTTGCACCTTTCGAGAGAATCAATGACTTCTTTTGTGATGTGGGCATCGTTAAACATGAGAATGTCTGCATCGTGTACGATTCCCCGCAGTTCCTCTGCATCTTTAAAATAGGTCACAACAAAGTTTGCGCCTTCTGCACGAAAAACACTTTTTTCTTGTGAAAAGTCTGTTCCCATGCGGTCAAGCATAACGATTTTCATATGTTTCGTCCTTTCCGTCTTTAGAGAAATTTATGTTCGGCAAAAATCTGTCCGTTTTCTATGGTAAGAATACCAAAGGAGGGAGCGGTGGAGGCAGGCAGGCAAATGCTGCCGGGGTTAAAAAGACGCACGCCGTCCGCTTCGCCGCTGTAAATTTCGTGGGTATGGCCAAAAAGCGCAATATCAGCACTTTGGGCAGCACGGGCAAGCTCGGAAAAACCGTTTTTTACGCCAAGGGTGTGCCCGTGACATAAAAAGAGGCGCATGCCGGAAAGTTCAATCATTTTTTCATAAGCGCCGCCGGCACAAAAGTCAGAATTGCCGCATACATAGGTGATAGGAATTTCGGGATATACTATACCGATATCCTCTGCATCCGCTGCCGAGTCTCCAAGGTGCAGAATATGGTCCACATCTCCTATGGATTCAAGAGCAGAGAGGCAATTGTGAATTCTGCCGTGACTATCGCTGAAAACTGCAATTTTCATAAGAAAACTCCTTTCGCTTGCTTTAAATATATACCATTTTTTATGAAATGTCAAGACCTCAGAAAAAGTATGTCTTTTTTTGAAAAACCCGTGTCTTTTTTTGAAAAACTCTTGATTTTATAGGGAAAGCTGTGTATAATAAGATAGGTGATGTATTTTGCGTATGATTGGTCTTGATTACGGCGACAGTCGTATAGGCGTGGCGGTAAGTGACAGCTTCGGCCTCACAGCCCAGCCGGTCTGCGCCCTATCTGAAAAAACATGGTCAAAGCAGCTTGAAAAGCTTGCGGACATTGTGGAAGAATACGGGGCAGAGGGCTTTGTTATCGGTATGCCGAAAAATATGAACGGCACAATTGGCCCGAGAGGGGAAATTACCCGCAAATTTTCAGCGGTCCTTACGGAAAAGTTTGGGCTTCCCGTCACAGAATGGGATGAAAGGCTGACCTCCTCGGCAGCACACAGAGTGCTCCTGGAAGGCAATGTGCACGGTGAAAAGAAAAAAGGAAAGGTAGATATGCTCTCGGCGGTATTTATTCTCCAGGGCTATCTGGACAGCCTTAAAAATTGAAGGGAGTTTTTAAACATGGAAGAAAGAGAAAACATTATTATCCTTATAGACGATGAAGGCAAGGAAATGCCCTTTGAAGTGCTGGACATTATCGAAGAAGATGAAAAGCGCTATGCCGTCGGTATTCCTGCAGAAGAAGCAGAAGACGAAGCGGAAGAAGGCACGGTACTTATCATGCGAATCGTTCCTGCAAATGACGAAGAAGACATTTTGGAACCCATCGAAGATGATGCAGAGCTCAACAAAATTTTTGAAATTTTCAAAACTCGTATGGAAGAAGAGTTTGAATTCGAAGACGAGGATACGGAGGAATAAGATATTCTTACCCCTCTTATCCCTGCGCTGTACGTCCTAAGCGGTATTTATTTTAGCCAACACTAAAATGAAAGGGAGACGGACCGTCTCTGCGGTGTGTAGGCCCCCCCGCCCGAAGTTTTTCGGCCGGTCTGAGGGTAACCCGTAAGCAGAGAATATGTCACCCACCTGCCATGCAGGTTAAAATGCTACCGACGGACGGCAATCGCGGGGGCATGCATTCGATGCGGGGCGCTTGCCGAGCAATCGCTCCGCTTTTTATATGAAAAATATATGTATCAGGACTTGCTTTGGCGGACTCCCCGGAAAGATACATTCAAAGGTGAAGGGAAGCGCTAAAGTTATGAAAACAATATCTATTCAGCTTGACACACCCATGAAATGGTATCTGACGGCAGCATCTGTGCTTTTGCTGTTGCTGACCATTTTTGCGCCGCTGCTCGGTGTTTCTTTTGCGGCATTAAACGTTGTTTATTTAACGGCATGGAGCTTTTTGCATAAGGAAAAAAGAGGAGAACATTTTTTGGGCCGAATGCTTGTCGGCATTATGCTTTGCAATTTGTTCTTAGTTTTATATTTTGCCTGTTTCGGTGCAGGAGACAGTGCGGAAACCGCTGCCGGCTATCAGGAAACTTTGCAAATCGGCAGTTTGATGAAAACCAATATGGCCGCCTGTTTGAAAGCCGTTGCAAGCGGCATCAAAGCCACGGGAGCATCGCTTCTGCCCACAGTTTTTATTGCACCGCTTCTGGATCTTTTCGGCGGCGGATTTTTGGCGTATGTCCTCTTACTGTTTAATTTGTTTTTGGTCCCGTTTCTGATGATTATAAGCCTAATTCTTCGGGATATTCATCCACGCCTTTCGCCCCTTGTGTTTTTATTTGCGCCGTTTCTGGCGCCGGTTCTTGGGGGCAGTTTGGATGTGACAGGCCTTATATATGTGGCTTTGTGGATTTATGCTGTGTTTAAACAGACGCTTCGGAAAAAGGGGGCAAAGAATGCGGCCGTCCTCGGCATTTTGTCGTTTTTGCTCGTTTCCTTGCGGTGGCAGTATTTTTATTTTGTGACAGGAACACTTTTCAGCCTTCTTTTATCTTGCATTGTTCGTCGATTGTTTGATAAAACGTATAATGCAAAGACGCTTTTTATAAGTATCGGCATTGTGTTCGGCGTGTTTTTCTGTCTGACGGTTTTGTTTCTGCACCCGTATATACATTTTACGAATTTCGGGCAGGAGGACACAGGGGCCTTTATACAAAATCTGCAAATGATTTTTGCATATTATGGCGCTGTGCCGCTTCTTTTCTCACTTTTGGGCATTTTGGGCCTTTGGCGGCGGCATTTCAGACAGTTTACGCTGTTTCTTATTTTTTATCTTCTTATCACATGCCTTCTGTTTCCGGGAAGCGCCAACCCGGGGCAGCAGTACCTTTTTGCACCTGCCCTCTTTCTTTTGGCGGTGGTAGGTGTGTCGTCTTTGCCTAAACTGAAAAAGACGGCACGGGTAGCTTTGTATGCGGTTTGCAGCGTCGGTTTATTGTGCCTGTATCTGCCTGAAGCTCCTGCATTTCTCCGCATCCTGTTTTCCGCATAAAAATCGCAAAAAAGAGGTTGTCAAAACCAAAAAGTTGTGCTATAATATACGTGGTGTTTTTTCGCCGACTGAAGAAAGCATGAACAAGACGGAGCTTCAAGGCTCCCGAACATAGGAGGAATTCACGTGTTGAAGAGAGTTTTAACCCTTTTAGTTGCAGGGCTTCTTTTCATTTCCGTCCCTTGTGCGGCGGCACCGAGTGCCTGGGCGGACAAAGAAGTAGAAGCAGCAATAAAGCTCGGCATTGTGCCGGAGCATTTACAATCGGATTACCAGACGCCTATTACAAGAGAAGAATTTTGTGAAATTGCAATGAGCATCTGGTCCAAACTTACAAAACAAACAGCACCCGAGGCAGAAAATGTGTTTACGGATACGGAAAACCAAGCCGTAATCGCCGCAAAAAGTCTCGGCATTGTAAAAGGTGTCAGCGAAACGGAATTTGCACCGCAAAATCCCATCACGCGGCAGGAAATCAGCGTAATGCTGAAAAATACCCTCGCTGTGGCGAGACCGAAGGTTGCATTTTCCGAGGAAAACCCCAATACATTTCCTGATGAAGGGCTGATTGCGGACTGGGCAATGAATGCTGTGCAGAATATGCACCTTTTTGCCGTTATGCTCGGCGATGAGATGGGGAACATTAATCCCTTGGGGAACACTACCAGAGAACAGGCAATCCTTCTCGGGTACCGCCTCATTATGACACAGGCTATTACAACGCAGGAATATATTGAAAAGAACTTTATGCCCTTAAATTCCAACACACAGGAGAATATGTACGGCGGCGCCTTTGTCGGCTGTACGGCAGACAGAGCGCAGTTCTATGTCGGCTCTGACGGGATTTATCAGCTCGGCAAAGAAGAACCCGTTGTAAAAGGGAAAGCACATACACTTGTTGTATTTAAAGAAGCCATTTACTTTATCGGCGAAGATGGCGGCATTTATATGATGAACCGTGCAGATAATACTGTTACGAAAATGGTAAACGATAAAACCGACAGCTATTCTGCATATAACGGTTACTTTTACTACCGCAACCTGTCCGACGGCGGTAAGATTTACAGACTGAAGCTGGAGACGATGACCACGGAAGCTGTTACTGACCGTGCAGGAGAACTGCCCGTCATTTCCGGTGAAGGCGTATTCTTCTCTGACGGTGCGGCAATTTATAAATTAAATGATGACGGCACTTCCACACGTGTTTTTGAAGGCGCAAACAAAAACCTTTGTGTAAAAGATAAAAAGCTTTACTTTTTGAGTGTAAATGGTCTTATTTGCAAAGCGGATTTAAACGGTGCAAATTATTCGGTTGTTTCCAGAAAAGTATTAAAGAACTTCCATATCACCCGTGAATGCTACATCGGTCTTTCTGACGACGGTGGCGTTTACAAAATTGATTTTGACGGTAAATATGCCATTAAACTGGATGGAGGCACATATCAGGGCACAGTCACATATGATGATTATGTGTTTGCCAGAGATGCGGAAGGCAATATTTATAAATTTTCCAATAACGGTACAGAAAAAGCAAAGATAAATTAGGAGGAAAGACAATGAAACAGTACAAAATTGCAGTCGTAGGCGCAACCGGGATGGTAGGCAGAACATTCCTGAAGGTGCTGGAAGAGTATAAACTGCCGGCAGAAAGCTACACCATGTTTTCTTCTGCAAAATCTGCAGGTTCCAAGCTGACATTTATGGGAGAGGAATATACCGTCCGCGAACTTACGGAAACCTCCTTTGACGAAGGCTTTGATATTGCACTCTTTTCCGCAGGCGGTTCCACAAGTGAAAAGTTTGCTCCCATTGCAGCTTCCAAGGGTTGCCTCGTAATTGATAACTCCAGCGCATGGCGTATGGATCCGGAAGTTCCCCTCGTAGTACCGGAAGTAAACCCGGAAGATATCAAGAAGCATAAAGGCATTATTGCAAACCCCAACTGCTCCACCATTCAGGCTATGGTAGCGCTGCGCCCCCTGCAGAAAGCCTATGGCATTAAACGTATTGTTTACTCTACATATCAGGCTGTTTCCGGCGCAGGCAGAGCCGGCTGGGACGATCTGGAAAACGGATATAAGGGTGAAGCACCCAAAAAGTTCCCCCATCCCATCGCAGGCAACTGCATTCCCCACATTGACGTATTTCTGGATAACGGCTATACAAAAGAAGAAATGAAGATGGTAAACGAAACCCGCAAAATCCTGGGTGACGATTCTCTTCGCATTACGGCAACAACTGTACGTGTTCCCGTCTTTAACGGCCACAGCGAATCCATTAACGTTGAACTGGAAAAACCCTTTGAACTTTCCGAACTCGTTGAAGTATTGAAGAACGCTCCCGGCGTTGTAATCGAAGACGATGTTAAGAATAACATCTACCCCATGGCAATCAATGCTACGGGCCGTGACGAAACGTTTGTCGGCCGTATCCGCCGTGACGAAAGCGTAGAAAACGGCGTAAACCTCTGGGTAGTTGCAGATAACATCCGCAAAGGCGCTGCCGCAAACGCCGTGCAGATTGCCAAGAAGTTTATTGAGTTCGATAACGAATAATCTAAGAAAGCGAGGCACTTGAATTATGAAGAAACTGCCTTTTACAGGTAGTGGTGTTGCTATCGTAACACCGTTTAAGAATGGACAGATTGATTTCGATAAGCTGGGAGAGCTTATTGAATACCACATTGCAAATGAAACGGATGCTATTATTGTTTGCGGAACCACAGGCGAATCGGCAACCATGCCGGATGCAGAACATATCTCCTGTGTAGAATATTCCGTAAAGAAGGCTGCAGGCCGTATTCCCATTATTGCGGGTGCAGGCTCCAATGATACACACCATGGCGTACAGCTTTCCATTGCTATGGAAAAAGTGGGTGCAGATGCACTGCTTTCCGTAACACCTTACTATAATAAGGCAACACAGAAAGGTCTTATTAAGCATTACACGGCGATTTCCGAAGCGGTTAACATTCCCATTATCCTTTACAATGTACCCTCCAGAACAGGCGTAAACATCCAGCCCGAAACACTTCTGAAGCTTTCGGAGCTTGATAATATTGTGGGCGTAAAGGAAGCCGGCGGAAATATTTCTCAGGTGGCCAAGATTGCATCCCTTTGCGGCGATAAGATTGCCATTTATTCCGGCGATGATGATATGATTGTTCCCGTTATGTCCTTAGGTGGCGTTGGTGTCATTTCTGTTGTGGCCAATATTCTGCCGAAAGAAACCCATGACATTACTGCACTTTTTGCACAGGGTGACGTGAAGGGCGCAAGAGAGCTTCAGCTTAAGATGTATGATCTTATCAAGGCATTATTTATTGAAGTAAACCCCATTCCCGTAAAGACGGCCATGAATATGCTCGGCTTTGATGTAGGCGAGCTCCGCATGCCGCTTTGCGAAATGGAAGATAAGAATGCAGCAGTTCTTCGTGCTGAACTCGAAAAGTTTGGTTTGCAGATCAAAGCATAAAAAAGGAACGGTGTGCCAATGATAAACGTAATTATTAGCGGTGCAAACGGAAAAATGGGTAAAACTGTAGCGGGCATGCTCTCTGACATGCCCGACTTTGCCGTTTGTGCCGGCATTGATCTTAATACTGCATCCTACGGTGATTTTCCCATTGTGGAAAACCCCCGTCTCCTGCCCGAAGGCGGCGACGTGATTATTGACTTTTCCAACCCCGGGGCACTTTTAACCCTTTTGCCCTATGCCATGGAAAAGAAAATTCCCGTTGTTGTATGCACCACAGGTCTTGGTGCAGAGCATAAAAGCCTTATGGAAGCGGCGGCAAGAGAAATCCCTGTATTTTTCTCTGCCAATATGTCTCTTGGCATAAGCCTTCTTACGGAGCTTTGCAAAAAGGCCGTAAGTGTCCTGGGTGAGGGTTTTGATATTGAAATTATCGAAAAGCATCATAACCGTAAGCTGGATGCACCGAGCGGTACGGCCATGGCCATTGCCGATGCCATAAATGAAGCGGCAGAAGGTACGAAAGAATTTATATATGACCGTCACAGCGTGCGACGCCCCAGAGGTAAGCAGGAGGTTGGCATCCATGCTGTTCGCGGCGGCACAATCGTGGGCGAACATACAGTTCTCTTTGCAGGACAGGATGAGGTGATCGAGCTTCGTCACAGTGCAGGCAGTCGTGATATTTTTGCCGTGGGCGCAATTCGGGCTGCAGCATTTTTGAAGGACAAGCCCCAAGGGATGTATGCGATGGGCGACCTTGTGGCATCTTTTGTATAAAAAAATGGACAAGATACGAAAAAGTTCTTGCAATATTTTGGATTTTCAGTTACAATAGTAGTATAAAAACGGAAAGGAATGGAAACATAAGATGATTAGTGCAGGAGATTTCAGAAACGGTATTACCTTCGAAATGGAAGGCAACGTTTTCCAGATTGTTGAATTTCAGCATGTAAAACCCGGCAAGGGCGCAGCTTTCGTAAGAACGAAGCTGAAGAATGTTATAAATGGCGGTGTTGTAGAAAAAACCTTCCGTCCCACAGACAAAATGCCCAAGGCACATATTGAAAGAAAAGATATGGAATATCTGTATGCTGACGGCGAACTTTTCTACTTCATGGATCAGGAAACATACGAGCAGATGCCGCTTAACGCTGACCAGCTTGGCGATGCACTCCGCTTTGTAAAGGAAAATATGCTCGTTAAGGTTCTGTCCTATAAGGGCAACGTTTTCGGTGTTGAACCCCCGAACTTCGTTGAACTGCAGGTTGCAGAAACAGAACCCGGCGTAAAAGGCGACACGGCTACGGGTGCAACCAAGCCCGCAGTGCTTGAAACCGGCGCACAGATTAACGTTCCGCTCTTCATTGACCAGGGCGATATGATTCGTGTTGACACGCGTACAGGCGAATACATGGAGCGTGCATAATAAATTCTTTTAAGGAGGAACGAAAAATGGCACTGGAAGAAAAAGTAGCATTCCTGAAAGGTCTTTGCGAAGGCATGGACATAGATACGGAAAAAGGTGAAGGCAAGTTACTTTCTAAAATTATTGAAGTACTTGGCGAAATCACTGAAGAAATTGCGCTTATGGGCGAAGATTATGAAGAACTGCAGGCACAGGTTGACGAAATTGACGAAGACCTCGGCTATGTAGAAGAAGACCTCTATGGCGACGATGAAGATGACGAGGACTGCTGCGATTGCGGCGGCCACTGTGATTTTGACTGTGAAGACATTATTTGCCCCAACTGCGGCGAGGAAATCTGTCTCGATGCAGACCTTCTTATGGAAGAAGAAGCTATCGTTTGCCCCGCTTGCGGTCATGAAATCGAACTCGAATTCGAATGCGATTGCTTTGATGAAGAGTTTGAAGACGAAGAATAAGTTTTCAAAATCTGAAAGCACGAAACGTTTGTTTCGTGCTTTTTTCTTTTTTAAATAAACTTTCGTTGCAGTTTCGAAATAATTTCGCACCCCAAAAGCCTGAAAAAACGGGGAAAAATGAAAAACCTTTGTGCAAATTGTTCAAGATGCCCGATTTAAAACATTTTTTTGCAAAAAAAATTAAAAAAACTATTGCATTATATGGATACTTATGCTATAATAAGAATACGTTTTATGGTGAATGTGCATAATACAACATCAAAATTGCATTACAGAGGCAAAATTGATGCTGATTTTTTATGCAAAACACACAAGAAGAAGTATCCGTCTGCGTCCGGGACGGTACATTTATGAAAATCAGCGGACAGAAAGGCTAGGAAACAAAATGACCAGACGGCACCAGAACTGGGGATGGTTTTTTGTGTCACCGTATATTTTGCATATTCTTATTTTTACGTTGACACCGCTTTTAATCTCCCTGTACTTTGCGTTTACACGCTATGATCTTGTTAACCCGCCCAGATGGGTAGGTCTGCAGAACTTTTCCCGTGTTATTAAAGCGGATCAAACATGGGAAGCATTCCGAAATGTTTGGGTATATGCATTTATGCTTGAATCTATAAACATTTCACTCGCTTGCGTTCTTGCAGTTCTTCTGAACCAGAAGATTAAGACGTTATCGCTCTTCCGTGTTATTTACTACATACCGACACTCACACCGATGACGGCTGTTACAATCGTTTGGGGTCGTCTTTACAGCCCGAAAGGCGGTGTTCTGAATACAATTTTAGGCTTTATCGGCCTTGGGCCCTTCATGTTTACGTACAGTGAACATTGGCTTGAAATTATCGCAGCAACCGTTATTATGTGTGTTTGGAAAGGCGTTGGCGGTTCCACCCTTTACCTTATGGCGGCGGTACAGGCTCTGAGTGAAGACGTTATGGAAGCTGCAGATATTGACGGTGCTTCCCCTACAAGAAAGTTCTTCAAGATTACGCTGCCCCTTATTACGCCGACGATTTTCTACCTGCTTATCACAGGTATTTCCGGTGCATTGCAGACATTCGAAGTATTCTACCTGCTCACACAGGGTACAGGCCACGATATGTACGTTGTAAACTCCCTCATTTACAAAATGATGTGGGGTGCATCAAGTGACGTTGGCCAAGCGTCCGCCCTTGGCTGGACCAGTTTTATCTTCATAGCGATAGTAACATATGCGCAGAAGAAATATGAGAAGAAGTGGGTGCACTACGATGCCTAATAATATTGCAATGAATTCAGCTCCTGCTGAAAAACAAGTTAAAAAACCGAATTTCTTTACCAAAAGAAGAGATTACAACATTTGGGGCGTATTGGTCCTGGCACTTGGCTCCATCATCATGATTTTCCCCTTCGTATTTGCTTTTTCCAGTTCTCTTGCAAATAATGCACAGGACGTTTATCAGATGAGATGGTTCCAGGGTTGGAACTGGGTTAACTATAAAACGGTTTTGATTGAAGCTGAGATGTTTAAGTATATAGGAAACACGCTTATTATCACAGCAATCAACATGATCGGTGTTGTTCTTTCAAACTCTTTCATAGCTTTCGGCTTTGCAAGATATGAGTTTAAAGGAAACCAGGCAATGTTCTTTGCGGTACTTTGTACCATGTTCCTTCCCGGTACAGTTATGCAGGTTCCTATGTTTGTTATGTTTAATACTGTTGGTGCAATTGACACATTCATTCCGCTTACCATTGGTTCCTTCTTTGGTGGCGCAGGAACAATCTTTATGATGCGTCAGTGCTATAAGGGTATCCCCGGTGCACTTTATGAAGCTGCTATGATTGACGGTGCCCATCCTTTATACATCTGGGCTCGAATCTATGTTCCCCTTGCACGTGGCTTTATCTTCACCATGTGCCTGAACACATTCAGAGGCTGCTGGAATGACCTGTTCGGTCCCCTTATCTATATCACAAGCGACTCTAAGCGTACCCTTTCTCTTGCGCTTGCTAACTTCAACACGAAGTATGAAGCTTCAGGTGATATTCCGGTTCTGATGGCTGCCGCCGTTATCGGTATGGCACCGACCATTATCATTTTCTGTTTCGTACAGAAGCAGTTTATTGCCGGTATGGCCTCTGCGGCAATTAAGGGCTAATAAGAATTTTAAGAATAAGCCGTTACAGTTTGTAACGGCTTATTTTAAGCATTAAGGTATGCAAAATACAGACTGTTTTTGCATACGGAAAGGAAACCCGACATGATTATGTGCGCCCGCTGCAATAAGAATGTTGCAGTGATGTTTGTTACTAAAATTGAAAACGGAGAAAAGAAAACGGAAGGGCTTTGCCTTTCCTGTGCAAAACAGCTTGGCCTTGATATGGGACAGCTGGCAGGTAATATAGGCATAGACCCCGAGGAATTTGAAAACATCAATGAACAAGTCCTCCAGATGATGGAAGGGGAGGATATGGACATGGATATGGATGAAAACGGGGAAGGCGGAAATCTTTTTCAGGATTTACTCGGTTTTTTAAGCGGCGGCGAAAAGCCGGAAACGGAGAAAACAGAGAAAGAAGAAAAGAAAGATAAAAAAGCTTCCCAAAAAGAAAACAAGAAAAAGAAGAAAATTCTGGAAAACTTCGGCACAAATCTTACCGATAAGGCGAGACGTGGCGAGGTAGACCGTGTGATAGGCCGTGATGCGGAGATTACCCGTGTTATGGAAATTCTGAATCGACGCACGAAGAATAACCCTTGCCTTATCGGGGAACCGGGCGTCGGAAAAACGGCCATTGCGGAGGGCCTCGCCGCCCGCATTGCAGAAGGCGCTGTGCCGGAAAAGCTTTTGGATAAGGAAATCTTTCTTCTTGATTTTACTGCAATTGTGGCAGGAACCCAGTTCCGTGGTCAGTTTGAGGCACGCCTTAAAAGTATTATAGAAGAAGTCAAAAAGCAAGGTAACATTATTCTTGTTATCGACGAACTTCATAATATTGTTGGTGCAGGAGATGCGGAAGGCGCCATGAGTGCCGCCAATATTTTAAAGCCATCTTTAGCCCGTGGAGAAATTCAGGTAATCGGTGCCACCACTACGGCAGAATACCGTAAGCACATTGAAAAGGATGCGGCGCTGGAAAGAAGATTTCAGCCCATATTGGTGGAGGAACCCGGCATTGAGGAAACGATTTCCATTATTTCCGGCATTAAGTCCTATTATGAAGATTATCATAAAGTGAAAATCAGCCATGAGGTCATCCGAGCGGCGGCGGAGTATAGCGAGCGGTATATTACAGACCGTTTTCTTCCCGATAAAGCCATTGATGTTATTGACGAAGCTGCATCCCGTGCAAACCTTAAGAATGTTTATCTTGCACAGCTTGCACGCCTTCGCATAGAACTTGCGGATGTACTTTCTGCCAAAGAGGAGGCAGAAAGCGAAAACGCTGCAGATCATTATGAAACGCTGGCAGGGCTGAAAACGAAGGAAATCCAGCTGGAGGACAAAATCCGCCGGACGGAGGAAAAGCTTTGTGAAGTCCATCTTACTGTGGAGGATGTGGCCCGTGTAATCGCCGGTTGGACGAAAATACCTGTGGGTCAGATTACGAAAGAAGAAACCGCACGCCTTTTGGAACTGGAAGCCACGCTGAAAAAACGTGTCAAGGGACAGGATGAGGCAGTAGAGGCCGTTGCCCGCGCCATGCGGAGAGGCCGTGCCGGCCTTTCGAAAGTGCAAAGGCCTGTTTCCTTCATTTTTTCCGGTTCTACCGGCATCGGCAAAACAGAACTTGCCAGAGCCCTTAGTGAGGCTATGTTTGATACGGAGGATGCACTCATTCGCATTGATATGTCCGAATATATGGAAAAACACGCCGTTTCAAAGCTTATCGGTTCGCCGCCGGGGTATGTTGGCTATGACGATGCGGGACAGCTTACGGAGAAAATCCGCCGCCGCCCCTACAGCGTAATTCTTCTTGACGAAGTGGAAAAAGCCCATCAGGATGTTTTGAATCTTTTCCTGCAGATTTTAGATGACGGCAGAATTACGGATAGCCATGGCAAAACCGTAAGCTTTGCCAATACCGTAATTATCATGACGAGTAATGCAGGCTCCGATTATAAAGGCACGGCACCCGGTTATACCTCGTCCCCTGAAAAAGCGGCAATGGAAAAAACAGAAAAGGCACTTCGAAGTTTCTTCCGGCCGGAATTTTTAAATCGAATAGACGAGATTATTCTGTTTAAGCCTTTAGAAAAACCCGTGCTTATGGAAATCTTAGAGAAAATGCTTTCTGAATTTTCCGAAATGCTCGAAAAGAGAGAAATTGGCTTTAAGATTACGGATGCAGCCAAAGAACTGCTTCTCCAAAAAGGCATAGACCTTAAAAACGGTGCACGTCCTCTTCGCCGTGCACTTTCAAAGCACCTGGAGGACAAGGCGGCCCTTCTGCTTATTTCCGGCCAAATGCAAAGCGGTGATACTTTTTCTGTCCGTGCCGAGGGAGAAGAACTCATTTGTGAGAAGAAAAACTGAAATATTTTTACGAAATCTGTAAAAATACTTGCCAAATGCATAAAAAAGTGATACAGTATACAGGAGTATATGAAGGAGGTGTATTTTCATGGCATATAAAATTAGTGAAGATTGCATCAGCTGCGGCGCTTGCGAAGCTGAATGCCCCGTATCCTGCATTTCTGCAGGGGACAGCACATACGTAATCGACGAAGATGCTTGCATCGAATGCGGCAACTGCGCAAACGTATGTCCCGTTTCTGCACCCCAGGAACAGTAATAAAGGGTGAAATGTCGGGGTCGCTCTTTGGGCGGCCCCGAACATGTACAAAGACGTATGAATGAATTTGAAAGAAAAGATGACCTCGATATTCGAGGCCTTCATATATGGCAAGATAAACGTGAATTTTGTTTTGGCGTGGATGCGGTGTTGTTGTCTTCCTTTTGTGAAGTCAGAAAAGGCGACCGTGTTCTGGACCTTTGTTCGGGAAACGGCATTGTTCCCATCCTTCTGGCAGGAAAAACGGAGGCGGGCAGTATCACGGGTCTTGAAATTAATCCCGTGCAGACAGCACTTGCCCGGCGCAGTTTTTCAGAAAATGGCCTAAGGCATGTTCGTATGGTAGACGGGGACGTAAAGGACGCCAAACAGATTTTTGCAGGTCTGGAATTTGATGTAATTTGTGTAAATCCGCCCTATATTAAAGATGGACGGATGCAAAATCCGAGCCGTGGGAAGGCGATTGCACGGCATGAGATACTCTGTACGCTTTCTGACGTACTGCATAGTGCCGCTTCGCTCCTTCGGTACGGCGGCAGGTTTTATATGGTACACAGACCCGACAGGCTGACGGATATTTTAGACGAAATGCGTGCCTTTAAATTAGAGCCGAAGCGCCTTCGCACCGTTCATACCAAAAGAGGCGGCGAAGCGAAACTGGTTTTGGTTGAGGGCGCACTCGGCGGCGGTACTTTTTTGCATATTATGCCGCCGCTTATTATATATAATGACGACGGGACATATACGGAGGAACTGGAGTCCCAGTACGGAAGGGATACGAAATGACCGGAACGCTTTATGTTTGTGCTACGCCCATAGGGAATTTATCCGATATTTCCGAAAGACTTCGAAATACACTTTCGGAGGTGGATATTGTAGCTGCAGAGGATACACGCCACACCCAAAAGCTTCTCAGGCACCTGGGCATCCAGAAACCGTGTATCAGTTACTTCTCTCATAATGAGAAGGGGCACGGCCAAGTGATTATAAATGAGCTTTTAAGCGGGAAAAATGTTGCCCTCGTCAGCGATGCAGGTACCCCTGCCGTCAGTGACCCGGGTGAGGACCTTGTAAAGCTTTGTGCGAAAGAGAATATTCCAACAGTTCCCGTTCCCGGCTGCTGTGCGGCAATTACGGCACTTTGTGTTTCGGGGCTTTCTACAGGTCGCTTTGTTTTTGAAGGCTTTCTTCCCATGCAGAAAAAGGGGAGAATGGATAGACTTTCTGAACTTCGGACGGAGAAGAGAACCATCATATTTTACGAAGCGCCGCATAAACTGAAAAGAACCCTGGATGATTTTGCGGAAACCTTCGGCAGGGACAGAAAAATCACCCTGTGCCGTGAAATGACCAAGGTGTTTGAAGAAATTTGCCGTACCACGGTAGGCGAGGCGGCTGAAAAATATGAAGAAGTCCCGCCCAAAGGCGAATTTGTTCTCGTTTTGGAGGGTGCCGCCGAAGAAGTGGTTTCCTATGAGGATTTATCGGTGCCCGAGCATGTGGCACTTTATGAAGAGAGCGGTCTTTCCCGCATGGAGGCTATCAAGAAGGTGGCAAAGGACCGTGATGTGCCGAAACGGGAAATTTATGATATAATCATGCGCTGAAAGGAATTTGGTATGCAGCTTGCAATTTTATTTGGCGGAAAATCGGGAGAATATGCGGTGTCCTGCATTTCTGCGGCATCGGTTCTCGAAAATATACACGCTGAAAAATATTCCATTTTGAAAATCGGTATAACGAAGGACGGGGAATGGTTTAAAACGGATGCAAGCCCCGAAGAAATCCGCTCAGGTGCATGGGAAACCTTACCCAGAGAGAAGGCAATTTTATCCCCCGATGCCCTCGACCACGGGTTTTGGATTTTCGGCGAAAACGGCCCGAGCCTTTTTTCTGTGGACGTTATTTTTCCCGTTATGCATGGGGACTTTGGTGAAGACGGATGCGTGCAGGGCCTTTGTGAGCTTGCGGGGATTCGTTATGTAGGGTGCGGCGTCGCATCATCGGCAGTGGGGATGGATAAGGAAATGGCAAAAAAGCTGTTTTCCGCCGCCGGTCTTCCCGTTGCAAAAGGAATTGCCATCGAAAAAGATGAAAAGGATACTGTGCTTTCACGAACCCGTGCCAGCCTTTCTTACCCCGTGTTTGTAAAGCCGTCAAGCGCAGGTTCTTCTCTTGGCGCATATAAGGTAATGTGTGAGGCGGAACTTCTTTCTGCAGTAGAAGGTGCGTTCTCTCACGATGACAAAGTACTCATTGAAGAATATATTGATGCCCGTGAAATTGAATGTGCTGTTTTGGGAAATGAAAATGCCAAGGCGTCGACCCTTGGCGAAATTGTGCCCGAGGCAGAGTTTTATGATTATGATGCAAAATACATAGACGGCACATCAAAGCTTTTAATTCCGGCACCCCTTTCCGAAGAAGAGGCGGCAGAGATTCGCGAGATGGCCGTCCGAGCATTTCATGCAATTGGCGGGGAAGGCTTTTCACGAGTGGACTTTTTTAAGGATAAAAAGACGGGCAGAATCGTTTTGAATGAAATTAACACCATTCCCGGCTTTACGGAAATCAGCATGTACCCCAAACTCTGGCAGGCAAGCGGTCTTTCTTACGGGGACCTTATTGATAGGCTGATTTCCCTTGCATAACTACCAGAACTTAACTTTGCGTTCTGCTTGGATTTATGCTATACTAAACGTAAACACGCCTAAGGAGTACGGTAATGAATAAAGAAGTTATTATTTCCATTGCGGGGGAAGAAAAATTCCCTGAAATGGGTGAAGAAAACGTAACAGAACTTGTAACGGAAGGCAAGTACTATAAAAAAGGGGACAAGCATTACCTTTCGTATAAAGAAACGGAAGTTACGGGGTTTGAAGAAACCACCACCATGCTGAAAATAGAAAATGACCGTGTGGCACTAACACGCTACGGCCAATTTAACACCCATATGATTTTTGCACCGGGCGAAAAGCACACAGGGTATTATGATACGCCCTTCGGGAGCTTTACCGTGGGCGTCATTTCGGATGCTGTAAAGGTTGAATTCGGGCAGACCAGCGGGAAAATTGATATCCGCTACTGTCTTGAAATTGATAATAACACCAAGGCAGAGCACACGCTCTCCTTAAACGTGCGTGAAGCATAAAAAGAGCGGAGGAAAGAAGATGTATACACAGGAAAGAGTTTTACATACTGTTGAAAATATGATAAAGGAAGCGGTGGGAAAAGCATTTCCCGAGGCCACCATGCCTGCATTTTTGGTAGAAGTGCCGAAAGCCGAGGCACACGGTGATTTTTCTACCAATGCGGCAATGCTTCTGACAAAGGAACTTAAACGTTCTCCCCGTGATGTGGCGGCGGCAATTCTTGAAAATATGCCGCAAAACGACCTCGTAGTCCGCACCGAAATCGCAGGACCCGGGTTTATTAACTTTTATTTAAATCCTGACTGGATTTACGGCACCCTCGAAGATATTGAAGCCGGACAGGAAAACTACGGCAGAACCGAGGACGGCTGTGGTAAAAAGGTTATGGTGGAATTTGTAAGCGCCAACCCCACAGGCCCCATGCATATGGGAAATGCCCGTGGCGGTGCCATCGGCGATTCTCTCGCTGCATTACTCGATATGGCAGGCTGGGATGTTTGCCGTGAGTTTTACTTAAATGATGCAGGCGCACAGATTGAAAAGTTCGGCATGAGTCTGGAAGCAAGATTTTTGCAGATTCTCACGGGAATTGAAGATTTTCCGGAGGACGGCTATCAGGGCGCAGATATTACGGAGCTTGCCCAAAGCTATATTGATGAAAACGGAAGCGGTCTTCTCGAAAAAGAGAGTGCAGAGCGTCGCCGCACCCTCGTAGAATATGCGCTCCCCAAAAATATTGCCAAAATGCAGGCGGACCTTAAAAAATACAGAATTGAATACGATAATTGGTACCGTGAAAGCTCTCTTTACAAAAGCGGCGAAGTGGAAGAAACCATCGCCCTTTTGGGAGAAAAGGATTTAACATACGAAAAGGAAGGCGCCATCTGGTTTAAAAGTACCCGTTTTGGCGCAGAGAAAGATGACGTATTGGTCCGTGCAAACGGCATTCCCACCTATTTTGCCGCTGACATTGCTTACCACAGAAATAAGCTCGCCGGCAGAAACTTTGATAAAGCCATTAACATTTGGGGCGCTGACCATCACGGCCATATTGCCCGTATGAAGGGCGCCATGGAGGCACTCGGCATTGACCCTGACCGTCTCCATGTTATTACCATGCAGCTTGTCCGCCTTGTGGAAAAAGGTGAGGTTGTTCGTATGAGCAAAAGAACGGGCCGCATGATTACCCTTTCTGACCTTCTTGACGAAATCGGCGTAGATGCCGCACGCTTCTTCTTTAATCTCCGTCAGGCAGGCAGTCACTTTGAATTTGACTTAGGGCTTGCGGTGGAACAGTCCAACGATAACCCTGTATTTTATGTGCAGTATGCCTATGCACGTATTTCCAGTATTATCCGTCTTCTCGGGGAAGAAGGGACAAAGGTTTGCCCGTATAAGGACATGAAGGCAAATCTCCTTTCCGACGAGCACGAACGTGCCCTTATTAAAAAGCTTGCAGAATTCCCCGATGAAATCCGTGTGGCGGCAGCTTCGCTGGAGCCGTCCCGCATTACCCGTTATGCCATGGATACGGCGGCACTTTTCCATAGCTTCTATAATGCCTGCCATGTCCGTACGGAGGATAAAGAACTTACTGCTGCCCGCCTTAAACTTGTAGAGTGCACAAGAATCGTACTTTCCAATGCACTTCGCATGTTGCAGGTTTCCGCACCGGAAAAAATGTAAAGAAAGCAAGGGATTTTCTTTGAAAAAACGGTTTAAAGCACTTCTTTGTGCACTTTTATCGGGTATACTTCTCACACTTTCCGTTTCTGCGGTAGAACTGCCGGGGAACATTCAGTATGCCTATATTCATGACCTTATCGAGTATATACAGGACTATGCCAAGTTTCCCGAACCGCCCGAAAAACTTCTTGATATTGCATTTCGGGAAAGACTGGAGAATCCCGAATCGGGATTTAACGGTATGGTAGAAGCCATTATGACCTCTCTGGACGAACATAGCGGCTATATGGATGAAAATACATATAATGCTTTTATGGCAGAGAATGTTGCCGGTGAATTTACCGGCATCGGCGTGGTCATTTCCGTAACGAATAATGGCATTGTTGTCATGTCCGCCATAGAAGGCTCCCCTGCAGAGGCGGCAGGCCTTCGCACGGGGGACGTTTTGGTCGCCGTGGACGATGAAAATGTTGAAAACATGGACATGGAGGCTGTAAAAAGCCGCATTACGGGGAAAGAGGGAACGAGCGTTAAGATTACTGTAAGACGTGAAGGTACCCTTGTATCCTTTTCCATTGTCCGTGCTAAAATTGATAACACCTCCGTAAGCTACGAGATGATGGACGGTGCCGGGTATATCGCTATAAGCGGCTTTAACGGCACAACGGAAAAACAGGTTCGCACCGCACTTGATGTTTTTACGGAAAACGGCATAAAAGATGTTATTATTGACCTTCGCAATAACCCCGGCGGCGAACTTACCGCAGCCCTCAATCTTTGCCGTCTCTTTACGCCAAAAGGCGTAATTATGCGCGTGGAGTATGCAAATCCGGAGGACAACGAGCTTTATTATAACGAAGAAAATAATGCAGGTAAATTTGACCTTGCCGTTTTAATAAACGAGGGGAGTGCTTCAGCTTCCGAGCTTTTTGCCGGTGCCATTAAAGATACCTCCTCCGGCGTACTCATCGGCACGCCTTCCTTCGGTAAAGGCACCGTGCAAACGCTGATGCCCATTATTTCCGGCGGCGGCATCCGCCTTACCGTTGCCGAATACAAAACGGCAGGCGGCCGCAGCATTCACCACAAAGGGATTTTCCCCGATATTTATGTAAAGAACACAGAGAAGGTAATGGATACTTCTTACATGGTCCCCATGGAAATGGACACGGAATGGAAAGCAGGCGACACGGGCAGCGGCGTTTTGGCCGTAGAACAGCGCCTTGCATTTTGGGGATATATGGAGGAAGCCGATGAAGTGGCAGATGAGACCACAACGGAAGCGCTTCGCCTTTTCCAGGCAAGATGTGGACTTACGTCCACCGGTACAGCCGATATTTATACACAAATCCGATTAAATGATGCCGAGTATGATATTCCTATAGAACAGGACGATCAGCTTGCGGCGGCATTGGAGTATTTCAAAAATGAAGGTTAAAGCAGGAAATGTCGCCATTGGCGGCGGTGCACCGATTTCGGTGCAGACCATGACCACAACCGATACGAAAAATGCAGAAGCCACCATCTCCCAGATTCGGGTGCTTGAAGAAGCAGGGGCAGATATTGTCCGCCTTGCAGTGCCCGACTTGGCGGCGGCAGAAAGCTTCGCAGAAATTAAAAAGGCAGTTCGTGTGCCCCTTGTTTGCGATATTCATTTTGATTACCGCATCGCCCTTCGCTGTATTGAGGCAGGGGCGGATAAAATCCGCATAAATCCCGGCAACATTGGGGAAGCGGCGCGGGTACGGAAGGTGGCACAGGCCGCAAAAAGTGCCGGTGTGCCCATCCGCATCGGTGTAAATGGCGGTTCTTTGGAAAAAGAATTTTATGAAAAGTACGGGCATACCCCACGTGCTATGGTGGAAAGCGCAAAATACCATGCATCGCTTCTTGAAAAAGAGGGCTTTTCTGATATTGTAATCAGCCTGAAGGCTTCGGATGTTCAAAAAACCGTAGAGGCATATCGCCTTATGGCAAAGGAAGGAAATTATCCCCTTCACATAGGCGTAACGGAAGCCGGCACGGCATATGCAGGGCTTATAAAGTCTGCTGCCGGTATTGGCAGCCTTCTTCTCGACGGCATCGGCGATACCATTCGTGTATCCCTTTCCGCACCGCCGGAGGAAGAAGTGAAGGCAGGCATTACCCTTCTGCGGGCACTAGGCCAAAGACAGGGCGCACAGCTTATTTCCTGTCCCACCTGCGGCAGATGTAAAATAAACCTTATGCCCGTGGCACGAGAAATGGAAGAATATCTTTCGAAAATAGAAACGCCCATCCGTGTTGCGGTTATGGGCTGTGCGGTAAACGGCCCCGGTGAAGCGAAGGAAGCAGACGTGGGCATTGCCGGCGGCGATGGAAAGGCAGTTCTTTTCCGCCACGGCGAAATTGTAAAAAGCATTGGGGCGGAAGAAATTCTGCCAACCTTAAAAACAGAAGTGGAAAGGATTATAAAAACGTGGAAGTAAACGGCACAAAATCAATCCGTGAAGCGTTTAGCGGCGCACCCATCCCTGTGGGCGCCGCTGATTTTCGTGTTGCGGGGCTTCGGGTGGATAAGGTGGCCCGCAGTATGAAAATCCGCCTTTGCCTTCCGAAAATTGTAGACTATGCCGTTATCACGGAACTGAAAAAAACACTTCGGGATTTTTACAGCCTTAGCCGTATTTCCATAGAATTCCTGTTTGAAACAATGCCACAGGGTGAAGAGGGCATAATGGCATTTCGGGACTTTATCATCGGCTATCTCGCAGAAGAAAAGCCGGTGCTCGAATATGTTTTAAAAGATAGTGTTTGGCAGAAGAAAGAGGACGTGATGGAAATCTGCCTCCATCACGGCGGCGCAGAGCTTTTAAAAGCCGAAAACGGGGAAGGCGCCATTAAAAAGGCATATGCCGCCTTTTCGGGCGAAAATCTCGAAGTCCGCATCACGGAAGAGATGGAAGAAATGGAAATTAAGGTAAAGCCGCTTCCTGTGCCCACACGCCCTGTATCCGCTGAGAAAGAAACGGTAAGTGCATCGGGCGGTGTTATCCTCGGCAAACCCATAGATTCCGAGCCCATGGACATTGCAAATATCGAAGAGGGCAGCGGCAGATGCACAGTAGTAGGCGAAGTGTTCTTTGCAGAAGGCCGTGATATTAAAGAAAAGAAACTTTTCACGTTCAATATTACGGATAAAACGGATTCCATTACGTGTAAACTCTTTTTGGCGGCGGATAAATACGAAACGGTGGCATCCAATGTCAAAAAAGGGTCTTATGTTACTGTACGAGGGAACGCTACCTTCGATTCCTTTGCAGGAGAAGTGGTGCTTCGTGTGCAGGATATAGGGCCTGCACAAAAACACGAGAAAACGGATGCGGCGGAGGAAAAGAGAGTAGAACTCCACGTGCATACCCAGATGTCCAGCATGGACGGGGTTTCCAGCGCTACCGCACTTGTAAAACAGGCCATTAAATACGGTCACCGTGCCATTGCCATTACTGACCACGGCGTGGTGCAGGCATTTCCGGAAGCCTATAAAGCGGCGAAGGGGTCGGATTTAAAGGTCATTTTTGGCGTAGAAGCCTATTTTGTCAACGATATAGGCGCATCCCTTTACAAAGGCAAATCCTGGCAAATTGACGGCGAAATGGTCGCTTTTGACATAGAAACCACGGGCCTTAGTCCCAAAACGGAAAAAATTACAGAAATCGGTGCCGTTAAAATTCGGGACGGTGCCATCATAGATACGTTTTCCACCTTCGTAAACCCGGGGAAACCCATTCCTGTAAAAATTGTGGAGCTTACCGGCATTACGGACAGCATGGTGGCGGATGCACCCGATGAAGAAAGTGCCGTCCGTGCATTTTTGGAGTTTTGCGGTGAGGCACCCATAATTGCCCATAATGCCTCGTTTGATACGAGCTTTATTCGTGCGGCGTGCACACGTATGGGCGAAAAATACACCCCCAGTATTATTGATACCCTCACATTCTGCCGTGCCATGGTTATCAGTAAACGGCAGCATTCTCTCGATAAAATGGCAAAATATTTCGGCGTTGAGAACCCTGCCCACCACCGTGCCGTAAACGATGCACAGGTGTGTGCCCAGATTTGGATGGCCCTTGCCGAGCAGCTTCGGGCCATGGGCGTTGAAGACATTGCCGATATAGATAAAAAAATGGCAGGGAATGTGGATATGAAGACGCTTCCGTCCTACCACATGATTCTCCTTGCCAAAAATCGTCAGGGGCTTTTTAACCTATATACCCTGATTACAAAATCCCACATGGATTATTTCCATAAAACACCCCGCATCCCGAAAAGTGAGCTGAATAAATACAGGGAGGGACTGCTCGTAGGCTCTGCCTGTGAAGCAGGGGAGCTTTTCCGTGCCATGGTGGCGGAGGAAAGTGAAGCCTCTCTTCTGAAAATTGCGGAGTACTATGATTATCTGGAAATTCAGCCTCTCGGCAACAATCAGTTTATGATTGCAAACGGCACCGCTGCGGATGAAGAGGCGCTAAAAGACTACAACCGCCGCATTGTTGCCCTTGGTGAGAAACTCGGAAAACCCGTCGTTGCAACGGGGGACGTACACTTCTTAAACCGTGAGGATGAAGTGTACCGCCGCATTCTTATGGCAGGAAAAGGCTTTGATGATGCGGATAATCAGGCACCCCTCTTTTTCCGCACCACAAACGAAATGCTGGAGGAATTCGGCTATCTCGGCGAGGAGACGGCACGGCGTGTTGTTATTGAAAACACGTGCCGCATAGCGGATGAAATTGAAGATATTCCTCCTGTTCCCAAGGAAAAGTGTCCCCCTGAAATCGAAGGGTCCGACACGGATATTATGAATATGAGCAGGGAAAAGGCAGAGCGCATTTACGGCTCGCCATTACCCGAAATTGTGCAAAAGCGCATGGATAAGGAGCTTGACAGCATTATTTCAAACGGCTTTGCCGTTATGTATCTCATTGCACATAAGCTCGTTAAAAAGTCCAATGAGGACGGGT